>JAVKCY010000080.1:0-14988 GCA_040223265.1 Parvibaculum sp. | reverse complement strand
ACGCCAACACTGCACTCGAAGCCAAAGCGAATGATCTGTATTTTGCACTCAACCGGGCTGAAGAAGCGTCTAGAGCCAAAAACGAATTTCTGGCAACAATGAGCCATGAACTGAGAACACCATTGAATGCCATCATCGGATTTTCAGAAGTGATGGAGCGTGAGTCATTCGGACCCATCGAAAACGATCATTACAAGGATTATGTGAAAGACATTGCGGGCTCAGGCCGTCACCTGTTGGCAATTGTGAATGACATTCTCGACCTTGCGCGAATTGAGAGCGGCAATGATGTGCTATATGAAGATGAATTCGAACCAGACTTGGTCGCTGAAGCAATGCTTCGTATCGTTGGACCTCAAGCGGTGTTGAAGGATGTAAAGTGCTCCATTGAGTGCGCGGATGAACTGCCGCTATTGTTTGCAGACCAGCGCAAGTTCAAACAGATCCTGATCAATCTCCTGAACAACGCGATCAAGTTCAACGTTCAGGGTGGAACGGTCACGTTGTTTCTCTCAATGCATGAAGGATGTCTGCACATGTCGGTTGTCGACACCGGGATCGGCATGGAAAAGGAAGACATTCCGCGCGCCCTCGCCCGGTTCCAGCAGGTTGATGGTGACTTGGCCCGGCGGTTTGAGGGGTTGGGCATCGGCCTCTCCCTCGTAGACGCGCTGGTTGCCCAGCATGATGGTGAACTCAAAATCGAAAGCGAAGTTGGACGCGGCACCAGCGTGATTATCCGCTTCCCGCAGAGCCGATCAAGTTTTTCTGCCAAAAAGGCCACCATGTGACGAGCCGTTTCTAGCCGCTCAACCGTGCATCTGCTACCATTCCTCCCATCAAAATTGACATAAGCGTGCCGGTTGTCAGTGTCGGCTGCACGAATACAGGTGGGTAGTGGAATGGGCTTCAAAAAACTCTTGATTGCGAATCGGGGTGAAATCGCCGTGCGGATTGCCCGCGCAGCTGGGGAAGTCGGATTGGCGACGGTTGCAATCTATGCTTCCGACGACCAGCAGAGCGGACATGTCACTGCCGCCGACGAGGCAAAGGCTCTGACAGGCACCGGTGCGACTGCCTACCTGAACATCGCGGAGATCATTGAAACCGCGCAGGGGAGCGGCTGTGACGCTATACATCCCGGATATGGTTTTCTGAGTGAAAATGTTGAGTTCGCAAATGCCTGCGCAGCCGCCGGCCTTACATTTGTGGGTCCCTCTCCAAACGCGCTTTCTTTATTTGGGGACAAGGCGGCAGCGCGTGCACTTGCGGCGAAGCTGGGTGTCGCCCTCCTCCCCGGCACGAACAAAGAAACCACGCTTGAAGAGGTTCATGCCTTTTTTGATATGCTGGAACCGGGTGCGGCCATCATGATCAAAGCCTTGGCTGGCGGCGGCGGTCGTGGCATGCGCCCGGTGACAACAAAGGATGAGATTGATGAAGCCTATGCGCGGTGCCAGTCGGAAGCGAAGTCCGCATTCGGTAGCGAAGCCCTGTATGTCGAGCAGCTGATCCAGAAAGCCCGTCATATCGAAATTCAGATTGTTGGAGACGGGACGGATATCATTCATCTGGGAGAACGGGAATGCTCGCTTCAACGCCGCAGACAGAAGCTGATGGAAATAGCTCCAAGCCCAAGCCTGACGGAAGAGCTGCGGTCCGAACTGTCGAACGCTGCGATCGCACTGGGCAAGGCGGCTTCATACAACAATATCGGTACTTTTGAGTTTCTGGTGAACGACGAAACAGGTCAGTACGCGTTCATGGAGGCAAACCCGCGCCTCCAGGTTGAGCACACCGTGACAGAGGAAGTGACAGGGGTCGATCTTGTAAAAACCCAACTTCAAATTGCGGCCGGTGCAAAGCTGGGTGAATTGGGCCTAAGCGCAACGCCCGCCGCCCGCGGGTTTGCAGTTCAGTATCGCATTAACATGGAACGCATGACGGTGGACGGCGAAACAGTGCCGACCGGCGGCCTGATCCAGTCTTTCAACATGCCTTCTGGCCCAGGCATCCGCGTTGATACGTTCGGATATGCAGGCTATGTAACAAGCCCGCACTATGACAGCCTGCTTGTAAAACTGATCGTCCACTCACCAAGCCCAAACTATAAAGATGTGGTGGCACGTGCGAGGCGAGCGCTCGGCGAGTTGCATGTTGGCGGAATCGGCACAAATGCGAACGTCTTCAGAAACTTGCTGGATCTTCCCTCCTGCCAGTCAAACGACATCACAACGAATTTCATGTCCGAGAATGCAGCGCTGCTTGCCAAGACTAATGAGGGCAAAATGACCGGCCGGCAAACGCAAGCTAACCAATCGTCAGACATCACGGCTCAAGCCATAAGCGCGCCGCCGGGCACAATCCCTTTGAAATCGCACCTGCAGGGCCGTGTGGTCAGCATCGACGCGGCAGAAGGCGCGAGCATCGCCAAGGGCCAGCAGATTGCTGTGCTTGAGGCGATGAAGATGGAACACATCATCCTTGCGAGCGCGAGCGGACTTGTCCAGAAGGTGGCGGTACAAGCGAATGACACCGTCTTTGAAGGCGCTCCCTTGTTGTTCATTGAGGAACGTGAAGTTGATACATCAGAACTGGTGGATCGGGATAAAGTGGATCTTGATCGTATCCGGCCAGACCTCGCAGAGGTGATGGAGCGCCATGCCATTGGGCTCGATCATCGACGTCCGGATGCCGTCGCGCGACGACGCACACGTAACCAGCGTACCGCACGCGAAAACATCGCCGACCTGTGCGACGATGGTACTTTCATTGAGTACGGGGCACTCGCTCTCGCCGCCCAACGAAGACGGCGGAGTATGGAAGACCTGATCAAGATGAGCCCGGCTGATGGCATGATTACCGGCGTTGGGGCGGTGAACGGGGCGAACTTTGGCGACGAAGCCGCGCGCGCAATGATCATGTCATATGACTTCACGGTCTTTGCAGGCACTCAAGGTGCCATGAACCATAAAAAGACCGACCGCATGTTGGAACTAGCGCATCAATGGAACCTGCCACTGATCCTTTTTGGCGAGGGTGGCGGCGGGCGGCCAGGTGATACCGACACCGCCGGGGTGGCAGGTCTTGATGTTACGACGTTCAAAAAATTCGCGGAGTTAAGCGGCAAGGTCCCTACCATCTCCATCGTGTCGGGGCGATGTTTTGCAGGTAACGCAGCTTTGGTCGGCTGTAGCGACGTGATCATCGCAACAGCAGATAGCAATATAGGCATGGGTGGACCGGCGATGATTGAGGGCGGCGGCCTTGGCGTGTACCGCCCGGAAGATATTGGCCCGATCAACGTGCAAACCAAAAATGGTGTTGTCGACATTGCAGTTGCCGATGAAGAGGAAGCCGTCGCCGCCGCAAAAAAATATCTCTCCTACTTCCAGGGAAACCTGAAAACGTGGGAGGTTGCGGATCAGCGCGAGCTGCGCCACCTGATACCGGAAAATCGTCTTCGGGCCTACGATGTACGCACAGTCATCAACACGCTGGCAGACAAAAAAAGTGTGCTGGAACTTCGGAAAGATTTCGGGATTGGCATTCTGACCTGCCTGGTTCGGGTTGAGGGACGCCCGATGGGCCTGATTGCAAACAACCCATTCCATCTGGGTGGTGCAATTGATGCGGACGCCGCCGACAAGACCGCTCGCTTTATGCAGTTGTGCGAAGCGTTTAACCTCCCCATTCTTTCACTTTGCGACACACCCGGATTTATGGTCGGGCCTGATGTTGAAGCCACAGCCCAAGTGCGTCACGTCTCCCGGATGTTTGTGACGGCGGCAAACCTGAGCATTCCATTTTTTACCATTGTATTGCGCAAAGGTTATGGCCTTGGCGCACAGGCCATGACTGGCGGCACATTCCGCGCGCCCTTCTTCAATATTGCATGGCCGACCGGTGAGTTTGGTGGCATGGGCCTTGAAGGTGCCGTCCAGCTCGGTTATCGCCGTGAAATGGAGGCGATTGAAGATGAAGTTGAACGCAAAGCGTTCTACGACAAAATGGTCGCGAGATATTATGAAAACGGAAAAGCCATCAACATGGCATCGTTCCTCGAAATTGATGGCGTGATAGATCCCTTTGAAACGAGGCATTGGGTCGTGCGGGGGCTGAAATCAATTCCCCCAAAACAGGCGGGCACGGATCACGGCAGAAGCTTCATCGATACCTGGTGAACCTGAACTCAAAACGGCACAGACGGAAAATGAGCAAATGACGAGAAAATGCCACGAAGTAGACTACCGGATTTTGGGCGACGATATGCAGTTGGTCGAAGTTGAGCTTGATCCCGGCGAAACGGTCATCGCGGAAGCTGGCGTCCTGAATTACATGGAGGACGGGATCGAATTTGAGACCCGCCTCGGAGATGGCTCCGCCGCCGATGAAGGCGTGTTCGGGAAGCTTTTTTCTGCCGGAAAACGCATGCTCACCGGTGAAGGTCTGTTCATGACCCATTTCACCAATAAAGCGGCAAAGAAAGCCTCGGTTGCTTTCGCCGCCCCCTTCCCCGGCAAGATCATCGCGATTGACCAATCAAAGATGGGAGAAATTCTTTGCCAAAAAGATTCATTCCTCGCCGCAGCACTTGGCACAAACATTGGTATCGCCTTCCACAGGAAGCTAGGTACGGGTTTTTTTGGAGGTGAAGGTTTTATACTCCAAAAATTGACCGGTGATGGCATGGCCTTTGTGCATGCTGGCGGAACCATCGTTGAGAAAAAGCTGACGGGAGAAAAGCTGCGGGTCGACACCGGGTGTATCGTCGCGTTCACACCATCGCTGGACTACAGCATAGAACGCGCTGGCGGCTTGAAGTCCATGATCTTCGGTGGCGAAGGAATTTTCCTTGCAAGCCTGCAGGGAACGGGGACGGTTTGGTTGCAAAGCCTTCCCTTCTCGCGCCTTGCCGACCGGATTATCGAGCACGCACCAAGAATGGGCGGCAAAGACCAAGGCGAAGGTTCGGTGCTTGGGGGCGCGTCGCGCATTTTCGAGAACTAAAAACCTAGTCGCCACTCTCAGCCGATTGAGGCTGGCCGAGCTTGAAGGTGGCACTTGCGCGCGCAACAATTTCGCCGTCCTCCCGACGAAGTTCGGCCTCCGCAAAGGCGATGGATTTGCCGCGATGCTTCACCCATCCTTCTCCAATGAGTGTGCCAACGTCCGCGCGTCCAAGGAAGCTGGTCTTCAGCTCAAGCGTGACTTGTGGCGTCACTTCTCTATTGGTTGATCGGACCGCATGACCACAAAGTCCATCAAGCATGGCAGAGAGGAACCCGCCATAAATCCGGCCGCCGCGATTTACAAAACTTTCGCCCGCGTAGAACGATGCTTTGATGTAACCCCGCTCACCGTCAATCTCGAGAACTTTCTTACCGAGTGTAATGGCAGCAGGGCTCTCCCAATCATCGGAAACCGTCCGGGCATCTGATGGCGTTGGCATCTGATCGTCCTTACCTGCAACCCTCACGCGCGCAATTAGAAGCGTGGTTTGGCACTTGCTACATAATTTGCCTGGCAGGCTGCATCGGCCTCTGACAGAATTTCGTGACCTTGCGCCGCACAGTGGCGCGCACCTTCAAAGCGGGCGACACCCTTGTTTGTGCATGCTTTCAAATCCGGATCATAAAGAAAGACGCAAACCGCAACAATGTAGCGCTGCTCACAAGGGAGATCCCGCATGTAGTTCTGCTCTTGGGCAGAACGTCGATCCCACCATGCCTGCGCATTTGTTTCATTCCCGGTCTTCGCGCTATCCAGACAGGCAGGAATCTGATCGGCTTGTGCTGCCGTGGACATCAAAGCCACTGCGAAAATAGCTGACAAAACGAATGCAAATGATATTGCAAGACCAACAAATCGCTGAAATTCCATCTTATCCCCCATGTTGGGAAACATTATTCTCAGGAAATCTGTGGAAGTATATGAGAATTGCGTCAGGGGCGCATTTTTCGCTTCGATCAGAATACAGGCTTGAAGTTTGCGACATACTCTTTTTCGCAAGCCGCCTTCTCTTCTGAGAGAATTTCAAAGCCTTGAGCGGCGCAATGACGGTCGGCCCGGTAGCGCGCGACCCCCTTGTTGGTGCAGCCTTTCAGGTCTGGGTCGTAAAGAAAAACGCAGATCGTCACGATGTACTTTTCTTCACACGGCAATTCCAACATGTAGCGCTGCTGTTGTGGAGTGCGGCGATTCCACCAATTGAGGCCTTCGGTCTGGTTGGCATCTTTCGCGTTGTTCGTGCAAACGCGTACCTGCTCATATTGCGCGCTGGCATCCGCAGGTAGATTGGCAACTGGTTCAGCTTGAACGCTAACTGTTGAGAACAGAAACATCACACCGAATAGAATGGAACGAAAGCCTGACATGCCGCACTACCTCTCCTTATTGAGTGCGGTAACAATGTCAGCCGAGAGTCAACAAGTAAAGGCAAATTACTAGTCTCGGAGGCGCCGTCTGTAGAGATCAAAAACCTTGGTCCAAACGGCTTCCGCCGCTTCCTTCACGTAAGTACCACGCTCTGGAAAACAAAACCCATGTCCGGTGCCGGGCCATTGATCCAGCACATAGGAGACATTGTGCTTGTCAAACTCCTCCCGGATATCCGGAATGACATTCTCCGGGACCCATTGATCTTGCTCCGCAAAACCGAAATAGATTTCACCCTTGATACGGCCTGCAAGCTTGTGCGGCGTGTCCGGCTTATCCGTAACAATGCTCACACCGTAGAGCGAGGCGGCGGCCGCTATACGACCCGGGAAGGTCCCAGCTGCACTCACGACATATTGGCCACTCATACAATAGCCGATACAGCCGACCGGCCCCGCTTTGGCGTGAGCTTGATTGTCGAGCCAGTCTAGCATTGCTTCGGTATCCGACATAACAAGGGCATTGTTGAGAGAGTACATCGCATCGAACATCGACTTCTGAACACTCTCATCCGCGGTCTTCATGTCGAAGCGCAGGCGTCCCCGTCGGTAATACATGTCAGGCAGCAGGACGCAATAGCCCTCTGCTGCAATGCGACGAGCAAACTCATAAAGCTCTTCGCGAATGCCGGGCGCATCCATATACAAAATGACGGGAGGATAAACCGCATCACCTGGGACAACACAAAATGTTTCCATGTCGCCGTCGCGTGTATGGATGTTTACAAGATCTTCCTTCAATTTCCCCTCCCAAAGAACATCAATATGAAAGCCGGGGCGTAACCCCGGCTCCAGGTCATGCAGAAGCAGCAGCGCTCGGTCGCGCCTTGACGCGCTCAAACCAAGCCCCAATATTCTTGTATTCCGGATTGAGGGGTTGGCCGACGGCGGCTCCAAAATCAAGGAAGCAGAAAAACAGAATATCGGCGAGCGTGAACCGATCACCGGCAAGCCACTGCTTGCCTTTGAGCTGTGCGTCGAACCATTCAATTTTGTTTTGCGCCATGGCCTTCAAGCCAGGAGCGGCCTCAGGTACGCAGAGCATGCGCGGCTGAAACATTGGCAGGCCTTCAGAAAAACGAAAGCCGTTTGCCAAAGGTTCGCAGACCCCAAGATCAACCCGCCTTGTCCACATGCGGGTCTCGACCCGCTCTTCGGCATTTGTACCGATAAGCGACGGTTTAGGGTTCTTTTCTTCCAGATACTCGCAAATGGCCGTGATTTCGGAGACGATCTGCCCATTATCAAGCTCGAGCGCTGGAAGCTGCCCGGCAGGATTCTTTTTGAGGTAGCCGTCCTGGCGGTTGGCACCGCCCATCAGGTCCACTTCTTCCATCGGCAGGCTGATACCCTTTTCTGCCATAAACATTTTTACGACGCGTGGGTTTGGCCCAATTGAATTGAATAGCTTCATGTTCGCCTCCTGTTTTTCCCAATTATATGGGTTTAAGACAGTCATACCGAAAGTGAAGCCGTGCGACCAGCCCGCATCTGCTCACATTTTGGCCATTGAGACAGCCAAACGGGCGCTCAGGCCGACCCGACAAAGTCTTTTCCAGCGGGAAGCAGTGCATATACGCAACAAATTGGCTCTCCCGGACGCCGCTCTTTCTGGTACAAAGCGGGATTGATAATTTTGGTAAGCGTGCCTGATCATGAACCAACCTGACGCCGAGGATGATCGGCAGCCAATCTTCTATGGCTGGTACATCGTGTTTGCTTCCTTCGTGGTAATGACCGTGTCGGCCGGATTTGGCTTCTACAATCTCTCGGTCTATCTGAGTGCATTCGTGGCCGAACGAAATTTTTCGGTCGGGTACACATCAGCCGCGACGGCGGCATTTTTTATCTCTGCCGGTGTGACTGGACTGGGCGTTGCTCGCCTCATTGATCGGTACGATCCGCGCTGGACGATCTCTGCCGGTGCACTGATCGCCGCGTCGGTTCTCGCTTGCGCTGGCATGGTGCGTGAACTCTGGCAGCTCTATCTGTTTTACATTCTGTTCGGCGCAGGTTACTCGGCCTGCGCGCTTTTGCCCTGCACAACTCTTGTCGCACGTTGGTTTGTGAAGAAACGTTCCATCGCCCTTTCATTTGCGTCCACAGGATTGTCTCTTGGCGGCATCTTGTTGACGCCACTATCCGTAACGCTGATTGAAAGTCTGGGGTTAGGCGGCGCAGCACCTTGGCTCGGCGTTGGGCTGTTTCTGGGCATCGTACCCATGTCTGTTCTGTTGTTCAGGCCTAGCCCTGCTTCGATGGGCCTTGCTCCGGATGGTACGAGGATACGAGATTCAGATGTAGGTGCTCCGACCACTATCGAAGGTGTTCCCTATCAGGTCGCGGTGCGAAGCCGGTTTTTCATCTTCTCAACGATTATGTTCATGACGTCAATGCTTGCTCAGGTCGGCTCCATCGCGCATCAGTTTTCGCTGGTGCTCGGACGCACCGGGGACAAGGAGACCGCTGCACTTGCCGTCTCATTGATGGCGGGCGCAAGTATTACGGGTCGGCTGATCGGTGGCTGGGCATTGCCACACCTGTCATCGCGATATTTTATGGCGGCATTGCTGGTCGGCCAGGCCTGCGCTCTTGGTCTCTACGCACTGGCGGGCACTGTTGCCGCGCTGCTCACCTCCGCCATTCTTTTTGGCTTTACCGTTGGCAATCTTCTCATGATGCAGCCTTTGCTTATTGCTGAGGCTTTTGGCACAGCAGCGTATGCACGCATCTATTCAACATCTCAGCTGTTTACGACCTTCGGCGTTGCAAGCGGACCCGCTGCCTTCGGTCTGATATTTGAAACCGCGGGTGGCTATACAGCATCCTACTTTTACGGTGCGGCCGCCTCCTTCATCGCACTGGGCGCGCTCGTGATTGCCGGGCCGGTGAATGCCGAACTGGAAAAACAATCCGTCATCTGAAGAACGAGGAAAAAATGCTTGGACCATCAGTGCGCCTAAACAAAGTTGCGTTCATCCACCCGACTGCGCTTGTTTATGGAGAGGTAGAAATCAACGAAGGCTCCTCTCTATGGCCTTACGTCGTCATACGCTCAGAGATGCATGAAGTGCGAATTGGCGAGCGAACAAACATCCAGGACTTTGTGATGATCCATGTTGGTAACGCGACGCCAACAATTATTGGTAATGATTGTTCAATCACCCATCATTGCACCATTCATGGTGCGGAGATTGGCGACAATTGTCTGATCGGCATCAATTCCACAATTATGGATGGCGTGAAAATTGGAAAAAACTGCATCATTGGCGGGCATACGATTGTCACCGAAGGAACAATCATTCCGGACAATTCGATTGTCATGGGGTCTCCCGGCAAAGTCGTGAAAGAGCGGGACAGCTCCGTCGCCAACATTATGAATGCCGCTTTCTATCACCAAAATGCGCTCGCCTACACTCAAGGAGAATACCGCGTCACAGAGACGGAAGCCTTCAAAACCGCGATGGCAAAAAAATTGGCGACGCTGACCAAATAGAGGCTGATACATCGTGCCAAATTCAACTGGCCAGCAAAGGCTCAAATCGATATGCTGCGCCGCAAAAATATTGCCAAGCATTTCTTCGAAAGACCGGAAATCATGAAACTTCCTTCTTCCTTTTACAAGCCGCTCGCCGTTGGTGCCCCCGCTCCGTTCCACGAGCTTCCAATTGCCCTTGAGCGCATGATCCATTTTTTTCCGGCGCATAATGAAAAGGTGCATGCAAAAATTCCCGGCCTCATTCCACAAGTGGATGTGATCCTCGGAAATTTGGAAGACGCCATTCCGGCTGATGCGAAAGAAGCGGCGCGCGCCGGTTTCATCAAGGTCGCGCAGGAAAATGATTTTGGTCAAACAGGTCTGTGGACACGCATTAATGCGTTGAACAGTCCATGGGCGCTCGACGATATTGTCGAGATTGTGAGCGCAGTCGGAAATAAAGTCGATGTGATCATGCTGCCCAAGGTCGAGGGTGTATGGGATATCCACTATATTGACCAGCTGCTCGCTCAACTTGAGGCGAAAAATGGCGTTACGAAACCAATTCTCGTACACGCCATTCTGGAAACTGCTCAGGGCGTAAAAAATGTCAACGAGATTGCATCTGCCAGCCCGCGTATGCACGGCATGAGCCTAGGGCCTGCAGACCTTGCAGCATCGAGAGGCATGAAGACAACCCGCGTGGGTGGTGGTCACCCGTTTTATGGTGTGATCGAAGACCCGAAAGAGGATGGAAGCGCGCGTATCTTTGCCCAACAGGACTTGTGGCACTATACCGTAGCGCGAATGGTTGACGCATGCCTGTCAAATGGCATTCGACCCTTCTATGGACCTTTTGGCGATATCGCCGACACAGATGCGTGTAAAATTCAGTTCCGCAACGCCTTCCTTATGGGGTGTGTGGGGGCGTGGTCTTTGCATCCCGTGCAGATCGACATCGCGAAAGATGTCTTCAGTCCGGAAGCAGATGAAGTGAAATTTGCGTTGCGCATTCTAGAGGCCATGCCAGATGGTACGGGCGCGGTCATGCTGGACGGCAAGATGCAGGATGATGCGACCTGGAAACAGGCTAAAGTCATTGTTGATCTTGCCAAACACGTTGCCAGCAGAGATCCGGAGCGAGCATCGACATACGGTCTCTGATCGCTAGGGCATCGACCGGCTTTCTATCGCCTAAGTGCGCAGGGGTACTTCGGAAGCGATCATCTGATCAATGGCCTGAAGTACGTCTGCGGAGGGAATATCGTTTCCATCATCACTTCCATAGTCGCGCTGCGAATGGATAATATGGATGACGCGGGCGTCAGCTCTGTACTTTTCCGGATCATGATGCGTGAACAACGAGACGAGTGGTGCTCCACCCACCGCAAGCATATGCCCAACACCGGAATCATTGGCGAGGGCCGCATTCATGCGCGCGGCGAGCGCCATCACCAGCAGCGGGCCTTTGAGATGCCGCTGATCGTCGCTCCGATCCCATTCAGGTAGAAGCGCTTGCGGCACACGGGACCGCACAACGGGTACGAGATCCTTCTCATCCGGTCCCAACAGAAAAACGGGCACACGTCCCTTTTCTATCTGACGCTCCGCAATTTCAATAAATCGGTCCAGTGGCCAAACTTTCCGCGGGTCGCCAGCACCAGGGGCAATGCCGACATAATGAGGGCCTGGCGGTAGCATTCGCGCAGCGAGGTCATGCCACTCGCCAGATAACTTGAACACGGGATCCGCTGCGGTCTCTGGTTTTGGGGAAACAAGATCCAGAAAATCGATCAAACGATCAACAAATGAAATGCTGTCCGCGATCCCATTTGGACGCCGGACATCCGAGAAAAGGCCGTCTGCAGCGCCTGATAGAAAAACATCATGTTTGATGCGCTTGCAAATCACCGTACGTGCGACGAGCCGCTGTGTGTCGATAATGAGGTCAAAGTGTCGACCTTTGAGGGGGGTCCACATCGTAACGAGCTGATGCGTTTTATTTCCGATCCCCGCATCTTCGATGATCTCGTATATGTACCGTGCGGCTACCTCCCTAAAGAGGCCGGAATAAACCGTCTTGCCCGTTCCGGCCAACCAGGTGAGTTTTGCTTTGGGAAAACGTCTTTTGATTTCCTGCGCAAATCGAAGTTTCAGGATGCCATCTCCGATCACCTCTTCGCAGGCGTAGACAAGGACGCTCTCCGGGGCGAGACGGCAGACCGGCAAGTTTCGATCATTGGCTACCAAGAAGGCCTCGTCACGTGGACAGAAGTGAGGAATAGGCAAAAACGCGTTTCAGTGCCAAATGTATAATGCCAACGCTCTTTTTGGACAACCAAACAAAAAGGGTGGCCATGGGCCACCCTTCGATGTTGTGGTGATTTTGTTTGGTTCAGGCCAGTTCGGTTAACGCAGCTTGCGTAAAGGGTTTGAGCTCAGACGCGCGTCCCTCCCGAATTTTGTTTGCCCATTCCGGGTCAACAAGCAGCGCGCGCCCGATGGCAACCATATCAAACTCATCCCGGTTCAGGCGCTCAAGCAGTTTGTCGATGCTGGTTGGCTCAGAACCTTCCCCGGCAAAGGCAGCAATGAACTCGCCGGAGAGGCCAACCGACCCGACCGTCATGGTCGGCTTTCCAGTCAGCTTTTTGGTCCAACCGGCAAGGTTGAGCTCAGACCCGTCAAATTCCGGTTCCCAGAAACGCCGCGTGGAACAATGGAACATATCAACACCGGCATCGTCCAAAGGTTTCAGGAAGGCCGCAAGCTCGGCTTCAGTTGGTGCAATTTTGTGTTCAAAATCTTGTTGCTTCCACTGAGAGAACCGAAGAATAACCGGATAGTCATCACCGACTTCTGAGCGAACGGCCTTGATGATGTCGGCGCCAAATCTGGTACGGGCAACGGCATCCTCGCCGCCATATTCATCATCACGCTGATTTGTGCCGGACCAGAAGAACTGGTCAATCAGATAGCCATGAGCGCCGTGTAGCTCAACCCCGTCAAAGCCAATTTTTCGCGCGGCACCGGCCGCCCGACGGAATGCGTCAATCACGTTCTGAATGTCTTCCTTGGTCATCGGTTCGGCAATCTTCTTGCCTGGTACAAAAAGTCCGGACGGGCCCGCACTTGGCTGGTCAGGGTGTGGTGCCGTTTGCTGATTACGCATAGTCCCCACATGCCAAAGCTGCGGCATGATCTTAGCTCCACCCTCATGCGTTTCTGCTGCAACACGCTTCCAACCTTCAAGTGCCTCGGCGCCATGGAAAGCCGGGATCGTGTCCGCCATCGTGGACACACGGTGATCGACAGTCGTGCCTTCCGTGATGATGAGGCCCGTACCGCCTTCAGCCCGGCGGCGGTAATAGGCGGCAACATCAGCGCCTGGAACCTCGCCAGGTGAGAAGTTCCGCGTCATTGGCGCCATTGCTATGCGGTTAGGCACAGTCAAACCATTGAAAGTGAACGGCGAAAAAAGTGTGTCGAGAGTATGGCCCATAGAGCAAGTGTCCTTGATGATGATTTGAGATCAATTTCGGCTACTCGTATATTGCCCTCTACTGGCTTATGATCAAGTGCAACTGTACAATTGGGTTCAATCCCAGAGTTTTTCGTAGAATTAGTGGGGTTTGGGAGGAAAACATGGCCGCCAATCCAATACTCAGAAAACTGGGCCTCTCAGATCAGGACAGAGCAGTCGTTTTGCACGCCGATGACATCGGCATGTGCCAGGCAACGGTTTCCGCCTTCGACGCCCTTTGGAAAGCAAAAGCCATTTCATGCGGCGCAGCCATGGTGCCCTGCAGCTGGTTCAACGCTGCCGCCACGCTTTGCAGGCAGGACAAATCGATTGATATGGGCGTGCATGCAACACTCACCAGCGAATGGAATGCCTATCGCTGGGGGCCATTAAGCGCCACGCCAGGTGCTGACGGCCTGGTTGACGCCGAGATGCGTTTCCACAAGACGTCAAAAGCAGTAGCGCAGAACGCCGTACCTGCCGCCGCAAAGGCTGAGCTGAAGCAACAGATCGCCCTCGCCCGCGCGAGTGGAATCGAGCCAACCCACATCGATACGCATATGGGTTCTGTGATGACGGGACCGCTCTATGAGGTGTTTGTTGAGTTGGCCCGAGAGGAGAAAGTGCCACCCTTTGCCCTTCGCTTGTCCGCTGCTGATTGGCAGGCGTTTGGCCTTGATGATGAAAGCGCCGAAGCGCTTGGAAGACGGGCGGCTGAGCTGGAGGCCGATGGATTCCCTGTCTATGATTCGTTGCTAAACGTCCGTTTGTCTGATGAAGAAGATCGCACTGAGAAGTCAAAATCCGTACTAAGTGCCTTGCAGCCTGGCCAGGTCGGTTATTTCATCCTTCATCCAGCCCACGACACGCCGGAATTGCGCGCTCTGTGCCCCGATTGGCGATCTCGCGTTGCTGATCTCGACATGTTTCTAAGCGGTGAGATGACGGAGTTTCTTTCACAGAAAAACATCACAATTGTGGGAACGCGCGAGCTTAACCCATTGATTCTTTAGGTTTTTTGCAAACGCCTTCTTGCCGCCGCGCCATTGAACAGGTATCCATTTCCAATGTCCTGTATCGCGTGAGCGCGCAAGGCGATAGGATAATGAGAAATATCGGGTTTCACGTATGATTAATCGGCAAGCAAAATTCCAGATCGGGCAGATTGTTCGCCATCGCTATTTTGCGTTTCGCGGCGTGATTTTTGATGTCGATCCAACCTTCAACAATACGGACGAATGGTGGCAATCCATTCCTGAAGAAATTCGGCCGATTAAGGATCAGCCCTACTATCATCTGCTCGCTGAAAATGCGGAGCAGGAGTATGTCGCCTATGTGTCAGAACAAAACCTGTTGGATGACGAAACGGGTGGCCCGGTCAGGCACCCAGAGGTGGCCCGTATGTTTGGTCCGCTGCGAGATGGCGTCTACGCCTTGAAAGGTGAGCACGCTCATTAATGCGTAAAGATACCCGCCCCTATCTCATTCGTCGCCTCCGCGATGGTTTTGACCGGTTCCGCGTCCGCCATTTTCTTATACCTCAATTTGAC
>JAVKCY010000059.1:0-108050 GCA_040223265.1 Parvibaculum sp. | reverse complement strand
GGGCGATATGATGATGGCGTAAGCAAGCGTACAGGCTATCCCACGATTGGCGATCCCGAAGACACGGAGCTTAACCGCGCGCAGATCAGCTATGAGAGTGACGTGGTGGATGTGACTGTTGGTCGGCAGCGCATCCAGCTTGGCAATATGCGGTTTGTCGGTAACGAGGACTGGCGGCAGAATGAGCAGACCTTTGATGCGGCCCGTGTCGATCTTAATCTCGTTGAAGATCTGACCCTGACTTATGTTTATCTGGAACAGGTGAACCGGACATTTGGCGACAATGCCGCAAATGGCCGGTACCAAAGTGACAGTCATCTGGGCGAAGTGACATACGCTTTCACGCCGAACTTCTCGGCCAAAGCCTATAGCTATCTCATTTCCCTTGATGAAGCTCCAACCGTATCTACGGCAAATTATGGGCTACGGTTGATGGCTGACTTCCCGCTCGGCGACGCCGTTACGCTTTCAACGGCCGCTGAATATGCGCACCAGACGGACTACGACAATAACACCACCGATCAATCGCTCGATTATTATCGGGCTGAAGCCAATCTTGCAGTGGACAGTTGGACTTTAATGCTCGGTGCGGAAGTGTTGGGTTCTGATGGTCAGCGCGGCTTCTCCTTCCCTATTGCATCCAATCATGGCCACAATGGCTGGGCAGATGTATTCGCCTCGAAAACGCCAGCGGAAGGTTTGGTTGATCTTTGGGTGGGCGCCACCGTGGACTTTGGAAAAGTCGGACCTTTCAAGAGTATTGCGGCGACAGCGATCTATCATGACTTCAGTTCAGATCGCGGATCCATCGATTTTGGACAAGAGGTGGATCTTGGCCTCAAGGCTAAACTACCAGGTGGATTTGGCGTTGGGCTTGTGGGGGAAACGTATGGCGGGGCAGATACGCTCACCGATACCAACAAGGTCTCGCTCTACCTGACCTATGCACTGTGAACGCGTGCACTCTGAACGCGCTCGTTGCTATGACTAGTTACCTTAAGGCGGCCTCGCGGGTTGCCTTAAGGCAGAGGGTCTAAAGATAGGGCTTGAAACTCAAAAGTTCGATGATAGGATCAAAATCCTGCCACCTATGGTGGTGTGCTTTGATTCTTTCATCCTGAACGAGAAGTTTCATTGAGCGCCTGTTTTGCTGCTTTTCAACGATTTTTCGGCTTTCTCGGTCTGGCCGCCCTTTTTGGTGCCGTAGCTCCGTCCGCCATCGCAGGTGACGTGATTGCGGGGCCGGTTTCGGCGGCAGTGGTCCGGGTCGTTGACGGGGACACGATTGAAGTTCGGGCGCGTATCTGGATCGGGCAGGACGTGCGTGTCCTGGTGCGGCTTGATGGCATTGATACGCCAGAGCTTCGCGGTAAGTGTGATGAAGAGAAGGTCCGCGCCCGTGCGGCGCGGGATCATCTGGCACCCATTACGGGCGGCGAGGTTGCCCTTACCGGCATTTACGAGGGCAAGTTTGCCGGTCGTGTTGTGGCCAATGTCACTCACGAGGCGATGGGTGATCTTTCCCTGTCCCTGCTCGAAGCAAACCTTGCCAGGCCCTATTCGGGCGGAAAACGGCTTCCCTGGTGTTCTGCGCAAACGGCGCTTCGCTAAGCGCCGTCATGCACAAACAAAAAGGCCGCCTAATCATGGGGTGGCCTTCCGTCTTTATGCTATTTGTTTTGGCGGTTTTCGACGAGATCATTGACGACACTTGGGTCGGCAAGGGTGGATGTGTCGCCCAGATTTGAAAACTCGTTTTCTGCGATCTTGCGCAAGATGCGACGCATGATCTTGCCGGAACGGGTCTTGGGCAGGCCCGGTGCCCACTGAATGAGGTCGGGGCTGGCAATCGGCCCGATTTCCTTGCGGACCCATTGCACCAGTTCCTTGCGCAATTCCTCGTTTGGCGTTTCGCCCGAATTCAACGTGACATAGGCATAGATGCCTTGGCCCTTGATGTCATGGGGGTAGCCCACTACAGCCGCTTCTGCGACTTTAGCGTGGGCGACGAGGGCGCTTTCAACTTCTGCAGTGCCCATGCGGTGGCCAGAGACATTAAGTACGTCATCCACACGCCCGGTGATCCAGTAATAGCCGTCTTCGTCGCGCCGACAGCCATCGCCAGTAAAGTACATGCCGGGAAATTGCGAGAAATACGTGTCCGCGAAGCGTTGGTGGTCGCCATAAACAGTTCGCATCTGCCCGGGCCAACTGTCGGCGATGCACAGATTGCCTTCGGTTGCACCTTCGAGCACGTGGCCTTCATTGTCGACGATGACAGGCTTGATGCCGAAGAAGGGTTTTGTTGCGGAGCCAGGCTTTTGGGCAATTGCGCCGGGGAGCGGGGAGATCATGATGCCACCGGTCTCCGTCTGCCACCATGTGTCGACGATCGGACACCGCCCGTCGCCCACGACCCGGTGATACCAGAGCCAGGCTTCCGGGTTGATCGGTTCACCGACCGAGCCCAACAGTCTGAGTGAAGCACGACTGGTTGCTTTGACTGGCCCTTCGCCCTCGCGCATCAGCGCACGAATGGCGGTTGGGGCTGTGTAGAAAATGTTGACCTTGTGCTTGTCGCAGACCTGCCAGAAACGCGATGCGTCTGGATAGTTGGGCACGCCTTCAAACATCAGCGTTGTTGCGCCATTGGCCAATGGTCCATAGAGAATATAGGAGTGGCCGGTCACCCAGCCTACATCGGCTGTGCACCAGTAAATGTCACCATCATGGTAGTCGAAAACATATTCGTGGGTCATGGCGGCATAGACGAGGTAGCCACCCGTGGTGTGCAAGACGCCCTTGGGCTTACCGGTTGAACCGGATGTGTAGAGGATGAAAAGCGGGTCCTCTGCGTTCATCTCAACCGGCGGGCAGTCCGCGCTTGCCTTGGCTGCTGCCTCACCATACCAGATGTCGCGTCCCTCCTTCATGGTGACCTTGCCGCCGGTCCGTTTGACGACGATGACGGTCTGGACATCAGGACATTTTTCCAGCGCTTCGTCCGTATTGGCTTTCAAGGGTACTGTGCGACCCCCCCGCAGACCTTCGTCCGCCGTGATCACACAGGTTGAGGTACAGTCAAGAATGCGCCCGGCAAGCGCGTCCGGCGAGAAGCCGCCAAAGACAACGGAGTGCACAGCACCGATGCGGGCGCAGGCCAGCATCGCATACGCGGCTTCAGGGATCATCGGCATGTAGATGGTCACGCGGTCGCCCTTTTTGACGCCACGATCTTTCAGCACATTTGCAAAGCGGCAGACGGCCTCGTGAAGATCCCGGTAGCTGATGTGCTTGGCATCTTTCGGGTCATCGCCTTCCCAGATAATGGCTGTCTGGTGCCCTCGATTTTCAAGATGGCGGTCGATGCAATTGGTGCTCGCGTTCAAAGACCCATCTTCAAACCATTTGATGGAGAGAGCCTCTTTCGCAAAATTGGCTGCGCGTGTTTTTGTGAACGGTTTCATCCAGCTGATGCGTTTGGCTTCTCTGGCCCAGAACGCCTCAGGATTTTTCAGGCTCTGTGCGTACATGGCCTGATATTTGGCGCTGTCCGCCAGGGCCTTGTTTGACCAATGATCCGAAACCGGGAACACGTTGTTGTCCGCCATTCTTTTCTCCCTCTTCGATGGTGCAGGTCGGCTGTATGGGCTCGTTTTTGCGGCATTATGGGGAAGGGACGAGGAAGTCACAAGGTTAGCTATGCCAAGTTTCCCGCCTGAGTCTGCCATTTCCGACGAGATATTAGGTGTTCCTTAACCATGGCTTCAGGCAAAAAGATGACATGCGGGTCACGGCATACCGAATTCAAGGATTCCTTCATGTTCCTGCGCCATGCTCACCAACGGGTGAAGATCATTTGGCGTGGAATATGGCGGATAAACTGGAGAGGGATGAGCGGAAGGCTGATGCACCTGCGTCAGGCGGTGTTGCTTGGCCGCTTGGCTCTCCTCCCGACGTCACGACATCAAATGATCCCATGATCGTAAACTGGGCGCACGCTGCGCTGGAGCTTGTCGAGCGCCAGAGAGATTATGGTGCGTGGTTCTGGCACCTGCCGTCAGGCGGTTTCTATATGACGGCGAACTCCCGCGCGGTGCTTGGTATTTCAGAAGAAGCAAATGACCTTGAAGGCTTGCTGGCGACCGTCCATCCGGAAGACCGCGTCGAAGTGGAACAGAAAGTGCGCTCACGGCTTGATGAGCGTGAAGAGTATGATCTTACCTTTCGTATTGTACGCGATGGCGAAAATCGCTGGGTGCGCGCACGCGGTGCAGTGACGCATTGGGAACAAGGCACGCCCGTCATGATGGCCGGTTCCGTGGAGGACACGACCTACCAGGTGCAGACGCTGAACGATTTGCAAGCAAGCGAATTGCGGTTTCGCACGCTCCTCGACAATGCACCCTATCCAATTGTAATTACACGGCCGCGAGACCGTACGCTTCGCTATCTCAATCAGCGAGCGGAGGAGCTACTAGAGAAGCTGGATGTGCCGTCATCTGAATTCACGGTGCTGGACCTCGTAAATGACGTAGAGCTTAGTGAGAAGATCCGCGCGGAAATGTCCGCCAGTGGATCGACAAGCGATTACGAACTCCCGCTCAAACTGAAAGACGGGTCGTCTCTCTGGGTCACGCTTCGCGGCAATTTGATTGAATATGAAGGCGAGACCGGCGCATATTTTGCTCTCTATGATGTTACCAATCGACGCGAACTTGAGGAACAACTCCGAACGCAAGCAACGACGGATGCGTTGACAGGACTTGCGAACCGATCGGAACTATTATCTCAGCTGGGGTTCACGGCAGCGCTGTCCGACCGATCGAATGGCGGTTTTGCGCTCCTTCTTCTTGATCTCGACAATTTCAAAATGGTCAATGATACACTCGGTCACGACGTTGGCGACCGGTTGCTAGTGGAAGCCACCCGGCGTCTGAAAAAAGAGCTGCGCTTGACCGATACGATTGCCCGGATTGGCGGTGATGAATTTGCGATCATTGCGCGCAATGTGGATAAGACACATGGTGTCACTGTTCTTGCGCGCAAATTGATTTCTGAGCTTTCCAAGCCGTTCGATATTGATGGCCATCTGCTCAACACCGGTTGTTGTATCGGCATCTCTCTTTATCCGGGCGACAAGTGTGATCCGGAATCGTTGATGCAACATGCTGACCTTGCCCTTCACCGTGCGCGGGAAGAGGGACGTGGTCAATTCCACACGTTTGATAAAGCGCTAAGCCAACGCATGCATGAGAGGTTGGAGATTGACCGTGATCTCCGGCTCGCCCTTTACACCGATCAATTCTATATGGTCTATCAGCCACGGTTTAACGCGCGGACACGAAAGCCGGTTGCTGCTGAAGCGCTGGCGCGTTGGCAGCATCCAAAAAAGGGCTTCATTTCACCTGGTGCCTTCATTCCAGTGGCAGAGGAGACCGGTCTGGTGGTTGATCTGGGGCGGGTTGCGCTTGATCAGGTTGCGCGAGACATTGCGCGTTGGCGGGATGATGGGCTTGTTGTTGGGCCGGTTTCGGTCAATATCTCGCCGGAGCATCTGGCCGCAGGCACAGTCCTTGAAGACGTAATGACTGTGCTCAAAAAGTATGATCTGCCACCCGCCGCCCTTCAGGTTGAAGTGACTGAAGGGACGATGATCACCGATGAAGAAGCGGCCAGCTCGCAAATCAAACAGCTTGCCGCGGCCGGTATTGAAATTCTGATCGATGATTTCGGGACGGGTTATTCATCGCTATCTTATCTCCATCGCTTCAAGGCACATGAGCTCAAAATCGACCGGAGTTTCGTCAATAATGTGATGGACCCGACGAGTGCCATCCTTGCACGCCAGATTGTCTCCATTGGCAAATCGCTTGACCTGCGGATCGTTGCGGAAGGTGTGGAGACAGAAGCGCAGGCCGAGTTTATGACAGCGATTGGTTGTGATGAATTGCAAGGCTTCTTGTTGGCGAAACCGCTATCGAGTGCGGACTTTGAAAAACTTATGCGGGCCGATGCTGAGGCGAATATAGCCGCATCAGTGCCACAGAAGCTTGCCTAAGAACGCAGGTCTAAGAACGCAGGGCCTTGATCTCCTCTTCGCTTAGGCCGAGTTCTGCAAAAATCTCTTCAGTGTTTTCGCCAAGCAAAGGTGGGTCGCGGCGCACGCGTGCGGGTGTCTTTTCATAATTGACCGGGTGGTTGAGGCTCCAATAGGGCCCTTCAACGGGATGCACGCGCTTTTCAAACAGTCCCACGGCCTGAAGGTGGGGATCTTGCATCAGATCTCCCAGCCGATTGACGCGTGAGCACGGAATGTCCGCTTCTGTGAGGATGTTCATCCAGTCTTGCGTGCTTTTCAGCGTTGTCACGTCTTCGACCATTGCATAGAGGTGGCGAATGTTTTTCGTGCGGTTTTCATATGTGTTGAAGCGCGCATCCGTGTCGAAAAGATCAGGCTTGCCGCCGAGTGAGAAAAAATCGCGCCATTGCTGATCGGAGTAAGGCAGGATCGCGATGTAGCCATCGGACGTGCGGTAAGGTTTGCGGTCAGGGGCGGTTACGCGCACATAGCCGATCGGGCCGGTCGGTGGATCATAGGTATGGCCGTAAAGATGCTCGGCAAGCAGAAAGCTCACCATGCTTTCCATCATCGGCACCTCCACAAATTGGCCTTCGCCTGTGCGCTCCTTGTGAAAGAGCGCTGCAAGAATGGCGTTGGCCATGAAGAGACCCGTTGTTTTGTCTGCCACGAGGGTTGGGAAGAAACGCGGGCGCGGGTCACCATCCACCTCAGATGCCATGGACGCGATGCCGGAGGCTGCCTGTATGAGATCATCATAGGCGGGCCTGCCGCCATAAGGACCTTCTTCGCCATAGCCGGTGCCGATCACATAGACAATGTCGGGCTTTACTTTTTTTACGTCTTCGTAGGAGAGGCCTAACCGCTTCAGGCCCTCGTACCGTACATTGGCGGCAAAGACGTCCGCCGTTGCAATGAGCTTGAGCAAAGCCTCGCGCGTGCTCTCTTGTTTGAGATTGAGAAGAACCGAGCGCTTGTTCCGGTTGATCGTCATGTAGATCGGGCCCAAGCCAGATTTTTGGCCAGTCTTGTGGCCAGCCTTTTGGCCAGTCTTCTTGCCGTTTTCTATGCTAGATGGTGTGTCGCCCGCCCAGCGCATAATGTCCCCGCCTGCGCCATTCTTGGGGCTTGGGCTTTCCACCTTGATAACGTCCGCGCCCATGTCACCCAGAATGGAGGTGGCATATGCGCCCAGCACAACACTTGTCAGGTCAATGATGCGGACCCCGTCCAGCGCACCTTTTTTTGTGTCATTCATTTTCTACTCGCTTGCCGTTCCCTGCCAGACCATCAAACAGTCGGGCATGCGCTCTTCGTTGGTTCGACCATCGGTTTGTCGTGCGAGCTCGAAGCCATGACGCCGGTAAAAGGCTAATGCAGCTTTGTTCTGGCGAAATGTCCAGAGGCGAAGGTCGCTTGTCGCGCGCTCTTTTGCAATGGTCAAAAGGGCATGGCCTGCGCCGCGACCTTGAAATCTGGGGTGAATGTAGAGATGCTCGATCCAGCCGGGCTTGAGCGCGATGAAGCCGGTGATGTGTTGGTTCACTACTGCGACCCAGGCCTCTTGCCGGGTGGCCAAGGTTGTAAAGTGATGCCACATGCTCTGGGGGCCATGGACGCGCCGAAGGAAGCCCAGCTTCGCGGTACTTCGAAGGTAGGTATTGGCGATGGCTGCGCCATCCTGCGTAGAGGCTCGGCGAATGTGTTGCGTTATCTCGTCTTTCATCGGCTCAAATGGCATGAACTCACATGACCTGAACCTTTGGGTTTTTGCAACCACAGCGCCTGTCCTATAAGGTCTTGCCCATGAGGGAGAGCCCATGATTTTGCATCAATCCACCTGGCCAGAAGTTGACGCCTATCTGACGCGACGCACCGGCATTGTGATCCCGATCGGCTCAACGGAGCAGCATGGTCCCAATGGCTTGATTGGGACGGATGCCATTTGTCCGGAAGTGATTGCGATACACGCGCAAGCGCAGGCGGATATGCTTGTCGCGCCCACCTTCAATGTCGGCTGCGCGCAACATCACATGGCCTTTGCCGGTTCGATGACGTTGCGTCCTTCCACCATGATCGCGGTCATTCGAGACTGGGTGTCTTCTCTTTCGCGGCACGGGTTTGACCGGATCTATTTTTTCAATGGGCATGGCGGCAACATTGCAACGATACAGGCCGCTTTTTCCGAAATTTATGCGGATCGTTCTTTCGCAAAAGACGGCGACAATGTACGTGCCTTGCAATGCAAGCTTGCCAATTGGTGGGACTATAAGCCCGTCTACAAGTATTGCATGGATACGTATGGCAAAGCCCATGGGAGCCATGCCACGCCGTCTGAAGTGGCGGTGACACAATATGCGTATCCGCAAGCCATTAAAGATGTCGCGATGAGCCCGGCGATTGCGCCGTCCGGTCGCTTCACCGATGCGGCAGATTACCGGGCCAAATTTCCCGATGGGCGGATCGGTTCCGATCCGTCGCTTGCCAACGTGCAAGATGGTCAGAAGCTTGTTGAGCTTTCTTCTGCCGAATTGATTGGGGATTTCAACTCGTTTCTGGCGTCCTAAAATTTCCCCATGAAAATTTTGTCACCGTCGATGGAGAGAGGGAGTGGTTCCAGCGCTTTCCCCTCACATGGGCCGCTGGTGCAAAAACCTTCTTCCAGTGTGAAGAGGGCGCCATGAGTGGTGCAGATGATCTGGTCTTTGGTGCGTGTCAGAAACTTGTCGGTAAACGTCTCCAGCGTGGTGAAGGCATGGGGGCAGGCGTTTACATAGGCGAGGGTGGACTTTTTTGTCCGTATAAGGAACATATCATAGCGTTCCCGCCCCTCGCCGAAGGTGAGGCCCTTGGCGCCGGGACATTCGATCTCAGATAGGGTGCAGAGGAAGGTGCCTTCACTCGGGGCTCTGGCCCGCCATCTCTCTCGCCTTGCGGCGTCGCCAAATGATTTGGGGTCGCTCATGATTGAGCGATACAGATTGGCGTTTTCTTGAGACCGCCCATTTTGCAAACGAGCTTCCATTCGTCGGTCGTGACGGGCTGCACGGAAAGCCTGGAATTTTTTACAAGGACCATGTCGGCAAGGGCTTCGGTTTCTTTCACCTGTTGCAAGGTGACGGGTGAGGGCAGGCTTTCCACCGCTTCAATATCGACCATGCCGAACTTGCCCTTCTCGTCCGACGGGTCCGGGTAATGTTCGCGGATTATACGGACAATGCCGACAATCTGTTTTTCGTCCACCGAATGATAGAAGAAGCCCAGATCGCCGATCTTCATCGCCTTCATATTATTGTTGGCCTGATAGTTCCTGACACCGTTCCAATGCTCGCCCTTGGCACCGCGTTTCAGCTGGTCAGCCCAGCCCCAGGTGCCCGGTTCGGTTTTAAAGAGCCAATAGGCCATCGGCCTTTCTCCCTATTTGGAACGTGATTTGGATTTGGAAAGTGTTTTGGTGCGGAACGTGTTTCACTTGCTCATTTAAGAAGCCATTTCCAGGCGCGCAACTCCCGCTGGGCGAAAAGTCCGGCGGTGACATAAGGGTCGGTGTTTGCAAGCTTCTCAGCTGCCGCGCGGTCTGCCACGTCGATCACCAGCATCGAGCCTTCCAGTTTCTCGCCCGCATCATCGGTGAAGGGGCCGCCCAGTTTGACGGTGCCGCTGTCTGCCCAATGTTTCAGATGGGCTTCGCGGTTGGCCATGCGCAGATCGAGCGAGCCAGGTTTGTCGATACCGATAATGCAAAAGAGCATGATGTTTCCTTTATTCAGCGTGTCAGCGTTTAGTGTGGATCATTGTTCTGTTGTGAAAGGGCGGGACAAGAGTTCCGCGATCACATCATCAAGTGGTTTTTCCCCTGTGACAATGGCGTCGACGGCGGCCATGATAGGCAGATCCAGTTGGCGCTTTCTGGCGATCTCTGACACAGCCTCTGCGGTGTGTACTCCCTCTGCCACCGAGGTGCGGGTTTTCATGATGTCTTTCAAGCTTTGCCCCTCACCCAGCGCATGGCCGAGCGACATGTTGCGGCTCTCCCGGCTGGTGCAGGTAAGAATGAGATCGCCCAGGCCTGAGAGCCCGGTCAGGGTTTCCCGCGCTGCGCCCAGTGAAAGACCGAAGCGGGTCATCTCTGCAAAGCCGCGCGCGGTCAGTGCAGCGCGGGCGCTCTCTCCCAAACCTTTGCCCTCAACAATGCCACAGGCGATGGCGAGAACGTTTTTGACCGCGCCGCCGATCTGCGCGCCTTTGACATCATCTGTCCAGTAGGGGCGAAAGTTTTTGGACCCGATCGCGTTGGCAAATTGCTCGGCTCTCTCCCGGTTTGTGCAGGCCAGAGTGAGCGCGGTGGGCAGCCCTTTTGCGACATCGCTGGCGAAGCTCGGTCCTGACAGGATGGCCGGCAGCGCATCGGGCATGGTTTCGCCGACAATGTCACTCATCAGCTTGCCGGAATTCTGTTCAATGCCTTTGGCACAGATGGCGACGAGCGTGCCGCGCCTCAACACGTCTGCCAGATCGGCCGCCACCGTGCGGAGGTGTTGTGCGGGCGGCACCAGAAGGCAGGCTTCAGAACCGGCAAGATCGCCCATGTCGCCAGTTGCTGTGATGCGGGGGCTCAAGGGGATGCCGGGCAGGAAAGGTGTGTTTTCATGGGCGGTATTGATCGCTTCCACGACGTCGGCCTCCCGCGCCCAGAGCAGGACATCGCGCCCGGCAGATGCCGCAACATTTGCCAATGCCGTTCCCCAGGCACCGCCGCCAACAACTGCAATTTTTTGCATTTTTCTTCCGGTTTCTCGTCAGGTTTGTTGCGGTCTGCGCTTTATTTCGCAGGTGCGAAATATTGAACGATTTGTTGATTATTCAGGGCCGCACACTACAATCCATAGCATGACACTGTTGGATGAGACCCGAGAAAAGATCATTGACGCTGCCCGAGAGCGCTTTACCCATTATGGATATGGGAAAACCACCATGGCGGAGCTGGCGCGGGATTGCGATATGTCGTCCGGTAATCTCTACCGGTTTTTCCCGGGTAAGCTCGATATTGCAGAAGAAATCTGTCGCCGCGCCTCGATCCAGAGTGCGGATGATCTCACTTACATTCTCACCTGTCCGGAGCGGGATGCTGCCACACGTCTTCGCGATTTTCTCTTTCAGGACCTGCGGGAGACGTTTGCAGCGCTTGAAAAGAACCCGCGCATTGTCGAGCTCGCGCAAATTATCACGGCGGAGCGGCCTGAATTTCACAATGAAGGCTTGAAGCGGGAACGGGATGTGCTCGCCCGAATCCTTGAAATGGGTGTGGAAGAGGGAGCCTTTTCGATCACAAACCCTCAGGAAACTGCCGAAATGATCCAGGCGGCGACGATGAAGTTTTCCTATCCGCAATTGTTTACGCGCCTTACGCTCGACAAGTTGGAGCGGGAGCTGGATGGGGTCTATCAGCTGATTGTTGCCGGATTGGTACAGGGCGCGCGTCGCCTCACTCCCAAATTAACTCATTGATTTAAAACACTCTTTTCGTGGTTTTTTCTTCGGCGGGCCGGGATACCTTCTTTTTTGAACTGAACAATGAATATTTTTCATTTTGTTCATTGTTTTTCATTCAGGGCTTCCTAAATAGATGCCATGGAAGCGCCGATGCTGGTTTCCACCACTCTCCCCCTTCCCCCTGTTGAGGGACCTGGAGAAACCAGCTCAGCTCTTTTGCAGATAGGAAGGAATGAGACCATGACCTACGCCGCCCAGAGACTTTCCCTTGGTCCTCTTGCCCTCAGCGCCCTCACGCTGGCGGTTTATGGTCTGGTGCTCGCCCTTCAAATCGTCAGTTCAGTTTCGTTTTGATATTTTAATCCCCTCTTTTTCGAAAGGTCGAAATCATGATCCGCACTTCATTCACATCTGCTTTCGAACGCTTTAGCGCTCGTGCTGTCACTTTTGTTCTGGCTGCCTATGCAGTTGTTCTTGTCGCTCATACAAGCCAGATCATTTGAGTTTGAAACGAACCGGGTTCTCTTCCCCCCTCCCTGGAGGCCCGGTCGATGCCAAAAGCGTCCCCCCGCTGATGGCGTTCTGAGACGCTGGTTCCCCAACCAGCGTCTCTTTTTCTTTGTGCGCTATCTGGCTGAGGAGCCGGTGTCGAGCGGCCAGCGGGCGCGCGGGGCGAGATCGAAATCTGAGGTTTCGCCTGTCGCCAAATGTTCAAGCCCTGCCCAGGCAATCATCGCACCATTATCTGTACACAGCTGAACGGGTGGTACTTCCAGCGTAAAACCGGCTTGTGCACACAGGTCTGATAATGTTGCCCGCAAAGCCTGATTGGCTGCGACGCCGCCTGCCACCACAAGTCTTGGCGAGGGGCCGAGCGCGGGCTTCGTCAGGTCCATGGCGCGGCCAACTTTTTTCGTGAGCACATCGGCAATGGCTTGTTGAAAGCTCGCGCAAATATCTGCCTTGTCCTGATCGCTGATTGCACCTTTTTCATCGAGCGAGAGCAGGTGTTTGCGAACCGCCGTTTTGAGACCTGAAAAGGAGAAGTCGCAATCATCCCGATTGGCAAGCGGGCGGGGGAGATCAAACCGTGTGCTGTCGCCTTCTTTTGCCAGGCGCTCGACCGATGGACCGCCGGGATAAGGCAGGCCCAGCATTTTGGCAACCTTGTCAAAGGCCTCGCCGACGGCGTCGTCAATAGTGGTGCCGAGCCGGACATAGTCGCCCAGCGCTTTCACCTGCAGCAATTGGCAATGACCGCCGGAGACGAGCAGCAGCAAATAGGGAAAAGCGGTTGCGTTGGTCAGGCGTGTCGTGAGGGCATGACCTTCCAGATGGTTGACCCCTATAAAGGGGAGCTTGTGCGCATAGGCAATGGCTTTCGCCGTCATCAGCCCGACAATCACACCGCCAATGAGGCCCGGGCCACTGGTGGCGGCAATGCCGTCCAGTTCGTCATAGCGCAGGTTTGCGGTGGTGAGGGCGCGGGTCACGAGACCATCCAGGAGCGACAAGTGCGCGCGGGCCGCGATCTCCGGCACGACACCGCCATAGGGGGCGTGCTCGTCGATCTGGGTCAGGACAGTATTTGCGAGGATCGTGGCATTGCCGTTCTCGTCCCGGCGCACAATAGCCACGGCGGTTTCGTCGCAGCTTGTCTCAATGCCCATCACGGTGATCGGTTTCATCTCATTTGGTCTCTGGTCGGGTCTGCTGGCTGGGGGCTTTAAGGCCTGGTGTTTTGGAATCGTGGTTTTTTTTCCGGTCTTTTTGGGTCGCGTCGCTCGCCTGTGGGGGCAAACACCCCTATAAGAGGCGAACCAAGCCCTACCACTCGGTTGAGTTTCAATGCAACGACCCATTCGCATCGGTACGCGCGGCTCCGCGCTTGCCCTCATTCAGGCAAACAATGTCGGTCAGGCGCTGATTGCAGCCCATGGGCTGGACCCTGCGCTTATTGAGATTGTACCGATCCAGACCACGGGAGACCGTGAGGCGGAAAGCCGCCTGTCGGATATTGGGGGCAAGGGGCTTTTCACCAAGGAAATTGAAGAGGGGCTCTATGACCAGAGCCTCGATATTGCTGTCCACAGCATGAAAGACATGCCCACGATTTTACCCGATGGGCTCATTATTGACTGTGTGATGGAGCGGGAAGACCCGCGCGATGCATTTATCAGCCCGGTTGCCGCGACACTGGAGGCGCTGCCCCAGGGCGCCAAATTTGGCACGTCGAGCCTGCGCCGGGCGGCCCAGGTGCTTGCGCGCCGCCCTGATCTTGAGATTGTGCCGTTTCGCGGCAATGTGGCGACGCGGCTGCGAAAGCTTGATGAGGGTGTTGCGTCGGCGACGTTTCTGGCAATGGCGGGCCTTAATCGGCTGGGGATGGCAGAGGTTGCGACGGACCCGATGTCCCCTGACATTATGCTCCCTGCGGTAGCGCAAGGCATTGTCGGTATTGAACGGCGCGTCGATGATGAAGAGATGGCCCACCTGCTGGCACCCATCCATCATGTGGAGACGGCGATTGTGATGGCTGCGGAACGTGCTTTTCTCGCGGCGCTTGACGGGTCCTGCCGGACACCGCTTGCCGGTTTTGCCGAGTTTGACAAAGGCCGGATCCGGTTCCGGGGTCAGATCCTGACGCCAGACGGCAAGATTGTGCATATGGCATCCCGCGAAGGATCACCTGCTCTGGCGGCGGCACTTGGGTCAGATGCGGCGACGGAGCTTAAAGCCAAGGGTGGACCGGCATTCTTTGCCACCTGGGAATAATGACCAACGCGGGGACGAGCGATGCGCTTTCTTGTAACGCGACCGGTTGAAGATGCGGGCAAGACAGCAAGTCGATTGCGCGCGCTGGGGCATCAGGTTTTTCTAGAGCCGCTATTGACCATCCAATTTTATGAAAATGTCGATTTACAATGTGACGGGCTTCAGGCGCTGCTCGCGACAAGTGCCAATGGTGTGCGGGCGCTGATGGCGCGGCCTGATGCTGCACTTTGGAAAGATGCGCCGCTTTTTGCGGTTGGTGTCACAACGGCAGCGCTTGCCCGGGAGGTCGGCTTTGTCGAGGTGATTGAAGCGCAAGGCGATGTGTCCTCGCTCAGTGCCCTGGTGCGCCAAATGTGTGCGTCAGGTGCCGGGCGGCTCCTCCATCTTTCAGGTGTTGTGAGCGCGGGAGATCTTGCTGGTGATCTGGCGCAAGCGGGCTTTCAGGTGGAAAAAGCCGTGCTTTACGAGGCGGTTGCGGCACCTTCGCTGAGCGATGTGATTGTTGATGCGCTTCGTGCAGGGGAGATTGATGGTGTCTTGCTCTATTCCCCACGGTCAGCTGAGATTTTTGTCGATCTCGTCAAAAAAGCGGGCCTTGCGGATATCTGCGCATCGCTTGAGGCCTATTGCCTGTCAGCCAATGCGGCGAGGCCGCTCAGGTCTTTGGGGTTCAAGGCGCTACATATTGCTGAAAGGCCGAACGAAGAGGCGCTTTTTGGGTTGATCGGACCCTGATACCCCCCAGATCTCCATGCTATAGTGCGCGTAGCTTTCAAACCAAGTGGATCAGCTCATGCCAAATGAAAAGCCGGACCCCGTTGACGATGCAGCGACAAAAGAGAGTGGCGCTGACGGGCCTCATGAAACCAAAGTGATTGAGGGGACGGCGGTGGAAGTGGCACCCACGCGCGGGGCGGGCATGGGGCTTGCGACCGGGTTTGCAGGTGGTCTTGTGGGTGCGGGTCTTGTGGCGGCCGGGTTTTACTTTCTGGTGCCGGGACAACCCGGTGCGCTGGTCAGTCAGGTCGGGACGCTGGATCAGCGTCTTGCCGGTCTTGAAACAGAGCTTGCGCGTGCGGGCGCCAAAGCCACGTCAGATCTTGACAGTCTCAATAGCCAAGTGACGGCCCTTCGCGCCGATGTCGTGGCGCAGAAAGCGGAAGCGAAGCTTGATGCGCTTTCCAAACTCGTTACGGGCATGCAGTCCGATATTGATGCAGTTGAGGGATCTCTTGAAGCCACGCTTGGTCAGCTTGACCCGGCAGCGCTGTCTGTGCGGCTTGAGGGTCTCGATGTGACGGCGGCCAGTTTGCTGGCCGACATTGAAGCGCTGAAGGTGGCTCAATTACCCGCTGATCTGCCGGAGCGGATTGGTTTTGTGGCGCAAGGCGTCAACGCGGCAGCGGAGCAGATCCATTCGCTCAGCCAGCGCATGGCAGTGGCAGAAGCTGCGATTGCCCGGCCGGACCCGACGGCGGAGGCAGCCCTTGGGATCGCGATCGCCAACCTGGCGCGCACTCTTGATCAGGGTCAGCCTTTTGTTGCCGAGCTTGAGGCGATTGTCTCGCTCGCACCGGAGGACCCGGCAGTTGCGAAACTTCGCCCTGTTGCGGTGAAGGGTGTCGCCACGTTTGCGAAACTGGATGAACAGTTTGGCGCACTGGTGGACCCCTTGCTCACCGCCGAACGTCAGGCCGGGCGCGAAGGTGTCTGGGACAAGCTTGTTGGCAATGCGCTCTCCATTGTCACCGTTCGCCGGGTTGGTGATGTTGAAGGGTCAAGTGCGGAGGCGATTGTCGCGCGCGTGGAAGCACGGCTTCGCGATGAAGACCTTGCAGGCGCAGTTGCTGAACTGAAGAAATTGCCGGACCCTGCCCTGGTGGTCGCGACGCCGTGGCTGGAGGCTGCGAGCTTGCGCGTTGAGACAGATGCGCTGGTGCGGGCCTTGTCGGCCCGTGTGCTTTCCCATCTTGCACAAGGGAAGGGCTGATCCATGGTGCGTGTTCTCATTCTCTTTGGTGTGATAGCAGCTTTGTCTGCCAGTGCCATATGGCTTGCGGACAATCCAGGTGAGCTCACCATTCTCTGGCGGGGCTATGAAGTTCGCGCGAGTTTCATCACAGGTCTGTTTGCCATTTCGTTTGCGACCTTTCTGGTGTTGCTCGCCTACCGGTTGTTTGCAACCTTCATGAAGAGCCCTGCCGGGTTTACATCGTTTCTGGCATCGCGGCGCAGGCGCAAAGGGTATAAGGCTCTGTCCCGCTCCATGGTGGCGATTGCTGCCGGTGATGCGCATGAGGCAGATGTCTATGCGGCTCAGGCGCACCGCCTGCTGAATGAGCCTGCCATGACGCTTTTGCTTGCCGCGCAGGCAGCACAGCTTCGCGGGGATGCGGCCGGGGCCACAAAGTTTTTTGAGGAAATGCGCACTCATGAGGAGACGGCGTTTCTCGGGCTTCGCGGTCTTTATGTGCAGGCGGAGCGTGGTGGCGACAAGATGGCCGCGCTTGATTATGCGCAACAGGCGTTCCAACTTCGTCCGCACACGGAATGGGCGGCGGAGGCGAGCTTTGTCGGCGAAATTGCTGCCGGGTCTTTTGAGGCGGCGGCGGCCACACTGGACCAAATGCTGCAGGTTAAACTCATCACCCGCGATGTGGGGCGCCGTCGCCGCGCCGTGCTGCTGACCGCGCAGGCGATGGGAATTGTCGCGTCTGGTGATGTTGATAGCGATGCAGTGCCCCTGCTTACCGAGGCGGTGGAGCTTGAACCTGATTTTGCGCCGGCAGTAGCATTGCTTGCCCGCCTTGTGGGGGAGCGGGGCGATATCAAGAAAGCGGCACGTGTAATTGAACGTGCCTGGGCGACACGGCCTCATCCCGATCTTGCAGATGTTTATCTGACACTTGTGCCCGGTGAATTGCCACGCGACCGTGTGCGGCGCGTGAAGAGTTTGGCTGCGCGCAATCCGGGTGCCGGTGAAAGCTATATGGCGCTCGCACGGGCAGCGATTGCAGCGGATGATTTCACCACCGCGCGGGAAGCCATGAACCCGCTTGTGGCGCGCGCGCCCACGGTGCGTGTTTGTGAATTGATGGCCGCCCTTGAGACGGCAGAGGGTGAAGACAAGGAGGCCGCACGCGGATGGCTCGCCCGGGCGCTGGCCGCCCCTGCCGACCCGTGTTGGATCGGGGATCATTATCAAAGTGAAGACTGGGTGGCGATTGTGCCCGGCACGAACAAGTTCGATCAGCTTGTCTGGCAGGTGCCCCCGGCGAAACAAGGTTCGCGCCCTGCGCTTATTCCCATGACCGTGCCGCAGGAGGCGGGGGAAACGGATGAGGAAATCCTTGCTGAAATGCGGGTGACAGCAGGGGTGAAACCCCTGAGGAATTTCGAGCAGAATTCCGAACAGAAATTCGAGGAAAACTCTGAAAAGAACTCAAGTGTTGTAACGGAAACGCCGGTGTCGGGTTCGACTTCTGATGTGGGTGCAGCGTCGCCGCCCTCACCCAAGCCCGCTGACCGTGCTACAGTGCCGGAACATGTGGTGGTTGCGCCGGACGATCCGGGTATTTTCGATGATGAAAATGAGGGGGATCGGCGCGCCTGAAGGGGGGAGCTGTCTTGGGACGGATTGTAAAAGTTCTTTTGAGCCTTGTTGTTGTGGCGCTGGTGGCGCTCTTTGCGGCATTTGGTGCGCTGGATAAATCTTCGGCGGAGCTTCGCCCGCTTTATGGCGACGGTGCGTCCCAGTTTTTGTTGCTGCCATCGGGCGCGACGGTTCATTACCGCGATCAGGGGAAGGCGGATGGGCCTGCCATCGTGCTCATTCACGGGTCCAATGCCTCGCTCCACACCTGGGAGCCCTGGGTCAAACAGCTCGGCGATACATACCGTATCGTCACGCTTGATCTGCCGGGGCATGGGCTCACCGGCACGCATGAGGGTGATGATTACAGTCGCGCGGGCCAGGTCGCCTTTGTGAAAGAGTTTGTTGCCTCCATCGGCCTTTCTGATTTTGTGCTGGGCGGCAATTCCATGGGTGGCGGCGTGACGCTGCAATATGCAGTGAGCCACGGAGAGGACCTGCGCGGTATTATTCCCGTGTCGTCCGGCGGCATGCCGCGGGACCCGAATGCGAAATCGCCGCTTGCCTTCCGTCTTGCCTCCATGCCGGTGATCAGCACGGCCATGCGCTACATCCTGCCGCGCTCTGTGGTGGAGGATGGGTTGAAGCATTCCATCGAAGATGATGCGCTGGTGACGCAAGAGATGGTGGACCGGTATTATGATCTCACGCTTTACGATGGAAACCGGGATGCGACGCGCAAGCGTTTCAGCGGTTACGCGTCATCAGGACCAGACACGCTGAAAGATGATCTGGCGAATGTGAACCTGCCTGCGCTTATTCTGTGGGGCGCAAATGATCCGCTCATTCCGGTGGCGAACGCACATCTGATGGTGGACGCGCTGCCCAATGCCAAGCTCGTGATCTATGAGAATGTCGGCCATATCGCGATGGAAGAAGTGCCGGAGCAAAGTGCAGCGGACGTGCGCGCGTTTATGGAGAGCCTGGACGGAGCCTGACGCGGTGGCCCCGATCACGCCGGAACCGCAGGTTGGTCCTGCGCCACCCGCCGTTTTGTGTGGCGAGGGCGCGCCGCCCGCTGATACCGAGCCGCATATTTGCGGGGAGTGAGGGGTGTTCGCCGCCGCTGTCTTGTGGCGCCATTTTGAGGGTTTGGAAGAGATTTTGGTCTAAACATTGTTGCCAAGGCGCGAGGAAGCGGGTAAGGGTTTCCCGCTTGAAGGGGCCCCAAGCCCCTCATGGTTATGCCGCTTTAGCTCAGTTGGTAGAGCACGTCATTCGTAATGACGGGGTCAGGTGTTCGAGTCACCTAAGCGGCACCATTTCTCTTTCCTTTTTCTCTCGGCTCTTTTGGCGGTTCGCTCTTACTGTTTTGGTCAGATGAGGGGATCAAATCAGGGCATTGTGGGACCATTGCAGCAGTGCTTGTCGCTGGCGGCGGCGGCAGAACACATCTCCCGGTTCGCAATTGGCGCGTATCTGGCCGGCATGGCGGGCAAAGCCCTTCCAGCGTTTGATCTGGATGGCGTCCACGTCGGGCAGGCGGCGACCCATATAGTAGCGGCAATACCATTGGAACCAGCCGCGCGGGTCCGGCCCGTAAATCCAGCCCTTCTCGCGCCAGACAGTGAGAGGCTGACGGCTCTTGATGCCGAAATAATTGATGTCGGGGTTTGGTGCCGCGCTCAGTTTCGCGTTGTCAAACCAGGTGTCGGGAAACTCGGCGCGACTATCATTGCAATATTTGCCTTCAAAGACGCCCATCGCGAGCATTTCTTGCGGGGTATAAAAGGGTTTGAAGTCGGGCGCGAAGTCTTCGCCCATCGGCGCGGTGAGCTCGTAGCTGTAACTCGTTTGCATCCGGTCATGGACGTGGATCGTCGCACCGATTTCTAGGTCCTTTTCCTTCACGCATGTCCCTTTCTTCCGGCGCATTTCTGAGGTGAGGTTTTTAAGGCGAGCCTCTCTCCTTCTACGGTGGAAATGAGACCGTGGATCAATTGTTGCAGTCGGTTAGCGGGTCGCCGGGCTATAAACATAAACCGAAAACGTCACCACCCGACTTGTTCGGGTGGTCCAGGAGCGTTGCGCACAGGCATTGAAAACTAACACTGGATTGCCGGAACAAGTCCGGCAATGACAGGCGAGCCACTTTATCGGATGCGGTTTTGAGGGAGATTTGCGGTCGCTTGTGCTAAAGGGGGCTGAGATGTCCCCCGATCCCGTTGAGTTCCCCCTCCATGAGTTCCCCTCCATGAGTTCCCACTTGAGCCCTGAAACTGATACATCAGCGAACCTGTCGCGCTCCCATCTTTTGTTGCTGGCGCTGGCGAGTGCGCTTGTCACTGCCAATGCCTATTACATCCACCCGATCATTGCGCTGGTGGCCGCCGACTATGGCGTGAGTGCGGCGGAGATCGGTTATGTGCCCGCGCTCAATCAGGCAGCGTTGGCGCTTGGTATCTTTTTGCTGCTGCCGCTCGGCGACCGGTTCAGCAATCGCACGCTCTCTGTTGTGTTTGCCTGCGGGCAGACATTGGGGCTCGCCGTGATGGCGTTTGCGCCCGCGTTCTGGATGTTTACCGCAGGCTCCACGCTTCTCGGCTTTTTCACCATCACGCCCTATCTCCTGCCGGCTTACGTGTCGAAGCGGGTTGAGCCCGGCCAATTGGGTTATGCGACGGCCATGCTCACCACCGGGGTGATTGCGGGCATTCTGGTGGCGCGTGCCGGCAGCGGCATCGTCGCGGAATATCTTGGCTGGCGGGTGGTCTATCTTATCGCCACAAGCCTGATGCTTTGTATCACGCTGGCGCTCCCGTTCATCATGGAGCGGCCCCGCGGTGGGGACAAGCGGGCGACACACCCTTATCCGGCGCTTTTGGTGTCCACGCTTGCGCTGCTCAAACAATATCCTTCCGTCATCTTGTCGGGTTCGGTGCAGGGGTTGAGCTTTGGTGTTTTTCTTGCCGTGTGGCTGGGGCTGGGCCTGCATCTCACCAGCCCCGAGATGGGCTATGGGGTGGATGTGGTTGGCTATCTTGCCGCCTTCTCCCTCCTCAATCTGGTGACGACGGCGCGGCTTGGTGCCTGGGCGGACCGGATGGGGCCGCGCCGGGCGCGTCTTTATCTCTCCATGGTGCAGGTGACGGGGGTCGCGCTGCTTTACGTGTTCGGGCACTCTCTCTTTCTTCTCATGATCCCGATTGTCATGATGAACATGGTGGGGCCGGTGATTGACGTAACGGGGCGGATGATTTTTCTCAAACGCACGCCTGAAATCCGTACACGGATGATGACGCTTTACATTGTGATGATGTTTATCGGTGGCGCGTTCAGCTCTTGGGCGGGCACCACGGCTTATGAGCATGCAGGCTGGAGCGGCAGCGTCGGGCTTGCTTTCTTTTTTGCGGTGCTGGTGTTTTGTCTTTCTGCCTTTGATGTGCGCCGCCCAGAAGCGGATGGCTGACTTTTGGCGCTGAATGGGTCAGGATGGTTTCATGACGTATGAAGAGTTCAATGCCTATTGCGCGAGCCTGCCCGCCACATCCCATGTTGTGCAATGGGGCGGGTCCCATGTGTGGAAAGTGGGTGGCAAAGTGTTTGCCATTGGCGGCTGGAACGATGGTAAGCCCGGCATCACGTTCAAAGTGTCGAAGATCGCATTTGAGATGCTGAAGGGAGAGAAGGGATTGCGTCCTGCGCCTTATCTTGCGTCCCGGGGCATGAGCTGGATCCAGCATTACGACAAGCCTGGTCTGGGCAAAAAAGACCTGAAGAAATATATCGCGGAGAGCCACCGGATTGTGGCCAGCGGGCTTTCCAAGAAAAAGCAGAAAGAGCTGGGGCTGGTTTAAGTAGATTTCTTCTCGTTCCAGAGGAAGGCAAGCAGCAGGGCCACAGCGATGGCCGCGTAGCCGAGCGAGATGAGGGCAATACCCTCGGCGCTGATGCCCAGATCAATCAGCGCACCGAACGTCACCGGGGCGAGCGCCGTTGAGAAAACCATCAGTGAGGTAGAGAGCGAGCGGATCGCGCCCAGATGTTTGGTGCCATAAAGCTCCGGCCACAAGAGCCCGCCAACCGCCATAGCCCCCCCGGTGGACAGGCCCGCCAGCCCGAAATAGAGGAAGACTCCAATACTCGCGTCAATTAGTGCGAGTGACAGCATGGAAAGTGCGAGGGGCACCATGTAGAGCGCCATCAAGGGGCGGAAGCCGAACCGGTCTGCAAAGGGTCCGACAAAGAGCGAGGAGACGAGCTTCACAATCGCAAAGGTGGAGAAGCCCGCCGCCACAAGCTCTATCGGCCAGTCTTTGGAGGTGGCGAGGAAGCCCTGATGTACGAAGAAGCCGGTGAGGATGAAGGCCGGTGCCATCATGGCCGGGATCAGCACATAGAAGCGCGGATCGCGGATCACTTCCGCCCTTGTCCAGTCACGGGCGGAAGTCAGGGTTCGCGCCGGGTGGTTCGTGTCTTTGGGCGTATCTTTCTCGTGGGCGGGTTCACGCCAGACAAGCCACAGGGCTGCGGGCAGAAAGATCAGCAATAGTGTGCCTGCATGTACCGCCCAGGAAAGCCGCCAGCCGACGAGCGCGATGATGGCGAGCGCCATGGCGGGAAAGAGCGCCTCTCCCAGGCTGTAGCCGGTTGACGCGATAGTGACGGCCTTGCCCCGGTTGGGCGTGAAATAGCGCCCCATGGCGGTGCTGGATGTGTGGGACATGAGGCCCTGGCCGACATGGCGCAGCGCGAAGAGTGCGACAATGAACAGGGCAAAATAGCTATTGAAAGCGAGGACAAGGGTCGCACCCGCCAGGATCAGGATCGTGCCGGCGGTATAGGCTCGCAGGCTTACCTGATCGATCACCCGGCCTGTCCAGGGCAGGATGGCCGCACTCACCAGCGTGACGGCGGAGAAGGCCGCACCAAAGCCCGAGGCTGTGAGGTCGAAGGCTTCGCGCAGCGGTGCCTGATAGAGGCCGACGAAAAAGGACTGGCCGAAGCTTGAGCCAAACGCCATGAGCAGGCCAAAACCCAGCAGGGCTTTGTTGTCGGCGATAAACCTGAAATAGCGCGAGACGGAAGCAAACATGTGCGTTCTGCTACTCTTCGCGGCCGGTTCTTGCAACAGGCTTGTCGGTTTACGGTTTGCGGCTGAATAAAGACGTTCAGTCATGCCATCGGGCAGCCATGCCATCGAGCAGCCATGCCATCGGGCAGACGTACCTGTTGCAGGGAAAACACGAATTGCACCGACCGAAAGCGCAAAATGGGTTTGATTTTTTCGAAACCAAGTTGACCTGCATTCGCCGAGGCTGAGATATCCCTCGGGTATCATTAGGGATTCTCTGCTTGAAATGGCTCGGGCGGTAGATGTGGATCAAGGTCTGTAGAGGTTTGGTTAACTTTGCCAAAGCAAAGCCCCTGCAATGTGACATTTATGTCATATTGATCACTCAAGCGTGACCAAACTTGCGACAATTTTACTCAATTGCCTTGACTCGAGCCGCCTTTAACGGTGGTCTTACATGTGAGGGATGCTGACTGGCTAAGGGGGGACCGGTTTTGCCTATGAGGGGACAAACCAACACCTCCCGATCCAGCTGCAATTTGTAAACGCATCGAGGATCGAGGAGGATCGTTCCATGATTAAAAGCAGAGTGCGCTCTGTGCTACTAGGCAGCGCCGTTGGCGTTGGACTAATAGCGGCATCAGGCACCGCGAACGCTATCGAGTATAATTTCGGCGACGTTCAGGTGTTTTTTGATACGACAGTTTCAGCGGGCGTGTCTATGCGCGTCGCTGATCGGAATATGTTGCACGTTTCATCGGGCAATGGTGGTCCGGTTAACACGACTGCAGTTATTGTGAACCCAAACGGTGCCAATGGTACCGTTGCCAACGTGCTTGGTGGTGCGACACAGAACCTGAACCTGGCAACCGGTGATACGACCAACTACGCTGGCAGCATTAATGCTGACGATTCTCGCTTGAACTTTGATAGCGGTGACTTGACGTCCGGTACGGTCAAAATGACCAATGACATTCAGGCGAGCTGGCAGAATTACACCATGTTTGCCCGTGTTACGTCTTTCTATGATGCTGTGCTGGGTGACGGTTCCTCCTATGAGCGTTCCAAGCTTCGCAAGGAAGGCTATCCGGATGCGGTCCGCGATATTGACCTGCTCGACTTCTATGTGTCGGGTGACTTTAATGTTGGCGATCTTCCGCTCAATGTTCGCCTTGGTAAGCAAGTTGTGAACTGGGGGGAAGCAACATTCTTTCTCAACGGCATCAGCTCCTGGAACCCGTTTGACGTGAATGCATTCCGTCGTCCTGGCTCGGAAGTTAAGGAAGGTCTCCTGCCGGTCTGGGGTGCTTATGCCTCGCTTGGCCTGCCTTATGATCTTTCACTGGAAATGTTCTATCAGCTTGATTTCGAACCTTTGCAGCTTGATCGCCCGGGTACGCCGTTTGCGGGCTCTGACGTCGCGCGCGTTGGCTCCGGTACCGGTGGTAACGAAAATGGCGTTGCGTGGCTCACTGGTGGTCGCGATGGTGGTGGGTTCCTTAATCGTAACTGTGGTCAGCCACACGCGTTGACTGCGGCTTGGGATGCTGGTTATGCGGGCGCTGGTTTGACACAGTTCAGCTGCGCGGCTGCGACGAACCCTTTCCTGAACTATGCAACCGATCTGCCGATTGGGCAGAGCGAGTTTTATCGCTTGCAGCTGAACGGCGGCACGGCGGACATTTCTCGTTTGAATGATGACGAAGCCGATGATCAGGGGCAGTATGGTGTGGCACTGCGCTGGTATGCTCAAGAACTGAACTCAACCGAGTTTGGCTTCTATTTCATGAACTATCATTCTCGTCTTCCTATTGTGGGTGAGAAGTTGTTCCTGAACGGTGGCGCGGCAAATGGTGCTGTTCGTACATATGTTTCGGCTGGTGACGATTCCTCTGCCACAACCCGCGGTTCAATGAATGCGGGTTGTACGGGTGGCGGTACGGCAGGCCTTGCTGCTCTTGGTACGGGCGGTCTGGCTAAGCTTAATTACATGAACAGTGTCACCGTGAACGACGCTTATGGCCTCGTCGCAGCTGCTGAAGGTGTTGTGGGTAACGGTTCTACTTCAGCCGCTGCGGTTGCTCTGGGCGTTGCGACAGGTGGCGCTCTCGTTGTTGCCAATGGCAGCTTGCTTGAGTTGATGTTGACAAACTGCTCACTGTCTCTTGCGCAGACGGCGGCATCCGGTCTTCAGGTAGACGGTGCTGAACTTCTCGTACCAACGGTTGCGCCAGGTGGTTCTTCATCGATTGGGCTCTTTCTTGAATATCCTGAAGACATCAAGCTTTTTGGTGTGTCGTTCAACACGACTGTTGGCGACTGGGGTGTACAGGGCGAAGTCTCCTTCCGTCACGACCAGCCCTTCCAGGCTGATACAGACCAGATCTCGCTCGCCGCACTTGGTGCGTCATGTACTCTGGACGGCATCCTGGGTGTTGACATCATGACGTCAACGATTGACCGTCGGCAGACCTACGGTGGAAACCAGACCTGTGGCTCCGTTGCGCAGGGTTCGGTTGAAACCTATTCCGGCGTCATTCGTGAAGAAGTGATGACGTTTGATATCGGAACGACTGCTACCTATACAAACTCTAACGAGTTGGTCGGAGCATTGGGCGCTGACATCGGCATCCTGTTGACAGAAGTTGCCAGCATCTGGGTGCCTGACGCACCTGCGGAAGGCAACTTCGGAGTTCGTCAGTGGTCGAACGTATGTACCTCCGGTACGGATCTTCCACTCGGGGCGTTTGTTGCACTCAGCAATCGTACCGATTGCCGTCCAGACCAGTTCTCTTATGGGTACACACTTGTTGGTATCCTTCAGTACAACAATGCGTTTGGTACGCCGTTCACACTGAGCCCACGTGTTGCGTGGAACCACAATGTGAAGGGTAATTCACCGGCTCCAATGTCAAACTTCCGTGAAGGCAACAAGTCTCTCAGCCTGGCTGTTGACGTTGCTTACCAGGCTTCATGGCGCGGTGGTATCTCCTATACCAACAACATGGCGAACGAAAAGTTCTCCCGTGATGGCGATACGGACTTTGTTGCGGTCAACCTGAGCTACTCTTTCTAAGCTCCAAGCTGAACGAAACATTACGAAGATTTAAGGGCCCGGGAGCATTTTCCCGGGCCCTTTTCTTTGCCAGCTTCGGTCTGTGTCTATAAAGTTTGTGTTTACAAGTGGGGCACGTCTGAGCAATGCGTGTTTAGCGAAGCGCCATATGTACTAGAGAGGGAACCTGTTATGAAAAAAATGACTGCTTTGGTTTCGATGGTTGCTGCAAGCGCCTTCGTGACCGCTGCAATGGCCGCAGTGCCTGCAGAGCAAGCCAGCCGCCTTGGGGCGGACTTGACGCCAGTTGGCGCCGAGAAAGCCGGGAGTGGGGACATTCCGGCGTGGACCGGTGGTCTGCCAACCGTACCAAGCAATGTTTCCTATACGCCTGGTGACAAGCTGCCGAACCCGTTCGCCAGCGATGCGATCAAATATACGATCACAGCCGGCAATATGGGTCAGTATGACGCCATTCTGTCGGATGGCTACAAGGCCATGCTGACGACATATCCGTCGTACAAGATGAACGTCTATCCTTCACGCCGTTCATGCGCATTCCCTGACAACGTCTATGCTGCGACGCGCTCAAACGCGACAATTGGCGAGCTTGTCGGTGGTGGTAATGGTGTGGGCAAGGCCATCATGGGCTTTCCGTTCCCCATTCCAAACAGCGCGCTTGAAATCATCTGGAACCACACACTGCGTTTCCGTTCTTTCAAGCTCACTCGCCAGTTTACGGCGGCGGCTGTTACGCGCTCTGGTGATTATCAGCTGACCACGGTTCAGGATGAAGCCATTCTTCAATGGTCTGATCCGTCCAAGGGTGCTGCTGAAGATCTCAACAATATTTCGCTCTACTATATTGCGAACACTGTTGCACCAGCCCGGTCTGCCGGTAGCGTGATCCTGGTTCACGAAACACTGGACCGTTCGCTTGAGCCTCGCAAAGCCTGGCAGTACAGCCCAGGTACACGCCGGGTTCGTCGTGCGCCAAACATCTCCTATGACAACCCGGGTACAAACTCGGATGGTCTGTCCACGTCTGATGCGTTTGACGGCTATAATGGTGCGCCAGACCGTTATGACTGGACCGTTCTTGGCAAGCAGGAGCGCCTGATTGCATTCAACAATTATGATGCAGAAGCAGCACCATATGCTGAATTCATCACGCCTCTTCACCTGAACCAGGACAAGATCCGTTACGAGCTTGCTCGTGCATGGGTGATCGAAGCCAAGCTGAAGCCAGGCAATCGTCACGTTTATGGCCGCCGTGTGAAGGCTATCAACGAAGACAACTGGACGATCTCGGAATCCGATCTGTATGACGGTCGTGGGGAACTGTGGCGCGTTCAGGAACTGCAGCAGCTGCAGCGTTACAATGTGCCGCTTTGTGGCAGTGCCGCTGAAGTTGTTTATGACTTGCAGGCTGGTCGTTATCTCTCGCTCGCTATGACGAACGAAGAGCCACAGATTAACTATTTCGCTGATGAGCTGGATGCGAACCGGTATACACCGGCTTCTATCCGCCAGCTTGGCGTTCGTTAATCTTTTTGGTGGGGTAAACTCCGCCTGAGACTTGACCCCCGGATCCTTTTAGGAGCCGGGGGTTTTGCTATGAAAGCCTGAGCATTCCGTATTTCCGGGTTTCCCGGATCTTCTCGTGCCGCTTGGCGCGCGGCTCCAAAAACTATAGAATGGTCCGAGTTCAGTTTGGAACCGGAGTTCTTTCGGCGGATATCGGGCGTTTTGAGGAAAACACCACATTGGGTCTGGTTGGCGCGTCGATTTTGAGTGTCAAATGCCGGAATAGCTGCGAGTATCAAAGAAGTATGAAACACCCTGCTCAAAGATGAGAGCTGGGATCAATTGGGCCGTAATAACAAGGGGCAAGAGCTCCGGCACCCGGCCACTAGCGGGGAAACGCGAGTAACAGGTCATGAAAGTATCTAAGTTTATTTCATCAGCAGCAGTAGCATTGTCTCTTGCTGTAACGCCCGTCCTGGCTCAGGACGAGGACGTCAATGCCGGCGAGTTTAACGGGAAACCGATCTTGCTCTCCACGCCCTCAGCTCTTGCAGCTCACAAGCTGTTGATTGATGTTGTGAGGACGGAAGCACGTATCGTCGCTGTCGGCGAGTTCGGCCATGTGGTTTATTCGGACGATGACGGTGCGACCTGGAAACAGGCAAGTCGCGTCGAGACGCAGGTCACGCTGACCTCTGTCGCCTTTCCGACCAAGGACATCGGATATGCGGTCGGGCACGATTCCATGATCGTGAAGACGGTCGATGGTGGTGACACCTGGCGGTTGGTTCACGAAGATTTCGAAGCTGAAAGTCCGCTTCTGACCGTTTTCTTCATGACCCCAGATCATGGCATCGCGATGGGTGCCTTTGGCTATATGCTGGAGACCACGGACGCAGGCGAAACGTGGGAGCAGCGCCAGATCATCGAAGGTGGGGAAGATGATTTCCATCTTAACGACAGCTTTCGCGATAAGTCTGGCTCTATCTGGGTTGCGGCGGAGTTTGGAACGGTCTATCGCTCGGATGATGAGGGCGCAACTTTTGCACGCTTGCAGACACCATATGAAGGTTCCTTCTGGGGTGGTCTTGGTGTGAGCGACGGATCGGTCCTCATTTTCGGTATGCGCGGCAATGTGTTTCGCACTGTGGATAAGGGCGAAACCTGGACGAAAATCGACACCGGGGTTACCAAGAGTTTTGGCGGTGCAACGCAGCTTGCCAATGGCACCGTCGTTCTTGCGGGCCTGAGTGGAGCGATCGCCTTCTCAACGGATCTGGGTCAATCTTTTGAAACAGTGAGCCGCGCAGACCGCGAGGGCTACAGTGCGGTGATTGAAATCAGAAACGATCAAATCGCTATTTTTGGTGAGTCCGGTGTGAAGCGGATGCCGAATAACGCCGCTGCTGCGATGGGCGAAGGTGGAACGGGGAGCTAAGCTTTTCGGTAATTGAACAGACGGAAGGCCTCGGGATTTCCGGGGCCTTTTCGTTTTCGTCCCGATTCAAATTATGATTCCAAACCGGATGATCAGGTGCCACGCTGCTTGTTGAGCTTCTCGCCTGTTTTGGTAGCTTCATATCCGACAGGAGAGTTTATACATGCGTGAAATTGCCAAAAAATTTGGGGCCTTTACTCGTATTGCCCGACGGGGCCGGGTCGCCCTTGTTGAGTTTGATCGTGGCGACGGACTTAACGCTCTTTCGGTCGCCGCAATGAAGGAACTTACCGAGGTTGCAAACCAGTTTGAAGATGATCTTGAGACAAGCGTCATCGTTCTTACGGGCTCGGACCGGGCATTCTCTGCCGGTGCGGATCTGAAAGATCCGGAACTGGCCAACAGACCGACCGGCCTTCTTCATCGCCGCCATGCATTGAAGGTAGGTCCCAACATGTGCGACGCATGGGAGCGATTGGAGCAGGTGACGATTGCCGCCGTCGAGGGCTTCTGCATTGGGGGTGGTTCCGCGCTCGTTGCCGCGTGTGACATTCGTGTCGCAGCCGAAAGTGCCGTCTTTCGGCTGCCCGAAATTCCTTTGGGCATGAATATGAGCTGGCATTCCAATCCGCGTCTTGTAAATTTGATGGGCCCTGCGAAAGCAAAGCTGTTTACGATCCTTGGGGAGGCTCTTCCTGCACCCAAGGCGCTGGAATGGGGCCTTGTGGAGCAGGTCAGTCCGACAGGGCAAGCCCTCGCAGATGCACTGGATATGGCAGAGAGGTTTGGCGCGTTGCCGCCTGTTGCGGTGCGGATGTCAAAACAATCGATCGATATGGCCGCCAAAGCGCTTAACCAGGCGACGACCTATATGGACCGGGATCAATTTGCACTCGCGGCAACATCACAGGATCAACGTGAAGCGATCACGGCGTTTCTTGAAAAAAGAAAACCCATTTTCACCGGTGAGTAGAATGCAGAGCCCGACACTCTCAAAAAGCCGAAGTGGCGCGCCCTTGAAGAAAACAGGGCTCGTGAGGTTCGCCTGTCTGGTCATGTTTGCGTTGGTTTGGGCCTCGTTGGTTTGGGCTCCGCTGGTTTGGGCCCCGGTGGTTTGGGCTGCTGACGATCCGCGCAAACCCTCTATGGGGGCTGATGAGGCGGTCGGTACCCAGTACCATATTCGCCTCGAAATGCTTCCAGAACCGACTTTGGGAAAGATGGTGAGCAACCGCGCAATTGTGGTTCCGCGTCCCTCGGGTGCCTGGCTCCGCGTTCCCACTGGTTTTGAAGCTTCGCTTGTTGCCGAGGGGTTGGACGGGCCACGCGCACTTGCTGTTGCCGCTGATGGCTCGATCTTTGTCACCGAACCCACTGCCGGACGGATCACCAGGCTTCAGGATAGCGACAAGGATGGCGTAGCGGAGACCCGCGGCGAATATGCACGCGGGTTCCATCTGCCATCAGGGATCTCGATTTCAGGGGGAAAACTCTATATCGCAGATGAGCGCGCGGTTTGGCTGCTAGGTTCTGCCGTCGGCAAAACCGTTGCGCCAACACGCCAGCCCGTCACGCGGGCGGGTGCTTTCGGGGACACTGGTGGGCACTGGACGCGCATGCTCACTTTCTCGCCCGACGGACAGAGCTTTTATGTTTCTGTTGGAAGCGTTGGCAATCTTGATGAAGAGGCGGCGCCACGCGCGACGGTTCAAAGATTTGACATGGTCCAGGGCGAACAGACGCTGTTTGCGTCCGGTCTTCGAAACCCGATTGGCCTTGCGTTCCAACCAGGCAGTCCGCGATTGTTTACTGTGGTAAGCGAGCGCGACGGGTATGGCGACGCACTGGTGCCGGATTATATGACAGAGCTTCGTCCCGGTGGCTTTTACGGTTGGCCATACGCCTATCTTGGTGCGCATCCGGACCCGAGCTATGGTGACATACGCCCAGACCTCGTCGCGCGAACGCTCGAGCCGGACGTTCTTTTCGCAGCCCATTCCAGTGCGGTTGATCTTGCCTTCAATGCCGGGGGAAATTTCCCTTCAGACTATACCGGTGACGCATTCGTTTCCTTTCATGGTTCGTGGAATGCGACCACACCGACAGGATACAAGATCGTTCGTGTTCCGTTTGAAGAGGGGCGCCCCGTCGGTACTTATGAAACCTTTGTTGCTGGTTTCTGGACGGAAGGCGACACGCCCGCCCGTGTGTGGGGGCGGCCAACGGGTCTTGTGTTTGATAATGATGGAAGCCTGCTGATCGCTGAAGATGCCTCAGGCACCATCTGGCGCGTGCGCTATGTCGGCGACAAGGGTGGTGATCAATAGCGAGCGGTTTGCCTTAGCTCTGCATTTTTCACTTTGAGATGTTGCATGTTACCCGGCGCTTCTTCAATCTCTCCCGCACATGCCCCTGTCACGAATACCGCGCCGGCTTCTTTCAGGCGTACGGCGAGTTTCACTGTCGGGACATATTCGAAACAGGTGAGCAGCCGGTGCATCTGGGCCTGGGCGATGACGCGTTTGGCATCGCTCACGATCTGATCATCTGACTGGTTTGGTGGTACAATGTAAGAGACTGCCGTTGCCCCCGCATCGCGACACCGATCAATTGGGAAGTTTATGGACGGGACACGGATAATCATTGCACGGAAATATTTGTTAAGGCCTCCGATACGTTGCGTGATTGTGGTTGCCGGTGTATTTTCCATGGTGCCGACGATTTGAACCATCAGCGTGTTTTTTAGTTGCGGGGGAATTTGTTGCGCTATCTGAAGAACTTCTTTGCGGCTGCTGACAAACGATAATGTGTCGGAGTGGACCTGCGAGACCAAGAGGGAGGTAAAGTTGTTCCGAACAAGCTCTGCCCCTACCTCGATTTGCGTCCGCAACATCTCTACGTCCAAGGTCTGAATATCAGCCAGGGTCGCCGGTTGTCCCAATACGTTATAGCTCGTAATTGTTGGCATGTTCTGGCTTCTCACAACAGGCACTATTGCATAGCCGGTGAGAACCTCCTGGCGGACGTTCCACATCGGTGCGTAACCGACTTCTTGCCTTGTCACTGGTTTGCGAAAGCTTTCAGTCAGACCCGCGAGCGTGTTGGCACTATCTGTTGGTGCCGGGCGCCGCGCTTGAGACGGTATGGCTTCCCAGTTTCCCTGCCTGGCGTAGCGTTTTGCTGAGACCTCAGGATTTGTTTGCGGGGTGTTGAGTTCGCCCACAATCTTCCTGGCAATTTTCTTGTCGCCAGGCCTGATATCCATCAACAGGGAATGATACCCGCCACCCAATTCTGCTTCGATCTGTTCGCCGATTTTGCCAGCGATGCGTTGTGACGTTGAAAGATTGTCATCACCATAGATGATCAGCACATGCTCCTGCCCGATCATTGTGGAGAAGTCCCATGGGCCCAGTTCGCGTCGGAGCAGGTCGTTCACGGCATCGTGTATGCGTGCTTTGTTGTGCGGCCAGTCTTCGCCCAAATGAGCGCGGAGTTTCTCAAAATCAACCAATTGTATCTGGCCTGGAAACCCCTCTGGCCTTGATAGAACTGGTGTCTCGTCATCAATAAACTCAGTTACCCGGTTTGTACCGGCATTGTTGATGCTGTTAACGCCTGACATTCCCATTTCCCCTGTGTGACCCCAGGGAGCCCCAATACCCGCCTCGTGGAAGCCACTAGGACATATGATCTATCCAGAGCCATAATAAAGGATTAAGCGAATGTTTTGTTCTACAATAAAAAATACTTTTTCCTATGTGTGCAGGCTTGCCTGAGCGTCAAATGAAATAGGGTGCCAGCCTTTGTCTAGCTGACGCCTTTTCCAAATCCGAATGAGGGCTATCTCTTGAGAGCCTCTTCCCGTGCTTTGCGGACCGACGCATTGGTCTGATTGAAGAGAAGTTTGCGGCGCGCTTCCTCCTCCTCCTTGGAAAGCTCGCGCTTGCCAAGCTCTTCACCGATTTTTTGACCCCGCTTTACAGCCTCGCGACTTCCCACATCGTTCACCCATCGTTTGACGTTGGGGTAATTGTCCCAGCTTCCGCCTTCAGTATCTGCCAGGCGATTGATGAACATGGCCCAGGGCCAAGTGATGATATCGGCGATGGTATATTCACTGCCTGCCAGAAATTTGTGTACGGAAAGTTGAGCGTCCATCACGCCCGCCAGACGGTCCACTTCGCCAATGAAACGCCGTTGTCCATATTCAAGCATGGCCTCGTCATCGACCATGTTCTTTGCGTAGTTTTTGAAATGGTTTGCGTTGCCCATCATGGGCCCGAGATTTGCCATCTGCCAATGCACCCATTGGAGTGCCGCGTATTTTCCACGCGGATCTTTGGGAAGGAACTGGCCTGACTTGTCCGCAAGATATTCGAGAATGGCACCCGACTCGAATATGGCGATCGGATCACCGCCCCCCAATGGTTCGTGATCGACAATGGCGGGCATGCGATTGTTGGGACAGATGCGCAGGAATTCAGGGGTAAATTGCTCGCCTGCGCCAATGTCGACGGGAACAATTTTGTAGGGAAGCCCGCATTCCTCCAGCATGATCGTGATCTTGCGGCCATTGGGTGTCGGCCAGAAATAGACGTCAATCATTTGCTCGTTTCCTCCAATTGATTTGTTCAATGAGAAGAAGAGTAAGGAATTGGGTGCACGACCGCCAGTGTTCGTGCGGGTTTCTACCCTGATTTTGATCAGGCGCAGGCGCGCTTAGCGTACAAGCAGGGTTGGCACTTTCGCGGCGCGCAGGAGATCGGTTGTTTTGCTGCCCATCAGCATCCTGCGCCAGGGCACGTGGCTGTACGCTCCCATGACGAGCAAGTCGATATCCTCTCCCAGAATGTTGTTGGTGATGACGGTTTCGGCATCGCCCGGTTTGAAGGAAGCCTTGGTTTCAAAGCCCGCCTTCTCAAGCATTTCTTTTGCCCAGTCCAATTGCCGCTCGGCAGCGCTTCCCGCCTTGCCAGACATAAGAAGGTGAATGGGCAGGCCTTTGAAGAGTGGGCTTCCGGCCATCAGGCGGACGCCGCGTCTGGTCACGCTGCCACCATCAAACGCGAGCATGATCCGCTTGGGTTCCTTGAAACTATCGGTCACGGTCAAAATTGGTTTGCTGAGAGAGCTCACAACTTCTTCCACATGGCGGCCTAAAGAATGCGGGCCTGCGTCGCGCTGATTGGTTTTGGCTGATTGGCCCCGTCTTCCCAAGACGAACAAGCGGATCTGATCTTCTTGTTCGGTCACGGTTTCGTTGAGGGTGCCATAACGCTGGCGAATATCTGCGGTGACACCTGCGGTGAGCGCGCGCTCGCGCAACCGTGTCAAAATAAGCCGACCCTCTTCGCGGGCAGACCGGCTGCGCTCGCTGTCTTCGTCTGTTAGCTCGGTGAGCAAGGCTTCCTGCGCGTCAAAGCCAATGGCGCCACTATGATCAACGTGTGTCGTTGTCTCGGGGTGGCGATTGATGACATGCAGCAGCTCAAGCGGTGCATCAAGCCTACGGGCGGCCCAGACCGCATAGTCGGTCACGAAATCTGCAAAGCGGGACTGGTCCACACAGGCGAGGATTTTCTTTTCTTCTATGATCATCATCTGCTCCCTAGTGGCTCACCAGAATGTCTTCTGCATCGTCCTTGTCGTGAACGGCAAAGCGGTCAATCATCGTGGCGCTTGCCTCGTTCATGCCGATTACCTCCACGTCTGTTCCGTCACGGCGGAATTTGAGGACTACTTTGTCGAGAGCGCTGACGGCTGTGATGTCCCAGAAATGGGCGCGGCTCACATCGATCCGCACCGTCTCAATCACTTCACGATAGTCAAAAGAGTTGATGAAGCGTTCGGCGGTTGCAAAGAAGACCTGGCCTGAGACCTGATAGGTTCGCACACGGCCTTCTTCGCCTGCGTGTGAGCGGATGAAGAAGAATTGGCCGACTTTCTGGGCGAAGAAAAAACCGGAAAGAAGCACACCGGTCAGCACGCCCTTGGCGAGGTCATGGGTGAAGACCGTCATGAGGACGGTTGCCAGCATGACAATACTTGAGCTTTTCGGATGGTCGCGCAGGCCTTTTAGCGACGCCCAGTTGAACGTACCGATAGAGACCATGATCATGACGGCAACAAGGGCTGCCATGGGAATTTGGCCGACCCACTCGCCCGCAAACACAACCATCAAGAGCAGAAGAACACCGGCAGTGAGTGCAGATAAACGCCCGCGTCCACCAGACTTCACGTTGATGACCGACTGGCCGATCATAGCGCAACCGGCCATGCCGCCGATAAAGCCGGTCGCGATGTTGGCCACGCCTTGGCCCACGCATTCACGGTTCTTGTCTGACTTTGTATCGGTCAGATCATCGACGATGGTGGCCGTCATCAAAGATTCCAGCAGGCCAACTGCCATCAGGGTAATCGAGTAGGGGAAGATGATGGTGAGCGTTTCCAACGTCAGGGGCACATCGGGAAACAGGAAGGCAGGCAGGCTGTCCGGCAGTTCCCCCATGTCGCTGACCGTGCGAATGTCGAGATCGAACATGATGGCGACAGCGGTCAAGACAACAATGGTGATGAGCGGTGAGGGTACGGCCTTGGTGATGTAGGGCAGACCATAAATGATCGCGAGGCCCGCTGCCGTCATCGCGTAGACATGCCAGGTGACGCCTGTCAGTTCCGGCAATTGCGCCATGAAGATGAGAATGGCGAGCGCGTTCACGAACCCCGTAATGACCGAGCGGGAGACAAAGCGCATGAGTGCACCCAAATGGATCCAGCCCGCAATGATCTGGAGGATGCCGGTCAGCACCGTTGCCGCGAAGAGATATTGAAGCCCGTGTTCCTTGACGAGGGTCACCATGAGCAGGGCCATGGCGCCCGTCGCTGCGGAGATCATGCCCGGTCTGCCGCCGGTAAATGCAATAATGACGGCGATTGAAAAGGAGGCATAAAGGCCGACCTTCGGATCGACGCCTGCAATGATGGAGAAGGCGATCGCCTCCGGGATGAGGGCCAGGGCGACAACGGTACCGGCGAGCAGGTCGTTCCGGATGTTGCCAAACCATTCCTGTCTTATTGATTTCATCATTGATCGTGTTTTTCCAAACGCTGGCGACAGCCGCCTTTCTGGAAGACGGATCGCTTTAGTGCATATTCGCGGGCTTTCCCGTGCGGGACGGGCGGACCATAGAGGATGAGCTATAAATGGCAAGTTCGAGCGGTTGGGTTTGTGTGCGCTCCAGGCAGGCTTGCGGCTTTGGGCCCAACAGGTGGGAACCTTTGGCCATAGCGAAATGGTGCGAAACAAGGAGGTGTCTACTCGGCTTATCGCAGTTTTTCGTGGTTCTTCAGGGGTGCGCGCGACCCGGTTTCCGTGCTAAGAACGGGCCCGATACTGATTTGAGCCAAAGGCGGATGGGCGCATGCAATCTCTTCTAATTCTCGTTTCTCAGGTTATCAGCCTCTATATCTGGGTTTTGATCGCGAATGCCATTTTGAGCTGGTTGATTGCGTTTAATGTGTTGAACACGCAAAACCGTTTTGTCTATTCGGTGGCGGACATTCTCTACCGGGTGACGGAGCCCGCGCTTGGCCCGATCCGCCGTTTCATGCCGGATCTGGGGGGTGTTGATATTTCCCCGGTCGTGCTCATTCTGGCTTTGATGTTTCTGCAGAACCTCCTTATTCGCGATCTTGCACCGATGTTGCTGGGGGGCTGAAGCGCGATCAGCCAGTTCTGATTGAGATAGTGCGAGCGGGTCGAAAGGTTTTTGGATGGTAAGCGATAGCGGATTGGCCAAAACGGGTGGATTGGCCAGGCGGATTGAGGGCAAGGTCCATTCGCTGGCGCTGCGGGCGAAGGTGGCGGGACATGTCGCGCGGCTAAAAGCTGATCATGGTATTATACCGGGTCTTGCTGTGGTGCTGGTGGGGGAAGATCCAGCCAGTCAGGTCTATGTGCGCAACAAGGGGATTGCGACCAAAGAGGCGGGCATGAACTCCTACGAGTTCCGCCTGCCTGCCGATACGAGCGAAGCGAGCGTGCTTGCCAAGGTGGCGGAGCTCAATGTTGATCCCAACGTGCATGGGGTGCTTGTGCAGTTTCCCGTGCCCGATCACATTTCCCAGCAGAAGGTGATTGATGCCATTGACCCTGCGAAAGATGTGGATGGGCTTCATCCGCTGAATGCGGGGCGCCTTTCTGCGGGTCTGCCGGGGCTTGTCTCCTGCACACCGATGGGGTGCCTGATCATGGCGCAAGCAGCGGTCGAAGGGGGTCTTTCCGGCAAACATGCGGTTATTGTCGGGCGGTCAAACCTGGTCGGAAAACCCGTTGCGCAGTTGCTTCTCAATGAAAACTGCACCGTGACGATTGCGCATTCGCGTACCGTAAATCTCGCTGAGATTGTTGGTCTGGCTGACATTGTGGTGGCAGCTGTTGGTCGTGCGAAGATGATCAAAGGCGAATGGATCAAAAAGGGGGCGGTCGTGATCGATGTCGGGATCAACCGGGTGCCCGCGCCATACAAGGGCGAGGGGGCAACGCGGCTTGTGGGCGATGTTGATTTTGAGAGCGCTTTGACGCGTGCTGGTGCGATCACGCCGGTGCCGGGTGGTGTGGGCCTTATGACGGTCGCCTGCCTCATCCGCAACACGGTCGTTGCGGCTTGCATGCAGAACGGTCTTGAACCGCCTGCGGATCTTTAAAGGAGCGCGATTTGAAAAGCACGATGCTCGGCACATTGTGGCCCGTCAGCCGGTTGACGCTTGGTGGCGGCGGGCTTGGCCAGATCTGGGGCGAGACGAGCCGGGAGGAGGCTGTCGCGACGGTGCGGCTTGCGGTAGATGCGGGCATTACGCTTTTTGATGCAGCACCCATGTATGGGCGCGGTGAGGCGGAACACGTGTTTGGTGAGGCGTTTGACGGATCGCCGCCCGATGGTGTTCGTTTTACGACCAAGTGTCAGGTTGGAACGCCTGAAGCGGGATCCGCCTATGGCCGAATGGAGACATCTCTCCTGCGCTCGCTTGCGACGATGAAGATTGAGCGCGCGGACCTTTTTTTCCTGCACAGCAATATCTGTCCAGATGATTATCGCTATGCCAAGAATGCGGACGTGCAGGACCGGTTTGCGACGCGCTGGTCGGCCTATGTGGGCGAAGTTGTGCCCGCGCTCGAGCGACTGAAGGAAAAAGGCCTGATTGCCAATTGGGGGATCACTGGCACCGGCCTTCCCAAAAGCATTATGGATGCTCTTCGTTTGGAGAAGAAGCCTGCCGTTGTGCAAGCAGTCAGCAATCTTATGGACAGTGCCGGGAGCATGCGTCGGTTTGAAGAACCGACGGAGGCACGCAACATCATCCGCACCGCCAAGAATAATGGCGTGGGTGTCCTGGGCATCAGGGCTGTGCAGGCAGGGGCGCTGACAGCAGAGCTCGACAGGCAGGCCGCGCCGGAGGAAGTTGCTGACTTTGAGAGGGCGTCCGGTTTTCGTGCGCTCTGTGCGCAATGGGGGGAGGACCCTGCTGTGATCGCGCATCGTTATGTGCTCTCCATGGAAGGGGTCGACAGCGTGATCCTTGGCGTGAAGAACCGGCAGGAACTTCAGAGCCTGATTGATGGAGAAGCCCAAGGCCCCCTTGACCTCGAGCAGCGGAAAGCGATTGACGGGCTCCGTCTCAATTTCAACATGCCGCGCATGCCGATTGATTGATGGATGCGATTTAGCCGTGCTTTGAAAAACTTGGGATCCCGTATCGGGCTTTTGCTTGCCGCATCGCTGTGCCTGATGTCTGGTGCAGCACATGGGCAGGCAGAGCCGGGTGGTATGATCGCCTGGTCGGAAGATGAGATGGCGCGTGCGCTCTCGCTCTATATCCCGCGCGCGATGGCGGAAGAAGACGTGCCGGGGCTTGCGATTTCTATCGTCAAAGATGGTCAGATTGTTTACGAGCAGGGCTTTGGTTTTACCGATTATGCGGGCGAAGAGGCCGTTAGCGCCAATACCTTGTTTGAAGCAGCGTCACTGGGCAAACCGGTTGCAGCGCTTGGTGCCCTTCGGCTTGCCCAAAAAGGTGAAATCTTCCTTGATCGGCCACTTGGAGAGGCGCTTGACGAGGTCTGGCTCGGTGATGGTGATGATCAATCGCTGATCACGCTCCGCCATGTGCTCACGCATACATCTGGTCTCAGCAATTTTGTTTGGTGTTGCAGCAATGAAAGCTGGTCTTCACCGGGTAGCGCTTTCTCCTACTCGGGTGTCGGCTACATGTACCTCGCCCATGTCATGGAAGCGGTGAGCGAATTGAGTTTTGATCGCCACATACATCAAAGCGTTCTTGAACCCTTGGGCATGGTGTCGTCGGGCTATGGCCTTGCCGACTTTCTGGTACCCACGGTTGCGCGCGGGCAAGTGCCGTTGTTTCTGCCGGTGATCACTTTTATTCTACCGCTCGTTTTGCTGTTCATCCTGTTTTCTGTCGCAACGATGGGCGTGGTACGGTTTTATCTTGCACGCCTGCGTTTGGAAGTACGGGATTTTCTGCCCGCAGCAGTTCTAGCGGTGGTGCTGACAATCAGTCTTATCTGGATGCTGCTCGGCGGATGGGATCTTTTGTTTATCGCGGGATATGTGATGGTGTATTTTGTAGCACTTGGGCTCCTTGCGACATTCTTCATGTTGTTGTTTGCGTTTCTTGGCCTGCTCGGTCCGGCGGACGGCACACTTGCGCAAGGGCATGAACGTTCTCGCAATCTGATGACGGTTTTTGCTCTCGCACTCGCCATGCTTTGCAGTCTCTATTTCATCAATCGAAATGTGCCGGGCCCGGCCATGGCGGGCGACAGGGTCAATGCGGCTTTTTCCTTCAGGTCCAGTGCCCATGATATGGGACGGTTTGTGGAAGGTATGCTGGATGACCGTGTTGTGCGATCGTATTTCAGACAGCGGATGGCGACGGAGATTGTCGAGATTGGTGATGGCATCGGATGGGGCCTTGGCATCGGCACGCGGGATGGCCGGAGTGGGCGCACCCTTTGGCAATGGGGTAGCAATCCGGGATTTGAGAGCCTTATGGTTATTGATCCCACGCGTCGCTCCGGTATCGTTGTTCTGACCAATAGTTCGAAGGGCGCCACATTGGTGCAGGAGATTGCCGGTCATGTGATGGGTGAAGAGCCCGGCTGGCAGCTCCCCTGATCGTTGCTGACGCGCCGAACAGAGCGGAATTGTCTCATGGAAAAGTTTGACACCATTTACAAGCGCGCGGTGAAGCGCCATGACGAGGCCGGAGTAAAAGCCGGTCTGATGAAGCCTAAATCCGCGGCTGCCCTCAAGAAAATTCCGGATGATCGCTGGCTTGCGCAGATGACCAAATCAGTTTTCCAGGCGGGCTTTGTCTGGAAGGTGATTGAAGCGAAATGGCCGGGCTTTGAAGAGGCGTTTGACGGGTTCGATCCGCACCGGGTTGCGTTCTATTCAGATGAGGATCTGGGGCGCCTTGTGTCAGACGCACGTATTGTTCGAAATGGCGCGAAGATCAAGGCGACGGTGGAGAATGCACGCTTTGTTGTGGAGCTTGTGCAAGAGTATGGCAGCGTCGGTGCTTTCTTTGCGAAATCGAAGCCTGAAAAATATGTGGATCTTTTGGACACGCTCAAGAAGCGGGGATCGCGCCTGTCGGGTGCATCAGCGCACTATTTTTTGCGCTTCTCAGGTGTTGATAGCTGGATCATGTCATCCTCTGTCGTGGCCGCGCTCATTGCTGCCGGCGTCGTCGACAAGGCACCCACCTCCAAAAGGGCACTGGTTGAGGTGCAGGCGGCTTTCAATGCATGGCGTGCGGAGAGTGGTCGGTCGATTACCGAGATCAGCCGTATCCTCGCCCTTTCCTGCGACGGGTGAGATGTGCTCACAAAAAAGCCGACCTCGCTGAGGTCGGCTTTTGATTGCGTTTGAGTAGTTCCTATTTGGTTTTACCGGCTTCGATGGCTTTCAGGATCAGCGCTTCTGCTTCTTTTGTATCGCCCCAGCGATCCACTTTTACCCATTTGCCTTCTTCAAGATCCTTGTAATGGTTGAAGAAGTGAGCAATGCGATCAATCAGGATTTTTGGAAGGTCGGTATAGTCGCGCACTTCCTTGTAATAGGGATTGAGCGCATCCACCGGTACGGCAAGGATTTTTTCATCCTGGCCTGCTTCATCTTCCATCAGGAGAACGCCGATCGGGCGGGAACGCAGAATGGCACCCGGCACCACGGGAATGCGGCTGACCACGAGCACGTCAATCGGGTCCCCATCTTCTGACAGGGTGTGCGGCACAAATCCGTAATTGCACGGATAGGTCATAGCCGTGTGCATGAAGCGGTCAACGAAGAGCGTCCCGGATGCCTTGTCCAGTTCGTATTTAACCGGATGCCCGCCATGGGGGACTTCGATGATGACGTTCAGGTCATGGGGCGGGTTTTGGCCGATCGGGATTTCGTCAATACGCATTATTTATTCCGGTTGTTACGGGCTTGGAGGAGACGAAGGCGCAGTGCGTTCAGCTTGATGAAACCTGCCGCGTCCTTCTGGTCATAGGCACCTGCATCATCTTCAAAGGTCACATGTGCTTCAGAGTAGAGTGAATAAGGCGAGGCGCGGCCAACGACCGTTGCCGAGCCTTTGTAAAGTTTCAGGTGGACGGTCCCGGTGACGTTTTCCTGGCTCTTGTCGATCAGGGCCTGAAGCATTTCACGTTCAGGGCTCCACCAGAAGCCATTATAGATGAGCTCTGCATAGCGCGGCATCATCTCGTCTTTGAGATGAGCGGCGCCGCGATCCAGTGTCAGGCTTTCGATGCCGCGATGGGCGACGAGCAGCACTGTGCCGCCCGGCGTTTCATACACACCGCGAGACTTCATGCCGACGAAGCGGTTTTCAACCAGGTCAAGACGGCCGATGCCGTTTGCTCCCCCCAGCTCGTTGAGCCTGGTGAGCAATGTGGCCGGGCTCATGGGTTTCCCATCAATTGAAACCGCATCGCCTTTTTCAAAACCGATCTCGATATAGGTTGGCTTGTCCGGGGCTGCTTCCGGCGAGACGGAGCGGGAATAGACATATTCCGGCGCTTCGACGTTCGGGTCTTCCAGCACTTTGCCTTCCGCGGAAATGTGCAGAAGATTTGCGTCCACGGAGAAGGGCGCTTCGCCGCGTTTGTCCTTGGCGATCGGGATTTGATGCTTTTCAGCATAGTCGATCAGTTTGGTGCGGGAGTTGAGGTCCCATTCGCGCCAGGGGGCGATCACTTTGATCGAGGGGTTCAGCGCGTAATAGCCAAGTTCAAAGCGAACCTGATCATTGCCTTTGCCGGTGGCGCCGTGGCAGACCGCGTCCGCGCCGGTTGCGGCGGCAATCTCGATCTGCCGTTTGGCGATCAAAGGTCGCGCAATGGACGTGCCGAGCAAATAGACGCCTTCATAGAGGGCGTTCGCACGGAACATCGGAAAAACATAGTCGCGGACAAATTCTTCTCGCAGATCTTCAACGAAGATTTCCTTGATGCCCAGCATTTCCGCCTTTTTGCGGGCGGGCTCCAGATCTTCTCCAGCACCAAGATCGGCGGTGAAAGTCACCACTTCACATTGGTAAACGTCTTGCAGCCATTTCAGGATGATCGAAGTGTCGAGGCCGCCCGAGTAGGCGAGCACGACTTTTTTGATGTCGCTCATGAGTTTCCAGCCTTTGGGGTGGTGATGCAGCCGCACTATAGGGAAAACGCGTGGTCCCGCAAGGTGAGAGATGATTTGCGGCAAAAACCCCGAATTTCCGTGTTTTTCGGGGCTGGCCTTGCGAATTATCGCGATTTTGTCAGACGCTTGCGCACTTGTCTGACGGCCCAATAGACCGTGCCGATGACGATAGGCGCGGCGAGGCCGGTTGCGAGGGTCGGATCAATCGGACTGCCCAGTTTTTCCGCCGCCTTCAATGTGTAGTTCACGATACCCAGCAGATAGTAGGAAATGGCGACCGCGGAGAGGCCCTCGACGGTTTCCTGTAGCCGCACCTGCATGCGTACCCGGCTTTCCATCGAGGCGAGAAGCGACTGATTTTGTTCCTGCACCGCGATCTCAACCCGTGTGCGCAACAAGCTGGAGGCACGGGCAATATGTTCCGACAATGTATCGATGCGGGTGGCCACGGCAGTGCAGGTGCGCATGGCGGGGCCAAGGCGCCGCTCCATGAAGGTCGCCAATTGCTGAATGCCGGAAAGCTTCGTCTCGTCCAGGTCTGACAGACGTTGGCGAACGATCTCGTGATAGGCGCGGGAGGCGGAGAACCGGAAATCTGTGCGGGCCGTCATTGTCTCCACACGCGCGGCCAGTGCCGTCAGCTGTTGCAATTGCTCCTGTTCGTCTTCCAGGCTCGTGATGTTGGTTGTCTCACCTGCAATGGTGGCAAGCTCCTCTTCCATCTCAGAGATCTCCGGTGAAATGGCGCGCGCGAGCGGAAACGCCATCAGCGCCATCATGCGGTAGGTTTCGATCTCCAGCAGGCGCTGGACCAAACGGCCTGTGCGCCCGGGCTTCAGGTTTTCATTGGCGATGAGCATGCGTGTGCAGCCGGTCGGGTCGAGCTGAAGATCGGTCCATGCGGCGGCGCCACCGCCCGACTGCTTGCCGCCGACAAGCGTATTTGTGCCGAAGACGCTTTGTGCCTGTTTGCTCACCTCGTCGATGGAGCCGGGTCGTACCATCAGGTTGATGGCGACCAACAGTTCGCTGTTCACATCCCGGCGCCAATGATCGGGGATCATGGTCATGGGGGCGTGGGCAAACCGGACTTCGAGATCACCGTCTATCGCCTCCAGATGCTCATAGAGCGTGTAGGTAGAAAACTCGGTATGTCGCTCCCACACAAGCTGGATGCGGCCAAGGTTGAGGGCAAGGTGATTGCCGAAATGGTTCGGGATCGTTGCGCCAAACTGGTGAGCGAGCGCCTTCAGTGCCACTTTCTCGTCTTCGTGGCCGTTTTCGCCGGTGACGAAGGCCAGATGTGAGCACATGAGCGCTTTGGGCACATTGGCGGGTGGCCGCGAATGGACTTCATCATTCAGCTTCTGGCGCTGGGCATGTTCCTTGAAGTGACGAAGTGGCGGCAATTTGGTTAATTCCTCTGATGGGGAGAGGCCCTTAGACTAAGAGCCCGCTTTTGATAAAGTCCTGTGCGTTGATGTGCAAGAGGAGCCTTTTATGCCTGCTGTCGAGTTCTGGTTTGAGTTTGCGAGTACCTATTCTTATCCGGCTGCCATGCGGGTTGGGCGCATGGCGGAGGCGCAGGGTGTTGAGCTTGTGTGGCGGCCCTTTTTGCTCGGGCCGCTGCTTTTCAAACAGGGGCTTACGGATACGCCCTTCAATGTTTTTGAGCAGAAGGGGCGCTATATGTGGCGCGATCTGGAGCGCATTGCAATGGCGGAAGGCCTGCCTTTCAAAAAGCCTTCGCACTTTCCGCAAAATGGATTGCTTGCCTCGCGCCTTACTCTTGTCGGTTTGAAAGAAGGTTGGGGTCCTGATTTTGTGCGTGCTGTCTATCAGGCGAACTTCGCCAAAGGCGCAATCATTTCAGAGGTTTCGGTGCTTGCTGAAATCCTTGATACGCTCGGGCAGGATAGCGCACGCATTCTGGAAGCCGCCTCCACGCCCGCCATCAAGGGTGCGCTCAAAGCCCAAACCGATCTTGCCTGGGAGAAGGGGATTTTCGGTGCGCCGAGCATTCTTGTCGGCGACGAGCTGTTCTGGGGCAATGACCGGATGGAAGCGGCGTTCGCCTGGGCCGCTCGCTAGTGGTGTCCATCAGTCCAGATTTAGTCGGTCGCCGACGGTGATCTGACCGCCGGTCTTGACCGTGCAATAGACGGAGAGATTTTGTTTCGTCTGCGCGACCATGGCGCGCATGATGGCGGCATCGCGGGGCAGGTCCTGTTGTGCCAAGGTTGTCATGATGCAACGCGGACATTCCATATCGACGTGAATTTTTGTAGAACCAAGCGTCACGGTTTGGCCTACCCAGCCGGTTTCCGCAAGGCTCGTCATGTTCTGATCATCGCTCAGCAAAATGTTGGGCCGGAAGCGGCGGATGTCGAGATCGGCATCGGGTGCCAGCGTTTGCAGATGCCGCAGTGACGCCTCCGTCAACATGTCGAGAGGGAAGGCGTCAAAATAGGTTCCGCGCGGCGACGCAAATTCCGTGAGTTCCGCCAGCAGCTCCGCCGGGAATTTACTGAAATCGGGTAGAGGTTCGCCCGGCTCCAGTGCAAAGGTTGCGCGAAGTGCCGCCATCGCGTCGGCAGGTTTTTCTTTCGTTCGGTAATGGTCGGTGTCGCTTGCGGGCTGGAGCGGCCAGAGTGTGACGGCGGTCCCGAGTGCGTCTGAAAGTTTTTCGTGCACAAGCGTATCGTCTGTTCGAAGTGTGGTCCCATCGGGCAGCGTGATCTCAACATGAGGCACGGAGCCTGCGTTGGTGCCCATGAGGTAGCGCGCCTCGCAATTGAGGAGTGTTTTGATTTTTTTTGCGCCGGCAATGGTCTGGGTTTTTTCATCACGCACCGCCCAACCGCGATCCAGTGGAATGCCACCTGGCGTGAGCAAGGCTCCTTGCAGCTTCTCGCCTTGCATGCTTTTAACGGGATAACGCCATATTTCTTTAATCGCGAATTGTGCTTCCGACATGACCACCTCTTCTATTTCTTGGCGGCCTCTCAGCTCGCGATCTGGCTTGCGCGGATTTTCTCACTCGCTGATTTCAGCTGACCACAGGCCGCCATAATGTCGCGTCCGCGTGGTGTGCGGACGGGGCTTGCATAGCCCGCCTTGTTGACGATCTCGGCAAACTTCTCAATTTGCGCCCAGTCTGAACATTCGTAAGGGGCGCCGGGCCAGGCATTGAACGGAATGAGATTGATCTTGGCCGGGATGCCTTTCAGGAGCCGCACCAGATCTTTGGCATCCTTTACACTGTCATTCACGCCCTTCAACATCACATATTCAAACGTGATGCGGCGTGCGTTGGAGACGCCGGGGAAGTTTCTGCAGGCACCCAGCAGTTCTTTCAGCGGATATTTTTTGTTGATCGGCACCAGCTCGTCGCGGGTCGGATCATTGACCGCGTGCAGCGAAATGGCGAGCATGACGCCCATTTCGTCGCCGACGCGGGCAATCTCCGGCACGATGCCCGACGTGGAAAGCGTAATGCGCCGACGGGAAATGGACAGACCTTCGCCGTCCGAGGCGATCTCCATCGCCTGTTTCACATTATCGAAATTGTAGAGCGGCTCCCCCATGCCCATGAGCACGATATTGGTGACCTTGCGTCCCTCCTGCGGGGTCGGCCATTCGCCCAAGGCGTCCCGCGCGATGAGAATTTGCGCGACGACCTCTCCAGCCGTCAGGTTGCGCACAAGCTTTTGCGTGCCGGTGTGACAGAAGGTGCAATTCAACGTGCAGCCCACCTGGCTTGATATGCAAAGGGTGCCGCGATCTTCTTCAGGGATGTAGACCACTTCAACTTCTGGTGAGGGTGCTCGTGGATTGGTTGAGGAGAGCCGCACCAGCCATTTGCGCGTCCCGTCTGTCGAAATCTGCTCGGTGACGATCTCGGGCCTTGCGAGCGAGAAGAGCTTTTCGAAATCGGTGCGCAGATCCTTGGAAAGGGTCGTGACATCGTCAAATGACTGGACTCCGCGATGGTAGATGGCATTCCAGACCTGACCCACGCGCATGCGAACCTGTTTGTCCGGCACGCCCGCCTTGCGGAGCGCCTCACCCATTTCTTCACGGGATAGGCCGATCAGCGAAGTCCGCGTGTCGGTCATGGCCGGGCTTGCGGCGGGCGCGGTGTCGCGGTCCGTCTCGCCGCTCGTGATTTCTGTTTGCAGCCCGTTTGTCATGTTGCCAGCCATTTTGCCTGCTATGTGGTTCAAGCGGGCGTCATAGCATGGGCGGCAGACCCACGCTACGGTCTCTCTCCTTGGTCACTCGCCACAGTCTCTCAATGGGCGCCCTGGTGTGGCCAGCCCTTAATGCCAAAAACCGCCAAAAATGGCGGTTCAGGGTAGTTTTCGACTTATTTCAGTGCTTAACGGCAGGTATCATCGATTTTGTTGAGGGCGGCTGTTATCCCTGAAAGGGAGTAGCGGTCCGTCGTCAAGGTGCCGCGTTCAGACGTCCCCTTGATGATGAGCGAGCTGCCCCGGCGCATGGCACCGGCCATCCGACCTTCATCGCTTGTGTCCTTGAGCCAGGCCCAGAAACGGTTTTCGCCCCCTTCGCGCACACCGCTGAACATCTGATACTTGTCAGAGCCGATTTGTGCGAAAGGGTTTGAGCGTTCAGAGAACGGATAGCCGATCCGCATTGAAATCTCGTTGCGCACGTTCTGGCCAGGGCGGTGCGTGACCATGAGGTACACATCCCCGCGCGCGGCACTGCGCGGCTGCATTTCCTTTGGCTCGGACAGGACGTAGCAGATGCGCGATGAGCCGGAGCCATATGAATAGGCTGACCAGTCATTGAACTTGCCCAGCAAGCTCGGCTCCGCCGCCGCCGCGACGCCTGCGCTCCCCGCCAGGACAGCGCCTGCGATCACAAGCGTTGAAAGAAGCTTTTTCGTAAGCACTTTTGATAGCTGAATTACTCGCATCATCTTCCTATTTGTCTTGACCAAGACCCCCGTGCCGCTGCCGAAGCAGTTGCGTTTCATTTAACCATATAGGCCTAGCGGCTCAAAGGCCAGTGGGACAGAATTTTTGTGCCGGAAGCCGTTAGCCCCCTGGAGCCTTCAAGGGCCTTCAAGGGCCTTCAAGAGCCTTCTGGCGGCGTTTCCGGTTTCCCTGTTGTTGTACCGGATTGGAGGGCACCCGTTCCAGTTGGCGCGGGCGCTGGCTTTGCCGCTGCCATATGCACGACGCGCTGGGGAAAGGGGATTTCGATATGGTGTTCGCGGAACAGCCGGTCAATTTCAAAGCGCAGGTTCGAGGCCGTTGTGATCCGCGAGGAGACATCGCTTGTAAAGCAGCGGAGTTGGAAGTTCAGGCTCGAATCACCAAAGTCGAGGAAGAGGACGTCCGGCTGTGGCCAGGCGAGAATTCGGTCGACGGTTTCTGCGGCCTCCAGCAGGGTTTTGCGTACAAGCTCCGTGTCAGACCCATAGGCGACGCCGACATTGATATCGATGCGTCCTTTGCGGTCGGTGTGGGTCCAGTTGGTGAAGACAGTGGAGACCAGGTCAGAGTTCGGGATCATCACTTCCGACTTCTGAAAGGTCTCGATCTCGGTTCGTCGCACATTGATATGGGTGACGTGTCCCAATATGCCGTTGATCTCAATCAGGTCGCCGACCCGGACGGGCCGTTCGAACAACAGGATGAGCCCGGAGACAAAATTATTTGCGATGTTCTGCAGACCAAAACCAATGCCGACGGAAAGCGCGCCCGCGATAATGATAAGGTTCTGGAATTCCATCCCGAGCACGGATGCCGCGACCACGGTCGAGATAACAATGCCGACATAGCCAAAGATGGCCGCGATTGAATATTGCGCGCCGGGGTCCAGGCGTGTCTGCGGCAAGATCGTGTTGACCAGCAAACGCTTGGCCGCGCGAAAGAGGGCGAGGCCCACAAATAGTGTGACAATGCCGATGGCAATGTCGGAGAAAGAAATCGTGACGTCGCCGATCTGTATGGCGGTTGCCAGATTGTAGAGCATGGCACCGGTTTCGCCGAGCTGCAGACCCCAGATCTGGCTGACAATGAGCGCGCCCGCAATCAGGATGGATACTTGCATAAAGCTGAAGAGCCAAAAGTTGACCGTGTCGGCTCCATTGTCTGACAGGTTGAGCCCGTCGATCACTTTGCGACGATGCATCATGATGCTGATCCATTCCGCGAGCATGAACTTCAGCAGGAAGAGACCGCCGACAATCGTAGCGCTCCCCAGCAAACCGCCAATGAGGTAAGCAGACAGATTTGTGTAGCCGCTCCAACCGGCGATCACACTTGCGACGGCAATGGCTCCTACCAATACGCGCAAGATCTGCAGACCCCGGGCGATGTGAGTCGGCTTCCTATCCGCTGCAGCTGTAGAGGATGAGCGAGGGGCCGAGTTGGCGGCCTCTGTCTCGTGCCAGGTCGGGTCGGGTTTCCACAGCGCGGGGCGCAGCAGGTCGATGATCAGGACGGCCTCAAGGGTCGCAATGATGGCTGCATAGATTGAGAGCCAGCTTGCGTCTGCTGTGGTCGTTGTGTAGCTCACAAAGACATCAAGTCCAAAAAGGAGCCCCAGTGCACCGATGCGCTTTGTGATGTAGCGCGCACTTTTGGCCTTGATGGGGGCGATGCGCCAGTTGGGTTGCTCGGGAGACAGCGCTGCCTGCGGCAATGCATAGGCAGCAATGATAATGAGCAGAGCAGTGAGGCCCCCTTCAATCACGTGACGAAAACTGTCTTCGTTGAGCGTAAAGGCCCAATTGAGCCCATACCAAAGAGACGCGGCGATGAGGGCTGGCAAGAGCCCGTTCGCCATTGGCTCGACGCTTGCTGCGATCAGACGCCTTGTGTAACTCGGTGCCGCGATATTTGGGTTGCGACCCCATCGATTGATGAGAAGTCGGCGTGATGCGAAGACGGACGCAGACAGGCTCAGGATGAGGAAAAAGACGATCAGGATTTTGGGCCTGGTTTCCAGTGTGCTTTCTGGATTGCCTTCCGGCTCGGTCTCTGGCTTGGTCTCCGGCTCAGTTTGGGCGCCCATGAGACTTGTGATGGCGGAGGTGTTGAGCCGGTCCAGATAGGCCCAAAAATCGCCGGGAGCCGCCGCGAGGTTGGTTGGCGAAACCGGTAAGCCCTGATGCTCCAGCAGTTTTTGCAAAACAGCCGCCTGCTCCATTTTTGAAAGAACGCGGAGAGATCTGTCGATGCGTCGAACCATCAGTTGAGCCTGGGCCGCGCGTCCTCTGAAATCGGCTAGGCGGGCCCCATAACTTGCCCGTTGTTCCGCAACATCATGAGCCTCAGGCGTTGTGCCTTCCTCGGGCATTGGACCAAGGGCGGCGAGCAGTCTTTCTGTCTCGTCTACCTGTTCTTTGGCTGCGGTGCGTGCAAGGTTGGCATCGTCTCGCAGGGCTTGCAGCGTCGCGCGATGCTCGTCTGCTTGCTCAATTGTTCTGCGGCGGTTTGAAAAGCCCCTTTCGATCTGGTTGAGCGTTGACGTCCAGCCGTCAATCGTTCTTGTGAACTTCCACGCAGGTTCCGGCGTTGCGGCCATGGTGGCAGCCGGTGCGAGCAATGTGAGCCAGGAGAAAAGCGCCAGAGCAAAAACAAATGTGCGGCGTGGTGATTTCTCAAGGGTCGAAGCGTTCTGCATGATGGCCTATTCAGATCTTGTGCGCGGTTGTTTGGACCGCAAAAAACGCCCCCCGTGTTGATGGGGCTTCACCTCTTCCAGAGGTTCTCCCGGCATCAGCGCGCGCTTTGCGAACCCTCCGAGCGATTGCATGCGATCATACATGACGATTGAGGCGGCAATCTGCACATTCAAACAGAACTTTGTTGGAATTTTGATGATGTGATCGCAGCGTTCGGTCATGGGCTGCGACAGGGAGCCGCGCTCTGGGCCGACAATATAGGCTGCATTCAGCGGGTGCCGGAAGCTCGGCAGGTCGATGGCGTCCTCGGTCAGCTCGACGCCGACCATTTGGCAGCCTTTGGGCAAGATGATGTCGGCGATCGAATCCCACTCATAATAGGGCAGGTGATTGGGGGTCTTTGACGTGTCAGACCGGGCGGCGCGGACAGAATAATAGGCATTGATGGTGAAGACGAAGCTTGCCCCAAACGCATGGGCCGAGCGCACGATATTGCCCATGTTCATGGGTTTTGAAATTTCTTCTGCGCCTATGCCGAAATATCCACGCATGGTGTGTCCCAGTTCAAATTGGTGTTGGGGTCAATGTGGTTTCGGGGAGGAGTAGACGCTCACGCCCCCCGGTGCAAGGTGTGGCGCAAGGTTTGGCTGGTCTGAGGGCGGGGGGCCAGAAAGTTGTGCGGAGGCGCCGTGGTGTCGGCAGCCCCCGCGTCCCCTGCTTTGGTTGGACTATGAGGTATCCAACCTTGGCGCATTCTGTAGAGCTTCGCTCTGGGATTTTTAGGAACCTCCGGCCTGGGTGATGAAGCTTGGGAGGTTCCGCCTGATCCTGTCTGATCTCAACTTAGCGAAACCCATGCCAATGGCAGGAAATGCCCGGAAATGGCGGAAAATCTGGTTTTCCGTCATGATCTGCTGGAGCAAGCGTCCTGAAAAGGTGCGCTTTCAGACGGTTTTTTGTGTCATTCGGCCCCAATTTGGTTTGCGCTGTCTCTAATTGATGCAGGTCCGCTGCTTTTGTTGCAAAAACCATTGGCCCCAAAGCGGCTCCGCTGAGATAAGATAGATATATTGAAATCAAAAACAGGGAGAGCCGGTCAGATGAAAGCCGTCCTTTGCAAAGAATATGGCCCACCAGAGAGCCTCGTCATCGAAGAATTGCCAAGCCCCGAGCCGAAGGCATCCGAAGTTTTGATCGAGGTGCATGCCGCGTCGGTGAATTTTCCCGACGTGCTGATTATTGAGAATAAATATCAGTTCAAGCCGCCTTTGCCGTTCAGCCCCGGTGGGGAAGTGGCCGGCCGGGTGGCCAAAGTGGGCTCTGGTGTCAAAAACCTAAAAGTCGGCGACCGGGTGATCGGTTCGTGCGGTTGGGGCGGGTTTGTCGAAGAGATTGTGGTGGACGAGGCTCGCTGCACGCCGATCCCTGATGAAATGGATTACAACACAGCGTCTGCCTTTCTGATGACCTACGGCACGTCGCATTACGGCTTGCGTCATCGCGCGGCCATTAAGCCTGGTGAAAACCTGCTTGTGATGGGGGCTGCCGGTGGTGTTGGTCTGGCGGCGGTTGAGCTTGGCAAGGCGATGGGGGCGCGGGTGATTGCTGCAGCGTCCACTGAAGACAAGCTTGCAGTGTGTCGGGATCATGGTGCGGATGAAACGCTTCTCTATCCGTCGGGTGACATGAGCCGGGACGAGCAGAAGGCTTTTTCAGACAAGATCAAAGAGCTGACCGGTGGTCAGGGTGCGGATGTGGTTTATGATCCTGTTGGCGGATCCTATTCTGAGCCTGCTCTTCGTGCGACCGCCTGGGAAGGCCGTTTTCTGGTGATCGGCTTTGCCGCCGGTCCGATCCCCAAGATCCCGCTCAATCTTGCGCTGTTGAAAAACTGCCAGATCGTTGGTGTTTTCTGGGGGGCCTATACCGGTCGTGATCCGAAAGGGCATCAGGAAAACCTCAAAGAGCTGATGAGCATGTTCAAGGCCGGCAAGCTTCGTCCGCATATTTCGGCGACCTACCCGCTGGAGAAGGCCGCAGATGCGCTGATTGACATGGGGAGCCGCAAGGTGAAGGGCAAAGTTGTCCTGACCGTTGCGCGCTAACCCTCTCTGATCACGGTCGTTCAATTGAAGTATGAAAGGTGGCAATGATGCGGGGGACATTTGTCAGTCTCGGCATTGTTGCCGCTGTCTCTGTCGTTTTCTTTTTCCTGTTTCTGATCTACGTGTTGCTGGCGTCGGGCGATGCGGACTATTGGTCTGGCGAGATCGCGGAATTTGAGCGCCGCGATATCTCCAATCCACCACCGGCGGGTGCGCTCGTGTTTGTCGGGGGGCGTGATGTTCGCCAGTGGGAAACGCTCAAGCTCGACATGGCACCGCTAGAGATCATCAATCGCGGCTTTGGCGGGGCACATCTTGATCATGTGACGCATTATGCCGCGCGCATCATCAAACCCTATGACCCAAAGGCCATTATTGTCATTGCCGGGGAAGAGGATATGGCGGACGTGCGGGGGCGCACGCCTGAAGACATGTTGGAGCGGTTCAAGGTTTTTATGTCGGCACTTCGCGCCCATGGGGTGACGGCAGATGTGGTTTTTGTCTCCATTCGTCCGTCCCCGTCCCGCGAGAGCCGGTGGCTTGGTGCGAAAAGAGCCAACAGTCTGATTGAAGAATTTGCCGAGACGCGTGATGACATTCTTTTTATCGATACGGCGAGCCTGATGTTCGACGAAGAGGGTCGGATGCGTGATGATCTTTTCCGGTGGGATGGGCTCTCGTTGAGTGATGAGGGTTATCACCTTCTCTCCGCACGACTTCGCCCCATCCTGATGCGACGCTATTTCAATGAATAATGTTCAACCAGCTTACGGAGTTTACGCTATGAGCCGTTTTACCCCCATCGTGCCTGAAGCGGCGCGCGCAAGTTACGATATGTTCCATTTTGCTCCCGCCGTGAAGGCGGGCGACTGGGTCTATGTCTCCGGTCAACTTGGCCGCGGCGCTGACGGGATGCCCTCGGACCTTGAGAAGCAGTTTACCAATGCGTTTGAAAATTTGGGCGTCGTGCTGGAGGCGGCAGGGGCCACCTTCGCGGATGTGGTGGAGCTTTCAACTTTCCATATCGGATTGCAGGATCACATTCGTCAGTTCATCGCGGTGAAAGACCGGTTTGTGGTGGAGCCCTATCCCGCCTGGACCGCGGTGGGTACGACAGAACTTGCCGTGCCAGGCGCGGTGGTTGAGATCAAGGCGGTTGCCTATCTCGGCAAATAAGCGACGGGCTCAAAATAAGAGACGGGGTCAAGAAACCCATGCATAACAAACAGGGAGACATAGGTCATGAGCCAGAAATTTGAAGCAGAGATTGCCGGGAACAAAGTTGCTGGCATTTGTGATCAGAAATTTTCAGGCGTTGCAGATGCCTTTCTGGAAAATCTCAAGTCGCGCGGCGAAGTGGGTGCGAACGTCGCCATCACCATCGAAGGGGAAACGGTGGTCGATCTTTGGGGCGGCAAGGTTGCCCGCGACGGAGCGGACTGGGCTGAAGACACGGTGTCGATCGTATTTTCCTGCACCAAGGGGGCAACCGCACTTGCCGCTCACATGGCTGTTGAGCGCGGCCTGTTGGACCTTAATGAAAAAGTTTCAACCTATTGGCCTGAATATGGCTGCAATGGCAAGGAAGAGACGAGTGTTGCCATGATGCTCGACCATTCCGCCGGTGTGCCGCATGTGCGCGAGACGGTGAAGGAAGGTGGGTATAATGATTATGCTTACATGGTCGGTCTTGTTGAAAAAGAAAAACCCTTCTGGAAACCGGGCACACGCAATGGCTATCATGGCGTGACATTTGCCTGGACGGTTGGCGAGCTTGTTCACCGCGCAACGGGCAAGCGTTTGGGTCAGTTTTTTGCAGACGAGATTGCTGGTCCACTTGGACTTGATTTCTGGATTGGTACGCCCGAAGAGGTTGAGCGACGCATCGCACCGATGATCCCGACTTTGCCGGAGGCGGGTGCGCCGCTCAGCAAGTTTACGCAAGCCGTGTTGACAGATCCGACATCGCCCGCCCACCTGTTTCTCATGAATGGCGGTGGTTTCAATTTCAATGCTCGCGAAGCGCATGCGGCTGAAATCGGTTCTGCCAATGGTATCACAAATGGTCGTGGCTTGGCCGGCATGTATGCGCCGCTCGCCAATGGCGGTGCGCTCAAGGGTGTGCGGCTGTTGAGCGAAGATACGCTTGCGCGGATGGGGCGGATCTCGATGGGCACCCATGAAGATGCAACGCTTCTCATTCCCTCGCGCTTTGCGCTTGGTTTTATGAAATCGATGGATAATCGCGCGTTGAAAGATACGCCGGACTCGTCGTGCATTCTTTCGGACGCGGCTTTTGGCCATGTGGGCATGGGCGGGTCGATCGGGTTTGCCGATCCTGAGGCCGCTCTGTCATTTGGCTATAATATGAACCGGATGGGTGTCGGCATTCTGCTCAACGATCGCGGGCAGTCGTTGATTGATGCGACCTATCGCGCACTCGGCTATCGCTCGAATGCCAGTGGTTGCTGGATCAGGTAAGCCTTTTTCGCCGGTGATGCGCATCGGCTAGCTGAAAGAAAATCAAGTGACCGAGGGTCCTTTATCGTCGCTGCGGGATGCAGGTGGGGCACTCTCTGCCCGCTTCTCCGCTCTTGCGCCCAATGTGCAAGGGGCGATCTGGTTGTTATGCTCTGCACTCTTGTTCAGCCTCATGCAGACGCTTGCCAAATTTCTGGGCCAGCGGCTTGATCCGTTTCAGGTGTCATTGGCGCGCGCCTTCTTCGGTCTGGTTGTTATTGTACCGTTCCTTCTTCGGGCCGGGGACGGGGCGGGCGGGATACGCACGAAGGTTCTGCCGTTACAATTGTTGCGCGGTGTGGTTGGCACGCTTGCGATGTTTTGCGGGTTTTATGCGGTGACGCATATGCCGCTCGCAGATGCGCAGTCGCTCAATTTTGCGCGCGGGCTTTTTCTGGTGCCGCTGGCGATTGTGTTTCTGAAAGAAGTGGTGGGTGTTCGCCGTATCATTGCGATGGGGGTCGGTTTTCTCGGCGTGCTGATCATGCTGCGACCAACGAGCGAAATTGATCCGGCGGCATTGATTGCCCTTTTGGGGGCAGCTCTGGTTGCCTTCGCAACGGTGCTTGTCAAAATTGTGTCGCGGTATGACACGCCAGTGACGCTGATGTTTTACACAGGGATTGTGGGGACGTGTGTGGCGATTATCCCGGCCTATCTCAATTGGGTGGAGCCGACGCTTGGGGAATATGGTTTGCTTGCGATCATGGGGATCACCGGGGCCACGGCGCACAATTTTTTCATTCGCGGTTATGCGGTTGGCGATACGACGGCGATTGCGCCGTTTGAGTATTCAACATTGATTTTTGTGACGATCACCGGATTTTTCTTTTTCGCCCATGTGCCGGATGTTTACAGCATCCTGGGTGCTTTGATCATTGTTGGTGCATCGCTTTATATCGTCCGACGGGAAGCGCGGGTGGCAAAGCGCGGCGCGCAAGATGCACATCAGGTTGCCACTGACCTTTAGCCTTCAGCGTTACGTGTTTTGCTCAGGCTGCGACAGGCCGAGTGCATCGCGGGCCTGCTGTTGATGGTGAGGTTTGATGTGCGCCTGCACGAGGCTAAGCGCTGTGAGCAGGACGGTCGCGTCATCTGTAAAGCCTACTACTGCAACAAAGTCCGGGATCATGTCTGCAGGGATCACAAAATAGGCGAGCGCGGCCAGAAGTGTTGCGCGCACCCGCGTGGGGGTTTTGCGGTCGATGGCGCAGAAATAGGCGCTTGCTGCTTCTTGCGAAAAGGGAATGCGGGCACCCACGCGGGCGAGCTTCCGCCAGAAACTCAAGCGAACGCGTCGCTCGTTCCGCGCTATGGTGGCGGGCAGCTGGATTTTTTCCGATGCGAGATCGGGTCCGTTCTCTGTGTGCATGGCAGCTTGGCCTTGTCCCTCTGTCATGTTCTAGAAGATGGGAAGAAAATGTGGCTGATGCAAGGTGGCGCGTTAAGGTGAGGGGGACCCTGCGTCAGCGCTTGTTCTTTCCAGAAAATCGCGTCAGGGCTCGCTTTTTCTCACAAAAACCTGCTAAATCCGCCCAGTTTTGCTGATCAGCGCCGGGCCAACGGCGCACTAACAGGGAGATATGACCCATGAAATTGGATTCCAGCATCAGCGCTGTCATCACCGGTGGCGCATCCGGCCTCGGTGAAGCCACGGCGCGTGCGCTTGCCGCAGACGGTGTGAAAGTTGCTCTTTTTGACCTGAATGCCGAAAAAGGCGAAGCCGTTGCCAAAGAACTTGGCGGCGTGTTCTGCCAGGTGAATGTGACCGACGAAGCCTCGGTTGATGCAGGCTTTGCCAAAGCGCGTGCCGCGATTGGCCAGGAGCGTATTCTGGTGAATTGCGCCGGCACAGGTAATGCCATCAAGACCGCGAGCCGTAACAAGGAAACAGGCGCGATCAGCCATTTTCCGCTCGACAAGTTTGACCTCATCATCCAGATCAATCTGGTTGGTACGTTCCGTTGTATCGCCAAGTCTGCCGCTGGCATGATGAGCCTTGACCCGCTTCCAGGCGGCGAGCGTGGTGCCATGGTCAACACGGCGTCGGTTGCTGCTGAAGACGGCCAGATCGGCCAGGCTGCCTATTCAGCCTCCAAGGGTGGCGTTGTCGGTATGACCTTGCCGATTGCCCGTGACCTGTCGCGTGAAGGCATTCGCGTTAACACAATCCTGCCGGGTATCTTTAATACGCCGCTTCTGGCCGCGGCCCCTGAGCCGGTCAAGCAGGCACTTGGTATGCAGGTACCGTTCCCGCCGCGCCTTGGCGATCCGACGGAATATGCTGCTCTTGCCAAGCTCATGATCACGAACGGTTACATGAACGGTGAAGATGTTCGCCTTGACGGTGCCATCCGTATGGCACCACGCTGATCTTTCAGCGTGCTTTGAGATCAAGAAAGCCCCGCAAGGTGACTTGCGGGGCTTTTTTATCAGGCGCCACTCTAAGCGCTCACGTCGACCTTCTGGCCACGATCCGGGTCGCGCGGGACTTGCGGCTCGCTTGTTTCCTTGATGGTCTCTGCAAACTTCTCTTCGGCTTCGAAACTCTTTTTCAAAACAACCGATTGAACGGAGGCCTGCGCCTGCGCTTGTTGGGTTGTGGCAGTGGGGGAAATTGTCATGTCTGCTCCCTGTCGAGTTGACGTTAGACCATGACATTACGCGTCCGGCTCTTCAGGAAGCGTTCCAGATATTGATAAAAGTTTAAGGATAGGGGGTGTGGCCGCTCAGATGCTTACGTCAGACGCTCACATCCACCGCGCGCCCGGTGCCGGGCGGGGGTGCGCTTTTAACTGCCTCTGCGATCGCGGCGACGAAGGTCTGTTCGGCTTCAGCCGCACTTTTCTGCAGTTTTGCGGACAGGAGGGCATGTGTCTGGGCCTGTTGAGCCCCGATCAGACTGGTTGCGATGCCGACTGCACTCATGCTCAGAGCCCCCTCGCTCTGTCGTTTCAGACCTCCAGTATCGCAAAAGAGGCTTACGAAAGTGCTAAGCGGGGCTAGTGCAGCTCTTTCGGGCGTCCGGCAGTGCCTGCCCAGCGATCCATCGCTTTTGCGAGCTTGATGTCTTTTTCTGTGACAGTTCGTGCATCGTGGGTCGTGAGGGTAACCTCAACGCGGTTGTAGACATTGAACCATTCCGGGTGATGGTCCATTTTTTCCGCCATCATGGCGACACGGGTCATCCAGCCGAACGCCTGGTTGAAATCCTTGAAATGATAGGTTTTCGAAATGGCCTCTTGCCCCTTGGCCTTGCGCCAGCCTTTCAGGTCGGCGAGAGCGTTTTGCAGGAAGTTGGTTTTTGCTTTGGTTGCCATGAGCCACGTCTTTTCATAGAGAAGTTAGGTGCGATAATTGTCTGCGTTCTTCTGGAGCTTATCATGACCGCGATCCTCTTTGTGTGTCTTGGCAATATTTGCCGCTCGCCCACCGCGGAGGCTGTGTTCCGTGGGCGCGCGTCGTCGTCGGGTTTTGCTGTCCATGTCGATAGCGCGGGGACGGCGGCCTGGCATGTGGGCAAAGCGCCGGACGCGCGGGCGCAGGCCGCCGGTGCTGCCCGTGGGTATGAGCTTGCTCACCTTCGCGCCCGGCAGGTGACGCGCGAGGACTTTGCCGCTTTTGATTATGTGTTGGCGATGGACCATGAAAATCTTGCAGCCCTCAAGGCACTCGCGCCGCCAGGTGAGCGTGACAAGGTGCAACTGATGCTCTCATTCGCACCCCATGTGCGACGGCAGGCGGTGCCTGATCCCTATTATGGCGGTGATGAGGGTTTTGACGAAGTGCTTGATCTTGTTGAGGCTGCGAGTGACGGGCTTATTCGCACGCTTCGTGAAAAACAGAGTTGAGGTCATAGGTGCGCTCCGCCACGTAGGGGCCACCACCGCGACTTGCGCGAGAGGAAAAGAGTACGAAACGTGCGGCCTCAAACGGTTGCGCCGAAAAGAGATTATTGTGCTCAATATATTGCATCACCTCGCCGGGGCTTGTGGCGCTGCGCGTGAGCCTGGCGAGGGTCACATGCGGGGTGTATTTGCGTGTCTCCGGGGCGAGGCCTGCCCGCTGCAGGATCATTTCCTGTCTGGCTTGCAAGGCAGTGAGCGCAGGTGTCGGTTTCACAGCTGCCCAGACGGCGTGTGGTTTGGCATGTCCGAACTGACCAATGCCCTCCAACTCGATGTCGAAAGGTGCGTCGTTGATCTTTGCCAGTGCGTCATCAATTTCGTTGGCCACGTCCTCTGGCACATCGCCAATAAAGCGCAGCGTGATGTGGAAGTTTTCCGGGCTGATCCAGCGTGCGCCGCGCAGGCCTGATTGAAGCATTTGCAATCTGAGTGAGACGGGATCGGGTATTTCCAGCGCGGTAAACAGGCGGATCATCTGGTCCTCCGGTTGGTCAAGTATCTCACGTAAAAAGATTGCGCTGATTTGGCGGTCAGCGCAATCCTTTCGCAAAAGATTTATAAGGCGCGTGTGCGGTTCCTCATCACGGGCAGGGGTTTGGCCATGCGTGATGCACGGCATCCAGCTCTTTTTCCAGTTCTTCGTTCATATCAACATTCACGGAAGTCACTGCGAGTTTCAGCTGTTCCATTGTGGTGGCGCCGATAATGTTTGATGTCACAAAGGGTCGTGTGGTGACGAACTGGTTGGCCATTTGAGAGACGTCGAGCCCGTGCTTTTTTGCGATGGCAAGATATTGATCAATGGTCTCCTCGACACCTTTTCCTTCATAGCGCTGCAAACGGTTGAAGAGCTGTTTGCGGGAGCCTTCAGGCAATGCACCTTTCTGATATTTGCCCGTGAGGTAGCCTTGGGCGAGTGGCGAATAAGCCAGGAGGCCCACCTGTTCGCGCATCGAGACTTCTGATAATCCAACCTCATAGGTTCGGTTCAACAGATTGTAGGCGTTTTGAATGGACTGAACGCGGGGCAGGCCGCTCATCTCCGCATGCTGCAGAAATTTCATGGTGCCCCAGGCGGTCTCATTGGAAAGCCCGATCCAGCGCACCTTGCCCGCTTTGACGATGTCGGCGAGCGCTTCCAGAATATCTGCGATCTGGTTGATTTCGTCACCATGATGGGTGTAGCCGCCGCCCGGTGTGCCGCCAAAATTGCCCATGGGACGGTCTGGCCAGTGGAGCTGGTAGAGATCAATATGATCCGTCTGCAGACGTTTTAGGCTGGCGTTCACCGCCTCGTTCAATTGTTCCTTGGTATGCTCTGTGTTCGCGCCGTCGGTGCGGAGCCAGGTGAAGGGTGCACGGCCAGCGGCTTTCGTCGCCAGAATGATTTTGTCGCGATTGCCGTTCTTTTTGAACCAGCTGCCGATAATGCGTTCAGTTGAGCCTTGCGTTTCCGGCTTTGGTGGCACGGCATACATTTCTGCCGTGTCAAAAAAGTTGATGCCTTGAGACAGCGCATAATCCATTTGCGCGTGGCCTTGCGTCTCTGTGTTTTGCTGGCCCCATGTCATGGTGCCCAGGCAAATCTCGCTGACGTCCTGGCCTGTCCGGCCAAGTTTGCGGTATTTCATGATGATCCCCCCCGTATGGAATTGTTCTCGTTGTTGATGTGAAGTTTTAGTTGATGGCAGGTGTTGCGGTTTGGGTTTCGCTGACCGGCGCCTCAATCATGGTCTCGATCATAGTCTCGATCAGGGGCAGCATGCGCTCGACAATGATGGCGACCCCTTCTTGCGTCGGGTGCATGCCATCGGCCAGATTGAGGGCCGGGTTGGCTGCCACGCCATCGAGGAAAAACGGATAAATCGCTGTTTCATGTTCGCGGGCAAGATCTGCAAAGATCGGATTGAAGTCTGCCGCATAATCTTCCCCCATATTGGGTGGGGCGAGCATGCCGGCAATGAGAACGCGGGCGCCCTTTGCTTTCGCAAGGGTGATGATTTCTGAAAGATTGGCGCGGGTGAGCGCGGGTTCGATCCCGCGCAGGGCGTCGTTGGAGCCTAGTTCGAGGATCAAGAGGTTTGTTTCGTCGGTCATCGCCCAGTCGAGCCGGGCAAGACCACCGCTTGATGTATCGCCGGACACACCTGCATTTGTGATGCTGACGGCATGGCCCTTGACGCCAAGGGCTTTGGCCAATTGTTCCGGAAAGCCTGCACCGGGTGGCAGCATATAGCCTGCGGTCAGACTGTCTCCCAGTGCCACAATCTTGATGGGCTCCTTGGAGTGGGTGGTTTCTTCGGCCGCCGCAGGTCCAGCCCCGATCCCGGCTGCAATGGCGGCGGTAATGGCCAGCATCAGCGTCAATGCGAGGGAAAGTCCTGAAAATTGGGTATAGCGCGAGGGTTGCTTCGTCATTGTGCCAATATAAGCTTGTATTGGGCCAATAAAAGGCCATATCGCATAAATGGCTCTGGAACCGGTTCAGGCCTTGTTGTCCTTACAGAAAACGGAAATTTCGTGTCTCCATCGACATCCCATTCGCTACCCCAATCTGCATCCCAATCTGCGGGCAAGCCCATTATTCACCTTGAAGACCTGAAGCTCACCCTGCCGTCGGCAGCGGGGGATGTGAATATTCTGAGGGGGCTTTCGCTGGATGTGCATGCGGGGGAGGCGGTTGGTCTTGTCGGTCCCAGCGGGTCCGGCAAAAGTACGCTGTTGATGGTCCTGGCGGGATTAGAGCAGCCGACGAGCGGGACCGTTCTGATTGCAGATCGCGATTTCACGACCATGAGCGAAGATGGTCTGGCGCTTTTCAGGCGGGACCATGTGGGGATTGTGTTTCAGTCTTTCCATCTTGTGCCCACAATGACGGCACTTGAGAATGTTGCCGTCCCGATGGAGCTTGCAGGCCGCGCTGATGCTTTTGAGCGGGCAGCGGAAGAGCTTCGCCATGTTGGTCTTGGGCATCGTCTCACGCATTACCCCGGTCAATTGTCCGGCGGGGAGCAGCAGCGTGTTGCGCTGGCCCGTGCCGTTGCAGGCGACCCCAAGATACTGTTCGCTGACGAGCCGACCGGCAATCTGGATGGCGCGACGGGCGAGCAGATCATTGAGCTGATGTTTGATCTTCATGATCGGCGCGGCACAACGCTGGTGCTCATTACCCATGATCATGAGCTTGCGGAAATGTGTGACCGGGTGGTGCGCTTGAAAGACGGTTTGATTGATGGTGTGCACGCCGGCACACGCATTGGCCGGAAGGCTGTTGCCAGATGAGCCTTGCGGACACCAATGTTTTCAAGCCGGGTTTTGCGCTTGCGTTCCGGTTTGCGCGGCGGGAGCTGCGCGGCGGGCTGAAGGGGTTTCGCGTCTTCCTTGCCTGTTTGACGCTTGGCGTTGCCGCGATTGCCGCCGTTGGATCTGTTTCTACTGCGCTTGTTGAAGGTCTCTCCCAGGAAGGTCAGACCATTCTGGGTGGTGATGTGGATTTCCGGCTCGTGCACCGGGAAGCTGGGGCGGACGAGCTTGCGTTCATTTCGGATGGTGCCACGATTTCCAAATCAACGGAGATGCGGGCCATGGCCGCCGCCCTTCGGACCGATGAGCGGACGCTTGTTGAGCTAAAGGGGGTTGATGATCTCTACCCGCTTTACGGGGAGGTTCGTCTCGGCTCCGATTTGGCACTCGATGAGGCGCTTTCCTTTGATGGTACGCGGTATGGTGCGGCGGTGGAGCCTGCCCTGCTTGACCGGCTTGGCGCGGTCGTTGGAGATATTCTCAAGGTCGGTTCGCTGGAGGTTGAGCTTCGCGCTGTCATTGAGCGCGAACCTGACCGGGTTGCAGGTGGATTTGCGCTTGGGCCCCGACTGTTTCTTTCGGACGAAGCAATGCTTGAGACGGATCTCATTCGCCTTGGGTCGCTTGTTAATTATCATTACAGAGCCCGGTTGCCAGAAGGGCAGCGACTTAATGCAGATGTTGCCGCCTGGGTTGCAACAGTGACGGACGCCTTTCCGCAGGCTGGTTGGCGTATTCAAGATCGCTCCGATAGCGCGCCGGGTGTGCGCCGCTTTGTCGAGCGGGTGGCTCTCTTCCTCACATTGGTGGGGCTCACGGCGCTGGTGGTCGGTGGGGTGGGGGTTGGCAATGCGGTTAACTCCTATCTGGATCAAAAGCGGGATGTGATTGCGACCTTTAAATGTATCGGCGCACCGGGCGGGTTTATATTCAATGTCTACCTGATCCAGGTGATGGTGCTGGCGCTCTTGGGTGTGGCGATCGGGCTTGCTGTGGGGGGAACGCTGCCCTTCCTTGTGCAGTGGGTGATTGAAGACATGCTGCCGATCCCGGCGCGGTTTGCCCTTTACCCGGCGCCACTTCTTCTTGCCGCCGCTTACGGTGTGCTTGCGGCTTTTGCTTTTGCCTTGTGGCCGTTGGCACGGGCGCGGGAGATTCCGGCGACGGGTCTCTTTCGCGATATTGTTGCGCCGGCACGGGCTTGGCCGCGTCCTCAATATATTGCGTTGATGGGTGGGGCGCTGGTGGCACTTGGCGGCCTTGCGATTGGTCTTGCCGACCGGCCAGACTTTGCGGCCTGGTTCATTGTGGGGGCGGCGTTGAGTTTTGCGGGGCTTCGCGGCACGGCCTTGTTGCTGATGGCACTGGCGCGCCGTGCGCCGCGGGTGCGCAATGCTGAGCTGCGATTGGCGCTTTCCAATTTGCATCGGCCAGGGGCTGCGACTGCCAGTGTTGTTCTGTCGCTCGGGCTGGGGCTCACACTGCTTGTGACGATTTCACTGATTGACGGAAACCTTGCCGAGCAGATTGGTGGCGAGTTGCCTGAGCGCGCCCCTTCCTTCTTCTTTGTGGATATCGGGCCGGATCAGGTGGACGGGTTTGAGAGCCTCGTGCGCGGCACTGAAGGTGTGCATGATCTCAACCGGGTGCCGATGTTGCGCGGGCGTATTGTTTCGGTCAAAGGGGTTGCGGCTGAAGATATTGCGGCCCCGGCAGATGTTGCCTGGATGCTGCAGGGAGATCGCGGCATTACCTATGCGGCGAAATTGCCTGGCGGGTCCGAGCTTGTGCAAGGCACATGGTGGGCGGCTGACTATCAAGGGCCGTCGCTCATCTCGATCACTGAGGAAATGGCGCAAGGCTTTGGCATTGCGCTCGGCGACGAGATCGCGGTCAATGTGCTGGGCCGGACGATCACTGCCACGGTTTCCAACACGCGTAATGTCGATTGGGGCAATGTCGGCATCAATTTCATTTTCGTCTTCACGCCGTCTGCGCTTTCCGGCGCGCCACACACTCATCTTGCCACGCTGGCAATGGAGGAGGCGGGCGAGATCGCGCTGCAACGATCGGTCTCCAAGACCTGGCCTAATATTACAATCGTGCGGGTGAAAGAGGCGCTGGAGGCGGTCAACAAGCTGTTACAGGATTTTGCGCTTGCCGTGCGGGCGACCTCCGTCGTCACTCTGACATCGGGCATTGTGGTTTTGGCTGGTGCCATGGCTGCCGGGCACAGGCGGCGGGTCTATGACGCGGTGGTCTTGAAGGTGCTTGGCGCGACGCGCGGCAAAATCCTCAAAGCCTATATCTATGAATATGCGCTTTTGGGGTTTGGCACGGCGATTGTGGCCGCCTTTGCGGGCACGGTTTCCGCCTGGCTGGTGGTGACGCAGGTGATGCAGGCACCCTGGTCTTTCTTGCCGATGACCCTTGCCGTGACGATTGTCGGGGCAACGATTGTGACGCTTGCGCTTGGTCTGGTCGGGACATGGACAGCACTTTCCGCCAAAGCCGCACCCGTATTGCGGGCTCAGTAAGGGCGGTTCCCGCACACAATACCTTATTTTTGTTAAGGTTTCGTCATCCAAATCCGTGAAAAATGGACTTGAAATCGGAGCAGGATCGCCCAATATAAGAAGGTAGGTTTATGACCCTGAAAGGATCAACTCATTATGGCTGAATTCGACCAAAGACGCATGCATGCGAACGCTGATGCCCGCCAGGGCCAAGTCCGCACAGCGGAGGTCGACGAAGGACTGCGCACTCATATGCTGCGCGTCTATAATTACATGTCGGCGGCACTTGCCATTACCGGCGTCGTGGCTTACGTCGCCGCTGCATCAGGCATTTATGCCTCGATTGCCCAGACCCCCTTGATCTGGGTGGTTATGCTGGCACCGCTTGGCCTTGTTTTCTTCCTCTCCGCCCGCATTCATAAAATGAGTGCCGCCGCCGCTCAGACGACGTTCTGGGTTTACTCGGCGCTGATGGGTCTGTCACTCTCCTTCGTCTTCCTCGCCTATACGGGTGAGAGCGTGGTGACGACCTTCTTCATCACTGCGGCGGCGTTTGGCTCGCTTTCGGTTTATGGCTACACCACCAAGCGTGACCTTTCCGGCATGGGTTCGTTCATGATCATGGGCCTGTTTGGCATCATCATCGCTTCGGTTGTGAACATCTTCCTTGCAAGTTCGGCGCTTCATTTTGCGATCTCGGTGATCGGTGTGCTGGTGTTTGCTGGCCTCACTGCCTGGGACACGCAAGACATCAAGAACATGTATTTTGAAGGCGATCACGCCGATACAGGTACGAAGAAAGCCGTGATGGGCGCGCTTCGTCTCTATCTCGACTTCATCAATATGTTCCTGTTCCTGCTGCACTTCTTTGGCAACCGAGAGTAGTTTGAGGGCAAAAGCGCTCATTGAGTTGGAAAACCCCGGTGCAATACACCGGGGTTTTTGTTTGAGCATGTTGGACATGTCAGGTCTTGAGATAGCATTGCGCTCATGGAACTGATTCTATGAACCTGATTTTGGGGCTGCTTTTTCTCCTGTTGCTGACCCGGCTGTTCGGGCATGGGGCATTGCGTCTGGGCCTGCCCCAATCGGTTGGGGAGCTGGTCGCGGGCGTGTTTCTGGTGGCGCTTTTCAGCGGACTCGGCGCGATTGACAGCGCTGCTGTCGAGAGCCTTGTGGAGCTTGTCTATCTGCCGGAGATCGGTCTTGTCGCACAAGCCGGGATTTTCTTCCTCGTATTGCAGGCCGGGATCGAGATGAAGCCCGCGCGCATTGCGGAGCAATCTCGCGCGTCGTTCTTTGTTGCTTTGGGTGGCGCGCTTCTGCCGCTGGGTCTTGGGTTTGTGGCGGGTCTTTTCCTCTTTCCCGAAGGGGAGTGGCAGATTGCACAGGCCTTTTTCCTGGGTGTGGTTCTCTCCATCACGTCGATCCCCGCAAGCGTACGGGTGTTGCAGGAGCAAGGATTGCTCACCTCGCCTTTTGGCCAGATGATTGTCGCTGCGGCGATCTTTGACGATATTCTAGGGTTGTTTCTGCTGGCGATGCTGACAAGCCTGATCAGCAGTGGTGGTGTGCCGGATGTTGCGTCGCTCGGTCTTTTGTCCGCGAAGATGGGGTTGTTCTTTGTGGTTACGATCCTGGTTGGCGTACATGTTTATCCGCGCGTGACTGAGCGTCTAAAAACGCTTGATCTGGCGGCGGTCGAGTTCTCCACCTTGCTTGGCGTTTCGCTCGCCTATGCGGCCTTTGCTGAACTGATGGGGCTTCACTGGGTGATGGGTGCGTTCATGGCGGGGCTCTTTTTCGAGCCGGAGCGCATTGGCCGCCGGGCGTATGATGAGATGCGGATCCTTGTCGGTGGGGTGGCGAACGGTGTGCTCGGTCCCATTTTCTTTGTGTCGATTGGCCTAGCACTTGATGTTGAGGCGTTACTTCAGGCACCGTGGCTTGCGCTCTTCCTTCTGGTGATTGCGTTTGGCGGCAAGCTTGTCGGTGCAGGGCTTCCCGCGCGGTTGTTTGGCCATTCGCCTTATGAAGCTGCGGTGATTGGAACCGGCATGGGAGCGCGCGGCGCGGTGGAGCTGGTGGTCATTTCCATCGCTCTCAATGCCGGGCTTTTTGCAAGTGGCGGGCGTGAGATCGTGTCGGCGCTGATCGCTGTGACTATTCTGTCAACGATTGCGTCTGCCCTGATGCTGCGTTGGCTGGTGACCCGGCAGGCCGGTGGGGCCGCCCGCTAATCCACAAGCTTGAGTTTGACCTTGTCGATGGCTTTGAGGACCTGCGCGAGGTCGTGACCGCGTTTCACAATCACCCCGGTTGCCGCGATGACCTGATAGGCCCCTTGTTTGCGGGCAAGCTTCGGGTGCTTTTCGATGCGGTAAAGCGGCATTTCTGAGGATCGCCGGAATACGGAAAAAATGGCGCGGTGGGTATGGGCATCAATCGCATAGTCCCGCCATTCGCCCGCCGCGACCTGGCGTCCATAGACGCGCAGGATCGTGTCCAATTCCCTCCTCGTCCAGGAGACCTCTGTCGTGCGGACCTGAGGGTCTACAAGATAACCATTGCCAATCAAGGTCAGGCTTTGGCCGTGTGCGTTGCGGCTTTGGTGAGGGTTGCCTCTGTTTGATCCGATTGTGTCACTCATTGGTCAAATGATGTGCCGAGAGGGCGGGAGAGACAAGTGTTCTTTAAGACTGAATGTCTGTTTTGTGGCACAGGGCCGCGGGCGTGCATTGAAAAAACGGGCTCAATTGTGCGGGTTTTCAGGTCGCAATGCTTGCTCCGCAGATTTTTTACCCGATCACAATATTGCCCTTTTTTGGCCCTGCATCGACCATGATGGGGGGCGATAGTCTCACCGTTGCCTACTGGCCCGGCCTTGAAAGTCTCCGGTTCTTTCAGCCCCCCAGCCCCTCCGGAAACAGATGGGCCGGGCCCCCCTCCTCCTCGATCCTGCTCTTTAAGGTATTCTGATCCTCCCTCTCTTTCAGAAACCTTCAACCCACTCAAAACCCTCATAAATTTTGGGTGGGTCTCAACGGGCAGATGGCAACAGTTTGAACGGCAATAATGGGATGTGGATTCCCCCTCCACATCCCTTTTTGTTTGGGTGAGTGTCATCTGGCCGGTCGCGGCCAGCGGCACGTCTGCTAAGCTCTTCTCCATCGAAATTTTGAATCATGGAAAGGGAGGCGCATCATGCGACTGAACCAACGAGTGGCGATTGTAACCGGGGCTGCGAGCGGCATTGGCCGGGCGACGGCAGAGCTTTTTGCGTCTGAAGGTGCGAAGGTGCTGGCTGTTGACCTGAAGCCTTTCGCTCTGACATCAGCTGGGCCCGTGCAGATTGAGACGTTCGTGCAAGATGTGGCGGCACCGGATGCGGGCGCGCGCCTTGTTGATGTGGCGATCCGCACCTTTGGACAGATTGATATTTTGATGAATAATGCGGGTGTGGCCCTGGGCGCGCCGCTTGAGACGTTTCCCGATGATTTTTGGGACAAGACGATGGCGGTGAACGTGACTGCCCATTTCAAGCTTGTGCGGGCGGCTGTTCCGTATTTAAAGAAAAGTGCTGCGGGGCGCGTGATCAATGTTGCGTCGATCATGGCGCAGAGCAGCAATTACGGCCTTGCGGCCTATAGCGCGTCCAAGGCTGCGGTTGCGGGCCTCACGCGTAATCTTGCCCTTGAGCTTGGGCAATACGGGATTACGGCCAATTACATTCTCCCTGGGGCCATTCTGACCGGGATGGCGCCTGATATTGGTGACGGCAAGGCGAATGAGGTCTGGGCCAAGAAAGCGGCGCTCAAGCGCATTGGTCAGCCGATTGATATTGCACGGGGCGCGCTTTTTCTGGCCTCTGATGATGGCGGGTTTGTGACCGGCCATGGGCTGAACGTGGATGGTGGCATGCTGATGCGGGTGTGAGGCCTGATGCCACCTCGTTCTGGGTGCGGTTTGGCATTTACGACAATGACCGATTGTTCATGTGGGAAGCCCTTGTGATAGGGGCTCGGAGAATGGCATAAGAGGTGTCGCAAAATCTGCCGGATTAAAGGCAGTTTGTCAGGGGTGGATCGGGTCAATTTGCGTTGATCGGCTGCTAGATCGGGAGATGACGTTATTACTGTTTCTGTGCAAAGCGGGGGTTCGACCCCAGAAAAAGCCTTAAGCGACGCCCCAAAAATGATCGAAATTTCAGGACTGACCAAGAAATTCGGCCCGTTTACGGCGGTGGATGGCATCAGTTTTTCCGTTGCTCGCGGTGAAGTGCTTGGTTTCCTCGGTCCCAACGGGGCTGGCAAATCCACCACCATGAAGATGGTGACGGGGTTCCTTGCGTCGAGCGCGGGCGAGGTTCGGGTCTGTGGCCATGAGATTGGCCCGGATACGCTCGCCGCGCAGCGGGTGATCGGCTATCTGCCGGAAGGCGCACCTGCCTATGCGGATATGACGCCGCTTCAGTTCCTGCGCTTTATTGCGGATGTGCGCGGCCTTAAAGGGCCTGCGGCGGCTGCCGCGATTGCCCGCGCCGTTGACCGGACGGAGATCGGCGGTGTGATGGAACAGGCGATTGATACGCTCTCCAAAGGGTTTCGCCGTCGTGTGGGGCTTGCCCAGGCGATCCTCAATGATCCGCCGGTGCTGATTATGGATGAGCCGACCGACGGGCTTGATCCCAATCAGAAATTTGCGGTGCGCAAGCTCATTGCTGAAATGGCTCCGACAAAGGCCATCATTATTTCCACGCATATTCTAGAGGAAGTGGATGCGATCTGCTCCCGCGCGTTGATTATCGACCGGGGCCGGATTGTGGCCGACGGGACGCCGTCTGCCCTGACCGCGCGCTCTCGCTACCATAATGCGGTGACGCTCACCCTTGATCATGGGCAGGCCGATGCGGCGCGCGCGAAACTGGCGGGTGTCACTGGTGTGGCCTCGAGCGAAGAGGTGTCGCGTGGAACGGATCATTCCTTCACCATGTTCTCTTCTGCTGAAGGTGAGGCTGATACTGGCCTGATTGACCGGGTGGCGCAGCTTGCCAAAGCTGAAGGCTGGAATGTGCGTTCGCTTTATGGCGAGCCTGGCCGACTGGACGAAGTGTTCCGTTCGCTCACGCGAGCTGAAACGGTGGCGCTCACGCGATCTGACACGGTGGCGCTCACGCGATCTGACACGGTAGCGGAGGATGCAGTATGAACGAGATGCTGGCGATTTTTAAGCGCGAACTTGCGGGCTATTTTGCAACGCCGCTTGCCTTTGTTTTCATCGTGATCTTTCTCTTCTGTGTCGGCGGTTTTACGTTTTACATGGGCGGGCATTTTGATGCGGGCCAGGCGGACCTGAAGGGTTTCTTCCAGTTTCACCCCTGGCTCTATCTCTTTTTGATCCCGGCTATTGGTATGCGGTTGTGGGCGGAAGAGCGACGGGTCGGCACGATTGAGCTGCTTCTTTCCTTGCCGGTGCCGCTCTGGTCTGCGGTTGTCGGCAAGTTTCTGGCGGCCTGGGTGTTTGCAGGCATTTCCCTTTCGCTGACTTTCCCGATGTGGCTCACGGTTTCTTATCTCGGCGATCCGGATCACGGGGTCATTCTCGCGGGCTATATTGGCTCCTTCTTTATGGCGGGCGGTTATCTGGCTATCGGGTCCTGCATTTCTGCCGCGACGCGCAACCAGGTCATTGCTTTTGTGGTCAGTGTAGTTGTGTGCTTTCTCTTTACCGTTTCGGGCCTGCCGATCGTTACAGATTTTGTTGGTGTCTGGGCACCGCAAACGGTTTTGACGACGATTGCCTCTTTCAGTTTTCTCACGCATTTCGAGGCGATTACGGAAGGTGTGATTGATCTGCGTGATGTGATTTATTTCGTCACGTTGATCGGTGTCTGGCTTTATGCCTGCGGTATTATTGTTGATATGAAGAAAGCGGGTTGAGGCCAATGGATACGCAAATTTCCCGCCGGGCAATTTCCATTGCCACACTGGTGTTGCTCGCGGTTTTTTTTGTCGCGATCAATCTCTTCACCAATATCAGTTTTCGGACAAGCCGGATTGACCTGACAGAAGCGTCGCTTTTCACGCTGTCTGATGGAACGCGCAATATGCTGGCCGGCATTGAAGAGCCGGTTACGCTCAAGTATTTTTTCTCTGAGAGCCTTGCAACGGATTATCCGCGTATTCGCAATTATGCGTCGCGGGTGCGCGATATGCTTGAGGAAATGCGGTCTTATTCGAATGGCAAGCTTTTGCTCGAAGTTATTGACCCTGAGCCCTATTCCGAAACAGAAGACCGGGCGATGACGCTGGGCCTGAAGGGTGCGCCGACCACAGAAGGCGATGTGATCTATTTCGGTCTTGCGGGCACAAACCTTGTGGACGGTATTGAGACCATCCCGTTCTTCACCGACGAGCGGGAAGAATATCTGGAATATGATATTGCGCGGCTTGTGCAGAACCTGACGCGGCCCGAAAAACCAACGCTTGGTATTGTCACCAACTTGCCGCTCGATACGGGTGCGGGTGGTCTGATGGCTGCGATGCGGGGCGAGAGCCAGTCTTTCCTGATTTATGATGAGCTGCTTAATCGCTTCCAGCTTGAGTTTCTTGAGCAGGATTTTGACCGTGTGCCGAACGTGGTTGATGTGCTGATGCTCGCACACCCAAAACCGCTGAATGACAAAACGCTGTATGCGATTGATCAGTTCATGATGCGGGGCGGGCGGGCACTTGTGTTTCTTGACCCGCATTCCGAAGTGAGCCTGACCGCGGGGCCGGAAGGCAAGCCCGTGCAGGGATATACGGAAAGCTCCAGCCTTGACCGGCTGATGGCGAGCTGGGGTGTTGAGCTTGATCCGACCAAGGTGATTGGCGACCGGGCGAACGCACAACGGGTGCAAACCGGGCTCGATGCACGGCGGCAATTGTCTGACTATATTGTCTGGATGGCGCTTGGTCCGGAAGATATGAATGCAGATGATGTTGTCACAGCTGACATTGACCGGATCAATCTGGGTACAGTCGGGCATCTTGTGCCGACAAAAGATGCGACGACCAGTTTCACGCCTGTGATCAGCTCTTCAACAGATGCGAACCTTCTGGATCTTGAATTTGTCAAAACAGGGCCAACCCCAGATGCGTTGATGCGTGCTTTTGAACCAACGGGCGAGGCATATGTGATGGCCGCGCGTGTTGCCGGTCCGCTCAAATCCGCTTTTGCAGATGGTGCGCCTGAAGTGGACGTGGATGAAAATGCGCTTCCCACCGGTGCGTCCACGGCGAGCGAACATCTCAGCGCGAGCGAGGCGGATGCCAATCTTATCATCGTGGCTGACACAGAGATTTTCGATGACCGGTTCTGGGTGCGGGAACAATCCTACCTTGGTGAACGCATTGCCATCCCGATGGCGGACAATGCGACTTTCGTGCTCAATGCGGTTGATAATCTGATGGGGTCAAATGATCTCATTTCGCTTCGCGCCCGGGAAAAGTCTGATCGGCCTTTCACTGTGGTGGAAGACCTGCGCCGTGAGGCGGAAACGGTTTACCTCGCCGAAGAAGAAGCGCTTCAGACAAAGATTGCCGAGACAGAGAAGCGGCTTGCCGAACTTCAAACGCGCGCGCCTGCGGGCAGTGATGTGGAGGAGTTTCTTTCCGAGACGGAACGGGCTGAAATTCGTGACTTCCGCGCTGAACTTGGTGCGAGCCGGTCTGCGCTTCGCGATGTGCAGCGCAATCTGCGTCGCGGAATTGAGGAGTTGGGGTCAACTGTTCGGTTTGTGAACGTGGCGCTTGTTCCTCTTATTATCATGGTGCTTGCTCTCGTGTTGGCGCTCGTTCGAACTCAGCGGCGCAAACGCCGCGCGGGCCTTTAAGGCGGCGGGGTGTATGGCATGATGGACCGGATGAAAATATTGATGACCACTGTGATGACAGCCGGGAAGACAGCCGGGCCGCTTCGCAATCTCGTTGTATTGGGTGTTGTGACATTGGTTGTCTCGCTGGCGGCGAGCGTTACCGTCTCCCTGCAAGAAGAGGAGACGGCGGCAAAGCATGAGGCGCAGATCTTCTTTCCGGGGCTGGCCGACAAAGTGAGCGGTGCGACCAAGCTTGTCTACACGACAGGCCTTGGGCTCAGGGGTACCGCAGACATTACAATGGAGCGTGGGGATGATGGTGTCTGGCGCATAGCAGAGCGTGAGGGATATCCCGCCCGCGGGGACCGTGTGCGCCAATCTATTCTGGGGTTGACGGAGCTTGAGGCGATCGAGCCACGGACGGCCAACAAGGAATGGCATTCGCGGCTTGGGCTCAACGCACCGGAAAATCTGGGCTCCGGCATCCGGATCCGGCTTTATGATGAGGCGGGGACCGAGCTTGTTTCGCTTATTGCCGGGAACGTGATTGAGAGATCGACGGATGCGCAGGGACGGGGCCTCTTTTATGTGCGCCGGGATGGTGAAGACCAGACATGGCTTGCGCGCGGCAATATTTCGCTCGACAAGGATGTCCCCAATTGGCTGGATGACGGGCTGGTGACAGCGCCGATTGACCGTATTCAGCGTGTGACGCTTTGGGCGGGGTCAGAAAAGCCGGTCATCCTGTCGCGCCTTTCTTCGCAGCATCCCAATTATGTGATCGAGAATATTCCCGACGGGTTGGTGACGCGCGGTGCGCCGCTGGTGAATGCAAGTGCCAATGCTTTTGCTGATTTCAAGTTTGAGGATGCAGTGCCTGCGTCTGCGCTGGAATTCCCCAATCCGCCGATTGCGATCATTGAAACGTTTGACGGGCTCAAGATCACGCTCACCATGACGGGGGCCGGTTCTGCCATGTGGACGACGGTTTTGGCCGAAGCCAATCTGGATGCGGAAGGTGTGATGGATCCGGAAGCCATTGAGGCGGAAGTTGCCGACATTAACGCACGGCTTGGCGGATGGGCTTATAAGATGGAGCAGAACCTCGGGGTGCGCCTCACGCAGACCCTTGATGAGCTGACGCGTCCAGTCGCGGCGGCGCCTGCTCCTTGATCTGCTTAGGCGTTTTAAAGGGTCGCGGCGCCAAGGATTGGGCCGATGCCGTCTTCCTGCAGGATGGCGGCACATCCGTCAAAGCCGTCTGCCATCAGGTCGTTCTTGGGTAGGGTGAGGGTGAGGGCCGCCCCCTCCCACATGGCGACGGGTGTCATGTCGCGCACCACATTGGTGTAGGTGATCGTCTCTCCCGCGTTCTCGCCCCGGCGTATTTCAACCTTGGTTGTTTTTGCGTAGCGCACCAGCCAGAGCGTTGCATGCTGACGACCGGACTTTGCGGCCACTGTCAGCGTGACGATATCTCCGTTGCTTGCAAAGCTTACCGGCACGTCGTCTTGCTTCATTTCCTGGCGAAGCGAAATGGCGCGGTTCACATGCCCTTCCCGAGAGCCGACTGCATCTGCCACACCGTCGATCACCATTTGCGGTGTGTAGACAGAGCGACCGCCTAGCTTCGCCACATAATCGCGCTGACGTTGAGTGAAGGCGGGGGTGGCAAACGTGTCTTCCCATCCGAGATAGTCCCAGATGTTCACGGGCAGGGAGAGGGCGAGCACATCCTGTCTGTGCGCGAGCTCACCCAAAAACGCGTCAGCTGGCGGGCAGGACGAGCAGCCCTGGCTTGTGAACAGCTCGACCACAATCGGACGCTCACTCGCCTGGGCGGGCGTGAGGCTTAATGTGAACGCGAAAGCGGAAAGGGCCATCAGGTTTTTCATGTGGGAAAGATAGGAAGGTTGCGTGGCGGTGACCAATCAACTCCCGGTCAAACAAGCGTGAGCTGACAAGTGCCTGAAACTCAAAGAAAAAGGGCGCCTTCCGAAGAAGACGCCCTTTCCTGATTTGATCTTATGACCGATCAGTTGGCAGCAAGGCCGCGCAGCACGTACTGGAGAATGCCGCCATTGGCGTAATAATCCACTTCGTCCTGGGTATCGATGCGGCAGATGAGCGAAATCTGCTTCTTCCTGCCATCAGCGAAGTTGATCGTTGCCGTCACTTCTTGCCGTGGGCCGATATTGGAAAGACCTTCAACTGTCACAATCTCGGACCCGTCGAGGCCGAGTTGCTGCCAGCTTTCACCTTCCTTGAACTGCAGGGGTGCGACGCCCATGCCGATCAAGTTTGAACGGTGAATACGCTCAAAGGATTGCGCAATCACTGCTTTGACGCCGAGCAGGAATGTGCCTTTGGCTGCCCAGTCACGACTGGAGCCTGTGCCATATTCCTTGCCTGCGAAAACAACAAGCGGGGTTCCGCGCTTCTTGTATTCCATGCAGGCATCATAGATCGGCATTTCCGTGCCTTCGGGCTGGAGCTTCGTCACGCCACCTTCGGTGCCAGGGAGCATCTGGTTCTTGATGCGGATGTTGGCAAAGGTGCCGCGCATCATGACTTCATGGTTCCCGCGGCGTGAACCGTAGGAGTTGAAATCCTGAGCCCCGACCTGATGGCGGGTGAGGTAGGCGCCCGCCGGGCTTTGCACCTTGATCGAACCGGCCGGTGAAATGTGGTCGGTGGTGATCGAGTCGCCGAACAGGCCCATGATGCGTGCATCATAGACATTTTCGAGTGCGGCCGGTGTGTCGGTAAGACCTTCGAAATAGGGCGGATTTTGCACGTAGGTGCTCTCATCGTTCCATTTGTAGGTTTCGCCCTTCACGGTCTTGATGGCCTGCCAGTTCTTGTCGCCTTTGAAGACGTTGCCATAGCGCTTGCGGAACATTTCCGGTGTGACGCATGAGCGAACGGTTTCAGCCACTTCCTTGTTGGATGGCCAAATGTCCTTCAGGTAGACGTCACGACCATTGCTGTCCTTGCCAATAGGCTCTTTGGTCAGGTCTTTGGTCACCGTGCCTGCGAGGGCGTAGGCCACAACCAATGGCGGTGAGGCCAGGTAGTTGGTGCGCACGTCCGGGCTTACGCGGCCTTCGAAATTCCGGTTGCCCGAAAGAACAGAGGAGACCACGAGATCATTGTCAGCAATCGACTTGGAGATCGCTGGCGGCAAGGGACCGGAATTGCCGATACAGGTTGTGCAGCCATAACCAACCAAGTCAAAGCCCATTGCATCCAGGTCTTTGGTGAGGCCAGCTTTATTCAAATATTCAGTTACAACCTGCGAACCAGGGGCAAGTGATGTTTTCACCCATGGCTTTACCTTGAGACCGAGTGCGCGGGCTTTGCGGGCAACGAGGCCAGCGGCAACGAGCACGCTCGGGTTGCTTGTGTTGGTACAAGACGTGATCGCGGCAATGGTGACATCCCCGTGGCCGATGGTGAATTCTTCACCCTCAACGTCAAAGCGTGTCTCTGCCTGATCGGCTTTCTTGTACTCGCCTGCCAGGGTGCCGGCGAAAGAGGCTGCCATGTCTGTCAGGTCCACACGGTCTTGTGGGCGCTTTGGACCAGCGAGTGCTGGAACAACGGCGCTCAGATCCAGATCCAGTGTGTCCGTGAAGACCGGGTCTGGGGTTTTCTTGTCGCGGAACATGCCCTGCTGCTTTGCATAGGCTTCCACAAGGTCAACGCGGTCGCTGTCACGGCCGGTTGATCGCAGGTATTTGATCGCTTCCGCATCGATCGGGAAGAAGCCGCAAGTCGCGCCATATTCCGGTGCCATGTTGGCGATCGTTGCTTTGTCTTCGAGCGACAGATGGTCGAGACCAGTGCCGAAATATTCAACGAACTTGCCGACAACGCCCTTCTTGCGGAGCATTTCCACAATCTTGAGCACGAGGTCGGTGGCGGTGACGCCTTCGTTGAGCTTGCCTGTCAGTCTGAAGCCGATCACTTCCGGGATCATCATGGTGACGGGCTGGCCCAGCATGGCGGCTTCCGCTTCGATGCCGCCCACACCCCAACCCAGGACCGAAAGGCCGTTGATCATGGTGGTGTGGCTGTCTGTGCCGACGCATGTGTCAGGGTAGGCCATCTCAACCTTGGCATTGGCACCGTCTTTTTCCGTACGGGTCCAAACGGCCTGGGCAAGATATTCAAGGTTCACCTGGTGACAGATGCCGGTTCCTGGAGGCACAACGCGGAAATTGTCAAAGGCTTGTGAGCCCCAACGCAGGAATTCATAGCGTTCCTGATTGCGTTCATATTCCAGGTCCACATTTTCTTTGAACGCGGTCTGGGTGCCGAACTTGTCGACCATGACCGAGTGGTCGATCACGAGATCGACAGGTACCTGTGGGTTGATGCGCTTGGCGTCGCCGCCGAGCTTGGCGACAGCGTTACGCATTGCTGCCAGATCTACAACCGCTGGAACGCCGGTAAAGTCCTGCATCAGCACGCGGGCTGGACGATAGGCGATTTCACGTGTGGAGGTGCGTGTCGTGAGCCAGCTCTTCACCGCTTTGATGTCGTCTGCAGTTACCGTGCGACCGTCTTCAAAACGGAGCAGGTTTTCAAGCAAGACTTTGAGCGAGAAGGGCAGGCGCGATACGCCTTCCAGACCGTTCTTTTCAGCTTTCTTCAGGTCATAATAGACATATGACTTGGAGCCGACCGTCAGGCTGGAGTACGCATCGAAACTATTGGTGCCGAGTGGCTTCAGAGCGGCTTGTTTGGTCGCTGGTTTTTTTGGCGCTGCCTTTTTTGCCGCTGTCTTCTTCGCAGCTGTCTTCTTCGCAGCTGTCTTTTTAGCTGCTGCTTTCTTCGCCACTGTCTTTTTAACGGGAGCTTTCTTTTTCGCAGGGGCCTTTTTCTTCGAGGCTTTCCTTGCGGCGGCCTTCTTCGCCACTTTCTTTTTTGCGGCTACTTTTTTCTTCGCGGGAGCCGCTTTCTTCTTTTTGGCTGCGGCCTTTTTGGCGGGCGCTTTTTTCGCCGTGCTCTTCTTCTTCGCAGCTATTTTTTTCTTGGCAGCGGCTTTTTTCTTCGCTGGAGCTGCCTTCTTTTTCGCAGCTACTTTCTTTCTCGTGGTTTTTGCTTTGGGGGCTGCTTTCTTTTTTGCAGCTACTTTCTTTTTTGTAATTTTTGCTTTGGGGGCTGCTTTTTTCTTCGCGGCAGCCTTTTTACGAGCCGGTGCTTTGGCCATAGATCCGCTCTCCTCGGAATTTAGTGGGCGTGGCGTCAATGGACGCGCCCGCGCCAATCGACGCCGCGGACTATAATCAGAAAGATAAGGCAAGGCTATGGCAGAGAGAGGGGAATATGACGGATAATGAGTAAAATTTTATATTGCCAAAAATGTGCTGCGTGCTCGTTGCGTGCAAGTGATGAGAGGAATGATCCAGATGAACGTGCGTGTTGAAAAGAGGGATGCGGTGACAGTGGTCATTCTTGATCGACAGGATGTGAAGAATGCTGTTGATCGGGAGACGGCAGAGGCGTTGGCAGCGGCCTTTCTGGCGTTCGAGCGGGATGATGAGGCTCTGGTTGCTGTGTTTCATGGCGATCATGGGACGTTTTGTGCAGGGGCTGACCTGAAGGCGGTTTCGGCAGGGGGCGGAAATGGAGTTCCGCCGGTCAAGCAAGGTTTTGAATTTGACCGATTGGCCGCGGACGGGCCGATGGGACCCTCGCGCATGGTGCTCTCAAAGCCTGTGATTGCCTCGGTTTCAGGCTATGCGGTTGCGGGCGGAATGGAACTCGCCTTGTGGTGCGATATGCGCGTTGTGGAAGCGGATGCGGTGATGGGTGTTTTCTGCAGGCGTTGGGGTGTTCCCCTGGTGGATGGTGGCACGGTGCGGCTGCCGCGCCTGATCGGTCATTCGCGCGCCATGGATCTGATCTTGACGGGACGGCCTGTCGGGGCGGAAGAGGCATTGGCGATGGGGCTTGCCAATCGTGTGGTACCGAAAGGCGAAGGTCGTGCGGTTGCAGAGGCGCTCGCCGCTGAAATTGCTCGTTTCCCGCAAAATTGTCTTCGTCATGACCGGCTTTCTGCCTATGAGCAGTGGGATATGGCTTATGATGAGGCGATGGCGAACGAAACGCGCCATGGTCGTGAGGTGCTGGCCAGCGGAGAGACGCTGAAAGGGGCCACGCGCTTTGCAAGCGGAAAAGGACGAGGCGGGCGGTTTGACGACATCTGACAAGTTTGAGCTTGGCCACGCAGCACATGCTTATGCGCCGCTTGCACTTCATGTGCGTGGGCTGGCGTGTGTGCGCGGGGAGCGTCCGGTTTTTTCGCAGGTTGATTTTGATCTCGCCCCCGGCGAGATGCTCACTCTCAAAGGGCCGAACGGTGCCGGAAAATCGAGCTTTATTCGGCAGGTTGCCGGGCTTTTGGAAGTGTCTGGTGGTGAGATCGAGCTTGAGGGCGCGGGTGAGGGCGACACTATTGGCGACCATGCGCTTTATGCAGGGCATCTGGATGCTGTGAAGGCGTCGCTCAGTGTTTTTGAAAATATGGCGTTCTGGGCAGATTTTTATGGTGTGGCGCGCACATTGATTGTGCCCGCACTGGAATGTTTTGCGCTGTCGCATTTGAGCCTATTGCCTGCGGCCGTTTTGTCTGCGGGGCAGAAACGGCGTCTGGGGCTTGCCAGGCTTGCACTTATCCCCAGGCCGATCTGGCTTTTGGATGAACCTACGGTCTCTCTTGATGCGATTTCTGCCGCGCGACTTGCAGACCTCATGCGCACGCATTTGAAGCAGGGCGGGCTTATTCTGGCGGCAACCCATGTTGATCTTGGTGTTGGTTCGCGGGAGTTGCATCTTGGTGAGGTGGCGTCATGACAGCGTTCCTTACCCTTCTGTTGCGCGATATCAAGCTTGCCGCCCGCGTGGGCGGTGGCGGTGGTATGGCGGTCTTTTTCTTTCTGATCGTGCTTTCGATTGTGCCGCTGGGGGTTGGGCCGGACCTCAATCTTCTGACGCGGATTGCGCCCGGTATGTTGTGGGTGGCGCTGCTCTTGTCGGTTCTTTTGACATTGGACCGGCTGTTTCAGGCCGATCAGGAGGATGGCACGCTTGATCTTTTGAGCCTCGGGCCCGTCTCACTTGAAATGCAGGTGCTGGCGAAAGCTGTGGGCCATTGGCTGACAACGGGTCTGCCGCTCATCCTTGCGGCACCGTTGCTGGGGCTCATGCTCAATCTGCCGATCGGTGCGATGTGGCCTTTGATGGTGTCGATGGCGGTCGGATCGCCGGCGCTATCTTTGTTGGGAGCGGCCGGTGCAGCGCTTGCGGTCGGTGTGCGCCGGGGGGGGCTGCTCATTTCCCTGCTGGTTTTGCCGCTTTACGTGCCGGTGCTTATTTTTGGGGTGAGTGCGGCGCGAAACGCGGTGATTTCTGCCCCCGGCGATCTTGGGGACCGGTCCTTGATGCTGCTTGGGGCGGTGACGCTGGTTTCCCTGATTGTTGGCCCGGTGGGCGGGGCGGCCGCGCTCAGGGCGAATTTCAAATGAGGCTTGTTCTGCGTCCAATTGCCCGGCAAGGGTCCCTTGCCCGGCTTCGTTTCAAAGGCTAAATCAATATCCCATGAGCTGGTCGATCCACACATATGCAAATCCCACACGCTTTATGGCGCTGTCTGGCCTGTTGCTCCCCTATTTCTGGACGCTTGCTGCGGTCGGGATTGGCGTCGGGCTTTATCTCTCGTTCTTTTTTGCGCCGCCTGATTATCAGCAGGGGGACAGTGTTCGGATCATGTTTGTGCATGTGCCGGCTGCCTGGCTCTCTCAATTTGGCTACGGGATCATGGTTGTCTCCAGCCTCATGGCGCTGATCTTCCGCCATCCGCTGGCGGATGTGAGTGCCAAGTCTGCGGCACCCCTTGGTGCGGTGTTCACGTTTCTGGCGCTTGTGGCAGGTGGTTTGTGGGGCAAACCCATGTGGGGCGCTTACTGGGTGTGGGATGCGCGCACAACGTCCACACTGGTGCTCTTGTTCATCTATCTGGGTTACATGGCGGTTTGGGCGACGATTGAAGATCCGAACCGGGCGGCGCGTGTGGCGGCGGTTCTCGCACTTATTGGGGCGGTCAATCTGCCGATCATCCGCTTCTCGGTTGATTGGTGGAATACGCTCCATCAGCCTGCAAGCGTGTTTCGCCTTGACGGGCCGACAATCCATTCCTCGCTTTTGTGGCCGCTGCTGGTGGTGGCGATTGGGTTCACGTTTTTCTTTCTCGCCGTCATGATGGTTCGGATGCGGGCGGAAATCCTGCGGCGTAAAGTGCGCACGCTTCAGTTGCAGCAGGCTGGTCAGTTGCAGCAAGCAGGTCAATTACAGCAAGCGGGGGGTGGGCGTGGCTGAGTTCTTCCATATGGGTGGTTATGGCCCCTATATCTGGTCATCGTTTGCCATCGCGCTTGTTGTGATGGCCGGGATTGCCGGACAAAGCTGGTATGACCTCAAGACGCAAAAGCGGCTTTTGGCGGAGCTGGAACAAGCCAGCAAAGGTCGCGCACCATGAGGCTTTCCATGTTTTTGCCGGTGGGCGGGTTTCTGGCGCTGGCCGGGCTTTTTCTGTTTGCGATTTTTGGGGGCGATCCTTCGAAACTGCCCTCGGCGCTGGTGGGGAAACCGGTGCCGGATTTTGAACTGCCGGCGATCCTCCATGTCGACGTGCCCGGATTTTCTGATGAGGATCTGAAACAGGGAGAGGTGACGGTCGTCAATGTCTGGGCGTCATGGTGTGTGCCGTGCCGTCAGGAACATCCCTATCTTGAAGCGCTCGCAGATATTAGTGGCGCTCCGATTTACGGTCTGAATTACAAGGATGGTGCGGATGCCGCCCAGCGCTTCCTTGCGACGCTTGGCAATCCCTTCGCCCGCGTTGGGTCGGACGCGAGTGGCCGCGTGGCGATTGATTGGGGTGTCTACGGTGTGCCGGAGACCTTTGTTGTCAATGGCAAGGGGGAGATCGTGCTCAAACATGTGGGTGTGCTTGATCCAAAAGTGATCGAGGAGAAAATCATTCCCGCCATTGAGGCCGCACGTGCTGCCGCGCTTCGTTCCCCTGGGTCCTCCGCTTTTCCCCAGAATTAAGACATCCTTAAGCCTAACAGAACAATAATTGCCTAGTCCGTGAGGCAGGAAGCCAATCGCACCCTTTGAAGTGAACTTGTCAGGGTCTTTGCGTTTCCGATGAAACCCGTGGTCAGCACCGCACAAATTGCCGCTCAGGCATATGCCCAAAGCACCGTCCAGCCCAAACCGCGCGGGCCGACGGTCGGGCAGCCGCGTTTTCACGTCGACCCCCAAAAAGCCAGCGAAAACGGACCAACCTCGTTTCGACGCATTCAACGCGAGACCGACGCTTTCAAAATCGAGATCAGTGCAGAAGCACTTGCTGCGTCAGAACGGGAAGCTGGTGGACAACGTGTCCGTTTGCAACTTGACGCGCGGGGGGACACGCGGGTTGACGATGTGGAGGCTGCGGAAAAAGCGGATGCGCTGGTCGCCTTTCGGGCAGTCGACCCGGTCTCTGGCGGTGTTGGTCGTCGTGAAGCGCCGTTTGCGCAAGGCCGGGTGACCAAAGAGCCCGAACCGGTGCGCCGCCCCGGCTCACTTCTCGATATCACTGTCTAATCGGATTATTGGGTAATCGGATTATTGGGTAATCGGCAAAAAAATACCGGCGAGGTTCGCCGGTATTTTTGAGACTGTATTCGTCCGGATGTCAGGCGCTGGTTGCAGCCTTTTTCCGCGCGGTCTTTTTGCGGGTCGCTGTCTTGCGGGTAGGCGTTTTTCGCTTTGCAGGTGCCCGGACAGCCATTTTCTTTGGCTCAGCATCTGCCAGGGCTTTTGCCGCACTCACGGCATCGGCAAGTAATGCCAAGTTTTTCTTCAGGTCTTTCTGGACGGTCTTTGGAATGAGCGCGAGCAGGGCTTCTTCGCCTGCTTCTGCTCCGGGTTCTGCCTTGGCAAGGGCGCGCTTTCCGGCGGCGGACAGGCGGACCGAGTTTGCCCGCGCATCTTCCTTAGTGCGACGGCGGGCGAGAAGGCCCCGGTCGATCATCCGTGCGACCATGTCTGCCAGGGTTGAGCGGTCAATGCCTGTGCGGTTTACAAGATCGGTCTGGCTCAAGCCTTCCGCATCATTGACGGCGACGAGCACGATAAACTGGCGCGGGGTCAGGCCTGTATCACCCATGTTTTGCGCAAACTGGTCGTAGGCAAATTGTTGGGTGCGGCGCAGAAGGTGGCTCAATGATTTTTCAAGATCAAAACCGGATTTTTGAGCTGCCATTTAGAACTCCTTTGTTGTGTCACTACGCACTGCAGTCTTACCTGCATATGCGTCTAAGTGTTGGCGAAGCGAAGCTCCATGGTGTCGGCGAAGCCAAGATGTCTACCGCGGTATCGGGCTATTGCGACGAAGCGTATTCGCACGTTGTTGGTTTTCGCCGCAACCCATCGCATATTTGTTGGACGCGGCCAAGTGAATGTGAACGGATTTCAGCCATCAATGATCATTTTCTTGTGTTAAACATATATGTCTGGCGATTAAGGCGGCATTTTGTCGCGATGATCATAGTTCCGTGAGCGGAACACGTTTGATTTGACAAATGTTTTTGAGGCCAGCTTTTTGTGACAAGTGTTTTGGAAAATTGTTTGTCGAAAGTGGTGAGAATATGAATAGAGATGATCCGGTATCGGGTGGTTCTCGAGCAGATGATGATGCGCAAAGCGGTGATGCGGGTGTTTCCATTGCGTTCACACATCGTGTGCCGGACGGAGACAGTTTGCCCCGTGCTGTGTGTGATACGTGCGGCTTTGTCAATTATGTGAACCCGAAGATCGTTGTGGGTTCCGTCGTGACGTATGAAGACCGATTTTTACTGTGTCGCCGCGCCATTGAACCCAGGCGCGGGTTCTGGACATTGCCCGCAGGCTTTATGGAAGAAAAGGAAACGTCGGAGGCAGGGGCTGCGCGTGAAGCCATGGAGGAAGCGAATGCCGAAATTGAAATCCGCGATCTTCTGGCAGTTTACAATATCCCGCGTATATCGCAGGTGCAGCTCATGTATCGTGCGAGACTTTTGAATCCGAATGTCTCCGCTGGGGTTGAAAGTCTTGAAGTGGCGTTTTTCACATGGGACGAAATCCCCTGGAATGAACTGGCTTTCCCAAGTGTCTATTGGGCGCTCAACCAGTTCCGCTCGGTCATGAATGAAGAGCGGATTGTGCCATTCGGTAATCCTGTCAGTGATATGGGGAACGATTTGCCGCGAAGAGATCGCGGACGAGAGGCATAAGTGATGGCGCTTGAAACCACGTGCAGTGGCTTGGGTGATCAGGCCTGTTCCGTTTCGTCTGGTTTGACGAGTTGATGGTCGCTCACGACTTTCACCTGGAACATGGCAAAGACGGCTGTGATGGGCATGATGCCAAACACCTTGAAGCTCACCCAGAAGTCGGTTGAGAAATTCCGCCAGACAATTTCATTCACAATCGCCAGGAAGATGAAGAAGAGACCCCAACGCAGGGTCAGCTTGCGCCAGCCCTCCTCATCGAGGGAGAAAGCTGCATCAAACAGATATTTCATCGTGGGTTTGCCAAATGCCAGGCCGCCGAGCAAGCCTGACGCAAACAGAAGATTTGTGATGGTCGGTTTCAGCTTGATGAATTGCTCGTCCTGCATGTAGATCGTGAGACCACCAAACACCAAAACAAAGCCACCGGTCACGAGAGGCATGATCGGCAAGCGCTTGTAGAGAGCGAATGAGGTGGCCAGCGTAATGATGGTTGCCACCATGAAAGTACCAGTGGCGTAATAGATGTTTGCGGACGGATCTGACCCGAAAAATACATGGGCTTTCGAGTTCATCAAAAAGAAGATGATGAGAGGGCCAAGCTCCAACCCCATGCGAACCCATTGACCCTTGCTCATGCTTTGTTCGCTCTTCCCGTTCGGTCCGTCAGTCATGTTCTTGTTATCACTTTCTACGAAGGGAAGGGGCTTGTGGATCAGTCGCGAACGGCATGGCCAGTAATCGCCTCGGCAAAGGTCTGGGCAGAGAAGGTTTGCAGATCATCAATACCTTCGCCGACGCCGATCAGATGGACCGGCAGCCCAAATTTGCGGGCGATGGCGACAAGGATGCCGCCCCGCGCGGTGCCGTCCAGTTTCGTCATGATGAGCCCGGTAACACCTGCAACTTTTGAGAAGATTTCCACCTGATTGAGCGCATTCTGCCCGGTGGTTGCGTCGAGCACCAGAAGGGTTGCGTGAGGGGCCGTATCGTCGAGCTTTTTGATGACGCGGATGACTTTCTCAAGTTCTGCCATCAGGTCCGCCTTGTTTTGCAAACGCCCGGCCGTGTCGATCATGAGAAGGTCGGCGCCTTCAGCACGGGCGCGCTCAATGGCTTCATAGGCAAGGCCTGCTGCATCACCGCCCACTTTGGTTTTGACGACGGGCGCGCCGACGCGGTCTCCCCAGACCGAGAGTTGTTCAATAGCGGCCGCGCGAAACGTGTCGCCAGCGGCCAGCATAACGGACTTGCCTTCTGCTTTCACCTTTGCGGCGATCTTGCCAATGGTTGTTGTTTTGCCCGCGCCATTGACGCCGACAATCAGCGTGATGAAAGGCTTTTTGTCAGCGGACAGTGTAAAGGCTTGTTCAACGGGGCGCAGGTTCCTGGCAATCTCTTCGGCAAGGATGCGGCGCACTTCGTCTGCCGATACTTCCTTGTCGTAGCGATCCTTGGCAACTGCTTTTGTGATCTCGCTCGCGGCGTCCAACCCCAGGTCTGACGTGATGAGGAGATCTTCCAGTTCTTCAAGGGTTGCGGCGTCGAGCTTTCGTTTGGTGAAAATGCCGGTCACGCCGTCGGACATGGCACGGGTTGAGCGCGACAGTCCCTCTTTCATGCGGGCAAAGAGCGATTTCTTCTTTGCGGCGTCTTCTGGTGCTGAGGTGGTTTCTGTTTCACTCATCCTGCAAGACGGCCTTTCAGCAAATTGTCCTTGCGGCCTTCAGTCTTGATGCGCGCGATGGAGCCGATCGGGAGGCCGGTGGGACGCGGGGCTTCAATTTCTACTTCGGCGAAGCCTTCGGAGCGACCGCGTGTTTCGGTCTCCATCAGAATGTTTTCGGTTTTGCCGATCCGGCTCATGAGATAGGCCTCGACGCGGGCTTCCCCCGCTGTGCGAAGTTCTTTTGCCCGTGCTTTGATGAGTGCGCCGTCGACCTGCGGCATACGGGCGGCGGGTGTGCCGGGTCTTGCTGAATAAGGAAACACGTGAAGCCAGGTGAGGCCGCATTCCTCAACGAGGCGACGTGAGTTTTCAAACATCTCCTCCGTCTCTGTCGGGAAGCCCGCAATAATGTCAGCCCCAAAAACGATTTCGGGGCGGAGCCTGCGGGCCTCTGTGCAGAATGCAATGGCGTCTTCGCGCGAATGTCTGCGTTTCATGCGCTTCAGGATGAGATTGTCCCCGGCCTGTAGCGAGAGATGAAGGTGAGGCATGAAGCGCTCTTCATCGGCGATGAGGCGCAGCAGGTCTTCATCCACTTCGATACTGTCGATTGAGGAGAGGCGAAGGCGCTTCAGGTCCGGCACCAGCTTCAGGATGCGTGTGCAGAGATTGCCAAGGCTCGGATGGCCCGGCAGGTCTGATCCGTAGGATGTGATGTCGACGCCGGTGATGACGATTTCTGCATAGCCGTTTTCAACCAGGCGGCGGACCTGGGCCACGATCTCGCCCGCAGGTACGGAGCGGGAGTTACCGCGACCGAAGGGAATGATGCAGAACGTGCAACGATGGTCGCAGCCATTTTGCACCTGGACAAAGGCGCGTGCTTTCCCCTCGAACCCGTCGACGAGATGACCGGCGGTTTCTGTCACGGACATGATGTCGTTGACGCGCACACGCTCTGTGCCGAAGCCATTGCCCTCAAGCGCCAAGCGGGTGAAGCTTTCGGGCTTGGTCTTCTCATCGTTCCCGATCACGAGATCGACTTCTGTCATTTCAGCAAATTGTGTCGGGTCAATTTGTGCTGCACAGCCGGTCACAATGATGCGCGCATTTGGATCGTCGCGACGGGCCTTGCGAATGGACTGCCTTGCCTGACGGACAGCCTCGTTGGTGACGGCGCAGGTGTTGAAGATGATCGTATTGCCGAGCCCCGCCTTCTGGGCATGGGCTTTCATCACTTCGGACTCGTAGGTGTTGAGACGACAGCCAAAGGTTACAATGTCGGTTTGGCTCCTTGCGGCGCCGGGATTGTCAGCGGGCTTGCTCATGGCTGCCCCCCGAAAAAATGCGGGTCGAGAGTGCCGTCATAGTCAAAGCTTGCCGGTCCGCTCATCAGGATGTGATCGTCGCTCTCGCGCCATTCGATATGAAGGTCGCCACCCGGCAGCGTCACGGTCACGGTGCGACCTGTGAGACGCTTTCTTGCAGAGGCAACTGCTGCGGCACAGGCCGCCGTGCCACATGCACGGGTGAGGCCCACACCGCGCTCCCAGACTTTCAACTCCAAATGAGACCGGTCAATGACGCGGGCGAGTGAAATGTTTGCGCGCTCCGGAAATATGGGATGGTTTTCCAAGAGCGGTCCGACCTTGGCAAGGTCGACAATATCCAGATCCTTCACGAAGAAGATGGCGTGCGGGTTGCCGACATTGACAACGGCAGGCGTGTGCAGGATCGGCTTGTCGATCGGGCCGATCTGCAGTTCGATACCGCGCGTGTCGCGAATTTCTTCGGCAAGGGGAATTTCATGCCATTCAAGGCGCGGTGCGCCCATGTCGACTGTAATGCCGCCGTCCGCGCTGCGTCGCCCGCGGGTCACTGCGCCCAGTGTTTCAACGGCGACTTCGGCTTTGCCGGTTTCATCCAGCATGAGTGAGGCAATACAGCGAGCGGCATTGCCACAGGCTTCCACCTCGCCGCCATCGGCATTGCGGATGCCCATGAAACAGTCGCCGCCCTTTCTGGCGCGTTCGATCAGGATAAACTGGTCGCAGCCAATGCCGGTGTCGCGGTTGGCGATGGCGCGCACGATCTCTTGCGTGAACAGCGCAGGCGAGCGGTCACGCACGTCCACAACGACAAAATCATTGCCGAGGCCGTTCATCTTGCGAAAGTGTATGTTGTTCGCATCGCTCATGATGGGCGTTATATGGCTATTTTGGCACCAAATGCCAGTTTTTCCCTGATGGGGCGGTATTTGGTGAAGAAGGACATTGTTTGAATGGACACATTGCTACCGCTCGCAAAAAAAGTCGCTGATCTGTTGAAAACGAGAGGCGAAACCATCGCGGTGGGGGAAAGCTCGGTCGGCGGGCTGGTGTCAGCCTCTCTGATTGCCCAGGCCGGGGCGTCGGCATTTTATGTAGGCGGCACTATTATCTATACGCCACAGGCCGGACGGGTGCTCAGAGCTGGCGCGGGTATTGACCTTAAGGGGCAAACACCGCTGACGCCGGGCTTTGTGGAGGTGCTTGCAGACGGTTTCAGGCGTCAAATGGGGACGGATTGGGCGACCGCTGAAATGGGGGCGGCAGGCCCGTCCGGCTCGCCCTATGGACCGGGGCCGGGGACCGGGGCCGTTGCGGTCGCGGGCCCCGTGCTTCGCGGGCGGCTTGTGGAAACGGGTTCAGCCGACCGCATGAGCAACATGCGATCGTTCGGGCAGGCCAAGCTTGAGCTTCTTATCGAGTGCCTCGAAGAAGCGGGTCGATAGAAATCTTCTATTTCATCGTTTTGTGCACCGCATCGGGATTTCACGCCTCACATTTGGCGTACGGGTTAGCTCAGCAGATCAAGAATTCTGCCGATCGCCGCCGTTACTTCCCGGGCAATACGCGCACTCGAATTGTAATTCGGCTCGGTTTGCGAGGATGGAACGACATTTTTCACCGCACCCTCTTTTGCTGCCGGCGCGGCCGCCAATGATTTCCGCGTGACTTGTTCAATAGCGATCTTGCTCGCTTTGGCAATTTTCGCTGCTTCCTGGTCGAAGGCCTGCGATGCAGCGGTAATGCTGCTCGGGGCCGTGTTAGCTGCGCTGATCATGACTTTCACTCAATCTGTTTCGTCATAATCCCCTCAATTGATGAGGCTAGTGTGTGGATATTGTTGTTTGGTTAGGAAAATCGTTAAAATTAGATCTATCGGACTGTTTGGTGATTTTCCCTCTCAAATTCAGCGGGTTAGGGTAAATGTTTGGCAAAAGCGCCGCCGAAACTTGTCTTAAAGGCTTAATTTTTTGGGAGAAACCCACAAGTTCGCGGGCTTCTTGCGTGCGGAAGCGCGCGACGGATCAAACGCGAGATAGGCCCGCCCTTTCGAGGGCTGGACCGATGATGGGGCTTTATTGGGGAGAGGTTTGGTGGCTTAGGCCAGAATGTCCAGCGTTTTACCGAGCAAGCGGCTCACGGTTTCAACAACCTTGGCATTGGCGGCGTACTGGGTCTCGATCTGCTTGAGATTAACGACCGAGGTCACCAGATCGTCGATGGGCTCTGGGGCCGATTTAGACTGGAGCGCGGAGGCTGTTTGGGGCGCGAAAGGGAGCGTCGCAGGCGGTGTTGCGGCAGTGGATGTCACCTGCTCAACAGCATTTGCCCCGGCCTTGGCGATTTTCGCCGCTTCCTGGTCAAACGCTTGGGAGGCGGCCAGCATGCCACCTGTAGCCGTATTTAGGGCTCCGATCATGGGATCAGGCTATGCTTCATCGTTTAAGGGCTTGTTAGGAAACTTGGTAAACTTGTGCCTATCAGCCCTGATCTTGGCGGTGCAGCAGCGTGGACCCTCAAGTTGATTGACAGGCTCGTTGACAGGGCTGGTCTTTCTGCCTAGTTTGCCGCCATTCCTGAAACAGTTTGTCTGTTTCGGTCCTGATGAGGTCTCCGAGGAGGCCGGGATCACCACCTGTCGGCGAGGGTTCGCTCACAGGTGCTTTTTTGCTTTGGGTTTAAGGGCGACGTTCGCTGGATGTTTGAGAACCTTACAGATCGACTGAGTTCAGTCTTCGACACGCTCCGGGGCAAAGGCGCTCTGGGGCCGAAGGACGTTGACGAAGCGCTCGGTGAGGTTCGCCGTGCCCTGCTGGAAGCGGATGTGGCGCTGCCGGTTGCCAAGGCCTTTATCGAAAAAGTGCGCGAGCGCGCCGTCGGTCAGGAAGTGCTTCGCTCAGTGACGCCGGGTCAGCAAGTTGTGAAGATCGTGCACGACGCGATGGTGGAGACACTGGGCGCGAAGGCAGAGCCGATCTCGCTCGCTGCTGCCGCGCCTGTCGTTATCATGATGGTGGGGCTTCAGGGGTCGGGTAAGACGACCTCGACCGCCAAGATCGCCAAGCGACTTGAAGCGCAGGAAAAGAAAAAGATTTTGATGGCGTCGCTCGACGTGCGCCGTCCGGCTGCGCAAGAGCAGCTCAAGGTGCTGGGTGAACAAACGGGTATTGCGACGCTGCCGATTGTTGCCGGCCAGCAGCCGGTTGATATTACAAAGCGCGCGCTGCAGGCCGCACGGCTTGGCGGCTTCGATGTGGTGATGCTCGACACGGCCGGTCGTCTCCATGTTGATGAAGCCTTGATGTCCGAGATGGCAGATGTGCGCAGCGTCTCCTCGCCCCATGAAACGCTTCTCGTGGCAGACAGTCTCACCGGTCAGGATGCGGTCAATGTTGCGGCACAGTTTCATGCACGCATTCCCCTGACGGGCATCGTGCTCACTCGGACTGATGGTGACGGGCGCGGTGGTGCAGCGCTCTCGATGCGTGCAGTGACCGGCGTTCCGATCAAATTGCTTGGTACCGGTGAAAAGCTCGACGCGCTTGAAGATTTCGCGCCTGAGCGTGTTGCGGGCCGTATTCTCGGCATGGGTGACGTTGTCAGCCTGGTTGAGAGAGCGGCGGAAACACTTGACGCTGAAAAGGCGAACAAGATAGCTGCCAAGATGAAGAAGGGTCAGTTTGACCTTGACGATCTTGCAGAGCAGTTGAAGCAGATGGCGCGCATGGGCGGTATGGCCGGTGTCATGGGCATGTTGCCCGGCATGGGCAAGATGAAGAAGCAGATGGATGCAGCCCAGCTTGATAATTCCGTTATCAAGCGGCAGGGCGCGATCATCTCCTCCATGACAAAAGCGGAGCGGCGGAACCCGAAGCTCCTGAATGCCAGCCGCAAGAAGCGCGTGGCAGCCGGGTCCGGCACCAGCGTGCAAGAGATTAATCGCCTGCTCAAAATGCATCGCCAGATGGCGGATATGATGAAAGCCATGGCGAAGGGTGGCAAGCGCGGGCTTGGCGGTTTGGCCGGTCTGTTTGGTGGCGGAATGCCGGAGCTTCCGGCTGATCTGCCTGCTGATGCGCTTTCTGATATGGCGGGCGACCCACAAGAAATTGAAAAGCTGTTGGGCGATAGCGGCAAGCTGTCTGGTTTGTCTGGAGGTCTGCCGGGCGGGCTTTCCGGGCTCACTGGTGCAGGTGGTTTCCGCGGTGGATTGCCGGGGCTTGGTGGTTTGAGTGGTGCCAGCTTCAAGGGCAAGAAAAAATGAGCAGTGTGGATGAAAGCGCCCGCGCGGCGGAGATTTTGAAAAAACTTCGCTCCAGCATCGACAATATCGATGCCGCTCTTGTTCATATGCTTGCGGAGCGGTTCAAGTGCACGCAAGCGGTGGGGGAGCTGAAGGCGAGCCACGATTTGCCGCCTGCTGATCCGCTTCGGGAAGAACAGCAGATCGCGCGGCTTCGCAAGCTGGCACTGGACGCGGATCTTGATCCGGCGTTCGCAGAAAAGTTTCTCAACTTTCTCATCGAGGAAGTTATTCGTAATCACAAGGCACTTCGCGGCTAGGCCATAGGCGCGACAAAGTTCACAGGAGATAAACATGGCACTTAAAATCAGATTGGCCCGTGGCGGCAGCAAGAAGCGTCCTTACTACCGTGTTGTTGTGGCTGACGTCCGCTCACCACGCGATGGTCGTTTTATCGACAAGGTCGGTTCTTATGATCCGCTTCTGCCGAAAGATCATGCTGATCGCGTGAAGCTTGATGTTGAGCGTATTCAGGAATGGATTGCCAAGGGCGCACTCCCAACAGACCGCGTCCTGCGTTTCATGGATGCCGCTGGCATTGCAAAGCGGCCTGCACGCAACAATCCGACAAAAGGTCTTCCTGGCAAGAACGCTCTTGAGCGTCTCGAAGCACAGCGTCAGGCTGAAGAAGCTGCAAAAGCTGCGGCGGCTGCACCGGCTGAAGAGGCTGCCGCTGTTGAAGAGACCGCTGGGGCTTAATCGCCTCGGTCTGCCTGAAAGGCTCGGCTCATGACAACAGCTCCGCAAGATCCGCTTGTCGTACTGGGTGTGATTGCCGGGGCTCATGGTGTGAGCGGCCGGGTGCGGATCAATGCCTATACGCAGACACCGGAAGGTGTTGGTGAGTATGGGCCGGTCTGTGTCGGCAGTCAGACCTACAAGATTAAAGTAACCGGCGTGTCAAAAGGCCAGGCGCTTTGCGAACTTGAAGGTGTGAAAGACCGGAACGCGGCTGAGAGCCTGAAGGGGCTTGAGGTTTCGGTGGTGCGTGATGCGCTTCCGGCTGACGGGGCAACGGAAGATGACTGGTTCCAGTCGGATCTGGTGGGCCTTCGGGTTGAAACGGCATCGGGCGAGCTGCTTGGTCTTGTCGAAGGGGTGCATAATTTTGGGGCGAGCGATCTCCTGGAGATTGCGCCTGCCCAAGGTGGTACCACCGTGCTGATGGCCTTTACGGCAGACAATGTGCCGGCGATTGATGTGGAAGGTGGCAGGCTTGTGGCCGATCCGCCGATCGGCACGTTTGACGAGCCGGGCGAAGGTCCGGCACCGAAGAAACGACGGCGTAGTCCCAAGGCGAGAGCGCGTCTTGCAGCCCAAAACGAGGCTGCACAAGACGCGGCGGGAGACGGTGCAGACGATGCCTAAGGCGGGCGGGATGTCTGAAGGAGAGCAGGCATCGGGCTTTCGGGCCACGGTTCTGACGCTCTTTCCGGAGATGTTTCCGGGCACGCTCGGGTTTTCGCTCGCAGGCAAAGCGCTTGGCGACGAAAAATGGCGGCTTGATACGGTCGATATCCGAGACTTTGGTCTTGGTCGGCACGCCCAGGTGGATGACACGCCGTCGGGTGGCGGCGCGGGGATGGTGCTTCGCGCCGACGTGTTGGGTGCAGCGCTGGATGCAAGTATCCCGGCGGGCGATGAGCGCCCACGGGTCTATCTAAGCCCTCGCGGGCGGACATTGACCCAGGCGCGGGTCAGGGAGCTTGCGGCGGGCCCCGGGATCGTTCTCTTGTGTGGGCGGTTCGAGGGGGTTGACGAGCGGGTGATCGAAGGACGGGGTCTTGAAGAGGTGAGCCTCGGCGATTTTGTCCTGTCCGGTGGAGAGCCAGCGGCGCTGGCCCTGCTTGATGCGGTTGTCCGTTTGCTGCCTGGGGTTATGGGCGCCGAGGCGTCTGGTGAAGATGAGAGTTTTGAAGCGGGTCTTCTTGAATACCCGCATTTTACACGGCCTCAGGTTTGGGAGGGGCGGGAAATCCCGCAAATCCTGACCTCAGGTGATCACGGCAAGGTCGCGGCATGGCGCCGGGAGCAGGCTGAAAGGTTAACAAGAGAGCGGCGACCCGATTTGTGGCAGAAAATTCACAAAGATGGTCGCATAACAGATTGATATGTGGTACTCACGCGCGCTTTCGAGGAATCCGTTTCGAAAGAACGCCGTACACGGGCAAGAAGGTAAGAAGTGATGAACATCATCCAAGAGCTTGAAAAAGAGCAAATTGCGTCCCTGAATAAAGACATCCCGACATTTGATCCGGGTGATACCGTTCAGGTCAACGTCAAGGTGGTGGAAGGCACCCGCGAGCGCGTTCAGGCGTTTGAAGGAGTTTGCATTGCGCGCGGTGGTGAAGGTCTCAATGAGAGCTTCACAGTTCGCAAGATTTCTTACGGTGAAGGCGTTGAACGTGTGTTCCCGGTTTATGGACCGCTGATCGACTCGATCAAGGTGATCCGCCGTGGTCGTGTTCGTCGTGCGAAGCTCTATTATCTTCGTGGCCGTCGCGGTAAATCTGCTCGTATTGCGGAGCGCAAAGATCAACGGGTTAAAAAGTCCGCCGCCGAATAAGGCGACATGCGCCAGATGTGCCTTTAACCGGGCTTGAACTGGCAGCAGCGTGAAACAAGAGCGGGCAAGGCCATAAGGCCTTATTGCCCGCTTTTTGTATTAGTGGTTTCCATTCTGGCGCGGGCATGACCATGGCTTTGTGCCTTAAAGATTTTAGATGTAGCGATGCCCTTGGCCGTTTTGTGGTGGGAAGGGTTTCATGAGGAGAGAAGAGATGTCCGGTTCAGCACCGCGTACGATGTATGACAAGATCTGGGATGCCCACATGGTGGACGTTCAGGCAGATGGAACGTCGCTCCTTTATATTGATCGCCATCTTGTGCATGAAGTGACAAGCCCACAGGCCTTTGAAGGGCTGCGGATGACGGGACGCAACGTGCGCGCACCGCAAAAGACGCTGGCTGTTGCCGACCATAACGTGCCGACCGAGGGTCGTGCGAACGGCATTGCGGATGAAGAAAGCCGCATTCAGGTGGAGACGCTTGAAAAGAACGCAAAGGATTTCGGCGTTGAATATCTGGAGATGATGGATATCCGCCAGGGCGTTGTTCACATTGTGGGTCCTGAGCAGGGCTTCACGCTCCCGGGCACGACGATTGTTTGTGGTGACAGCCACACGTCCACCCATGGTGCGTTTGGTGCGCTTGCGCACGGGATCGGTACGTCGGAAGTTGAGCATGTGCTCGCCACACAGACACTCATTCAGTCCAAAGCCAAAAACATGAAGATTGAGGTGACGGGGACATTGCCGCCGCATGTCACGGCGAAAGACATTATCCTTGCGATCATCGGCAAGATCGGCACCGCAGGCGGGACCGGTTATGTGATGGAATATACGGGCGAGGCGATCCGCGCACTCTCCATGGAAGGCCGGATGACGGTCTGTAACATGTCCATCGAAGGGGGCGCACGTGCGGGCCTCATCGCGCCGGATGAGAAGACATTTGAATATCTGAAAGGCCGGCCGCGTTCGCCTCAAGGGGCCGACTGGGAGAAGGCCGTCGCCTATTGGAAGACGTTGCCAACGGACGAGGGTGCGCATTTCGACAAGGTGATCACGCTTGATGCGTCCAACCTACCGCCGACGCTCACCTGGGGCACGAGCCCTGAGAATGTTGTGTCGATTGAAGGCGCAGTGCCGGACCCGGCGCAGATTTCCGATGCGGCAAAGCGCACAGCGGTGGAGCGTTCTCTTGCCTATATGGGTCTTCAACCCAACACAAAGATGACGGACATCAAGATCGACCGGGCCTTTATTGGTTCGTGCACCAATGGCCGTATCGAGGACATTCGCGAAGTGGCGAAGATCGCCAAGGGCCGCAAGGTTGCAGCCCATGTGAGTGCCATGGTGGTGCCGGGTTCCGGCCTTGTGAAGCAGCAGGCGGAAGAAGAGGGCCTCGACAAGATCCTGATTGAGGCAGGTTTTGACTGGCGTGAGCCCGGTTGCTCCATGTGTCTGGCGATGAATGCGGACAAGCTTGCCGAAGGTGAGCGGTGTGCCTCAACGTCGAACCGGAATTTTGAGGGCCGTCAGGGCCGTGGCGGGCGCACGCATCTTGTGTCGCCGGAGATGGCGGCAGCGGCGGCGATTGCCGGTCACTTTGTTGATGTTCGGAAGTTTGATTGAGGAAGGAATATCATCTTATCCCCTCCCCCTTGTGGGGAGGGGTAGGGGTGGGGGACCAGGGTCGATATTCAATGGCTGATGAGCAGGCAAGATGGCTGCGGAACAATCAGACAGAGATGGAGAAAATTCTCTGGCGTGAGCTAAGGGGTCTCAGATCATCCGGTTTTCATTTTCGCAGACAGGCTCCGCTCGGACGATATGTGGTTGATTTTGTTTGCCATGGTAGCAAGCTGATTATTGAAGTGGACGGAGAACAACACGGTGAAACCGATGCGATGCGGCGTGATGAGCAAAGATCGGCGTGGTTGGAAGGTGAAGGTTTCAAAGTCATTCGTTTTTGGAACAATGATGTGAATGAAAATTTGCAAGGAGTGATGCAATCGATCGCAATGCATCTTGGTATGCGAGTGGATTGACCACCCCACCCCAACCCCTCCCCATCGAGGGGAGGGGCTTGAAAGGTAGAAGAAATGGATAAGTTTGAAAAAGTCGAAGGCGTTGCTGCGCCGATGCCGATCCTCAATGTCGATACGGACATGATTATCCCGAAGCAGTTCCTGAAGACGATCAAGCGCACAGGGCTTGGCAAGAACCTGTTTGACGAGATGCGCTACACGAAAGAGGGACAAGAGATCCCGGAATTCGTGCTCAACAAGCCGCAATATCGCAGCGCGCAAATTCTGGTTGCGGGGGACAATTTCGGTTGTGGCTCGTCGCGCGAACATGCGCCCTGGGCAATTGCCGACTTTGGCATCAAGGTCATTATCTCCACCTCGTTCGCCGATATTTTCTACAATAATTGTTTCAAGAACGGCATCTTGCCGATCCGCCTCGCGCAGGCAGATGTGGACAAGCTGATGGATGATGCGGAGCGGGGCGCGAATGCCACCGTCTCAGTCGATTTGGTGGCGCAGGAGATCAAGGGCCCGGATGGTGGCACGATCAAGTTTGATATTGATCCGTTCCGCAAGCATTGCCTGCTGGAAGGGCTGGATGATGTGGGTCTCACGCTTCAGAAAGAAGACAAGATCACGGCGTTTGAAAAGACGCTTGGGAGCGAGCAGCCCTGGGCTTGATCTTTCTCACTTCACGGTGATCAAAACCCCGGCGGGTGACTGCCGGGGTTTTTTGTTGTGCGGAGCACTGGGCTACATCCCCGCGTGTCATCCCGGACGGTCTGCAGGACCGAGCCGGGATCCATGAAGCGCTTCTGCTATAGGCGCCGCTGGCGTGGACCCCGGATCAAGTCCGGGGTGACAGGATTTGCTTTATGGCAGCACCCGACAACGCTAAAGCGCCACCGGCAATCAAGGGATGACGATGGACGCAACGCGTGGGGGTGACATTTCCTCCAAAAAGCGCTAAGACGCAGGCGAATTTCTATATCCCGGACATGAGATGCGGATGGGCCGCTGGCTGTTTGTCGGATCGGCCCCGTTTTTCTGTTCAAATTCAAAGGTTTAGGCTCAAAATGGCCAGAAATATTCTCATTGTCGCCGGCGACGGCATCGGTCCGGAAGTGATGGGCGAGGTTGAGCGCGTCATCGCCTGGTTCAATGCGAACCGGGGCTTTGACGCCGTGATCGAGAATGAACTGGTGGGCGGTTGCTGCTATGACGCGCACGGCGTTGCGGTAACGGACGAGACGGTTGAGAAGGCCAAGGCCGCCGATGTGGTGATGCTCGGCGCTGTGGGTGGGCCCAAATGGGATGATGTGCCGTTTGCGGTGCGCCCGGAAGCGGGTCTTTTGCGCCTTCGCAAGGATCTCGGTCTCTTTGCCAATTTACGCCCGGCCATTTGTTTCCCTGCTCTCGCTGAAGCGTCCTCCTTGAAGACTGAGCTGGTGCAGGGTCTCGACATTATGATCGTGCGTGAACTCACGGGCGGCGTTTATTTCGGCGAGCCAAAGGGCATTGATGACCTGCCAAACGGCGAGCGTCGCGGTTATGACATGCAGGTCTATGACACGCATGAAATCCAGCGCATTGGTCGTGTCGCTTTTGATCTGGCGCGGAAACGCGATAATCGCGTGATGTCGGTTGAAAAGCGCAATGTGATGCAGTCCGGTCTCTTCTGGTATCAGGAAATGGTGAAGCTCGGCGCGGAAGAGTTTCCTGATGTGAAGCTTGAGCACATGCTGGCTGACAATTGCGGCATGCAGCTGGTGAAGAACCCGAAACAGTTTGACGTGATCGTGACCGACAATCTGTTCGGCGATATGCTGTCGGACGTTGCCGCCATGCTGACTGGTTCGCTCGGTATGCTGCCATCTGCCTCGCTCGGTGCGAAGGACGAGAATGGCAAGGCGTGCGCCATGTACGAACCGGTGCACGGCTCCGCCCCTGACATTGCGGGCAAGGGCCTCGCCAATCCGATTGCGACGGTGCTCTCGTTTGCGATGGCGCTTCGCTATTCGTTTGATCTGGGCGCAGATGCAGATTTGTTGGAAGGTGCCGTGGCGGACGTTTTGGCTGCGGGCTACCGAACGGGCGATATTATGCAGCCGGGCATGAAACAGGTTGGTACGGTTGAGATGGGCGATGCGATCCTCACCGCCCTCACCAAACGCACATCGTAAAAGACTAATCACCCGCCTGATAGACCGGATAGAGACCGCTTGATCAGGCGGTCACTCCGAGGAGAGACATTATGGGTTTGAAGATTGCCATTGTTGGCGCCACTGGGAATGTGGGCCATGAGCTTCTAAATATTCTGGATGAACGGAAGTTCCCGGCAACTGAAGTGGTGGCGCTTGCGTCGCGGCGGAGCGTTGGCAGAGACGTGTCCTTTGGCGACCGGACCTTGAAGGTTAAGGCGCTGGAGCAATTCGATTTCACCGGAACTGACATTGTGCTGATGTCGGCGGGCGGCAATGTGTCTGGCGAATGGGCTCCAAAGATTGCGGCCAAGGGCTGTATCGTGATCGACAATTCGTCCAAGTGGCGGATGGACCCGGATGTGCCGCTTATCATTCCGGAAGTGAACCCGGATGCGATCTTGGATGTTTCCAAGAAGAACATTATCGCGAACCCGAATTGTTCGACGATGCAGCTTCTGGTGGCCTTAAAGCCGCTTCATGATGCCGCAAAGATCAAGCGGCTTGTTGTGTCGACCTATCAGTCGGTCTCGGGCACGGGCAAGGAAGCGATGGATGAGCTTTTCAGCCAGACCCGAGGTATCTTTGTGAACGATGCGCTTGTCTCTCACGTTTACCCAAAGCAGATCGCCTTTAACGTGATCCCGCAGGGTGGCGATTTCATGGAAGATGGTCAGACTACGGAAGAATGGAAAATGACTGTCGAGACAAAGAAAATCCTTGATCCCAAGATCAAGGTAACGGCGACGGTTGTGCGCGTACCGGTTTTTGTTGGCCATTCGGAAGCGGTCAATATCGAGTTTGAACACGAGATTGATGATGAGCAGGCGCGCGACATTTTGCGGGAAGCGCCGGGTGTTCTGGTGATCGACAAGCGGGAAGATGGTGGCTACATCACGCCGGTTGAATGCGTGGGAGACTATGCCACATTTATCAGCCGCATCCGCGTCGATCCCACGATCGAGAATGGTCTCAATCTTTGGATCGTGTCTGACAATCTGCGCAAAGGCGCGGCGCTCAATGCGATCCAGATTGCAGAACTTCTGCTGGAGCGCGGGCTGGTGAAGCGCTCAGCCTAAGCTTTCTTCGCGAGAGAAATTTTGCGCCCTCGCGTCGCAGTTTGTGACGCGGGGGGCTTTTTTATGATGCAGCCTTGATCTCTTCGTTTTCATGTTCTTCTGTGAGCCTTTCGATCTCGCTCAGGAGGTGTGCCACTTCATAAGGCTTTGCGACATATCCGCTGAAGCCTTGCTCCAGGAAGTGCTCTTTGTCTCCTGTCATGGCGTGAGCTGACACCGCGATAATAGGAATTGTGTGCCCGTTTGCGCGGAGCGCCTTTGTCGCGGCCATGCCGTCCATCACCGGCATCTGGATGTCCATCAGGATAATGTCGTAGTCGCCGGTCTCCATCGCTTCGACAGCCTGCTTCCCGTCGCCGACAATGGTGATATTGAGTTCGAGCATGCGGGAGACGCGCTTCAGAATTTCCTGGTTTATACGATTGTCTTCAGCCGCGAGTATACGAAGCTCGTGTGAAAAGTCTTCGCCGTTCACTTGTGTTTCTTCTTCATCGGGCGTCTTTGAGGTTGCGACCTGAAGGGGTATTTCGACAATGAAGCGGGTGCCCTTCCCCAATTCAGATGTCACACCGATCTTGCCGCCCATCTGCTCCATCAGGCTTTTGCAGATGGACAGGCCCAGACCCACACCGCCATGCCGTCTTGTGTTGGACGGGTCAGCCTGTTCGAAGCGCTCAAACATGCGAGTGGTTTGTTCGACCGTCATGCCTTCGCCAGTATCTTTTACCTCCAGGCGAATGGTCTCTGTCTTGTGGTCGCGGTCAATGTGAACCTTGACAAAGCCTTCTTCGGTAAACTTGATCGCATTGTCGGCGAGATTAATGATGACTTGTTGGATGCGCAGATCGTCACCGACCAGGACTTCATCTCCCAGCTCGTTGACGATTTCGAATAGTAGACCTTTTGCCTCTGCTTTGCTTTTGACCATGGCGGTGATGCGCTTGGCCAATGTTTCAAACGTAAATTCATGGTTAATGATGGTGAGCTTGCCTGCTTCCAGATGCGAAAGATCCAGTATGTCGTTGATCAGTTGCAAGGCTGAGTAGGTTGCCTCCTTGGCGAGGTTCACACAGTCTCGTTCTTCTCCCTTGATGGCTGACATTTCCAGCATGGAAAGCATGCCAAGAACGCCGTTCAGGGGTGTGCGCACTTCATGGCTCATATTGGCGAGGAAAGCGGATTTTGACCGGCTCGCGGCCTCCGCCTTTTGCTTTTCATCCTCAAGGTCTGCGGATAGCTTGGCCAACGCCTTGGCTTGTTTTTCAAAGCCCTGGCTGAGCGCTTGCACCTCTGCGAGCCTTGTACGTAGCTCCTTGTTTTGCGCCGAGATAGTCTGTTGTTTGCGCAGGTCGTCCAGGCAGATGGCAAGAACTTCCGATGTTGACGCGAGAAACATGGCGTCGCTTCGTGTCAGATCAATTTCTTCTTCTTTCGCCAGCACGAGGTACCCGAGTGTCTCGGATTGCCGTGCGATCTCTTGTATATTGAAACCCGCTGGTGCATCGCATGATTGGGCGCTGTCGATAAATTGCCCGATGGTGGCAAGGTCGTCTTCGCTGACCCCCTCTGATGCACAGCAAGCCGAGCGGTTGCATTTTTCGTCATGGAGAAACAAGGCACCTGCTTTGGCGAATGACATCCATTGGTAGCCGACAATGGCGCTTAAGGTCGGGCCGAAAAAGTCTTCAGGTGAAGCTGACAGGGAATGTTCATAGAGAATATTATTCAGAATGTTTTGCTGGTTATTGATGGCAGAAAGAGTGTCCTCACGGTTCTTCTCTCGTGTGAGATCAACAATATTGCCAAAGATGGCAATTGGTTTGTCGTTCTGGTCCCGCTCTACATGTCCGATAGACCAGACGTGGCGCAATTCGCCATCGGTGCGTATAAGTTTGGCGCGGAATTCGAAGTTACTGCCACTTGTGACGGCTTCGGTGAGGCAATTTCGTACATCCTCAATGTCATCAGGATGAAAGTAGGAAAGGGATGTCTCGATGGTTGGTGTGAACTCGCCGACTTTCAGGCCATGCAGCTCGTAAATTTGCTCTGACCATTCCAGAAACCCGGTTGCGATATCGATGCGCCAGAGACCCACGCCTTGTAACAGATCAATGTTTTTGTAGAGGAGGCGGGTCTTTTGCTTTTCCTCGTTGATGGCGGCGCGGGGCGACTGGTCCGAGACAAGACCGAGAAGTTGCCTTTCGCCCTTGTCGGTCTCAACTGCAAAAACGGAAATGGAAACAGGGATGATGCGACCGTCTTTGCATTTGCCGCTGAGCTCCCGGCCCGCATTGAGGGACAGTCCGGTCTCGTTGACTTTTGCTCTCTCCAGATAAGACTGATGCGCGAATGCGACCGAGTCCGGCATCAGAATGTTGATGTTTTCTCCAATGAGCTCCTGTTCGCTGTAACCGAAAATGTTCACAATGGCTGGATTGGCAGAGGTGATGATCCCTTGAGTGTTGATCGTAATCATACCGTCGCTGAGAGCGCCGGCGATTTGCCTCACGGTCGTATTCTTGTGCATTCCGCTTTCACCCTGCGCGAATGCCACCCGGGCTCATTATGTGGTCACGAAGGTTGCGGAGAAATTAAAATCTATGGGTGTATTGCTATATATACACAACTTATGGAGGATTTCCTGGGTTTAGTAACACACGGGCTTGGCAGGCTTGCTCGGTCTTTATAGTGTGCGGCCCAATGCGCCTGTCTGGCTTTGATTTAAGGAATTTTCTATGGCTATCGCTCCTGCTCGTCCGCGTCGCTCTGTTCTTTACATGCCGGGGTCGAATGCCCGTGCGCTGGAGAAGGCCCGAAGCCTTCCTGCCGATGCGCTGATCCTCGATCTTGAAGATGCGGTGGCGCCGGATGCCAAGGAAGACGCGCGCGCCCAGGTCTGCGCGGCGGTGGCCCAGGGCGGATATGGCAAGCGGGAGGTGATTATCCGCGTCAATGCCCTTACAACGGAATGGGGCGCGGCGGATATTGCGGCGGCGGCCAAAGCAGGCCCTGACGGCATTCTGGTGCCCAAGATCAATTCCGCAGCAGAAGTGGAAGCCGCGTCCAAGCTGATGGACAAAGTCGGCGCGAAAGCAGATATGCAGCTTTGGGCGATGATGGAGACCCCCATTGCCATGTTGCAGGCACAGTCGATTGCTGCATCTGCCACCACCACGCGCATGACGGCCTGGGTTATGGGCACGAATGATATTGCAAAGGAGCTTCGCTGCGCCCATACGCCTGAGCGTTTGCCGATGATGACGTCGCTCGGGCTTTGCCTGCTGGCGGCGCGTGCCTATGGCCTCACCATTCTTGACGGCGTTTACAATGACATCAAGAACGAGGATGGCTTTGCTGCCATGTGCGAGCAGGGGCGTGATCTGGGTTTTGATGGCAAGACACTGATCCATCCGAGCCAGGTTGACCCATGTAACCGGGTCTTCTCACCTGATCCGGCGGAAGTTGATTTTTCGCGGCAGATCATTGACGCCTTCAAACGGCCGGAGAATGTGGGCAAGGGCGTTCTCAAGATAGAGGGCCGCATGGTTGAATTGCTGCATGCAGAGATTGCCGAGCGGGTTGTCGCCGTCGCTGACGCCATTGCCGAGTTAGAAGCGGCTGGTTGATTTTTCCTGTTCGTGATATGTTCTCTCATCCGTTCAACCCAAACTCGGCGATCACCTTTGTGCCTCTGTCGGATCGGGTTGGGATGAGGCGGGCTCAGTTGGGCCTTGGTCGTATTCCCCCTGGCCGGGAAAGCTTTGTGCCGTATTCTCATGCCGCGCAGGAGGAGTTTGTTTTCATTCTCTCAGGCGCAGGTGAGATGGAGATTGACGGTGAGCGGTTTGCCGTGGGCCCCGGGGATTATGTGGGGTTTCCAACCGACGGGGCGGTTCATCAATTGTACAATACGGGTGCGCAAGAGCTTGTCTATCTGATGGGGGGCGAGAGGACGGATTCGGATATGACGCATTTTCCGAGCCTCAAGAAAATCGGCATCTGGGCTGAGGGCAAGATGCGCTATGTGGATACTGAAAATGCACAGCAATTTTTGCCTGATGATTTCGTGCGCCGTAGCGGCGCATAGGTTATTTCGTTCTGGGCAAAGGCTCGTAACCGTTCCCGCAGGCTCGTGATCTTGCTATAGGCTCTGGGAGCCTGCTTTAGGTTTGGGGCACGTTGATGTTGAAAAGCGAGGGAAGACTGGTGAGCGATAAAACCAATTCAGGCAATTTCTTTGAAGATTTCAAGGTTGGTCAGGTTCTGACGCATGCAACGCCGCGCACGGTGACGGTCGGCGATGTTGCGGTCTACAATTCGCTTTTCCCCATGCGGTTTGCGTTGCAATCTTCAGACGCGTTTGCGCGTTCGGTTGGATATGCACAAGCGCCGGTTGATGACATGCTGGCCTTTCATTTCGTCTTCGGGAAAACGGTGCCTGATATATCGCTCAATGCGGTTGCCAATCTTGGCTATGCGGATTGTCGGTTTCTTGCGCCTGTCGTACCGGGTGACACGATCACGACTATATCTAAGGTGATTGGGCTTAAAGAAAACTCAAACGGCAAAACCGGTGTGGTTTACGTGCGCTCCACCGGCTCCAACCAGACGGGTGTCCATGTGCTCGACTATGTGCGTTGGGTGATGGTGCGCAAGCGCGATGAGGCCGCGACCGCCCCGGAGGAAGATGTGCCGCATCTGCCAAGTGTTGTAGAGCCGAAGCATTTGTCTCTGCCCGCGGGCACGGATTTTACGGGTATTGATTGCAAACTTTCGGGCGCGGCGTCGCTTTGGGGTGATTATGACGTTGGTGAAAAGATTGATCATGTGGACGGAGTGACGATTGAAGAGGCGGAGCACATGATGGCAACGCGGCTTTACCAGAACACGGCCAAAGTTCATTTTAATCAGTTTACGGAAGGTCAGGGGCGGTTTGGTCGCAGGCTGATGTATGGCGGTCATGTGATTTCTATGGCGCGTGCGCTGTCCTTCAACGGGCTTGGCAATGCCTTCCTTGTGGCGGCGATTAATGGCGGGCGGCATGTGGCGCCTTGCTTTGGTGGGGATACGGTTTTCGCCTGGTCCGAAGTGCTTGATAAGGCGGAGCTTGAGGGGCGCAAGGATCTCGGGGCGCTGCGCGTGCGCACCATTGCCACCAAAGACCGACCTTGCGCTGATTTCCCCGGTGCCCTTGAAAAGGGTTATGAAGATGGTGTTGTGCTCGACCTTGATTATTGGGTGCTGATGCCGCGATGATGATCCAAATAGTGTCCATTGGTTGAACGGATTTGGAGGGGTTTAAATGAACAGATTGATCGTTGGAGGTCTTGTGGTTGCCGTCGTTGTGGTAGCCGCGTTGGCCGTAGGGAAAAATCTGTCCTCACCGTCCGACGAAAAAATCGAGGCTTTGAGGGTTGACCCTAATTGTCTTTGGCCGGTCTTGCGCGGTTCGATGAACCCGGACGTGCCCCCACCGCCCGCCTCAGTACCTGTGCTTGGATGTGCGCCAGCTGGGACGTTAAAAGAAGACGGGGCGTGGACGAGGTTAGAAATTGCGCCAACTGAAGAGAATGGTTTTGACGTCCTTTATTCTGGAACCCGGGTTACACGTTTGCCCGAAAGCGGAACGGGCACTCCCTATCTCGCCATCGATGCGTATGAGAATTATGGTGGGTCTGGAATGTTTTCTTCCTTCGTTCTTGCGCGATTGTCGAAAGACGGCCTATCTCTGGGGCCCTTGCATGTGCATCGGCTGGGGGATCGCTGCAATGGCGGGCTTTCCCGCTCGCTTGTGGTCGATGCTCAAAAAGCCGATGTGCATATTCAAATGACACCGTTTGATATTCTTCTGCTCACAGTGGCGGACAGATCTGTGGCGAGCCAATGGGCGGCCGCCGTGGAGCGTTTTGGTCCTGTGTCGTCGGAAATCCCGTCCTGCGCGGCTTGCTGTACGGCGGTTACTTCCGTCTATTCAGCCGATACAAGCGGCGGGTTTGAGCAAATTGGCGTTCAGTACACGCCGGCTACTGCAACCCAAATGTCAGACAGTGTTGTTTCTACCTGCCTTGAGGCGGTTGTTGAAGTGGCTGCAGGCGAGGATGGCTTTCTTCCCATCAAGGAGATCGGGGCGATGGATGCGGGTATTGCCCGGTGCATGGCCGACGCACAGCCTGAATAGCGCTGGCTAATCCAGCAACGCTTTGGCCGCGAGGCTCCCAAGCTTCTCTGCCTGGCTGCGGGGTGTTGTTGGGGACTGGCCAGCCAGCCAAGCGCGGCTCACCATCTGTGTGGGGCCGACAAGAACAGCGAGAATTAGAGCAAGACTCTGTTCTTTTATGCGGCTTCCGTCCTTGATGCGGTGGCGCCATTCAGCAAAGTTTTTGCCGAAGGCCTGGTTCTCTGCACGTATTTCAGCAAGTGCGCCCTTGCTCCATTTTGGATGCTGTGCGTTGAACAAAATGCGGGCCCCCTCGGGGTCCCGCTCAATCCAGGCTGTGTGGGCGATGACAAATGCCTTGATGCCGGCTTCGGCTGTATTTGTTTTGTCGAGGGCAGCTGCAATGTCGGCCTGATAGTCGCGCACCAGACTTTTGAAGATCGCGACGGCAATGCCTTCCTTGTTTTTGAAATGATGGAAGAGGCTGCCATTGGAAATGTCTGCCGCCTCACAGATTTCCGCTGTGGTGACGGCTTCATAGCCCCGTGCTGCAAACAGCGTTTTCGCGGTTTGGAGAGCGGTCATATAGGTTTTGTTGGGCACTTTGCTCATTTGATGAGATTAGAACTGGAGTGAGACTCCATGCAAGCCTCCGGCTATCCCTGCATGCGCTTGGGGTTTTTTTGAGGTGGCACTATACTTTGAACAGATTGGTGATCGACTGAGGGGGGCAGGCTGTGTGGCGTTTTGATATTGGGGGCGTCATTGTAACTGAAGTCGAGCCGCAACTTGTTGTGGTTGATTATGGAACAGCGCTTGTGACACCGGAACGGGTTCGCGACGTGTTGGATAAAGCTATTGAAATCTGGAATGGACGCCGGGTAACAGTGCTTGTGAAGGCTGCCGCCGCGGTCGATTTGAGGCAAATCGCAGCGATGGAAGAAGAAAGCGCGCTGGAAGATTTTACAATCGCTGTGGCCATTTTTCTTCCCAGTAAGGTTGCCCAACTTTTAGGGAATTTCTTTATGAAATTTAGAAGCAGTCCTTATCCGCTTCGGCAATTCAGCGATGAGGAGAAGGCGCTTGCCTGGCTTCGGTCTCACATTGCAGCTGATGCGCCTCGCCATGTGATGACGGGTTAGGTTGCGCGACGTAACCACGCGTCAATTCATGGCTCTGAAGCCACGCTTCTGCGAATAGTTCTCAAGAATGGCGGAAAACCAAGAGAAACTTGAGCGGGAGGGCGTCATTTTGTCACCTTCATATTTGCCTTGGGCGCGCCAGTTCGCTAAACACGGGACATACAGACCCATTGGCGTGGGCTTCAGGGTGGACCCCTTTCGCCGCCCACGCACATCAAGGAACATATTGATGGCAGAGACGCCCGTTCGACCCCGGCCGCTGTCGCCCCATCTTGGGATCTACCGGCCCATGCTCACCATGATGATGTCGATCGTGCATCGCATCACGGGTGGGGCTCTTTATTTTGGCACGCTGCTGCTCGCCTGGTGGCTGATTGCGGCGGCGACCGGTCCTGAAGCCTATGCCATGTTTGAAGCGTGTGCCACGTCGCTTCTCGGGCGGCTTGTGCTGTTTGGTTATACATGGGCGCTGATCCATCATCTGCTTGGTGGTATCCGGCATTTTGTGTGGGACATGGGCAAGGGCTTTGAGCTTGGCACGGTGGAGTGGATGGCCCGGCTTTCGATCGCTGGGTCGATCCTGCTTACACTTCTCGTTTGGGTCATCGCTTACGCAATGATGGGGGCACTTTAAGATGGCTGATATGCGTACACCGCTTGGGCGCGTCCGTGGCCTTGGTTCCGCCAAGTCCGGCACGGAACATTTCTGGCTTCAGCGCCTCACCGCGCTTGCCAATGTGCCGTTGGTGATCTTCCTGCTGGCGTCTGTGGTTGCTCTTGTCGGCGCGGATTATGAGACGGTGAAAGCCTATCTCTCCCTTCCGGTCGTTTCGATCCTGTTGCTGCTTCTCGTGCTGTCCGGTGTTTACCACATGCGCCTGGGGATGCAGGTGATCATCGAGGATTATGTGACGGGCGAAGGCCTGAAACTGCTTTCCATTATTGGCAATAATTTTTTCTCCGTTCTGATCGGGCTCGCCTGCGTTTACGCCGTGCTGAAGCTCGGTTTTGGCGGCTGACCCTTTAGGAGACGTTTATGAGCGGCTCGAAGACATATGAGTTTATTGATCATACATTTGATGTGGTTGTGGTGGGGGCTGGCGGTGCCGGACTGCGGGCGACGCTTGGGTGCGCGCAAGCCGGTTTGAAAACAGCCAACATCACGAAAGTATTTCCAACACGCAGTCACACGGTTGCAGCGCAAGGCGGCATTTCCGCGGCGCTTGGCAATATGGGGCCGGACGATTGGAAATGGCACATGTATGACACGGTCAAAGGGTCGGATTGGCTTGGCGACCAGGATGCGATTGAATATCTCTGCCGCAATGCGCCGAAAGCTGTTTATGAGCTGGAGCATTTTGGTGTGCCTTTCAGCCGGACGGAAGAGGGCAAAATTTATCAGCGCCCCTTCGGCGGTATGACGACGGAATATGGCAAGGGCATTGCGCAGCGCACATGTGCGGCTGCTGACCGGACCGGTCATGCGATCCTGCACACGCTTTACGGCCAGTCGCTGCGCAATGCCCTTGCCATATTCCGTCGTCATACCGCCGAAGGGGCGCTGATAAATTTTGCCCTCTTCCGTCCGGCTGAAAGGCACACCAA
>JAVKCY010000090.1:0-1662 GCA_040223265.1 Parvibaculum sp. | reverse complement strand
CAGAATTTGCATCTCTTCAAATTCTGCCCGCAAGCTCACCCAAAGAGCCTCATCAATCGTGGCCTTGTCATGCAGCGCGTCCATCAAACGAAGAATAAGAGCATCGCGCGCATTCCATGGCCCCTCCTCCGGTGAACGGACAGCAAGCGCCTCAACCTCCGCATCGCTCAACGCCACCCTCTCTTTGAAGAGCGTGATGTGCACACCCCATTCATAGGCGCAGCCCGTTCGCGCACAGGTCCGGTCAATCGCAAGCTCCCGCTCGCGCAACGTAAGATGCCCCTTGTCCAACAGCCCCGCCTTCATGAACCGGGCAAACAGCCGTTCATCCCGTGCCAGCGTGCGAAAGAGTACCAAGGGTTCTACGCCCGGCGGCATCAGCCCATCCAGTGTCGCTTGCACATTTTCAGAATAAGGCGCCACCGCCGGCGCGATCCGTCCATCATTTGCCATTGTTCTTCGCTCCTTGTATGCTTCGTTTTTAGTAGCAACACAAAACAGATAATGCTACGAAATTAGAAGCGCAAGAGGTAAAACACGTGACCACCAAAAAAGTTGTGCGCCCGGGCACGCCCGTCAGGGGCTCCAGCACCGGTCGCCCCATCATGGCGCTGCTCGATCTGTTGGGGCAGCGATGGGTCTTGCGCATTCTGTGGGAGCTGAAAGAGACACCCCTCACCTTCCGCGCCCTGCAGGAAGCATGCGATCAAGTGAGCCCCAGCGTGTTGAATGCCCGCCTGAAATCATTGCGCGAGGCGGACCTGCTGCACTTAACCGATGACGGCTACGCCCTGACCGGCCAATGCAAAACCATGCTGGCCAATTTCATGCCCCTCGTCGCCTGGTCCGATGCCTGGGCCGACGCACTGAAGAAAAACACAAAAGACCAGAAGCAGAAATGACCGCATCTCAGAAAACGCACGCGAGTCCTGCCGCCGAGATTGACATCACGATCGAGCTGATCACCAAACTGCTCAACAAACAACATCCAGACCTAATCAACTTGCCGTGTGAGCATTTTGAGCATGGCATTGCATTTCGCGTGGCAACAACATACATACCCACCACCAACGGGAGGAGAATGTCGTGGCGCAACAGTATGAAAACCTTGCAGACGCACATGTGAACTTTATCAACCAGCAGAAAATCTATTTTGTTGCCAGCGCCGCGAGGGATGGCCGTGTCAATCTTTCACCCAAAGGGCATGACAGTCTCAAGGTGACGGGCCCGAACGAACTCATCTGGATGAACCTGACGGGATCGGGTAATGAAACCGCCGCTCATCTCCGCGACACCAATCGCATGACCATCATGTGGTGCGCCTTCGACGGACCGCCCCGAATCTTGCGCGTATACGGTCAGGCCGAAACCATTCACCCCCGCGATGCGGCATGGGCGACATGCGAAAAGCTTATCCCGTCCGAACCCGGTTCACGCCAATATTACCGCATGGCCATCGACTTGGTACAAACAAGCTGCGGCTATGCCGTCCCACTATTCGACTTTCAGGGCGAACGAAGCGTGCTGCGCGACTGGGCAGAGAAAAAAGGTCGCAAGGGCATCGAAGATTACTGGGAAGAGAAGAACCAGACCAGTGTGGATGGCATTCCAACGAATGTGTTGGGCTAATCTCCAACGCTCGTCGAGTAGCAAGCCCACATG
>JAVKCY010000045.1:0-61974 GCA_040223265.1 Parvibaculum sp. | reverse complement strand
CTGGCGCGGCTCGCAGGCTCACCTATAGTCAATGGCATCGGCATTTTAATGGGCGAAGGGCATGGGCTCCTTCGCGAGGAGGAAATATGGATTTCGAGATCCCACAAAAGCTGCGTGATTATTTGAATGTGCTTGATGCATTTATCGAAAAAGAGATCAAGCCGCTGGAGAACCAGGACGACAATATCCGGTTTTTTGATCACCGCCGAGAGCATGCGCGGACTGACTGGGACAATCAGGGTCTGCCACGGGAAGACTGGGAAGAGCTCTTGCGCGAAATGCGCAGGCGGGCTGATGCCGCGGGACATTTGCGCTATGCGCTCCCGGAAGAGTTTGGCGGCTCCAATGGCAGCAATCTTGATATGGCGGTGATCCGTGAACATCTCGCTGCAAAAGGTCTTGGTCTTCACAATGATCTTCAGAACGAGAGCTCTATTGTCGGCAATTTCCCGCAGGTGTTGATGTTTCGCGATTATGGGACGCCGGAACAACAGAAGGAATTTGTTGGGGGCATGTTGGCGGGTACGCACCGTGTGGCCTTCGGTCTCACGGAGCCTGATCACGGATCAGATGCGACGTGGATGGAAACCCGCGCGGTGCCGGAGACGCGTGATGGTGTTGATGGCTGGCTCATTAATGGCGAGAAGATGTGGAACACCGGCCTACATGTGGCCAATTACGACATGATCTTTGCGCGCACCGGCGGCAAAGACGGGGACGCGAAAGGGATTACCTGTTTCCTGGTGCCGACGGACGCGGACGGGTTCAAGATTGAGGAATATCTTTGGACCTTCAATATGCCGACGGATCATCCGCGCATCTCTGTCACCAATGTCTGGGTGCCGGACAGTGCGATCCTGGGTCCTCGTGACAATGGGCTCGCACTTGCCCAGCATTTTGTGCATGAGAACCGGATCCGTCAGGCGGCGTCCGGTGTGGGGGCGGCGCAATTTTGCATCAATGAGAGCGTGCAATATGCCAAAGACCGCAAGCCGTTTGGCAAGCCACTGGCGGCCAATCAGGCGATCCAGTTCCCATTGGTTGAAGCGCATACGGAATGCGAAATGATCCGCACACTTGTCCATAAGACGGCATGGCAGATGGATCAGATGACAAAGCCTGAAGTAGCCATCCACCTTTCTGACAAGGTTTCGATGTGTAATTACCGGGCGAACCGGCTTGTCTGTCAGGCAGCTGACTTGGCCATGCAGGTACATGGGGGGATCGGCTATTCCCGTCACAAGCCGTTTGAGCATATCTATCGCCATCACCGCCGATACCGGATCACGGAAGGCGCGGAAGAAATCCAGATCCGCAAAGTGGGCGGTCATCTGTTCAATTTCATCAGGAAGTAATTTGAGGACGCTGCCTTTTCAGGCGGCGTCTGTTTCCCTCGCGACCAAACGCGAGGTTGGGAAGACAAAGCTCACGCGGGTCCCGACATTTTCTTCGCTTTCAATGTTGAATGTGCCCTCGTGCATCTCGACCAGTGTTTTGGTAATGGCGAGACCAAGGCCCGTCCCGTGATGCTTGCCGGTGAGCGAGCTTTCAACCTGCACAAATGGCTCTAGCGTTTCTTTCAGGCGATCAGCCGGGATGCCGATGCCTGTGTCTGTCACGGCGACTTCCATCTGCTCACCCTGCAGGGCGATGTCAACGCTGATGGACCCACCTGCATGGGTGAATTTAATCGCGTTTGACAAAAGGTTCAGCAGGACCTGACGCAGTGAGCGGCGGTCGGCGTGAACGAGGGGAAGGTTTGGCGCGGTGTTGATCTTGAGCTTCAGGCCACCTTCCATCAGCTTCGGGCGAACGAGTTCTGCAGACCAGTCCACGACCTCCATGATGTCAATATCTTTCAGCTCCAGATCGTAGCGGCCCGCCTCAATCTTGGAGAGATCAAGAATGTCGTCGATCATGGAGAGGAGATGGCGACCGGAGGTCAGGATGTCGGACATGTAATCGCGGTAGCGATCACTGCCGAGCTTGCCGAACATTTCCTTATGCATGACCTCGGAGAAGCCGATAATGGCATTGAGCGGCGTTCTCAATTCGTGGCTCATGGTCGCCAGGAAACGCGATTTTGCCCGGTTTGCCATTTCGGCATTTTGACTTGCCTCGCGCAATTGTTTTTCGCTTTGACGGCGGTCAATTGCGATCCCGGCGAGATGAGCGGCGCCACTTGCAAAGGCAATTTCATCGTCGGTTGGCGCGCGCATGGTTTCATAGAAAGTTGTGACCGTACCGAGAATATGGCCGGTGCGGGAGTAAATGGGTTGCGCCCATGATGAGCCATAGCCAGCGGCCCTGAGGTGTTCGCGCATGGGCCTGGAGAGTGGGTTTTCTTCTGTATCTTCCACGATGACGCGATGCCCTGCCTGGAGTGCAGCACCACAACAGCCAATTGTTGGTCCAAATACGATGCCGTCGATTGCCTCCAGCAGGGAAGATGGAACAGATTGACTGACGGCGCGCGTTACGCGCTTTTCACTATCGGTCAGGAAAATGGCGGCGTGCGCGTTCGGGCTGGTGCGGTCGATACTGTCTGTCACATCCCGCAGGATGGTTTCGAGCGGTGCACCCGTCGCCAGAGCGTCGAGGATATCGAGATGTGCCTGCATCTCTTCGTCTGCTTGTTTGCGCTCTGTGATATCACGTATGTTGAAAACGAGGCCTTGTGCTGAGGCCCCTGTGCCCAGATTGGTGATTGACATTTCAATCCAGGCCGATGTGCCGTTGGTCCGCTCCATGGGCATTTCGATGGTTTGCGTTTGACCACCCACTTCTACCTTGTGGATGGCGGTCTGCAATTTTTCTTCGTTGGCTGATGCACGCAGGACCTCAGCGATGGGTTTACCAATGACATTGCAGGCTTCGAAGCCCAGCTGTTTGATGGATGGTGTCGTGTAGCGGATATTGCCATCTTCACCGGTCAGGAATATGCCCTCAAAGGCATTTTCAACCAGGGCACGAAACAGGTCTTCGCGCTCGTGAAGGTCGAGGTTCGCGCGACCGAGGCGCTCGTGAGCCAGATCTAAGCTCTCCTTTTCCCGCGCCAGGTCTTCCACTAATTGTTCGTTTCTGAAACGGATGGCGAACATTTCCAGGTTCTGGGCGTGTGCTGTCTTTGTCGAAAAATAAATGAAGACAAAGTACAAGATCGAGCAGATGCCGATACTCAGATGGATCAGGGTCCCACCAAGTGCGAAACCCACGATAATCATGATGGCAACTGGAACGACGTTGGAATACAAGACCGAAAGAATGCGGTAGCTGATGCCTGTCACTGTCGCTGCGTGTGCGATCAGGATCATCAAGAGTGCCATGTTCTGCACCTGATTTTCAGGCGACCAGAAGACCAGGACGTGCGACCCCCAGATGAAGTTGACCACCCAGTAGATGGCGCTATAGGCGTGGATCCATTTGTCGACGGTCTGCCCCGGGTCGGTCGCTCTGAAAAAGCCTTCCTGGCAAATGGCCACCACGACGTAACCCAAGCACAGACATGCATACCATGTGATGGTAATTGTGGGCGCATATTGAGTGTCCATGGTGAACAGAAGGACAGCCGCGACGCAGGGGATCAGGATGGGGGACGTGCGATAGATGCGTGCAATCGTGCGAAAATCAATTTCGCGCGCCCGCGCTTGTTGTTCGGGCGTGAGGGGACTGACATCTCGAGTGAGAGATCGCCACCAAGTTCTCCGCTTTTCAACGTTGGTTGCGCTCACGTTCATCTCCGGCGTTAGGCCTGCAGGGCATCCCCTGCAACGGCGTCTGTAAGGCTCTGGCGCCAATTCAGGTTGCAACACTTTCGGTCTATTGTGATGCCAGGCTCGTAAACGATCTTCTAAACACGCTGCAAACCGATGCCGAATGTAAGGTTTTGAGGCGGACCTTCGTCCGACATGGTTAGTGAGGCGTTAAGATTGCCCCTGTTTTCCCTCACGGCTTCGTGCATTTGTGTGTTTTGCGTGATGAATGCGGAGGCACGAGGATGCGTGCGTGGCCCGCTATGTCCCAGGATGTGGGTCATCCAGCTCGGCTCGGCGTACCCCAACAATCGCCAAAGCGTCGTCTGTGCCGAATTGCGGCTGCTGCCCACAGTACCCGGGCAGTCGCCGTGTGAGGATGGTTCCCTCCTGCTTGTTTGCTAACGCAGCGGCTATCTTGCATTTTTGGCGGATTTTCGCGCTTTGTTGACCAAGGCGGCCCCTTCTACGATACTCCGGCCAAATTACCCCAAACGGTCTGGCGATTTTCGTCGATGCAGGGCCGGGGAGGCGGGGCCGGGGCTAATTGCATTTGCAGCGGGACGCAATATGAGCAGCGAAAAATATACAGTCGAACAGTGGAAAAACCTGGCTGAAAAGCAGATGAAGGGGAAGTCCATTGACGATCTGATCTGGCAGACGCCAGAGGGGATCAACATTAAAGCGCTCTACACGGCTGCCGATCTGGAGGCCATTGAAGCGGACGGCTATGACGCCAATACGCTGCCGGGCATGGCGCCTTATCTTCGTGGTCCTCAGGCCACCATGTATGCGGGCCGCCCGTGGACGATCCGCCAATATGCGGGTTTCTCAACGGCCGAAGAATCCAACGCTTTTTATCGGCGCAATCTTGCCGGTGGTCAAAAGGGCCTCTCGGTTGCTTTTGATCTTGCCACCCACCGTGGCTATGACAGCGATCATCCGCGGGTAGTGGGTGATGTGGGCAAGGCGGGTGTGGCGATTGATAGCGTCGAGGATATGAAAATTCTGTTCGACGGCATTCCGCTTGATGAGATGTCTGTCTCCATGACCATGAACGGCGCGGTCATTCCGATACTTGCCAATTATATTGTCGCGGCTGAAGAACAGGGTGTTACGCCTGACAAGCTTGCGGGCACCATTCAGAATGACATTCTGAAAGAGTTCATGGTGCGCAATACCTATATCTATCCGCCTGCGCCTTCGATGCGGATCATTTCGGACATTATCGGCTATTGCTCGAAGAACATGCCGAAATTCAACACGATCTCCATTTCCGGTTATCACATGCAGGAAGCCGGTGCCACGCAGGTGCAGGAGCTTGCCTTCACGCTTGCAGATGGCATTGAATATGCGCGTGCGGCTATGGCAGCGGGTTTGGATGTTGATGATTTTGCGCCCCGCCTTTCTTTCTTCTTTGCGATCGGCATGAATTTCTTCATGGAGGTGGCGAAGCTTCGGGCTGCGCGCCTCCTGTGGCATCGGATCATGTCTGATTTCGGGGCGAAGGATCCCAAATCACTGATGCTGCGGACCCACTGCCAAACCTCAGGCGTGTCGCTGACAGAGAAAGATCCCTATAATAACGTCATCCGCACAACGCTGGAGGCGCTTGCCGCCGTGCTGGGCGGGACGCAGAGCCTGCACACGAATGCGCTGGATGAAGCGATTGCCCTGCCGACGGATTTTTCCGCCCGCATCGCGCGCAATACGCAACTGGTTATTCAAGAAGAAAGCGGCGTTACGAATGTGATCGATCCGCTCGGCGGGTCTTATTATATCGAGACACTGACGCATTCGCTCGCATCTGCCGCCTGGGCGAAAATCCAGGAAGTGGAAGAGATGGGGGGCATGACCAAGGCTGTTGAAAGCGGTATGCCGAAGCTCGAAATTGAAGAAGCCGCGGCGCGCAAACAGGCCCGCGTGGACCGCGTTGAAGAAGTTGTAGTGGGCGTCAACAAATACAAATTGTCCAAGGAAGATGACATCGACATTCTTGATGTGGACAATGTGAAGGTGCGTGAGGCGCAAGTTGCGCGTTTGAAGAAAATGCGCGACACGCGCGATGAGGCAAAAGCACAGGCGGCCTTGACGGCCATCACAGATGGGGCGAAGGGCGACGGAAATCTGCTGGCGCTTGCCATTGATGCGGCACGGGCGCGGGCTTCCATTGGTGAAATTTCAGATGCGATGGAAACCGTCTTTGGACGCCACCGTGCGGAGGTGAGGACTGTGTCAGGTGTTTATAGTCAGGCCTATGATGGCGATGATGCGTTCGACAAGATCCAGGCCGAGATAAAGAGCTTTGCTGATGAAGAAGGTCGGCGTCCGCGCATGCTGGTGGTCAAGGTCGGACAGGATGGTCATGACCGGGGCGCCAAAGTGGTTGCGACAGCCTTTGCGGATCTGGGCTTTGATGTGGATGTGGGGCCGCTCTTCCAGACACCGGAGGAAGCCGCGCGGGATGCGATTGAAAATGACGTTCATGTGATCGGCATTTCAAGTCTTGCCGCCGGGCACAAGACATTGGTGCCAGGCATTGTGAAGGCGCTGGCGGCTGAGGGTGCCGACGATGTGATCGTAATCGTGGGGGGAGTGATCCCTGCACAGGATTATGATTTCCTCTATAAGGCTGGCGCTTCCGCGATCTTCGGTCCGGGCTCCAACATTATTGAATGCGCGGCCGATGTACTCCGCCTCATCCGCGAGAAGCGGAAGGGCTGACGTCAAAGTTTGCGGCAATTAATCAATCCGGCGCTCAACCTGACGCTCAAGGCTGACACTCAAGGCTGACACTCAAGGCTGACACCCAAGGCGTCCGTTCGTCTCAGTTGGTCGGTGTCGCGGCCCTGATCAGGTGGTGGCCGTCAACTTCCGCTTCGACCAGATGGGCGATTGCGTTGACCACAGGCGTTTCCACCTCCATCCGGACGGGAATGACGAGAGGTTGTGTGCCGCCCGGGCCCATCACATTGTCAAAGCGCGCCAGCCAGACGGTAAATGGTTTGAGCGGGTCGCGAGCTTGCTGCAACATGAATTTCCGCGTGAAGCCTGCTACCGGTTTGTAGTTCACCTTGCACAGAATGGCGCGCCCCTGATAGGTGCCGGCCCCTTGCGGATTTAAATCTGTTTCTCCCTCGCTGGAAAACTCCAGATTGAAGACCCGTCTTCCATCAAAGACGGGAATGGATGTATTGCATGGCGCGGTGTGCTGGTTGATGGCGGTGAAGATGGAGGCCGTCAGCGGGTCCACGCGTCCGCGCACAATTTCCGAAGTAAAGCCTTGCTCGTGAATTCCATCTTCAGGCATGGCTGCGACTGTGTATTGGCCTGCCTGATCCAGTGTCATGGCGATGGAGCGCTGGCCGAAACGACCATCATATTCTTGCTCATACGCCAGAAGGCGCGGGCCTTGCGGCGTCAGCAGGCCGTTTGCCGCGCTCGACGCACGACCGTTGAAGAGCGTGTCGGCCATGCCTTCCGTTTGAAACTGTGAGGCGATTTCATATGTGCGGGGCGTGAGGACGGCTTGCGTACCAAAGGAGACGACATGCAGACCGCCGCCATAGATCTCATAGGCAAGATCAATGGCTGTCATCGCCATTTTGGGCACATTGACGTCGATGCTTTCCACCAGTGGCGGGGCGGGTTGCCTGTCCATTGCGAAGGTTGCAGAGGTGAGGCCCAAAAAACCGGCGACGGCGAGGTACGCACAGAGCTGCCATGCAGATGGAAGAACTTTCCGCCCGTTGGCCGCCCTGTTGGCCGCCAATGTTTTTGCGCCGTGCGTCATCGCTGTGTCCCTCATGTGGATCGCTGCATTTTTCATGCAGATCACCATGATGCAATGATGGGGCGAATGGCTCTGCCCGGCAAGGCCCCCATCATCACATTTTGGGCGGCTTGGTGTGGAGCATCGCGCGGAACGGCGTGGGTCTGCGGTTTTTCTAGTTTGTTGCGACCGAGCTTACGTCAAATCGGCTGGCGCGCATGATGGCGCCACCAAAGGGTGTGCGCAGTGTCATGCGGACGGGCACCCATATTTCTCCATCATTGACCGGAGCCAGCCAGATCTGGATCGTGTCTTCGCGCTCCAGCAGTTTGATCAGGGTTTTGCGTTCATAGCCTGCGACCGGGATCATGGAGACGGAACACCGCATGACCGGGCCGGAATAGGCAGCTTCTGCACTGCTTATCTCACTCATGCCTTCTTCGCGCAATTTCAGATCATAACGTCTGCGTCCGTCAAAAAGCGGCAAGGACCGTTCGCAAGGCGACGTGCCGTTTCCTTTGGTTGGCAGAAGAAGGGCGCTGATCGGGTCCTGGGTCATCAGAATGTCGTTTGCACCGACATTGGGTCCGAACCCGTCTTCATAGGCTGGTTCCGCTGTCATGACCGGGGTGCCGCTCGCGCCATAGTTGAGTTCGACGCGACGTGAGGAATCATCATCTTCATATGTTGAGAGGAAGCGGCTTGGTCTCACGCGTCCGTCCGCCAGAGAGCCTGCACTTTCCAGGGCGAACCTCGTTTCAAAAAACTTTTCGGCGATCCCGGCGGTCGTGATGCGCGCTTCCATTTCATAAGTTTCGCCGTCGAGCGTGGCTATCACATCGGCCTGCCCGAAATCAAAACCGCCGAGCGCGATTTGATAATCGACCCCGATATTGGTGCGCGTTTCCGCCTGCGCCTGACCTGACGCTCCTGCGGTCAGCGAGAGAATGAGGGCGCAAGCCCCCAAAATCGGGGTTGTCTGTCTTTTGGGGGCATTTTTTGCGACGAGGGGCATGAGGTCATCTCACTTTTGATGTCGGGCGGGGCGCGGGTTATTATGTGGATCAAGCTCGCATCCCTCGTCTGAACCTCAAGTGAATGGTCTGGAAACTGGACCCGATCCGCAATCCCGGCTATGCAAGCGGGATGGAAGAAAAAGGTCCCAAACAGAGCCGTGCGGCGGCGGGCGGTCGGCGCACTGAGCGTCAGGACCCGGCCCTTTTGGCGGCAGGGATTTTGCGTGGGGAACGCTCAGCGCTTGCCCGTGGCATTACGCTTGTCGAATCCAGCCGGGCTGACCATCAGCTGTTGGCGCAAGATCTTCTTGCGCGCGTTTTGTCCAAGACGGGGCAGGCGGTGCGCCTGGGGCTTTCCGGTGCGCCGGGCGTCGGCAAATCCACATTCACCGAGGCCTTCGGGCGGTTTTTGATTGCACGCGGTTTGAAGGTCGCTGTGCTTGCAGTTGACCCTTCTTCAGCGCGCACGGGTGGCTCTATTCTGGGTGACAAGACCCGGATGGAATTTCTCGCTCGCGATCCCAATGCCTTTATCCGGCCATCTCCTTCTGGTGGGACGCTTGGCGGGGTGGCCCGCCGCACCCGTGAGGCCATGTTGCTCACCGAGGCGGCGGGCTTTGATGTGGTGCTGATTGAGACGGTGGGTGTCGGCCAGTCGGAAACTGCCGTTGCTGACATGGTTGATATGTTTTTGCTGTTGCTGTCGCCGGGGGGTGGTGATGAGTTGCAGGGGATCAAACGCGGGATCATGGAGCTTGCGGACCTTGTGATTGTGAACAAGGCGGATGGTGATCTGAAACCCGCGGCCAAGCGGGCGGCGGCTGAATATGGCGGCGCTCTTCACCTGATGCGACCCAAGAGCCCCAATTGGAACGCGCGGGTTGAGCTGGCCTCTGCCCTGAAGGGTGAGGGGCTCGACAAGATCTGGGAGACTGTTCAGGCCTTCATAGAGGCGATCAAGGGCGCTGGGGAGCTTGAGACCCGACGGGCCGAGCAGGCCAGAACCTGGATGTGGACGGAGCTTCGTGAGGGGCTTTTGGGGCAGCTTGCAGCCCATCCGGAGGCTGCCCGACGGGTTGGGGAGCTGGAGGCCCAGGTGGGCAAGGGTCTTGTGACCCCAACCATGGCGGCACAGCAATTGTTAATGCTGCTTTTCCCGTCGCGATCGTCATAAGCCCTGACAGGTCCGGGGTGTTTGTGAGGCAATAGGCCGGAAATTGGCGCGTTTCAGCGCGATTGCGGGGTTGACGAGAGGCATTTCGCCCTCTATACATCGCCGCTCGTGAGAGGCGCGGGCTTACGCTCTGGCGCCTTTCTTCTCGGAATTTTACTCATGTTTTGAGGCCCGTTCGCCAGATGGCAGGGCAGGCCCGGAACCAAAGAACAGGATAGAACCATGGCACGCCGCTGTGAGCTGACCGGTAAATCGGTGATGTCGGGCAATAATGTAAGCCACGCGCACAACAAGACGCGCCGCCGTTTTCTGCCTAACCTTTGCAATGTGACGCTGATGAGCGAAAAGCTTGGCCGTCAGTTCAGTCTGCGGATCAGCGCCAACGCGCTTCGCACGGTTGAGCATCGCGGTGGTCTGGACGCGTTCCTGTCTAAAGCACGTGACTATGAGCTTTCAGATCGTGCGTTGAAGATCAAACGCGATCTTTCCAAAGCTGAAACAGCAGCTGCTTAAACTAGCGATTGCCGTTTCCGCGGCGCTGTGTTGATAGATCAAAAGGCCTCCTTCGGGAGGCCTTTTTCTTTTTGGGTTTTGAAAACAGGGTTTTTTCGCAGTTTCAACCTCTTTCCTTCATGCTATTTCCCTTTCCTTCTTTGACCCTGACATTCGCTCGGCTATGGTTTGGATCGCAGCTCGGTTGAGAGTTGGGGGCAGGGATTATGTTTGCATTTCTGGGTGTTATTGCGCGGCTGACTGTGCCTGTTTTCGCGCTGCTTGCTGTGTTTGCGCTGGCGGACCTTGGGTCTGCACGCTTCGTCACGCAGTTTGATGTTTTCCCGTCGGAGCAGTGGTATCTCAATCCCGGCTATTGGCTGACCTATGGGCACGTCGCCCTCCCGTTCATTTTTCTGGTGTTGAACCTGGTGAACCGTCGGTACGGGCCGGGGCTCACCATCGGCAGTGTCATGGTGAGCTGGGCCGTGATCATTGGCGGGCTTGCCTGGGCTGTTTCAACCTATGGGTTGATCGCGGTGGAGAACCGGATTGCGACGGTCACTGTTGCCGCTACATTTGCGGGCGCTCTTTTCACCGGGCAACTGATCTGCATCTATCTGTTTGATCAGATGCGCGGCATTCCCTGGTGGCGGGCGCCGTTCTACGGTGCCTTGTGGGGCGGGATGGCCTTTGCGGCCTTCTTTTATGGGCAGATGGCCTATGGCGCGGAAGAACCGTGGACGAATCGGCTTGCGGTGATGGCTGGTATCTATTCCACCGCGGCCTTTGTGAACCTGTTTCTCTATCTCTTGATGCGCCGGTTCATTCAGCCGCTACCCGGTTTTGGGGGCGCGTGAGCACTTAGTCTTGGAGTTCAAAATTTTGGAGTTCAAAATTTTGGAGTTCAAAGACGAGCAGGAGCGTGCGCTGTAGCGGGTTGAAATTATCGTCTGACACAAGATAGAGAAGCGTCTGGCCCTCGGGACCTGTGCGAATATCGAGCCCTTCCATATTGTCGATGGACCTCGAACTGTTGGCTTCCAGCAATATGTCCCCGTCGAGCGGTTCTGTCCCCTCCAGCATCGATGCAGGTATGCGACGCAGCAACATGCCAACACCGCCGAAGGTGCTGTAACGCCGTTCAAGGGTGATGAGATCGCCGTTCGGGAGCTGGGCTATGTCCGTCAGGGCGTAGGGACGATGTTGTTTCAGGCGGACGGGGATGGCTTCGGTCTGCGTCAACCGTGCGCCGACAATGTAGCCCTCATCGTCCAATGTTTCTTCTGACAGGGCGAGCAGGCTGCCGTCTGGCAGCAGGGTGATGGCTTCAAGGCCCGAATTGTTGACAAGGTCTTTGAAGACGCCGAAGTCCGCCACGCGCTGTGCCGGTGCATCAAGCCCCAATGAGGGGAGATCAAACGAGAGGATTCGCGCATGGCGCTCGAACCCGACAAGGGCGGGTGAGGTGCGCGGATCGCCCCCATGGGCGACGGTCAGGCTCTCTGCGTCATTTTCAGCTTTTCCATCAAGGGGCGCCCCTTTTTCATCGCGGATGGGCGCAATGAGTGCATTCCCTAATGCAGCAGGCTTGCCGTCTTGCCATACAAGATCGGCTGTCAGCCAATTGCCCTGGTCGGTAATTGCGATCAGGGCGTCGCCCTCGTTTCCGACGATGAGACCGGAGAGGCCCCCAAATGCGCTATTGTCTGAAATGAGTTCCAGCCCGCCCACGAAGGTCAGTTGACCCGCCTCTGCTTCATCGGGCTTTTCCGGCACCCAGAAGACAGGGGCGGCCGTGATTTCCAGCGGGGTCGTGATGGTCGCTGCGGACACAGGTTGGCCCGACGGTCCGAAATAGAGCGTGCCTGCGAGTGCCAGAGCGCTAACACCAAAGGATATACCCAGCCAATGTTTTTGGGTCACCACGATCTGCTCCTGTTTTTAAGTCTCAACGACCAGAGGCGCGTGCAATATCCTGGAACGTGCCTTTTCGCAGACCTTTCGTCGCGCCTGGCTTGCTGCCTTTGCTTGAGCCTGGTTTTTTCGACTTCTTTTTTGTGCGCGAATTGTTCTGATCCTCGAAAAGCTCGGCCAGCTTGTCGGTCATGGCACCCCCCAATTGCTCTGCATCGACGATCGTTACAGCGCGTTCGTAATAGCGGGTCACGTCATGACCAATACCGATTGCGATCAGTTCCACTGGTGAGCGCGTCTCAATATCTTCAATGACCTGACGCAGATGCTTTTCAAGATAATTGCCTGCATTGACCGAGAGCGTGCTGTCATCAACCGGTGCCCCGTCAGAGATCACCATCATGATGCGGCGATGTTCCGGCCGGGCAAGCAGGCGATTGTGCGCCCAAATGAGCGCCTCGCCATCAATGTTTTCTTTCAGCAAGCCTTCGCGCATCATGAGGCCAAGATTGCGGCGCGCGCGACGCCAGGGGCTGTCGGCAGATTTGTAGATGATGTGACGCAGATCGTTAAGGCGACCGGGATTGGCGGGCTTGCCTTCCGCGAGCCACTTCTCCCGTGACTGTCCGCCCTTCCATGCACGTGTCGTGAAGCCCAGAATTTCGACCTTCACATTGCAGCGTTCCAACGTGCGCGCCAGAATGTCGGCACACAGGGCGGCAACCGTGATCGGGCGACCGCGCATTGAGCCTGAATTGTCGATGAGCAGGGTGACGACCGTGTCGCGAAACTCTGTGTCGCTTTCGAGTTTATAAGCGAGCGGCATCATCGGGTCGGTGATCGCGCGCGTCAGGCGGGCCGCATCCAGAATGCCTTCTTCCAGATCGAAGTTCCAGGTGCGGTTTTGCTGTGCCATCAAGCGACGTTGCAACCTGTTTGCGAGCCGCGATACGACGCCGTGTAATTGGTGAAGCTGCTGATCGAGATATTGACGCAAACGCGTCAGCTCTTCGACGTCACACAATTCTTCTGCTGTGATGACTTCGTCATAGGTTTGCGTGAAGACGCGGTAAAGGGCGGCGCGGGCCGCATCGTCCGCTCCGTCGGGGCGCCAGGGTTGATTGCCGTCGCCCATTTCTTCTGTGTCTTCGCCGTCGACGGGCACTTCGTCTGTGTCGACTTCGACCATCTGCTCGTCGCCTTCCTCACCATCTCCTTCAGACAGTTCGGCTTGCTCGGCGCTTGCGCCTTCTTGCTGTTCGGCTTCGCCTGGTTGCGTATCCTGGTCAGGCTGGTCGTCGCCGCCTTCTTCATTGTCGTCTTCGGAATCCTGGTCATCCGGGCTATCGCCAAGCTCGTCCCCCATCTCCAGATCAACCAGAATGTCGCGCAGCACGCGCGCGAAACCGGCCTGATCTTCCAGAACATTTGGGAGACGCTCGAAATCTTTACCTGCGCGGGCTTCCACCCAGTCGCGCCAGAAATCCACAAGATTGGTCGCCGACGCCGGGACGGGATCGCCGGTCAGTTTCTCACGCACCATCATGGCCACTGCTTCTGCAAGCGGCGCTTCGTCCTTGTTTGTTACCTTGTCAAAGCCACGGGCCTTGCAGCGCTTTTCCAGTGCGGCATTCAGATTGTTCTTCATGCCGGCCATCTGGGTCGCGCCAATGGCCTCCACACGCGCTTGTTCAACCGCATCAAAAATGGCGCGGGCGTTGGAGCCTTCCGGTGACAGGCGCATGTCCAGCGCGTCATCATGATGGACGAGGCGGAGCGCGTAGGCGTCCGCAAAGCCGCGTACTTCCGCGACTTCGTCAGCAGGCAGGTCGCGGCTTGGGAGTGGCAGGCGTGCACGCAGGCCGCGCAGGCCAGGCGGTTCGGTTCCGAAGCTCACCGCCAGCTCTTCACGTTCCGCGATGGTTTTCATGGTCGCGATCAAGGCGCGCTTGAACGGTTCGACCGGGCCTTCCTTGTTTGACATCGGAACCCTAACTCATTGTTTTGCGCATTTCCGAACGGCGGACGTGCTGCCGCCTTTTTGAAAATGCTCTACGCCACCATGATTTTGGCGGCGCTGTCCGGCAGGTCTTCCCCGAAGCAGCGCTGATAGAATTCAGCAACGGTTGCCCGTTCCAGCTCATCGCACTTGTTGAGGAAGGTGACGCGGAAGGCAAAGCCGACATCGCCAAAGATTTCAGCATTTTCCGCCCAGGTCAGCACGGTGCGCGGGCTCATGACCGTCGAGACGTCGCCCTGGATGAAGGCGGCGCGGGTCAGGTCCGCAACACGGACCATGGCCGATACGGTTTTCTTGCCTTCTTCGGTAGAGGCGTAATGCTTGGCTTTGGCGAGAATGATGTTGGTTTCAGCATCATGTGGCAGATAGTTCAGCGTCGTCACAATGTTCCAGCGGTCCATCTGACCCTGATTGATCTGCTGCGTGCCGTGATAGAGGCCACTCGTGTCGCCAAGGCCGATTGTGTTGGCAGTCGAGAAGAGGCGGAAATGCGGGTGGGGACGGATGACCTTGTTCTGGTCAAGCAGTGTGAGCTTGCCTTGCACTTCCAGCACGCGCTGGATCACAAACATAACGTCCGGGCGACCGGCATCATATTCGTCGAACACGAGCGCAACCGGGTGCTGCAAAGCCCATGGCAATAAGCCTTCACGGAATTCAGTTACCTGCTTGCCTTCTTTCAGGACAATTGCGTCCTTACCGATCAGATCGATACGGCTGATGTGGCTGTCGAGATTGATACGGATGCAAGGCCAGTTGAGGCGGGCGGCAACCTGTTCGATGTGGGTCGACTTCCCCGTGCCGTGATAGCCCTGGATCATGACGCGACGGTTGAAGGCAAAGCCAGCCAGAATGGCAAGAGTCGTATCCCGGTCAAAGAGATAGTTCTCGTCATAGTCGGGTACGTATTCGTTCCGCTTTGAGAAAGCTGGAACTTCCATGTCGACGTCAATGCCAAATACTTCGCGGACCTTGATTGTGGTGTCCGGACCTTCGATTGACATGCTTCCCTGTACTTCGGCTGTCATTTTCTTTTTCTCTCTTTTCCCGCTTTGCGGTCGTTTCTGGCTTCCGGCTTCGCGGTCGTTTCTCTCATCGCGCGTTGCGGTCGTTTCGGGCCGCGTTGCAGTCGTTTCTGTTTCTTAGTCTCTCATGTTCAAAGGCGCACACTGGATTGCAAATCGGCAAAGCAGGCTGCGCCAAAAGATCGTCATGAGGCACTTGACCGCTGGAGGGGATGTCCCCAAACGATGAGGCCTTACGAAAAGGGCGGCGAAACTTAACAGAAACCGCTCTTCTTTAAATAGTCATAGGCTTGAATAACTTTCTGGAGCCGGTCTTCTGCTGTCCGGTCGCCCCCGTTGGTGTCGGGGTGAAACTTCTTCACAAGCTCTTTGTAGCGGGTCTTTATGTCGACCAAAGTGGCGGTCTCGTCAAGACCAAGCGCCTGAAGGGCCTTGCGTTCTGCATTACGGGGAGGGCGTTTGGGGGACCCGTCCGCTTCCCGCTCATAAGGGTTTTTTTGGCGGAAAAAGCCATATGTGTCGTCGAACGCCGGATCTGCGCGGAATCTGGTGCCACCGGCACCCTCGGGGTTCATGCCCATTTTCCAGGTCGGGCGGTGCCCGGTCCCGCTTTCGCGCTGATAGCCTCGGACATCGTCGTCGGTCATGCCGGCAAAAAAATTGTAATTTTTGTTGTAATCCCGGATATGGTCCCCACAGAACCAGGCAAATTGGCCCTCATGGTTTCGGCCTTTTGGCGCGCGGTGGGGGGCCTCTGCCTTGCAGTCGGCCCATTCGCATTGGCGAAAGGCCGCAGCCTCCGCCTTTGCCTTGGCGGGGGCAATGCGGATCGAATCGAAGTATTTAGAGGTCAGTTTCACGAAATCAAATATGCCGTCTGATGGAGGCGTTTTTAAGAAACCGCCCCGTTTGCCTGAAATTACAGCCGAGCCAGCTTATTAATGGCCTTGCTGAATGAGGGGACCGAGTTTACCTGTTTCGACCCAGCATGACAGTCCTGCCCTGCTGAAATGTTAAGGAAAGTTTCGAGTGGCCATGCGCGTTCAAGATCAAATCCATGAGATATTGGAAAATGCCCTCTCGCCGACCCGGCTGGAGGTAAAAGATAATTCGCATTTGCATGCAGGCCATGGGGGTGCCCGTCCGGAAGGCGAGACCCATTTTCACGTGACAATTGTCGCTGATGGGTTTGAGGGCGCGACGCGGGTTGCCCGACACCGCCAGGTAAATGCGCTCCTGGCTGACCTTCTCAAAACCCGTGTCCATGCCTTGCAGCTTGCCACCCTGACGCCCGCTGAAGACATTTCTGCCTGACTTCATGTTTGAAGTTTGGGGTTTTGGCGGCTCAGTTTTTGCCGCGCGGGGCTTTGGGGCGGACGGGCGTTAAGCGCAATTTGGTGATCTGGTTGCGTTCACGGGCCTCAATGACGAAGCGGAAATTGTGGAACGTGAAGGCCTGTCCCCGCTCCGGAATTGTCTGCGCTTCGTGGATCACAAGTCCCGCGATTGTCGTTGCCTCATCGTCTGGCAGTGACCAGTCCATCGCGCGGTTCAGGTCCCGGATGGACAGAGAGCCCTCGACGATGAGAGAGCCGTCCGGCTGCCGGTCAAGGTCTGTCAGCGCAATGTCATGCTCATCGGCAATGTCGCCCACGATCTCTTCCAGAATGTCTTCCAGCGTGACGAGACCCATCAGTGCGCCATATTCGTCTACCACAAGGGCGAAATGAGATTTCTTGCGCAAGAAGGCGTTCAGCTGATGTTGTACACTTGTGCTGTCGGGCACGAACCAGGGTTTAGCGGCAAGCGACATGATGTTGATGGCTTCTGAGCCTGTCTGCTCCCCTGCAATGGCGCGGAGCAGATCTTTTGCGTGCAAAACGCCAACAATGTTTTCAGGTTCGTTCTTCCACAAGGGAATGCGTGTATGCGGGCTCTGCATGACCTGGCGGATAATGTCCAGTGCGGGCAGTTCCGCGTCCACCATGATCATGTTCTTGCGGTGAACCATGATCTCGCTCACTTCAAGTTCGCGCAGATCCAGAATGCCGCCCAACATGTCGCGGTCTCTTTTAACTACTTGGCCGTCCCTGTGGTGAAGCGCGATGGCGCCACGCAATTCATCATGGGCGGAAAGCGCGTGATCAGCGCCATCAATTGAGATGCCAAAGAGGGTCAGGGTGCGCTGAACAATAAAGGCAACGGTCGCGGTTACCGGTGCAAACAGGCGCACGACCCAGCGGATGATCGGGGCTACAGCAAGTGCAGTCCGGTCGGTGTTCGCTATTGCATAGGTTTTTGGCATCACCTCAGAGAAGATGAGGACGAGTGCCGTCATGACGAGGGTTGCATAGACGACGCCTGCGTCCCCGAAGATGGTGATGAGCAGGCTGGTTGCCATGGATGAGGCGAGAATGTTCACCAGATTGTTGCCAAGCAGAATGGCGCCGATCAGGCGTTCGCGGTCGTCCGTCAGTTTTTCCACAATGCGGGCGCGCTTGCTGCCGCCCACGCTCAAGTGATGCATGCGCGCGCGTGATGCCGCCGTTAGAGCCGTCTCCGAGCCTGAGAAAAAGGCCGAGAGCCCCAGCAGGATGAGAATGAGGACAATTGTCAGGGCTGTGTCAAAAAGGACCATCAGGCTTTCTCTTGGTCGGTCATGAATGCGAGGAGGTCCTTGTTGGCCACCTCCCGCGTGATAAAGGCATCGCCAATGGCGCGTGCCAGGATGAACGTGAGTGTCCCGTCCACGACTTTTTTGTCTTGCGCCATCAGATCAATCAGCTCCTGCGGGCGGCCGATCGGCCCTTTAATGTCGCTCAGCCGGGTTGGGAGCCCCGCCTTCGCCAGATGTTTGGCTGCGCGGACGGCATCTTGCCCGTTACAAAGACCCAGGCGGACAGAAAGGCCAAAGGCCATCACCATGCCGATGGCGACGCCTTCCCCATGGATCAGGCGATCCGAGAAGCCTGTCGTTGCTTCAAGCGCGTGGCCGAACGTGTGGCCGAGATTGAGCAGGGCGCGTTTGTCGCCTTCTCTCTCGTCTTCGGCAACGATGCGGGCTTTGGCCTCGCAACTTGTCAGGATGGCATGGGTCAGCGTTTCGACATCGCCGTTCATCAGCCGGTCGACATTAGCTTCAAGCCAATTGAAAAAATTCGCGTCACCCAAGAGACCATATTTCACAATCTCGGCATAACCAGCCCGGAATTCCCTCGGGGGCAATGTTGCGATGGCGTCCGTGTCGGCGAGCACAATGCGCGGCTGATGGAAAGCGCCGATCAGGTTTTTGCCTTGGGGCACGTTGATGCCGGTTTTGCCGCCGACGGACGAGTCTACCTGTGCGAGCAGGCTGGTGGGGATCTGCGCAAAATCAACACCGCGACGAAGAATGCTGGCGGCAAAGCCTGTCAGATCACCAATGACGCCGCCGCCCAGCGCGACAATCAGATCGCCCCTTTCCACGCCAGCGTCGAGGAGATGCGAGCTCAAATTTTGCAGATGCTCGAAGGTTTTGGTTTTTTCACCTGCGGGCAGGATGAAGCGGGTGGCTTTGATGCCATGCGCTGTCAGGCTTGCCTCCAACGGGGCAAGGTGCAGCTTTGCGACATTCTCGTCGGTCACAATGGCGACGCGATTTCGCTTCAGGAGCGGCTTCAGATAAGTGCCGGCCTCTGCAATGAGTTTGGGGCCAACAAAAATATCGTAGGCGCGGTCGCCAAGACCGACATTGACTGTCTTTACTGAATTATGGGTCATTTCAAGTCTGTTCTCTCAGCGGCGCAGGGCCAATTCGTCGAGGAGCGCTTTTTCAATATCATCAACGACGGCATCGTGGGGGCCTTCGTGAGAGATGATTGTGAGCTTGGCCTGGGCGTAGGTCGGGTAGCGCGTGTCAATCAGGCCACGCATCACGGCTTCTGGGTCCTTGGTGAGGAGGAGCGGGCGGTGGGTGCGGCGCATGACGCGCTTCATCAGAATGTCGAGATCGGCCTTCAGCCAAATGGAGAGACCTTTGGTTGCAATGGCGGCTCGGGTGTCCTCGTCCATGAAGGCTCCGCCGCCTGTTGCGAGAACCTGAGGACCTTCTTCCAGCAGGCGGGCAATGACGCGGCGTTCCCCCTCGCGGAAATGCTTCTCTCCAAATTCCTTGAAAATATCGGCGATGCTGCTGCCGGCTGCTTTTTCAATTTCAGTATCTGCATCAACAAATTTAATGCCAAGTCGGGCAGCGAGCCTTTTTCCGATCGTGGTTTTGCCGGCACCCATCAGGCCCACGAGGACAAGGGACTTGTTCCCCAATGCGGCGATAATCTCGCCCGCCCGTCCGGAAATTTCGGTACCTTGCACGTGTTGCTCTTACTTGCTTTGCGGCCCCGACAGCGAGGCTTTTGTGGATAGGGCGACCCTCAAGTTTAGTTAATTTGAGGTCGCATAGGCCAGACGTAATTCTTGCAGCCAATCTTGACGCCCTTCTTTACGCCCTTCTTGACAGCCTTCTGGGGTTTTATGAGTGATCGTATCGCCTGATTGCGTTTTTTGAATGATTTTCACCAATCCTGCAATCTATCTCAATGTTATGTTTGTTGCAGCCTTCATTCGCATGGAGGGCCTCAAAAGGACTTTGGCGCACAGGCGGGGCCCTTCCAGGCGCTTTGATGCCTCATTATAGGGGGGGGCATGCCCTAATTTGGTCAAATGTGCCCTCTAGACAATGCCATTGAATAAATCTTGTGTTTGTGGACGGGTTGGCTCGGCTGATGCGTTGCCCGTGTTGATGTGTGGACTGTGTCTTGTTTCGTCAAATGAGTTAGGGGACAAATGTCATGAAAAGCCTTGTTCGGACCTTTGTGCTTTTGGTTATTCTGGGTGTAGTAGGTTTTGCTGGTCTCCTTTATCTCGACCAGGCGGTCGCGCCACAGGTCCAGCCGGTCGAAAAGACAATCTCTCATGAAAATTTTGCAGGTTAATTGGTTGCGGCTTAATTCGGTGCGACTTAATTGGGTGCGGCGGGGCGGCTCTTTGAGCGCACTGGCGGCGCTTTGCGCGCTCGGGGCTGTCAGTGTGGCTGGTGCGTCCATGGCGGAGGCGGCGGAAGAATGGCCTTTTAAGGACCGCCCGCGCTGGGGATCTGAATGGCCCTTCAACCGCGATGCGGGCCCGGAGACGACCGGCAGTATAGATGACCCTGTTGAGCAGCAGCCTGCGCCCCAAGGAAGTGAGACGCCCGCATCGCCTCGTCCCAATTATGGCTACGAGCCTGTGCAGGGTGGTGCGGGTGATATTCAGCCGGTGCAACGCGGACCGATCTCTATCCTGCCTCCAACGACTGGGCCGAGCGATGCGTCGCTGCCATCTGGTGAGCCGCAGGACCTTATTCTCTATCCGTCCGGACGCTCGCCTGCGGCAGCATCGGACCTTCCCGCACGCGCGCTGGGTGCGCGGCCCGGTGAAGTCGGCACGGGGATTGAGATCGGTACTTTGGGTGATGTGGACGAGGCGAGTGCCGGTCTTCTCGACGATCAAGCCGGTGGGCTTGGGCCCCGCATTTGGGAGGGGACAGAGCGGCGCTTTGTTGAGCTCAACCTGGGCAAGCTTGTGGTACCCGCGCCCACACCTGCGATGGCGGACCTGACGCGGCGCTTGCTGTTGACGTCAGCGCGCGCGCCCGGTGGTCCCACGGAAGGGCTATCGCTTCTGGCGCTGAGGCTCGACCGGCTGAACGATGCAGGTTATTCAAGCGCGGTGTCGCAGCTTCGTGCACGGTCCGGTGGATCAAGGCCCAGTGCAGCGGCGGCTGTCGAATACGCGATGGCGGCTTTAGCGGATGATGATGGGCGAAGTGCTTGCAGTTACCTGACAGCCTTGCCGGTGGGTGGTGAGGTTGCTATCGATCCTGTCGCGGCCTTCGCGGTCAAGCTCTCCATCTATTGTCAGATTTCAGCAGACGACAAGCTCTCGGCCAATCTTTCCGGCGACCTTGCGCGCGAGCAGGGGCTGGATGATGAGTTTTTTCTGGCGATGGCGGCGGCTGCGACGGACGGCTTGAAGCTCCGAGCAGATATGCCACCGGTTATTGATCCACTCACCTACCGGATGATGGGCCTCGCCAACCGTGCGTTGCCGGATGATGCTTTGTCGCGTCTTCACCCAAGTTTGCTCCCGGTTCTTGCGGGCGATCGTGAAATTGATGGTGAGTTGCGTATCGCCATTGCGGAGAAAGCCGCATCGCTTGGTCTTGTCACCGGCAATGAGATTGGCTCAGCCTATCTTGCGCTTTCTTATACGCGAGAGGATGTTGAGGGTGTGCGGGCTGGCCGCGAACCGGCCTCTCCCTATCGTAGACGTGCCCTGTTCCATCAGGCCGTACTTGATGAGCGTGTACCCGGCAGTCTGGCAGACATTCTGACGGCACTTTTCCAACGGGAGGTGGGCGGGCTTGCCTATCCTGCAACTTTGCAGGTGCATAAAGGCTCGCTTTCAAGCGTACCTGCATCCGGCGCGCTTAGCGCATTTTCGCCTTTTGCCGCGCGGGCATTCCTTGAACTTGGCGACCGTGTTCGTGCATCCATGTGGCTTGCCGCTCTTGAAAATGGCGGCACGGACCCCCGCACCGCGCGGGAGGTTCGTGCGCTTCTTCGTTTGCTTGACCCAAGTGAAGTGAGGGTTGGTCAGGGTGACCTGACAGTTGTACCAGCTTATCTTCAGGCAGCCCTTGATGATCTACCTCAGGGTGGGGATGCACGAGATTTTGCGGCGGTTGAAATTGTCCTGCTGGATGCGCTTGGGGCACCTATTCCTCAATCTGTGTATGACGCAGTTCTGGTGACCGGTGATTTACCGCGAGGGGCAGCACCTGCGCCGGAGGTTATGCGTCGGCTGAAAATGGCGAGTGAAGCGGGTCGCGTTGGTGAGACGGTTCTTGTCGCCCTTATCGCTCTTGGTGAAGCAGGCCCCGGTGAACTTCATTCGCAACCGATGGCAGCTATTGTTTCTGCGCTCCAGCAGGTCGGGCTTGACAGCGACGCCCGTCGCCTTGCCTTTGAAGCTCTGTCTGCGCGGTCCAGTGCCATTGGCGCGGGTCGCTGATTTTGGGCCGCCACAAAAAGGATGTGAGTTCTGCCGGGCTGCCGGAAGATTTTTTCCGGCTGGAATCATTCTTGGAAATGTTGAGCGCTGAACGTGGGGCGGCGAAGAACACGCTTGAAGCCTATGCGCGCGATCTGAGAGATTTTGGTGTGCATATTGCCCGTCACGGCAAATTGCTGGCGACCTATGACGGGTCGGATGTGAAATCCTATCTTGCGACAATGGAAGCAAGTGGACTTGCCGCGTCAACAGCGGCTCGTCGATTGTCGGCCATTCGGCAGTTTGGTCAGTTTTTGATGAGCGATCAGGTGCGCACCGATGACCCGTGCAGCATCATCGAAGGGCCAAAGCTCGCACGACCATTGCCGAAGACACTGAGCATTGAAGATGTTGACCGGCTGTTGCGGGCGGCGCGGGTCTATACAGCGGCGATGACCGATCCCATGAAGCAGGAATACAGACGGACGCGGGCCGTCTGCCTGTTGGAGGTTCTCTATGCGACGGGGTTGCGTGTGAGTGAGCTTGTCACGCTGCCGCTTGGTGTGATCGCGGGCGCGAGCCATATGTTGTCCATTCGCGGGAAGGGTGGTCGCGAGCGTCTTGTCCCCCTGGGGGCGGAGGCGGTGGACGCGACAGCGCTCTATATCGAGCAGCGCAAAGCATTTTTGGGCAAAAAAGACAGTCCCTGGCTCTTTCCCTCCGGCAGTGCCGAAGGCCATTTGACACGACATCGGTTCGGGCAGCTTTTGAAGGAGCTGGCTGTGATCGCGGAGATCGACTCGTCGCGGCTCTCACCGCACACGTTGCGTCATGCCTTTGCCAGCCATTTACTGGCAAACGGGGCGGACCTTCGGGCTGTGCAGCAATTATTGGGGCATGCTGATATCTCCACCACACAGATTTACACCCATATTCTGGAGGAAAGGCTGCAGGAGCTTGTCCTCACCAAGCATCCGCTTGGTAAAGGAGCGGGTGTGCGAAAACAGTGAAAAGGTGAGCTTGCGCCTCATTTGTGCCATGCTGGGTCCGCTATGTGTCGAATAGTTGACAAGCCGGGGGGCAGCGGTCAGTGTGCCGCGGCTCTTGGGTGCGATGAGTTTGGGGTGAGGGGATTTGGGGCGCTTCGTGCGTCGTTTTTCTCTCTAACGAGTTAGTTTTGTTGAGGTTTTCTGCGTTATGCTTTCGGGCCTAGGGCAGGCAAGTTTGACGGTCTGGAAAAGTTAACAAAAACGCATGCATACATATCTCGAATTTGAAAAACCACTGGCGGAAGTCGAAGGCAAGGTGCAGGAACTCAAGCGCATTGCTCAGGACGACCCGACGGCCGGTATCACGGATGACATTGTGAAGCTGGAGCAGAAGGCTGCCCAGGTTCTCAAGGATATGTATGGGAACCTCAATACCTGGCAGAAAACGCAAGTTGCCCGTCATCCCAACCGGCCTCATTTTCTCGATTATGTTGATGGTCTGATTGAAGATTTCACGCCGCTCGCGGGTGACCGTGTGTTTGGCGAAGACGAAGCGATTGTTGGCGGCATGGGTCGTTTTCGCGGGCGCTCTATCGTTATCCTTGGGCATGAAAAGGGTAAGGATATGGAGACGCGGATGCGTCACAATTTTGGCATGGCGCAGCCTGAAGGCTATCGGAAAGCCGTGCGTCTCATGTCCTTGGCTGAAAGGTTCAATCTGCCGGTTGTTACGCTGGTTGACACGGCAGGGGCGTTCCCAGGTCGTGAAGGTGAAGAACGCGGGCAGGCGGAAGCGATTGCGCGCTCCATTGAGAAATGTCTCGATATTCGCGTGCCGCTCGTAACCCTGGTGATCGGTGAAGGCGGGTCTGGTGGCGCCTTGGCGATTGCGACGGCAAGTCGTGTTTTGATGCTCGAGCATTCCATTTACACCGTGGCCTCGCCGGAGGCGTCAGCCTCTATTCTTTGGCGCAATTCAGACAAGGCAAAGGATGCGGCGGCTGCGATGAAAGTGACGGCGCAGAGCTTGCTGGAACTCGGTGTGATTGACCGGATCCTGCCAGAGCCTCTCGGCGGTGCGCACCGTGAGCGGGACCGCATGATCGAGGAGGCGGGGGATGCGATTGAGCATGAGCTTCGCGACTTGTCCGGGTATGACGGCCAGACATTGCGTCGTCTGCGGCAAGAAAAATTCATGGCAATAGGCCGTAATTTGACGGTCTGAATATTCATCCGCATTGATTTTTGTTCAGTGCGTCCCTGAATGATTGTAATTTTCCCGTCCACCACTTGGACCGTTGAGATGATCACCTATCGCGCTCCCTCATTGACGGGGGCTTCCTGTATGAGGGTGAAGGATTTTGGTCAAAATGAGTGAGCTATGAGCACAATGCCGGAAAGTCTCACCCACACACGTTCACGGGACGTGTGGACCTATTGGCAAAGCCTGAATGATGGACGGATGCCCGCTGCCGCTTTGTGGGACCCTATCTCTGTCCCCAAGGCCATGCCATGGTGCACGATAGTTGAGCGCGGTGGGCCGACAGGATTTCAGCACCGTTTTGCGGGCACGGCCATTTGTGACTTTTACGGTGAAGAAATGACAGGGCAGGCGGTTGGCAGCCGGATGAGTGAGGCTGCTCGGCCTTTCTATTTTGCCAATATTGAAGTGTCGCTCACACGGCCCTGCGCACGCATTATTGTTGTGGAGGCGCGCTCAAAAACAGGGCGGAACTGTTTGTTTGAAACGCTTTCCCTTCCACTTGCAGACGCGTCGGGGAAGGGTTTTCGTCTCCTCAATCATCAGGCGACCCTTGAAGAACTTCCCTATGGCGAAGCGCAAACAAATTTCGCACTGCCTGCCTTTGCGCATTGGATCGATATTGGTGCCGGAGTGCCGGAAGAACTCTAGGGTCTGTGGTTTTTTAGCCCAGCAGTTCAGCGAAGGCTTCGCGCACGTCATCGGCAAACAGATTTGGTTCTTCCATTGCGGCGAAGTGACCGCCTTTGTTCATCACGCGGAAGCGTTTCAGATTGTAGCTTCTTTCCGCCCAGGAACGCGGCGTGACGGGAAGTGTATCCATTGGATATTCGGAATAGGCAGTGGGAACCGAGACCTTCTCGCCCGGCTTCAACAGGGCTGAGCCCTCCGCCGGCCCCGCCTTATAGAGCGTGTTGGCTGAATTGATTGTGCCGGTGAACCAGTAGATCGACAATTGAGTGAGGAGCGTGTCCATCGGAAAGCGGGCATCCATGCCCTCCCATGTGTGGCTCTTGTCCGTGTCTCCCAGCCGATAATACTTGTCGGCGAGCCATCCTGCCAGACCTGCCGGACTATCCATCAGGCCGAAGGCGAGGGCCATGGGCTTGGTGGACTGGATGGATCGATAGCCCTCTTCCTTTGCCCACCAGCTTCGCATTTCTTTGATCCAGCCCGCTTCCGCGTCGGTAATGGGTGGCTGACTGTCATGCTTGAGGTTGGGGCGGAGCGGCAACATGGTGAGATGGATCGCCCTCACTGCGTCTGCGTGCTGCAGGGCGAGGCGTGATGTGACGAAGCTTCCCCAGTCGCCTGCCTGGGCTGCATATGTGTCATAGCCCAGCACATGGGTCATCAGTTCATGCCACAGGTCGGCGATGATGGCGGGGCCGACGGGTGTGCGTGGTTTGGAGGAGAAACCATAGCCGATCAGTGAAGGTACGATCACGTCGAAGGCAGGCCCTTGCTTGCCGTAGGTTTCTGGGTGGGCGAGCTGGTCCACCACATCCAGAAACTCGCGAAACGTAGAGGGCCAGCCATGGGTCATGATCAGGGGGATTGAATTTTCGCCTGATCCTTTCTCATAGAGAAAGTGGATTTCGTGATCCTGGTCGTTTTCATCGGTCAGTGTTACGCGATATTGCGGGAAGGCATTCAGCTTTGCTTCCTGTTTGCGCCAATCGAAATCATCGCGCCAATAGGCGACAAGCCTCTCCATGTAAGAAAGACTGGTGCCATAAGCCCACCGGTCGTTTCCTTCAGGCTCATTTGGAAATCGTGTCTGTTCCAAACGATGCTTGAGGTCTGCAATTTCATGATCGGGCACATGAATGCGAAACGGGTCGGCGGGAATGGTGCGACGGGTCATGGCTTCAGCCTTTCTGCGTCTTTGCAAATGCGATGATATCGTTGGCGAACACAGGCCCTGTTTCAAGAGCCGCAAAATGACCGCCTCTCTCAAACTCAGCCCAGTGGGTGATGTTGTAGCCTTTCTCGGCCATGGAGCGCGGTGGAAGCCCGATAAACTCCTCCGGATAGGTAGCCATACCGGTCGGTACTTCGACACGGGCTCCCGGTGCCATGTCGGAGCCACCCTCTTCAAAATACCCGCGATAGTACCAGGTGGAGGTGTTGAAGGTGCGTGTGACCAGATAGATCATGATGTTGGTGAGGAGTTGGTCTTTCGTGTAGGCGTTCTCAATATGGGATGTACCGTCTTTGCCGCGCGTGTCCGACCAGGTGTTGAACTTCTCGGTGATCCACGCAGCGATCCCGACAGGGCTATCCATCATGGCATAAGAGAGCGATTGCGGCTTTGTTGCCTGGAGCTGAAGGTAGGCGCTTTCGGCCTGCATGATGGCACCCAGTGCGCCGGCCCAGGCTTGTTCGTCCGGAGTTTCAGGCGCAATTCCGCTCGGGCGCAGGCCCCACATGTTGACATGGATGGCCTTGCAGCCGCCGCCCTTCGCGACAGAGTGATTGTAGCCGAGCCAGCCGGTGACGACGGAGCCCCAGTCACCACCTTGCGCGATATAGGTATCATAGCCCAGATGCTCTCGCATCAGCCGGTCCCACAAGGCGGCTGTGCGTTTTGGTCCCAGCGGTTTTTTCGGTTTACCTGAGAAGCCATAGCCCGGCAGGGAGGGCACAATGAGGGTCAGACCATCCTGCGCCTTGCCACCATGCTTTTCCGGGTGGGCAAGCTGATCCAGCACATGCAGAAACTCAAACACCGATCCCGGCCAGCCATGGGTGAGGATGATCGGCTGCGGTGACGGGCCTGATCCTTTGACATGGTAAAAATGGATGGTCTCTCCGTCCACATCGCAGGTAAATTGCGGAAAGGCGTTGAGATTTTTTTCTGCCGCCCGCCAATTGTAGCTTTTGGTCCAATAGGCGCAAAGCTCCTTCAGGTAGACCATGTCGGTGCCATACGCCCAACGGTCCGCGCCGTCGCTGATCTCCGGCATTTCGTGCCAATCATAGGCACGCACTTTTTCGGTGATGGTGTCGAGAACGGACTGGTCGATATCCACTTTAAAAGGGGTGGGGGCGCTCATGGTTTTCTCCCTGCTTCTTTACATTCTTGTTGGAGCTATTATGACAGCGGGTGTGGTGAGCGCAATCATGAGAAAGTTATCGCTTTTGATTGCTGTTCTGTCTCTGCGCAGATACGCTCATCTGATCGCAATTTGACGACATTAAACGACTGTCTGGGGGGACAAATGGCTGCTGAAACGGTTGCTGCTCAATCCGATGACGCGCCTGCGGGCGTGCAGATTTCCAAGAGCTACCGACGGTATGCTCTCGGTGTCTTGCTGCTTGCCTATATCTCGTCCTATGTGGACCGGCAGATCATGGGTGTGGTCCTGCCTTCTATCAAAGCTGAGTTCATGCTGGCAGACTGGCAGCTTGGCTTTCTGTCTGGCATTGCCTTTGCGATTTTCTATGCGACTTTGGGCATGCCGATTGCCTTTGTGGCTGATCGGTCCAACCGCCGAAATATTATTGCCTGGGCGGTGGCGATCTGGAGCCTCATGACGGCGGTTTGTGCGTTTGCTGTTGGCTTTTGGTCCCTTGCCTTTGCCCGGATCGGTGTTGGTGTTGGCGAAGCCGGGTCGAGCCCGCCTTCTCACTCGATGATTGCGGATCTTTATCCGGCGGAGGAGCGCAGCGGTGCGCTCGCGATTTACGCGCTTGGTGTCTATCTCGGCACGATGATCGCCTTTGCCGTTGGTGCTTTTGTGGTTGCCGAATATGGCTGGCGCTCGGCGTTTCTGCTGGTTGGCCTGCCAGGCCTCGCTATTGCATTGTTGGTTCGCTTTACGCTCATTGAGCCGCCGCGTGGCCATTCTGACGGCGTGGTCGACGCGAAGACGGAGGCTATCGACTGGAGCCAGCTTTACGCGCGGATCGGTGGTGGGTTTCGCCACATCTGGGAGGACCGGGCCTCCTTTCACACCATTATGGGTGTGACCTTGATTTCCTTCGTGGGTTATGGTGGTGCGGTGTGGGGCTATTCCTTCTTTATCCGCAGTTTCAAGATGGAACTGTTTGAAACAGGTGTTTATCTCGCACTCGTGGTCGGCATCTTTGGTGCGGGTGGTGCCATTCTTGGCGGACGTCTTGCGGACAAGATGGGCGCGAAAGACCCCAGCTGGAGCCTTTGGGTGGTGGCTGTGTCGAAAGTCGTTGCGGCGCCTTTGATCGTCATTTTCTTTCTGGCGAGCAAGGATGTTGCGCTGTGGATCTATCTGCCGGTCACGGTGCTCGGCGCTTTTTACCTCGGCCCAAGTTTTGCGTTGATCCAGAGCCGTGCACCGCTCTCCATGCGGACAACGGTCTCTTCGATCATGCTCTTTATTCTCAACATTGTGGGTCTGGGCCTGGGGCCGCAGGTGGTTGGTATTGTGAGTGATCTGCTGGAACCCACTTACGGGATAGAATCACTCCGCTATGCGCTGTTGCTCACCAGCTTTATCAGCCTGTGGGGCGCCTATCATTATTACCTGGCCGGGAAAGCCCTGAAGAAAGCGTAATCGCGTGGCAGCGATCACGCTCCATGGCCCGGCCTACAGTGTTTACACGCGCATTGTGCGTGTAACGCTGGCGGAGAAGGGGCTTGGCTACACGCTTGCAGAGGTCGATTTTATTTCAGGCGGCATGCCTGATGAACAGAAGGCTCGCCATCCTTTTGGTGTTGTGCCCGCCCTCGTTCATGGGCGCGAGACCTTTATCGAGACGGCGGCGATTACCACCTATCTTGATGAATGTTTTCCGGACCCCGCCATGCGTTCTGCCACGCCTGAAGCGCGAGCGCGAATGAATGCTGCTATCTCGGTTCTTGACCAATATCTCTGGCCTGACATCCAGGAGCTTGTGACGCAATCGCTTTTCACAGCGCTGGTGGGCGGCTGGCCTGACGACAGTATCAAGGAGCGTATGGTGAAGCGGCTTTCAGAGACGCTACCGGTGCTGGAGCGCGACTTTCTGCAGGCTGGGCATTTCGGTGGGGATGTCTTCACGCTTGCCGATGCCCATGCCGCGCCCATGATTGCTTATCTCTCGATGACGGTGGAGGGGGCGGGTTTGCTGGCGCAATGTCCTGCGCTTGCCAGCTGGTGGGGCCGCGTCAAGCAGCGCGCCTCCCTTGTGGCCACAGAGATAGACTTTCAAGCCTATGCCTGGGCACGCAGGGGGGATGATTAGTCAGCTTCGCGCCGACGCACTTCAGGCTGGTGCATTCTAGACGAGCGCACTTTAGCTTGGTGCACTCTAGACGAGCGCACCATGACAATGCTTGTACTTCTTGCCAGAGCCACAGGGACAGGCGCTGTTGCGCGCAATCTTGCCCCAGGTTGACGGGTCTTTGGGGTCCATGGCGATCTCGCCGCCTGCACCACGCGGACGATTGCCAAAAGCCTGATCTGCGTCGGCCATTTCGTCACGCCCTGTCAGCGGGTCCACATGGTGCGCCTGCATTTCCGGCAGCGCTCTTTCCTCAAGCGCGGGCGGGGCTGCTTCGAATTGTACATTCATGAGCTGACGGGTGACGTCTTCACGCAGGCGGGTCAGAAGGCTTTCAAAGAGCGAGAAGGCTTCTGTCTTATATTCGTTCAGCGGGTCGCGTTGTGCGTAACCGCGCAGGCCGACCGATTGGCGCAAATGGTCCAGCATCTGGAGATGTTCGCGCCAGCGCATGTCGATGGTTTGCAGGAGGACAGCGCGTTCCACCTGACGCAGCATGTCAGCTCCGACATCGGCGACTTTTTTCGCCATTGTTGTATCAGCAGCCTTATAGAGGCGTTCTCGAATTTCTTCGTCTGCAATACCTTCTTCTGCCGCCCAGTCTGCGATCGGAAGGTCCAACCCCAGGATACGCAGGGTCTCGTCTTTCAGGCCGTCAATGTCCCATTGTTCGGCATAGGCTTTTGCGGGCACGTGGGTTGCGACCAGGTCGTCAATGCACTGGTGGCGCATGTCGGCCACATCCTCTGAAACGTCTTCTGCGTGCATCAGGTCAATACGCTGTTCGAAGATCGCCTTGCGTTGATCGTTCATCACATTGTCGAACTTCAGCAGGTTTTTGCGCATGTCGAAGTTGCGGGCTTCCACTTTCTGCTGAGCCTTTTCGAGCGCCTTGTTGATCCACGGATGGATGATGGCTTCACCTTCCTCAAGCCCGAGGCGCTGAAGGAGGCTGTCCATACGGTCCGTGCCGAAAATGCGCATCAGATCATCTTCAAGGCTCAAATAGAATTTCGACCTGCCGGGGTCACCTTGACGGCCGGATCGACCACGGAGCTGATTGTCGATGCGACGGCTTTCATGTCGTTCGGTGCCGATGACATAAAGGCCACCCGCATCCAGCGCCAGCTTCTTCTTTGCAGCGATGTCGGCTTTGATCTCGTTGAGCTTTTTCTCATGGGCTTTCTCGTCCAGCCCTTCTTCAATCTCGTCGGCAATGCGCATATCGAGATTGCCACCGAGCTGAATGTCCGTTCCGCGACCAGCCATGTTGGTGGCAATGGTGACGGCGCCGGGTGTACCGGCTTGCGCGATGATGTGGGCTTCCTGCTCGTGATAGCGCGCATTCAGTACATTGTGCTTTACCTTTTTCTTTTTCAGGTGCGCAGAGAGAAGCTCAGACTTTTCAATCGACGTTGTGCCGACAAGCACCGGTTGGCCGCGCTTTGCGCACTCTTCCAGCTCAACAATGATGGCGTCATATTTTTCGCTAGCGGTCCTGTACACTTCGTCGTCTTCGTCTATGCGGGCAATGTCGACATTGGTTGGAATTTCCAGCACTTCAAGGCCGTAAATATCCTGAAACTCTTCTGCCTCTGTCAGCGCCGTGCCGGTCATCCCTGAGAGCTTTTTGTACAGGCGGAAATAGTTCTGGAATGTCACGGACGCAAGCGTCTGGTTTTCGGGCTGGATCGTTACCTGTTCTTTGGCTTCAAGTGCCTGGTGCAGACCTTCCGAATAACGGCGACCCTCCATCATGCGGCCGGTAAACTCGTCAATGATCACGACCTTGCCGCCCTTGACGATGTAATCCTTGTCTTTCTGGAAGAGTTTGTGGGCTTTCAGCGCGCAATTTGTGTGATGCACCAGGGAGATGTTTTCGACATCGTAGAGAGTGCCTTCTTCCATCAGGCCTGCCGCGCGGAGCAGATCCTCCAGATGTTCATTGCCCTCTTCGGTGAAGTTGACCGTGCGGGCTTTCTCATCCATGTCGAAATCTTCAGCCACAAGATCAGGGATGATCTTGTCGACGGAGATATAGAGGTCGGATTTGTCGTCCAGTGGACCGGAGATGATGAGCGGTGTCCGTGCCTCATCCACCAGGATGGAATCCACTTCATCGACGATCGCAAAGTGATGGCTGCGCTGCACCATGGCGGTGAGCTGATATTTCATATTGTCGCGAAGATAGTCGAAGCCAAGCTCATTGTTTGTGCCGTATGTGATGTCGGCAGCATAAGCGGCGCGGCGTTCGGGATCTGTGAGCCCGTGCAGAATGTTGCCGGTTGTCAGCCCGAGGAAGCTATAGACTTTGGCCATCCATTCAGAGTCGCGTTTGGCAAGATAGTCGTTCACGGTCACAACGTGGACGCCCTTGCCAGGAAGCGCGTTCAAATAGGCGGCGAGTGTCGCGACCAGGGTTTTGCCTTCGCCGGTCTTCATTTCTGAAATGCGACCATCGTGCAGCACCATGCCGCCGATCAGCTGCACGTCATAATGGCGTTGGCCAAGGGCGCGTTTGGCGGCGTCGCGGACAGCGGCAAAAGCTTCCGGCAGGAGATCGTCCAGTTTTTCGCCTTTTTCCAGGCGGGCGCGGAATTCTGCGGTTTTTCCCCGAAGTGCGTCGTCAGAAAGCGCCGCCATCTCCGGTTCGAGTGCGTTGATTACACTGACGCGGGCTTGATAAGACTTCAATTTGCGGTCGTTGTTGGAGCCAAAGATCCGCTTGGCAATTGCGCCAAAGCTAGCCATCAGGAAATGTCACCTTGTTGGGGCAAAGGCGTGAGACAGGACGTCCATCGCCGGTTTGCCCGGTTACCGTGCCATCGGCCAAAACGCGGAAACTGCGCTTCAAACCGGGCCCAAATGATGTAAGGGGGGGCAGGGGGCTTGTCAATGTTCTGGGGACAGCCTCAAACCCCACCCATATTTCGTTAACAGCTTCATTTCATTGCGAATTCTTAATCGGCTCACCCTTGTGTGAGCCGTTGGGAGCCTTCAATATGCGCAAACTCCCTGAAGCTTGGATGAACCGGGCTTCGAACCATCGTGCAAGGTTTTCCTTTTATGTCATTTTCTCTGCTGCGCCCCTCCCTGCGCCTCTTCCCGCGTTATTTGGGGCTGGCGCTTGTCGCCGTGTCTCTTTTGTTTGTTTCACCTCCGGTTTTGGCCGAAGAAACGGATGATGATGTTGTGGCGCGCGTCAACGGGACGGATATTCGCTTCTCTGATCTTTTGATGGCTGAGGATGAGATGGCGCAGGCCCTGCAAGGGGTGCCTGAGGAAGTGAAGTTTGAATATTTGCTGAGCCTTCTGATCGACCGCTCCATTATCGCCGGCGAAGCGCGGGACAAGGGGTTATCCGATGATCCAGGTGTACAGCGCCGCGTGGCCTATTACGAGGCGAAGGCGCTTCGGGATGTGTACTGGACGCAGCTCGTCTCGGCGCGGATCACGGATGAGGCCGCTCAAGCTTTCTATGATGAGAAAGTTGCAGGCGCGGAGCCGCAAGAAGAAATTCGCGCACGACATATTCTTGTCGCCACAGAAGATGAAGCAAAGGCCGTGAAGGCAGAGCTTGATGGCGGTGCCGATTTTGAAGCCTTGGCAAAAGAACGGTCAACCGGCCCTAGCGGTCCAGAAGGTGGTGATCTCGGTTATTTTGCTGCGGGAACCATGGTTGACGAGTTTAACGATGCCGCCTTTGCCCTGCAGGCGGGCGATGTGTCTGAGCCTGTCAAAACACGCTTTGGCTGGCATGTTATCAAGGTAGAAGATCGTCGCGTGCAGCAGGTGCCAGCCTTTGAGGTGGTGCGCGAACAGATCATTGCTTCGGTTGCGCAAGAAGAGGGTCGCAAACTGATGGAAGAGATGCGGGCGGCAGCGGCCATCGAGATTGTTGGTGCGGAACAACCAGCCGGTCGCCCATTGATTGCGCCTCAAGAATAAGTGGTATGATACTGCGCGGGTGATTTGGTTCGCCTTCGTCATTTCAAGCGCATGAGAGGCCACACGCTATGACTAGCAAGACAGCCAAGACAAAAAAGCGGACGGCATCCAAGGCTGGAAGAGCCAAGGTTGCGAAATTCAAGCGTGCGATCTCAAAGGCGAAACCGGCTGCGAAGAAGAAACGGGTTGCCAAGAAGCTGGTGGCGAAAGCTGATGCGGCGGTTGCAAAAAAAGCTGCGCCCAAAAAGGCTTCTGTGAAGAAGGGCAAGAAGAAAGTCGCGCCGGCGGTATCGCCTATGGCGCCGACGACTTACCCTGTCATGCCACCGGTTGCGGGGGTTACGCTTGGCACGACCAATAGTGGTACGCGCTACAAGGGCCGCGACGATCTGCTTTTCGCCCAGATGGCAGATGGCACGCAGGTCGCCGGTGTGTTCACAACGTCAAAGACAGCCTCGGCGCCGGTCCAATGGTGCCAGGCGAACCTGGAAGACGGTGTGGGTCGGGCGCTTGTAGTGAACGCCGGTAATGCGAATGCCTTCACGGGCAAAGCAGGGCTTGCGACGGTGCGCACGACGGCTGCGGCTGCCGCGAACTTGACCGGGTGTCGCCAGAAAGACGTGTTTGTTGCTTCAACGGGTGTGATTGGTCAGGTGCTGGACGGGAGTGCGATTGCCACAAGCCTTGATAAGGCGAAGGCTGGCAAGGATGCTTCTTTTGAAGATGCCGCGCGCGCGATCATGACGACGGATACGTTTCCCAAATTTGTGACCCGGACGGTGAAAATCGGCGGCGTGGACGTCACGATCAATGGCATCGGAAAGGGGTCTGGCATGATCCAGCCTGATCTTGCGACCATGCTTGTTTTCTTCTTCACCGATGCGGCGCTTCCGGCCTCTGTGCTGCAAACGTTGCTTCTGCTCGGTGTGCGCGACAGTTTCAACGCGATTACGGTTGATAGCGATACGTCGACCTCTGACACCGTGCTTTTGTTTGCGACCGGTGCAGCGGAGACAGATGGGCAGAAGGTGCCCTCCATCGCACGGGCGGGTGATCCGCGCCTGCGTGCCTTCCGTCAGGCGCTGGATGAGTTGATGCTTGAGCTTGCACATCAGGTTGTGCGGGACGGCGAAGGTGCCCAGAAGTTTATCGAAGTGAAGGTGACGGGGGCTGAAAGCTACAAGGCGGCGCGCCACATCGCATTGTCGATTGCCAATTCACCACTTGTCAAAACCGCCATCGCGGGGGAAGACGCGAACTGGGGCCGGATCGTTATGGCCGTCGGCAAGGCGGGGGAAGCTGCCGACCGGGACAGGCTTGTTGTCCGCGTTGGTGATGTGGATATTGCGAAAAATGGCGCTCCTGTAGAGGGTTACGACGAAACTCCTGTCGTTGCTCACATGAAGGGTCGGGATATCAAGATCGAGGTGGATGTGGGTGTGGGCAAGGCCGAAGCAACAGTCTGGACCTGTGACCTCACCTACGATTACATTCGTATCAATGCGGATTACCGCAGCTAGGCGATCTGAGGTTTACGCGTTGAGGTTTACGCATGCAGGCAAATGCAGGCAAAGCGATGAGACGAGCGAAAGAGGGGACGCTTTGGACGCGTCCTCTGTTTACGCCGCGTCTGTCCTTGCGCTGGTTTCATGCAGGCGATGCGGGGGCGCTGGCGGCGCTTGGTGCTGACGCGATTGTGCGTGAACGTACGGAGACCATTCCTCATCCGTTCGACACGAAGGCGGCATTCGCCTGGATTGATCAATCCGATCAGCTGCGAGCGGAGGGCACCTCGTTCCGCTTTGCGGTTATTGACCGGGTTGATAATCGTTTGATCGGGGTGTCGGCGCTTGAGCAATGCGAAGGTGCGTTTCCAGAAATTGCCTATTGGCTTGGGCGGTCCTTTTGGGATCGGGGCTTTGGCAAAGAGGCGGTCACTGCGACGCTTGCCTTTGCGCGGGACGTTCTTCGGTTCAGTCAGATTGATGCGCTTGTGTATGCGGAGAACACGGCGTCTGCAGCAGTTCTGAAATCGCTCCTGTTTGACGAGTTCCGGTTCGAAACGATCCATGTGCCTGAGCGGGGAGGCAATCGCCTGGTGCGGCGTTTCCGTCTGTCGCTGGGTCAGGGCGATCAAGCCTCTCAATTGGATGAAAGCCAGGTTGCTTGATGAGTGAAACCGGATCTGAACGGCCGATTGTGCTGGTCGCCGCCGTTGCACTGGTTGATCTCGAGGGCCGGGTTCTGCTCGCTCAGCGCCCTGAGGGCAAAAGCCTCGCGGGATTATGGGAATTTCCCGGTGGTAAGGTTGAGCCTAATGAGACGCCGGAAGTGGCGCTTATCCGCGAATTGCGGGAGGAATTGGGTATTGACGTTACCGCTTCGTGTCTCGCACCGTTCACATTTGCCAGTCACAAGTATGAAAAATTTCATCTTTTGATGCCACTTTTTCTTTGCCGGAAATGGCAGGGCATCCCACAAGCCCTTGAAGGGCAAGTGCTCAAATGGGTAAAGCCGTTGCGTATGGGCGAGTTCCCCATGCCGCCAGCCGATGAGCCACTTGTGGCGATGTTGAGGGATTTTTTGTGATGACGCTATTTCGCAAATGGCTCACCAATGATGATGGCGCAACGCTCATCGAATATTCCCTGATCGTCGCCCTTTTGTCTGTGGTATTGATCAGTATCCTGTTTACCGTGGGTAGTGATATCGCGAACGTCTTCCAGAAAATCTCAACCGACGTCAAAGGCTGACCTGATTTCGGGTTATATGATTTCCTATTTTTTTGTTTCTCTGTCTTGCGCGTCTAACGCATCCGCCAGGCGCATTTTCGCTGTGCCCGGGCGCAGTGGTTTTTGCTGGCTTTCATGGGGCGCCCAGCCGGTCATGTAAATGATTTCAAAGGTTGCGGGCAAGCGGCCATCAGCATCTGCAAACCGTGCCTGATAAATTTCGGCTGTCCGTTGGAGCAGGGCGCGCGTTGCAGGCGTTCTGTGCCGGTCTTTCAGGATACTGGTTTCGCCCATGGCTTTGAGATCGCGGAACAGATGAAAGGCGGTGTCATAGCGCACGGTGATTATGTCTGTGTCCGCTACCGGCAGGGCAAAGCCTGCCCGCTGCATCAGATGGCCCATGTCTTTCAGATCGGCAAACGGTGCGATGCGCGGTGATACACCGCCGGAAATTTCAACCTCTGCCTGCATCATTGCATCGCGCAGTTCGTGGAGTGTTGTGCCGCCAAACATCGCCGCCAGAAAAAGCCCGTCCGGCCTCAGTGCCTTCTTTACCTGTAACAGTGTGCCGGGGAGATCGTTCACCCAATGAAGGGAGAGGGCGCTTAGAACAAGATCAAGGCTCTCATGGGCGAAGGGGAGCATTTCCTCATCGCCGACAAGACGCGGAGAGGGGGACACAGCCACCATTGCGGGCGAGATATCCATCGAAATAATGTTTGGCCCCACTAGCGGTGCGAGGATTTTACTCATCAGGCCGTGGTGAGCCCCCAAATCCAGTGTGAGGGCAAACTGCCGGTTGGTGGCGGCCAAGCGATCCAGAAACTCCTCGCCCGTGCGCTGCAGCAGAAAGTCTGCTTGCGGCATCGTGCGGCACGCCCGATCGCGTCGGGCTTTCAGTAAATGGCGATCAAAGGGTGTCGAGTTCATGTCTTGCACTATCGCGATCCGGGGGGGTCTCGCAAGAGATTTGGCAGGGTGGATGGTGTGCGTGGTATCGTTTCTGCATGGAAAGATGTAACGCGATGGCGGGCATGGATTTTGGCAAGGCGGCTCTTAGATGGGTTGCGGACTTTTTGCTGCCGCCGCGCTGTATTGGCTGCAATGAACCCGTGCTGGGGGAGGTACAGGTTTGCGCCGCCTGTTGGTCCGAATTGCGGTTTATTGATGCACCGCTTTGCGATGTGAGCGGTCTGCCGTTTCCGTTCGATCCGGGGGCCGGCGCGCTGAGTGCGGAGGTGCTTGCCCGTCCGCCTGCCTATGGTCGCGCGCGGGCAGCGCTTGTTTATGATGGGGCGAGCGGGCGTCTTGTTTCTCGCCTTAAGTATGGGGACAGGCTTGATGCCGTGCCGGTCCTGGCGCGCTGGATGGTCCGGGCGGGGCAGGGCTTGCTTGCCGAGGCTGATCTTGTGACGCCTGTTCCCTTGCACGGGACGCGGCTTTTCCAGCGGCGGTTCAACCAGTCGGCCGCACTTGCGCAGGAAATTTCCAGACTTTCCGGGCGTCGCTTCGTCGCCGATCTTCTCAAGCGCACACGCGCGACACGGGCACAGGTCGGCCTTTCTGCTTCGGCACGGCGGCGAAATGTGGCGGGTGCTTTCTCCCTGACGCCAGGTCGAGGGGCGGTGGTAGATGGTGCTCATGTTCTGCTTGTCGATGATGTGCTCACCACAGGGGCGACCGTCGAGGCTTGCGCCAAAAAGTTGATCGCGGAAGGGGCAGCTTCGGTTGATGTTCTTACCCTTGCCCGGGTTGTTCCAGGCGAAGAGACTCCTATATCATCGGCTGAACTAACACAGCCTCACGTATCATCGGCTCAGGCTGATTTGCAGCCTGCCACTGGAGAGTAGAATGGCCAATGTAACGATTTATTCGACCATGATGTGCCCCTATTGCCATCGTGCGAAGCAGCTCCTCACCAGCAAAGGTGTCTCCTACAAGGAGATTGATGTTGGCATGGATGCGGATCTTCGCCGGGAGATGGAGAAGAAGTCGGGCGGCGCTTACACCGTGCCGCAGATTTTTGTGGGCTCCGAACATGTGGGTGGCTGTGACGATCTTTACGCGCTTGAGGCCAAGGGTGCTCTTGACGTGTTGCTGGCGAGCTAAGGGCCTATGAGCGCGCCCTCCAGTTCCGCTTCTTGCGCCCCGTTTACGGCCGCTCTTGTTCAAATGCGGACGGGGAAATCGGTCCAGCCAAATATTGAGGCGGCGTCGCACCTCGTGCGGGAAGCGGTGTCGAAGGGGGCCCAATTTGTCGCGACACCTGAAACCACATCCTTGATGGAGCTTGGGGCCGAGCGCCTCTTTGCCAATATTGTGCGGGAGGAAGATGACCCTGCATTGCAGGCATTTTGCGCGCTCGCCGCTGAACTTCGCATCCACCTTCTGGTTGGCTCGCTCGCTGTTCTTGTCGGGGAGCGGAAGGCTGCCAATCGATCCTTCATGATCGGGCCGGACGGTCGCATCATGGCGCGCTACGACAAGATCCACATGTTTGATGTGGACCTTGGTAATGGTGAGGCGTACCGCGAGAGCAAGAATTATCGGGCAGGCGATGACGCGACGCTGGTTGACCTGCCCTTTGGTCGTCTCGGCATGACGATCTGTTATGATTTGCGGTTTCCCTATCTCTACAGGTCTCTTGCGCATGGCGGTGCGGATTTTCTAAGTGTACCGTCTGCGTTCACGCAGCAGACGGGGATGGCACACTGGCATGTGCTTTTGCGTGCGCGGGCGATTGAAACCGGTTGTTTTGTTTTTGCCCCGGCGCAAGGCGGCACCCATGAAAACGGGCGGGAGACCTTTGGTCATTCGCTCATTATCGCGCCCTGGGGGGAGGTGCTGGCAGAGGCCGGGACGGAGCCTTGTGTCATTCTCGCCGATATTGATGTGGCAAAGGTACACGAGGCCCGTGCACGGGTTCCCAGTCTTGCCCATGATCGTGATATACAGAAGCTGGCTCTTTCGCGCCCGGAGTAATGTCGTGATCAAGTATCGTTTGGTCTGTGAACTGGAACATGAGTTTGACGGCTGGTTTGCCGGGTCCGCCGCCTATGATGAGCAGGTCGCGGGTGGCGATATTGCCTGCCCGTTCTGCGGTAGCCAGAAAATTGAAAAGGCGTTGATGGCACCGTCGGTTGTGACGTCAAAAAAGACAAAAGCCGTTTCAACGCCGGATGGTGCGGCCGAGCAGGTTCAAATGTTCATGAGCAAGGTTCGTGCGCATGTCGAAGCGAATTTCGACTATGTGGGCGATCAGTTTGCCGACGAGGCGCGCCGTATCCATTATGGTGAGACAGCGTCGCGCGAGATTTACGGTGAGGCGACCTTGGATGATGCGAAAGACCTCATTGAGGAAGGCGTGTCCGTTGCACCCTTGCCAGGCGCAAACAAGCGCGGCGCGAACTGAGATAACACGTGTTTCGATCATGCATCTTTTTTTCTAAGCGCCTCTTCATTTATGCACCTCTTCATTTATGCACCTTGGGTGAAGACGGGCCAGCTGCCGGTGATTTTGCCGTCTTCGAAAAGCGCGATGTCGCCAAACTGCAGGAAGACAAATTCTGACTGTGTCGGGCGGAGCACCACATAGTCGCTTGTTGTGAGCATGACTTCGTCAGACCCGTTCAGCATTTCCTGATTGGAAGAACGACCGAAGAGCCCGTTGGTCTGGAGGCCGGGTGGCGAGGCAGGCTCTGCCAACCAATTTCCCCCATAGATGAAGAAGGTCTTGGCCGAATTTCGATCCCAGAAGCGGGTGAGTGGCCCGATCGCTTCAAGTGCCGGGACTTCCGTCTTCTCCCGCACCTTCAGCACCGGCGTGGTGATGAAGCTCGCGGGGATATGATCGCTCAATGTCGATACATCAAAATGCGTGGGCTTGACGAGGGCGGAGCCGACGGCCACTTCTGTTGCATGCGCGCTTTCCTCATGCATCTGGTAAGTGGGACTTCCCGCCGTGTTGAAGGTCATTTCACTTTGCTGAAAGCGATCACCATAGTGGTTTTGTGCTGCTGCGATGAACGCTTTGTAGAGTGCGGTTGAGCTTTCAAAGGCGGATGCCTGCCAACCCAACACGCTTGGCACAGAGGCAAGGTGCGGATCATAGCCCATGAATCCTGCAAAGCTCAGGTGCGGGTCTGTGTCGATCAGTTGTAGCAGGGGCTTGAGTTCTGCGGGGGCTCGCAATCCGCCGCGGTGCAGGCCCACATCCAGCTCGAAATTGATGCGCATGTTGACGTTGAGCGAAGCCGCAAGGCTTGCATACTCATCCAGTCGCTCCGGCGTGTCGATCAGCCATTGCAACTGGCGGGCGGGGTCAAAACCATTTGCCCCCAGCTCTACATAGAATCGCTCTGCGGCGTCGACCGGCATGGGCTTGCCGAGCAGGATATCGGCGTTTGGCAATGTGTCTGCGACAAGGTTGAGGAAAGGCTGATGAAACACCATCAGGCGGTTCGTACCGGTTTCCTTCATCACATAGTCGAGCATAGGGAGCGATGGCAGAGACTTGGCAACAATGCGGTAGTTCATGCCGGGGCGCAGGTGCGATTTCAAGGTCGCGATATTATGGTCCAGCCGCGTTTTGTCGATCACCAGAGTGGCGCGCGCGAGCTTTGCCTGTTTCACCGCGTTTTGCAGTGAGAGGAAATAGTCATCATGGGCGCCGGCCTTTTTGGCGGGGCGTTTGGACGCGATGAAGCCCGCGGCGGCAAGTGTCCCACCGCCGAGTACAATCTGACGTCGGCTCAGTTTGCTGAACTTGTTTTTGACTTTTTCAAAACTGTCACGCAACGCCAAATACCTCCTTCAAATGATCGTTCAGGAAGACGCCCGTCGGGTCGAGTGATTGTCGAACCTCCAAAAAATCGTTCCAATGCGGATAGAGGGCGGCAAAGCTGGATGCCTTCAGCGTGTGCAGCTTGCCCCAATGAGGGCGACCTCCATGCTTTTGCAAGGTGGGCTCAACGGCTGAAAAGAGCGGGCGATAGTCTTCTTCATGGAAGCGGTGGATAGCGATGGAGCAGCTTTCGCGGCCCTGAAAGGGAGAGAGCCAAATATCATCTGACTTCACAAAGCGGAATTCCCACGGGAAGAAGACATCGATGTTTTCGCCTTCCACATGTTCGCGAATTTCGCGGAGCGCGGCCAGCGCGTTTTCGCGTGGCAGGTGATATTCCATCTCGTTAAAGCGCACCGCTCGCTCGCTCGGGTAAACTTTCCATGATGTATCCACGAAAATCTCATCCGGCAGGTTTTCCAGTTGCGATTTGATCAGATATTCGCGCAGGGAAGGGCTCCAACCGAGATAGTCGGCAAGTGCCTTCAGTGTCATGACACCGTCATCATCATCGTCGTTGGCGCGCGGTGAGATCGGCTCGTCCGTCTCGTTATGGCTGATGCCCAAGCACATACCGGAGAATGGGATGTAGTAGAATTCGAAATTCCGGTTTGTCTTGGCGAAACTTTCAGCTTCTTCCATCATCTCTTCAAAGGGCATGACCCAGGTACGTTTGTTGATCCGGTGTGGCATGCGGTTTTTCAGGCGGACCTTTGTGATGATGCCAAGGCTGCCGAGTGACACGCGGGCCGCGTTGAAAATTTCCGGGTTGTTAGCTGCGTCGCACCAGAGGGTCTCGCCCTGTGCGGTGACGAGTTCAAGGCCGGTTACAAAGGTTGAGAGCGATCCAAACTTTTCACCCGTCCCATGTGTTGAGGTGGAGATGGAGCCGCCAAGGGTCTGGCGGTTGATGTCCGGCATGTTGATGAGCGCCTGACCTTCTGCCTCCAGCAAGGGGCCAAGGTCGCCGAGTTTGGAGCCCGCGCCGACCGTTGCCTCCAGTGTTTCCTTGTTGACGTCAATAAGACCGTTCAGCCGGTCGAGGGAGAGAATGGTGCCGTCTGTAGGCACAAGGCCTGAGAAGGAATGGCCGGTGCCGACAGCGCGAATGGGTTTCGGGCTTGATGCAAGGATCTCTGCAAGTTCGCTCGCATTGGCAGGTGCAAGCCGCGCGGCGGGCAGGCAACTTTGTCCGCCGGACCAGTTTTGCCATTTGATGCGCTGGCTTGTGTCTGCAAAAGCGGGGAGTGGGCGGCCAGCAGCGAGGGCTGCAACGGCGCTCGCGCGGATCAGGAGGTCACGGCGGGAGAGGCTCATTTTATTTCCCCATCATAAACGTAATCAATTGGTCGAGATCGTCTGCACTGCAATCGATGCAGGCGCCGAGCGGCGGCATGCCGCCAAAGCCGTTAATGCTGCTTTGAAGGAGGCCTGAGCGACCCCGGTCGTTCACCCGGCCTATCCAGGCGCGTTTGTCACCTGTCAGCGGGGCGGCGTTTTCAGGGTCCGCATGGCAGGCCTTGCAGGCGCGTTCATATTTCTCGGCGAGCACCGGATCGGCAGGGCTTGCTGTTTCGGCGGCGGTAATGAGGGCGGCCCGATGTTCCGGTGTTTCCGCTGGTTCTCCACAGGACGCGAGCAGGAGGCTCGCTGCCAAGAGGGGCCCCACCCGGATCAGCTTTGTTGATATTTGTATGATCCCCACTTTGTCCCCTCGTATTTCGCTCATCGTGACTCAGGTCGTGCCAACTAGGGGCATAAAAAACCGGAATGCGCCGCCGGTCAATAATAAATTAGCTATCACTAGCTTTTTGATTGAGGATCGACAACCAATAGGCTGTTTGAAAAAGCGATGCATCCCGGATGACGGTTTCCCGGTCGAGGCGGGTTTCCTCCATCGCCATTTCGATGGCGGCGTAGCCCGTCTCCACCGACAGGCGGGCTTTTGCCCAAATCTCCTCGCGGGTCAGACCGGGTAACAGCTTCACCAGCTGGTCTGTCCAGGCGTCGGCTACCTGATGGTGGGAGGCGAGGCGAACTTCCTGGAGGACGGGTACTGCACGCATGGCGCGCATGATGGCCAGTGCGCCTGGATGGCGTTCGGTGACATCAAGTGTGTCCCGCAAGAGATGTTCGGAGCGTTCCAGTTGGAACGAGGCATCGTCACCGCTCTGTTCTATAGACTGCTCGAAAACGACGTTCTGCTGCTGCATGAGCCGGTCCCCCAGCGCCCATAAAACGGCGTATTTGTTGGGAAAATAGCGGTAGAGCGTCGGTGGGGTGATGCCGGCTTTCTCGGCGATCAGATTGGTCGAGATCCGCTCAACCCCTTGAGTTTCAAGAATTTCCGCGGCGACGTCGAGAAGGCGTTCCCAGGTTGCGATGGCCCGTTTTTGACGGGGGCGCTTTTTGGGGGCGAGGTCGACTGGGTCGCCGCTAGTGTTGGTCATTTTTGGCTGATTTCCTTGGTTGCGACCATCATATAGTTTACATCCATGTCGCGGGACACCGACCAGCGACCCGAGAAAGGGTTGTAGGTAACGCCGTCCTGTTTGGTCACCTTGAGGCCGCAGCCTTCCAGATGGCGGAAAAACTCAGGCGGGGTCATGAATTTTTGCCAATTGTGGGTGCCGCGCGGCAGCCAGCCCAGAACATATTCAGCTCCGACAATAGCAAGTGCGAAGGCTTTGGCTGTGCGATTGAGGGTGGCGACAAACATGAGCCCGCCGGGGTTCAACATTGTTGCGCAGGCTGCCAGAAAGCCAGGCACGTCGGCCACATGCTCAATCACCTCCATATTGAGGATGACGTCAAATTTCGCGCCTGAGGCGACCAGATCTTCCGCGCTCGTGACGCGGTAATCAATGGTGAGGCCTTGTTCGCTGCCGTGTACGCTGGCCGCCTTGATGTTGGCCTCGCCGGCATCTGCAGCGGTGACTGTTGCGCCGAGCCGCGCCATAGGTTCACTCAACAGGCCACCCCCACAGCCGATATCCAGCAATTTGAGGCCCTTGAGTGGTGTTGCCTGGCGCCCGTCCAGATCAAAATGGTCAATGAGTTGATCCCGGATATAGGCAAGACGCACGGGGTTAAAGCGGTGGAGGGGGGCAAATTTCCCGCCCGGATCCCACCACTCGGCAGCAATCGCGGAAAAACGGGCAATTTCGTCCGGATCCACGCTGGCCGAGGAGGCCGAATGCGGCGGCGTTTGGGGTTGCGCTGGTTGGTTACTCACCTTTTGTACCCTCAATGTCCCAGATGATGACCTTACGGTAATCCTGGCGGCAGTCCGGTTGCGAACAGGAGCTCATCCGCGTATGTATGGCCCCGCTGATGGCGGATCGGCATGGGAAGCCTTTTCAGGCTCTCCGATCCTCTTCTGATTAGGTATAGGAGCAAATCCCGCGTGCGGTCCAGTTATCGTGCACGAGGACAGGTGTGAAGGTTGGTAAATATGGCCAAACTGGTCATGAAATTTGGTGGGACCTCGGTTGCAGATGTTGAGCGCATCCGCAATGTCGCCACCCATGTGAAAAGAGAAGTTGATGCCGGTCATGAGGTCGCGGTTGTTGTGTCTGCCATGTCGGGAACAACCAACCAGCTCGTAACCTGGACAAAAGAGGCGGCTTCGCTTCACGACGCGCGCGAATATGACACGGTCGTGGCAGCCGGGGAGCAGATCACGGTCGGTCTTCTTGCGATTGCGCTTCAGGAATTGGGCGTGTCTGCACGCTCCTGGCTTGGGTGGCAGGTACCAATCCTGACAGACAGTGCACATGGTGCGGCGCGGATCCGCGATATTGATGCGACAAAACTCAATGAGCGTCTGGCCCAGGGTCAGGTTGCGGTGATTGCCGGTTTCCAGGGCATTGGCCCTGACGGGCGTATCGCAACGCTGGGGCGTGGCGGGTCTGACACAAGTGCGGTTGCGGTGGCGGCTGCCATTGGCGCGGAGCGCTGTGACATTTACACGGATGTGGACGGCGTTTACACGACCGATCCGCGTATCGTGTCAAAAGCCCGTAAAATGGATAAGATATCTTACGAAGAAATGCTCGAGATGGCGTCGCTTGGGGCCAAGGTGCTGCAAACGCGTTCGGTCGAACTGGCTATGGTGCATGGTGTGCGCATTCAGGTGCGTTCAAGCTTTGATGCGCCTGATGCAGCGCAAGGACAAGGAAGTGGCGCCCATTATGTCGGGCCGGGTACAATCGTGTGCGGTGAGGAAGAAATCGTGGAACAAGAAGTTGTAAGCGGCATTGCGTATGTAAAAGACGAAGCCAAAATTACTCTCATCAAAGTGTCGGACCAACCAGGCGTTGCAGCGCGGATTTTTGGCCCGCTCGCTGATGCAGCCATCAATGTCGATATGATTGTGCAGAATGTGTCGGACGATGGAAAACGCACGGATCTTACATTCACTGTGCCAAGTGCAGACCTTGACCGTGTGCGCTCGGTGCTTGAAAAATCACGCGAGTTGATCGGCTATCAGCAATTGGTGTGCGATACTGGCGTTGTTAAAGTCTCTGTTATTGGGATTGGTATGCGCAGTCACACAGGTGTTGCACAAAAATTGTTCCAGACCCTTGCGGACAAGGGCATCAATATCCAGGTGATTTCGACATCTGAAATTAAAGTCAGTGTTCTTATCGCTTCGGAATATACGGAGCTTGCTGTGCGAGCCCTGCACTCGGCCTACGGGCTCGACGATGAAACGGCTGCATAATTGGAATACGGCCGCGTGATTGGCCGAACCGCTTACGGTGACATGAAGCATGGCGACGATGAAGGCGCATAGAATGGCAATCCCAATTGTGGATGTGCATGTTGCCGGGGGGCGTGTTTAATGCCTGTCGCGAGCGTGGGGCCGCGCCTTCTGCTTCGTCGCCTGCGGGAAAGCATGGCGGAGGCTGGGGATAGTCAATCCCGGCTTGATGAAGTTGTTCACCTGATCGCGCAAAACATGGTCGCAGAAGTGTGTTCCATCTATCTGATGCAACCAGGCGAAGAGCTGGAACTGTTTGCGACCGAAGGTTTGAAGCCATCGGCTGTGCATATGACACGGCTTAAGGTCGGCGTCGGTCTTGTTGGTGACATTGCTGCGCATGCACGTCCTCTCAACCTCTCTGATGCGCAGTCTCATCCAAACTTTGCCTATCGCCCGGAAACGGGTGAAGAGATCTACAAGTCCCTGATGGGGGTACCCATTTTGCGGGCGGGGCGTGTGGTCGGGGTTCTTGTGGTGCAGAACCGGACAATGCGGCATTACTCCGAAGAGGAAGTTGAGACGCTTGAGACGATCGCGATGGTTCTCGCGGAACTTGCGGCGGCGGCAGATATGATAGCACTGGAATCGTCTGAGAAAGACAATGGTGCGCGGCCACCGCACTACATTCACGGCGGTTCATTGTCTGATGGTATCGCGCTTGGCCATGCGGTGTTGCATGAACCACGTGTGCATGTCTCCCGCTTGATCGCTGAAGATGTTGATATTGAGTCTGAGCGACTTGAAAAAGCTGTCTATGAATTGCGCTCCTCTATCGACAAATTGCTGGCCACGTCTGACCTGTCACATGCGGGCGAACATCGCGAAGTGCTACAGGCCTACCGTATGTTTGCCAATGACCGTGGTTGGCTGAAGCGTATGCTGGAGGCGGTGAAGACCGGCCTCACGGCGGAAGCGGCTGTTGAGCGTGTGCAGAATGATACGCGCGCGCGGATGATGCGGCAGACAGATCCCTATCTTCGGGACCGGCTGCATGACCTTGATGATCTTGCGAACCGGTTGCTGCGCCTCTTGACGGGGGGTGCGTTGACGTCTGCCAGCGGGAACCTGCCTGAGGATGCGATCATTATCGCGCGCAATATGGGCCCGGCAGAGCTGCTTGATTATGACAAGGGTCGGTTGCGCGGACTTGTTCTCGAAGAGGGAACATCGAGTGCGCATGTCGCGATTGTGGCGCGCGCGTTGGGTATTGCGTCGGTTGGTCGGGCGCAAGGCGTACTGGACCGGATCGAAGATGGCGACGCGATCATCGTTGATGGGGATACGGGCGAGGTCTATCTCCGTCCGAGCCAGGATATTATCGATGCTTATTCCGAGAAGGCACGGTTTCGTGCCCGGCGTCAGGCGCAATATCAGGCCATCCGCAACGAACCATCGGTGACCATTGATGGCATCGAAATTGATCTCAATATCAATGCGGGGTTGCTGGTTGACCTTCCGCACCTGACAGAAAGTGGCGCAGACGGGATAGGGCTCTTCCGCACCGAGCTTCAGTTCATGATCGCGTCAAAGCTACCAAGCCAGAAAGAGCAGGTCGAGCTTTACAATGAGGTGCTGTCAGCGTCTGGCGACAAACCGGTCGTGTTCCGCACCCTTGATATCGGCGGTGACAAGGTTCTTCCTTATATGCAGCAAACAGAGGAAGAAAACCCGGCGCTTGGCTGGCGGGCCATCCGAATTGCGCTTGATCGGCCTGCGCTTCTTCGGCATCAGCTGCGGGCGTTGCTTACCGCCGGTGCCGGGCGCCATCTGAAACTCATGTTCCCGATGGTCACGGAAGTGGCTGAGTATGACCGGGCGCGGGCGATTGTTGAAAAGGAATTGGCGCGAGGCGAAAAGTATAATCATGCGCCACCCAAATCCGTCGCTATTGGCACCATGCTCGAAGTGCCAGGGCTTTTCTGGCAATTTGATGCGCTTTTGCCAAAGGTGGATTTCGTCTCCATTGGCTCTAACGATCTGGTTCAGTTCTTTTTTGCCAGCGACCGCGGCAATCCTCGGGTTTCGCATCGCTATGATCTTTTGAGCCCCGGGTTTCTGCATTTCCTTCGTGAGGTTGTGGTGGCGTGCGAGAAGCACAATGTGCCGCTTTCTCTTTGCGGGGAGATGGCGAGCCGTCCTCTGGAGGCAATGGCTTTGCTGGGTCTCGGGCTTCGGCGCATCTCCATGTCGCCGGCGGCCATCGGGCCTGTGAAGATGATGGTGCGGTCACTGGACGTTTCAAAACTCGTCGTTTTGATGTCTGACCTCTATTTGCGGCCAGATGCCAGTGTGCGGGACGAACTTCGGGCCTTTGCGGATGCGCAAGGGATTGCAATCTAAGAATAAATTCTCGATTTACGTGTGCTGGCCATTGCGGCGGGGCCCGTCTTTTGATTTATTTAACCTTGGTATGTGCAAAATATGTGTCTTTCCTGCCAAACCTAGCCAAAATGGCTGTTTGGCGGCTTTTTGTCGTTAAAAGGCGGCGATTTGGGTGAAGTTTTGGTTCTCTGGCGCCATTGAGTGCTGCCTCGGGAACTACTTTTCTCGGATCGAGGGCATGGCAAATGGGGAAAGGCGGGACCGCCGCACAAGTGGCGGGTTTTGTTCATATGAGGGCTGACCTGCGGGGGTGGGAAGGTCTGACAAAGATACGGGGCATGGGTGTGCCGGTCCGGGACCGGGGCATTCGAGTAAAAGATGAAATCAGGACGTGCAATGAGCTCCGACGACAATCATGTAAAGACGACGCTAGGTGCTACTGAAGGCGCCACTGTAGGTGCTACTGAAGGCGCCACTGTAGGCGCCACCGTAGACGGGGCTGCTGGAAACGCGGTTTCTTCCGGGAACCAGGTTTCTGGTGAAGGGGCGCGGCCCCGCATTCATTTGCGCGATATTACGGCTGAAACGCCGCTCGACAGCGATGCCGTTGGGGCTGCGCTGCGTGCTGCGCGTCTCAAGACCGGCGAAGACCTCAAGTCAGTCTCCGACAAGCTGCGCATCCGCCGCGTTTATCTGGAAGCGTTGGAAGAAAGTCGCCATGAGGAATTGCCGGCACGCGCCTATGCGATTGGCTTTGTGCGGACCTATGCCGGTTATCTTGGCCTTGATGTGGCTGAGATGGTTGGGCGCTACAAGCTGGAAACGGCCCCAGAAGGGGGCGTGCCCGGAGCAGGCCGTGCGGACGGGTTTGCTTTCCCAGAAGTGAAGCAGGAAGCCCGCCTTCCACGTGGCTCTCTGTTCATTCTTGCTGTTTTGCTGGGGGCCGGGGTTTACGGTGCCTGGCTTCTGTCAATTTCTGCCGACCGTATGGTCACAGAGCGCGCGCAACCGCAGCGCAATGTGGCAGGCGCGGTTGCTGACGTCGCTAATCCAAATGCGTTGCAGCCTGCTGCAGCACGTGGCCTTGCTGGTGATAGTGCGTCTGCGGCACCGACCAATGGCGCTTTGCCGGTGGTGAACCAGCCGGTGCGTCCGGCCCCACCTGTTGCCACCGCGCCGGTCGCCGCAACGCCTGAAACGGAAGCTGCAACAGTCATTGTTGGAGATGCGGGTACGCCAACCGCTACGGCGGTGCCTGTTGCCGAAGAGATTGAGGTTGCGGCGCTGACGCCAGTAACACCGCCTGTTGCAGCACAACCTGTCATTGATAATTCGGCGACCGATACCAATGCTGCTGACGTGGCGACCGAAGCCGGTGTGGACGCAACGCCGATTGCGACAGACCTGTCACTTGTGATGGGGGGTGCACGGGTTTACGGGCTGGAAAATGAAGGCGCGCGGGTTGTGGTTCGTGCGACCAAATCGGCTTGGCTCCGGATTGAGGCGGGCGATGGTACGGTTCTCTTGAACGAAACGCTTGGCGCGGGGGAGATGTATCGCGCACCGGTTAGCAATGGCGCTATTTTGGTGGCCCGCGATGCGGGTGCTTTTGAGCTTTTTGTCGATGGTCGTGATATCGGGGTCGCAGGTCCTTCCGGGCTTGTGCTGACCGGTAAATCCCTGAACCCGGATGATCTGCTTCGCCGCTAAACGGGTGCCTCGTCGCCAGTTTTGACAAATTCTCGACTTGTTCTGGGGTTTGAATGTTGCTTCTGCTATAGAGCAGGCGATAGATGTCGCCGAATTGGTGACACTCTCGGTGCTTCGGCCTCAGTGTTAGCGGTGGTTTGACATGAATATTCGTCCCTGGCGGCATATTGAGCGACGGAAAAGTCGGCAGATTATGGTTGGGTCTGTGCCGGTTGGCGGGGATGCGCCCATTGCCGTCCAGTCCATGACAAATACGCCGACGTCGGATGCGGCGGCGACCATTGCGCAAGTCCGTGCCCTGGAAGATGCGGGCGCTGACATTGTGCGTGTGTCCTGTCCCGATGAGGCTTCAACGGCTGCGCTTAAAGATATTGTGCGCGCCGTAAAAGTGCCCATCGTTGCGGATATTCATTTTCACTATAAGCGTGCGATTGAAGCAGCCGAAGCCGGTGCGGCTTGTCTGCGCATTAATCCCGGTAATATCGGGTCAGCTGCGCGTGTGCACGATGTTGTGCAGGCGGCGAAAGATCATGGCTGTTCCATCCGTATCGGTGTGAATGCAGGTTCGCTTGAGCGGCATTTGCTGGAGCGGTTTGGCGAACCGTGTCCCGAGGCGATGGTTGAAAGTGCTTTGGAGCATGTTCGCCTGCTCGAAGAAAATGATTTTCGTGAATACAAGATCAGCGTGAAAGCGTCTGATGTTTTTATGACGGTTGCCGCCTATCAGGGTTTGGCCGATGCGGTGGATTGCCCGCTTCATTTGGGCATTACTGAGGCTGGCGGGCTGACCAGCGGAACCGTCAAATCTGCGATTGGTCTTGGGTCGCTTTTGTGGGCCGGTATTGGCGATACGATCCGCGTCTCGCTTTCCGCTGATCCGGTTGAAGAAATCAAAGTCGGTTTCGAGATTTTGAAATCTCTCAATCTCCGCCATCGCGGGGTGACGATTATTTCATGTCCCTCTTGCGCGCGGCAGGGGTTCAATGTGATCGAGACGGTCTCCTTGTTGGAGGAGAGGCTTGCTCACATTTCCACCTCCATGACGCTTTCCGTGATCGGTTGCGTCGTGAACGGTCCGGGTGAGGCATCGCAAACCGATATCGGGTTTACCGGTGGTGGTGCCGGGTCGGGCATGGTGTATCTCCGAGGCTTGGCAGACCATAAAATGTCGAACGACAAAATGGTCGATCATCTTGTGACCCTGGTTGAAGAAAAAGCAACCGAGATTGAAGCTGTGCGTGCAGCAGATGAAGCCCGACTTCTGGCGGGTGATTAGCGAGCCTTTCTCCCAGGCAGTCCCCTTTGGGCTTTCGCCGGACTTTCGCTTTCTCTTTCAATCACAATTGATGTCCCGCCATGATACCGCACGATAAACTTGCCAAGGTCCTTGATCATTTTGATGCTGTTCAAGCGGAAATGAATGCGGATGTACCGCCGGACCGGTTTGTTGCACTTTCCAAAGAGTTTGCTGAACTGCAGCCGGTCGCGGAGGCAGCGCGGGCGCTGGAGGCTGCACGTCAGGCGGAGCGCGATGCGCGTGAGATGCTGGGCGATCCAGAAATGGCGGCGATGGCGCGCGATGAGCTTGAGGATCTGGATGATCGTCTGCCGCAGCTTGAGCGCGCGATGCAGATTTTGTTGTTGCCGAAAGATTCGGCTGATGAGCTCAACGTTATTTTGGAGGTGCGGGCGGGCACGGGAGGTGATGAGGCCGCCTTGTTTGCCGGTGATCTTTACCGCATGTATGAGCGCTATGCCGCCGAAGAAGGCTGGCGTGTTGAGCCAATTTCGATTGCTGCAGGCGAAGTCGGAGGCTTTAAGGAAATCACAGCTTCGATCAGCGGCAAGGGCGTCTTCGCCAAACTGAAGTTTGAAAGCGGTGTGCACCGTGTGCAGCGTGTACCCACGACGGAAACGAGTGGGCGTATTCATACCTCGGCGGCGACTGTTGCCGTTCTTCCTGAACCGGAAGAGGTCGATATCGAGCTTCTCGACAAGGATATTCGGATTGATGTGTTTCGCGCGTCGGGTGCAGGCGGGCAGCATGTGAACACGACAGATAGTGCAGTGCGTGTGACGCACATTCCTTCAGGGCTTGTCGTGCAACAGCAGGACGAGAAGTCGCAGCACAAGAACAAGGCAAAAGCTTTGAAGATCTTGCGGGCACGGTTGTTCGATGCTGAGCGCGAACGGGCGGACAAGGAGCGTGCGGATCAGCGGCGCGGGCAGGTCGGCTCAGGGGATCGGTCAGAGCGCATTCGCACCTATAATTTTCCGCAAGGTCGGGTGACGGACCACCGGATCAATCTAACGTTGCACAAGCTCGACAAGGTGCTGGAAGGTGGGGCGCTGGGTGAGCTGATTGATGCGCTGGTCAGCGAAGACCAGGCGGCGAAGCTTGCCGCGCTTGGCGAAGATGCAATGGAATGAGCGCTGAACCGGTAAGCCGTGGGCATCTCTATACATCCCTGAAGAAGCGCTTTTCGTTTGCCGGAATTTCTACGCCGGAGCTTGATGCGCGGCTCTTGTTGAGTGCGGCGTGCGGCGTTGATGATGTGGGGTTGATTGCTGCACCTGATGTGGTCGTTTCGAAAGATGCGATGACAAAGCTTGAAGGCATGGTTGCGCGCCGTATTGCTGGAGAGCCGGTCTCGCGCATTCTGGGTGTTCGCGAATTTTGGGGTCTTGAATTTGCATTGAACAGAGGCACGCTCGACCCGCGGCCGGAAAGCGAGACAATTATCGAGGCTGTGTTGAAGGCACGACCTGATGTTGCGGCACCTCTTCGCTTCCTGGACTTAGGCACAGGCACGGGCTGTCTTTTGCTGGCACTGGTTTCTGAATATGCGAATGCGCTGGGGGTTGGTGTTGATGTGTCGGACGATGCGATCAAAGCAGCAATGCGTAACGCGAGCTTGCTGGGGTTTGCCGACCGGGTGCAGTTTATGGTCAATGATTGGGCGCGCGGCCTTGACGGCCCGTTTGATGTGATTGTGTCAAACCCACCCTATATCCCAAGCGCGGATATCAACGCGCTTGCGCGGGAAGTGAAACAGTTTGATCCCGTTGCGGCACTTGATGGGGGAGATGATGGGCTCGACCCTTATCGGCATTTGATGCCGGAGTTGCCCCGGCTTCTGAGTCCTGCCGGAATGGCGATTTTTGAATTTGGTAAGGGGCAAGGCGCAGACGTTGCGCGGATCGCGATTGAGGCCGGACTGAAGGTTGAGCGCGTCATTTGCGACCTGGCGGGGCTAGAACGGACTATCATAGTGAAATTATGAGTTTCAACGATCAAAAAAACAGTTGGAATAGAACGAGCTAGCAGGTACTTTCTTTCCAGAGATTCAGGCCTCTGATGAGATTTCGCAGATGCGTTTGGCATCAGCTTGAGGTCGAAGAGGTGGAAGCAAGGCTTCCAAAATTTGGTTCCTTGGGGCCAAAATTTGGTCCTGAGGGGCAGGACTTGTTGGGTGAAGCAGGCGCTCGTTGAGAGCAAGGCACCCAGATAATTTCAATCATGACTGATTGCCTCTTTCGTTGGAGGGACGCATCGGACATGGATTGCGAACATGTGGCTGACATCACTTATGTAGTGCCTGGCGCATGAATAAGAGAGGCAATTCGCCAAAACTGAATTTGCCGAGACTGGGTAGACTGCTTCGCGGCCTCTCTCCATGCGGGAGAGAAAGCGTGCCGTTTTCCCACTCATTGAACAATTTGTATTGATGGTAGACAGAGCCGGAGAACCATGAGGCAAGGTCAAAACCCAAAGCGCTCACGCGGGCGTGGTCGTAAACCGCAGAACACACTTAGCCGGAATATGGAGAGCAACGGCCCGGATGTAAAAATCCGTGGCACGGCGGTTCATATTTTTGAGAAGTATCAGACTTTGGCTCGGGATGCTCAGACATCCGGTGACAGGATCAGCGCTGAAAGTTACTTCCAGTATGCCGAACATTATCATCGGCTGATTGTTGCAGCTCAAGCGCAGCAGGAACAGCACCGGCAGGACAATCCGCCACGTCATAATGGCAATGGCCGCGATGACCAGGATGATGATGGTGATGGTAATGACGGCGCTGAGAATGATCAGCCGGTCCAGGCACGGGGGCGCTCGAACAGCAATAATGATGCTGATGACGCTCACTCAGATGACAATGATGATGCGGATAGCAGTGCGCCCGCTGCTGGTGATGATAATGGGGAAGAAAAGTCTGCGCCCCGGCGTCGGGCCCCGCGTCGCCGTCGTCCGCCAAAAGCGGATGGTGCGGAACGTCCAGCGCCTGAAGACGTGGATGCGTGAGCAGAACCAAATTCAGGTCTGAATGATGAAAAGGGTCGGTTTTCCGACCCTTTTTGCATTTTGGGGTAGGTTTGCGGTGCGGGCTCTCTTGTGTGGCGATAGGGCAACACCCATATATGAGGAGACGGTGCCTCCAAGAGGGCCGTCAACGATTTGTCCGCACCTGTTTTCTAGAGTGGGTGTTGTCATATCCCTTCGTGGACGTGGGGCGGGCGAGTGCGTTTGGTCATTGATCTGAGGCATGTTCTCCCGGAGTGATTGGGTTCATTCTGGAAGCAAGCCAAAGGCGGTCGTTTGTGCCGAAGTTGGATATGTTCCGACAAGGGCAGGCGACTCGTGCTTAGAAGGGGTTCGTTATGGATCTAGAGAAATATACCGACCGAAGCCGTGGTTTCGTTCAGTCCGCCCAGGGGCTTGCCCTTCGGTCCGGACATCAGCGTTTTACACCGGAACATCTCCTCAAAGTTCTCCTCGATGATAGTGAGGGCCTGGCCGCGAACCTTATTCGCGCCGCCGGTGGGCGAGCTGATTTGGCCTTGCAGGCCGTCGAGGCGACACTTCAAAAAATGCCGAAGGTCGAAGGAAGTGGTGCCGGGCAAATCTACCTCGCGCCGGAAACGGCCCGTGTTTTTGAGCAGGCGGAACAGGTTGCGAAGAAGGCAGGCGATTCCTATGTCACCGCCGAGCGCTTGTTGCTTGCGCTTGCGCTTGAAGAGGGTGCTCAGGCGTCCAAGATCTTGAAAGATGCAGGTCTGAGCGCGCAGAAACTCAACGAGGCAATCAACGCCGCGCGTAAAGGAAGAACCGCGGATAGCGCCTCAGCGGAAGACAGTTTCGATGCGCTTAAAAAATATGCGCGCGATCTGACCGAGGATGCCCGCGAAGGTCGTCTTGACCCTGTGATCGGTCGGGATGAAGAGATCCGGCGTTCCATTCAGGTTCTGTCACGGCGGACGAAAAACAATCCTGTGCTGATCGGTGAGCCCGGTGTTGGCAAGACCGCTATTGCCGAAGGGCTTGCCCTTCGCATTGTGAACGGCGATGTGCCTGAAAGCCTGCGGGACAAAAAACTTTTGTCACTTGATATGGGCGCGCTCATTGCAGGGGCAAAATATCGCGGCGAATTTGAAGAACGTCTGAAGGCTGTGCTCAATGAAGTGGGTTCAGCCGATGGTGGCATCATTTTGTTTATCGATGAAATGCACACGCTTGTGGGGGCCGGTAAGTCCGATGGGGCGATGGATGCGTCGAACCTATTAAAGCCAGCGCTTGCCCGCGGCGAGCTCCACTGTGTGGGTGCCACGACGCTTGATGAATATCGCAAACATGTTGAGAAAGATGCGGCACTTGCTCGTCGCTTCCAGCCGATTTTTGTTGAGGAGCCGACAGTCGAAGACACGATTTCGATTTTGCGTGGTTTGAAGGAAAAGTATGAGCTCCATCATGGTGTGCGCATTTCTGATGCGGCGCTTGTGTCCTCTGCTGTGCTGTCTGATCGTTATATTTCCGACCGGTTTTTGCCGGACAAAGCGATCGACCTGATGGATGAGGCCGGGAGCCGGCTTCGGATGCAGGTGGATTCAAAACCGGAAGAGCTTGATGAGCTTGATCGACGGATCATTCAGCTGAAAATAGAGCGCGAAGCGCTGAAGAAAGAAACGGATGTGGCGAGCCAGGACCGTTTGCAGAAGCTTGAACAGGAGCTTGCGGACCTCGAATCTAAATCAGCCGCCGTCACCGCTGTCTGGCAGCGGGACAAAGAGAAGCTCGGTCGTGCACAGAAAGTGCAGGAAGAGCTCGACGCTGCGCGCAATGAACTGGTTCAGGCGCAGCGGAGCGGTAATCTGGAACGGGCAAGTGAACTTTCCTACGGTGTGATCCCCGCGCTTGAAAAGAAATTGTCTGAGAAGCCGGAAGATGGCACCGCAGGTGCGATGGTCGAAGAAACGGTTAATGCCACGCATATTGCACAAGTCGTCTCCCGCTGGACGGGTATTCCGGTTGACAAGATGCTGGAAGGCGAAAGAGAGAAACTTCTTCAGATGGAAGAGGGGCTTTCTTCTCGTGTGATCGGTCAGGCGGAAGCGGTGAGTGCTGTTTCCCGCGCCGTGCGTCGTGCACGTGCCGGGCTTCAGGACCCTGGTCGTCCTATCGGGTCGTTCATGTTCCTTGGGCCCACAGGCGTCGGCAAGACCGAGCTGACCAAGGCGCTTGCCGATTTCCTGTTTGATGATGATCAGGCAATTTGTCGTCTCGATATGTCGGAATATATGGAGAAGCATTCTGTTTCACGGCTGATCGGTGCACCACCTGGTTATGTTGGTTATGAAGAAGGGGGTGCGCTCACCGAAGCGGTGCGCAGGCGTCCTTATCAGGTTGTGCTTTTCGATGAGATCGAGAAAGCGCATCCGGATGTCTTCAACGTGTTGCTGCAAGTGCTGGATGATGGGCGTCTGACAGATGGTCAGGGACGCACTGTCGATTTCAAAAATACATTGATCATTATGACGTCAAACCTTGGGTCAGAATTTCTTGCCGACCAAAAGGAAGGCGAAGATACAGAAGCTGTGCGTGAGCCTGTGATGGATGTCGTGCGGTCGCGCTTCCGGCCGGAGTTTTTGAACCGGCTGGATGAGATATTGCTCTTCCATCGGCTGACGCGGCCTCAGATGGACGGCATTGTCGCCATTCAGATGAGGCGACTGGATAAGCTGCTTCATGATCGGCAGATCACGCTTACGCTTGATGCAGCGGCACAGAGCTGGATTGCGGACAAAGGCTATGATCCTGCCTATGGTGCGCGACCGTTGAAGCGTGTGATCCAGCGAAATGTGCAGGATCCGCTTGCAGACCTACTGCTTGAAGGTGTGATCAAGGATGGTGAAACAGTCAACGTCACGGCTGGCGCAGATGGCCTTGTCATTAATGGGCGGGAAATTGCTGTAGCGGCTGAGTAACCTGTTTCGCAAACGCGCATGGAGGGCCGGGCATTGCCTGGCCCTTCGTCGTTTTGCACTGGCCCTTTTCCAGAAGAGATGCCTCGGCTAGGCTGAGCGCGCACAAATTCGTGCCGGTTTGATTGAGGAGTTGATCATGAAGAAGGTTTTAGCCGGGCTTGTTGTTGGCGTACTTGTTATTGCGGGCGCGGGCTTTGTCTATCTTGATCGCACATCCAACGGCATTGTGGGTTTTTATGTCTGGAAGGCGCTCTCCGGCGTAGAGACGGCGAGCGCACACGCCGAGCTTGGTAATATCTCGCTCTATTATGAGACGTTCAATCGGCGGGATGAGGGGGCGGTTCCTGTTCCTGTTCTCGTCCTTCATGGGGGCACAGCGTTTCTTGAAACCATGCATTACCAGATCGAGGCGCTGGCCTCATCGCGCTTTGTGATTGCGCCGGATAGCCGCGCCCAGGGTCGCACCAGCGATGCTGAAGGGGTGGCGCTCAGCTATTCCCTGATGGCGGACGACATGGTAGCGCTGCTTGACCAACTGGGCGTTGCCAAGGTTGATATTGTGGGCTGGAGCGATGGTGGCAATATCGGTCTTGATATGGCGATCCGGTATACTGCACGGGTCAACCGGCTCGTCATGTATGGATCCAACTTTCATTTCAGCGGTACGGGTGGAGACCTTTCGGGGGAACCGGATCCGGAGGCTGAACAATGGGCAGCTGTTCGCTCCTTCTATCAGGATGTGGCGGTGGACCCTGCACAGTGGCCCATCATGCTTTCCAAGGTTTTTACGATGTGGCGCGATCATCCGACTTACACGGTCGCTGACCTTGGCAAAATTCGTGTCCCTGTTCTGGTGATGGCTGGCGAGTTTGATTCGATTGAGGATGCTCATACGCGGGAGATGGCGGGTGCGATCCCCGGTGCTGAGCTTTTGATTGTTGAGGGGGCGGATCACTATGCGCCCTTGATGGCGCCGGACAAGGTGAACCCCGCCATGCTCGCGTTTCTCGACTAGCTGTCAGATGCGTGAGCAAGAAAAAACCCGCCTCGGTGAGGCGGGTTTTGTTTTATCGAAGCGATGGTCGGCGTCAATCAGTTGCCGATGTCAGCTTCTGCCACACGGGTGAGAGACGGGGCAGCGGCCATGAGGGTCTCGATGTTTGTCCGCGCCGTCTGGAAGGCTGTCAATTCCCGTCCGCCAAGCGAGCGACCGGTGGGGACTCGAATCGTCTGCGGGTTCACCTTGTTGCCATTGTGCATGACTTCGTAGTGAAGGTGAGGGCCCGTAGAGCGCCCGGTCGTGCCGACATAGCCGATCACTTCTCCCTGACGAACGCGCGAGCCCTGACGGATGCCGCGGCCGATGCTGTTCATATGTGCGTAGGCCGTCTGGTAGCCGTTCGCATGGCGAATTCTTACGTAATTGCCATAGCTGCCATTGCGGCCTGCGACCTCAATTGTGCCATTGCCGGCTGCGTAGATGGGCGTGCCGGTTGGGGCTGCGAAGTCTGTGCCTGAGTGAAGGCGGGTATAGCCCAGAATCGGATGGCGGCGATTGCCAAAGCCAGACGAAATGCGGGCACCGTCGATCGGCGTCTTCATCAGGAATTTTTTCATCGAGCGACCTTGCTCGTCGAAATAATCCCAGTTTCCGTCACCTGGATCGTGGCGCCACAGCGCGCGTTCCTTGCCGCCAACTGTCATGGAGGCGTAGAGCACATTGCCTTCACGTACGGGCGTGCCGTTGTCGTCATATTCACGGCTGAACAGGACTTCAAAGCTGTCGCCCTGACGAATGTCGCGCTGGAAGTCGATGTCGTAGGAGTACATCCGGATCATTTCAACGGTGATGGTTGCTGGAATGCCGGCCTGTGCTGCTGCGAGGAAGAGGCTGGAATCGATGGTGCCGCGTGCGCGCACATTGCCTGTTTCAAGCTCTGCGATGAGTTCCAGCCCGGAATACTTGCCCTCCGCCGTTCGGTGGATGGCGACTTCCCGGTCCACATCTGTTTTCATGGTGATCGCTGAGAGGGTGCGGATAAGTTCCGGCTCTTGATTTTCGTTCGCCTCAAAGCGCTCGTCAAAGGTCAGATCAAGCTCTTGTCCTGAGCGGAGCTTGCGCGGGTCGTAGAGCGGTTTCATGGCAGCGATCGCGCGGTGAGCGTCTGATCTTGTTGCCCCTGCGCCAAGCAGCAATTGCATGAGTGTATCACCGCGACCGACGGAAACGGTCTCATGGGACGTTCGCTTCAGATCTTCTGTCAAGAGAGTGCGGGCGGTTTGAAACGTAAAAGGCGCAGACGCTGCAATAGGCGCGTCATGCATGATCTGCATATCGGGTGAAAGGGATGCTACAGCCTGTTCGCCCATACGGGTGCTTGCATCTGTTTCATCTGCAGCCTGATGAGCCACCATATCTGTTGCGAGCGGGGCAACTGACAGTGCGACATCACTATCCGTAGGCTGATTGTCCAGAATGTCCGCTTCCGCAGCGATGGTCGCAGGCGCAAGAGTGACCGGTGCGATGGTTGTCACGATACGGATGTTTGTTTGTTGAGCGGCGACGGGAACGGCTGTGCTGCCTGCGGGCGAGACGAGTGCTCCGACAGCCAGAGTTGCCATGCCCAGCGAGAGGGCCCCAATGGCCGTCGATGCGGTGCTCCAGCGACCTTGCAGCCCGCGAAGGCTTGCCGTCAGATCATTGTTGGTGCCAGCGGCGCCTGTCTGACGTTTGGTCTGAAGGCCGGCAATCGTCTCTGAGACGGTGCTGCCAGCTCGCGTAAGCGCATTGTTGAGCGCAATGGATACTGCTTCTGGCAAATTGCCAAAACGGGATTGATTAGAATGATCGTCTTGCACTGATGTCCCCAAATCGAACACTTACATCGGCGGTTAAAAGTGACGCGTTAGTAAGTTACCCTCGTAAGTCTGTGGTTTTGCCCGCTGATAGTGGCCGAAAAACGGCGGATCAAACGGCAAACCAAGACTTTTCTAACGATGACGCTTGCCTCAGATTATGTCAACGGGTGAGGCAAGGCCGGTATGTAAGCTACTCAACCATAAAGGTTTTTCGGGTTTTCCCGAACTGTGTTACGGAAAATTCCACAGGAAATTCTCGCGCAATGTACAGGCTATACTGTTCTGTCATCAGTTTGCCCTTTCATGCTTAAGGCAGAGTTAATTCCGGCGGCTCAAAAGGTTAAGTCACTTTAGCGTCCTGCCTTTGAGCGCTCTTTCACGATGGACCTCGCACGAAACGTGCCGGAAACGTCTTTGGGGGAAGGGGCGCTCAGTCATCCTCCCGGTCGCGAATTTTGCGGAATTTTTGCAATATGCGGAATTTTTGCGATATAGAGTGTCAATCAATCGCCGAGCAATTGCCGAGTCGCGTTGCCTATCCTCCGGTGGCCTTTCGCTCTTCAAAATGGTAGGGGCAATTCTTTCTCCAATCTCTGTGCGCTTGTCCGGGATATTGGGCGATTGAGCACTTTTTTGAGGGGACGGTGAGGCTTTCTTCGATCGGGAACCGCAGAAAATCGCCAAAAACGCTTTTTCAAAAAAAATTCAAAAAAGGTCTTGCCAGGTTCCGGTCTTCCCCATATAACCCGCCACACACCGGCGACGGGGACCTGGCCAACGCCTCACGGCAGCGGCCTAACAAACAGAAGCTGACGATCAGAAATGAGAGTAAGCCTCTTGCTTTGGAACGGGAACTGTGGCTAAGTAGAAAATCCTCTGTATGGAAAAATGGTCAGCCTCCTTCTTCGGGAGAAGGGGTGGCGGGTTGTTCTTCGGTCTTCAGCGCTCTGAGCGGTGCGGCCGACCCAAAAGAGGCTCTTCTAATGAGTGCTAGTTGACCTCGGTTAATGAATACTCACGCTCTTTGACATTGTAGTTTGAGAAAGAGAAACGTGGACGGCGGTGTCCTGGCGCGTTCAGATCTTCCTCCTCACGGAGGTTCCCCTAACGGGGCGATCTGGACACACAAGATACTGACTGAAGACGTTTCAAACACACCCTGTCATTCAACTGGCAACAGTTGGAAGACATTTTGAAGTTTGAAGAATGCGTCTATCTCGGTATTCCAACCGAGATACAGTCGGGTCAACTCAACTTGAGAGTTTGATCCTGGCTCAGAACGAACGCTGGCGGCAGGCTTAACACATGCAAGTCGAACGAGAAGCTACCTTCGGGTAGTGGAAAGTGGCAGACGGGTGAGTAACGCGTGGGAATATACCTAGAGGTACGGGATAGCTTCGGGAAACTGAAATTAATACCGTATAAGCCCTTCGGGGGAAAGATTTATCGCCTTTAGATTAGCCCGCGTTAGATTAGCTTGTTGGTGAGGTAACGGCTCACCAAGGCGACGATCTATAGCTGGTCTGAGAGGATGATCAGCCACACTGGGACTGAGACACGGCCCAGACTCCTACGGGAGGCAGCAGTGGGGAATCTTGGACAATGGGCGCAAGCCTGATCCAGCCATGCCGCGTGTGTGATGAAGGCCTTAGGGTTGTAAAACACTTTCAGTGGGGAAGATAATGACGGTACCCACAGAAGAAGCTCCGGCTAACTCCGTGCCAGCAGCCGCGGTAATACGGAGGGAGCTAGCGTTGTTCGGAATTACTGGGCGTAAAGCGCACGTAGGCGGATTT
>JAVKCY010000043.1:0-35610 GCA_040223265.1 Parvibaculum sp. | reverse complement strand
CGTGCTTTTGTTGACGGAGAGGGGTGCCAAAGCCTCTATTCTCGTCTTGGGATTATGAGCGGTTTGCTTGCCTCTGCGGGTTTGTCTCACGAGACCCATCTGGCGTCAGCGATGGCATCGCTTTATGGCGCTGATGCGGGCGAGAGCTTTTGTCATTTCGCCTCTTTGATTGAGCCTGCGGCCTATCCGTTTGTGCGTCGCCGCCGGTTGTTGCTGGAGCGATGGTGGCCGAAGATTTTCAAGTCGCCCATGGTGCAGCGCTATTCCAACCTGCGACGGTTTGTGGATCATTTGAACGCGGAGAGTGAGGCGGGGCGGCAGTTCTCCGAAGATGTCCGACATTATGTTGAATGCCGTGATCCGGCGCTCGGGCGCGCTCTGCGGCGTCAACTCCTCGATTGGCGAACATTGGGCCGCACGATGGCGATGCATGCTTCCCATGTATCGTCCATGCATCGCGAAGGTCTTCACAGGGTGGCGCTTGGCCTTGCGATTGTTGCGCAAGCAGGGCTTTCGGCCCTCCGGGCTTTAGAGCAGCGCACACCGCACGGGTGGTTCCAACGGTTTTTCTGGAAATGGCGTCTTTGGCCCTATGCCTATGATATTTTCTATCTGGATAAGGACCTGTTGCGGCGTATCATATGGGAGTTGCGAAAACCTGATGTTCTCAATCGTCATCATGTTGCAATTTATCCCGGTGTTTCCCATCTAATGAGGATTGCTGACAAAGAGGGATAGGGCATGGATATTTACCATGGGTGGTGTGACCTCAAAGACGATGTATCGGACATGGATTTTGCTGATGCATTTGTCACCTATATGGAGCGTTTGAAGTCGGATGGTTTTATTGAGAGCTATCGTCTGACGCGGCGCAAGCTTGGCCTGGGTGGTGAGGGGCTTGGCGAGTTTCATTTCATGATCGAGGTTGAAGGCCTTGCCCAGCTTGATGAAGCGTTCGGCCTTGTCTCCATGCGGTCCGGCCCTGTTGAGCAGGACCATTTTTCCGTCAATTCGCTGATCAAGAGTGTGCGCTTTGCGCTTTACCGTGATTTCCCGGACCCGGGGCGAGTTCAAGGAGAAGAGCTGTTCTGACAATCACGAATGCAAAAAGCCGCCTCAAGAGGCGGCTTTTTGATTGCATATCGCAGTAAGAGCTTACGCTTAGTGCTTGCTCTTAGTGTTTGCTTTTAGTGTTTTCCGGGCAGGCCGCCCTCGCGCTGTGCGCGCTTGCGCGCCAGCTTGCGGGTGCGACGAACAGCTTCGGCCTTTTCACGCGCACGCTTCACAGATGGTTTCTCAAAGTGACCGCGAAGCTTCATTTCGCGAAAAATACCTTCGCGCTGCATCTTCTTCTTCAGTGCTTTGAGAGCCTGATCAACGTTATTGTCGCGAACGAGTACCTGCACGAGCTATCCCTGCCTTTTTCAAACCTGCCAATAAATCGGCTAAATATGGATTGCGCCAGCCTGAATGGTTTCAAACCGTCGGCAATCCGTAAAACCTGGCTTTGTGAGCCTGAACACCGATCCCAAGCCCAATGGGCCTCGGCGATGAGGCCGGATAGGTAGCAAAAGAATCGATGCCTGTCCACAGGTCCGACGGCAATTTCACTGTTTTCGGGGTGTTTTTGGCGAAAACTGCGACTTTATGGCCGGGGGCTACCCTCGTTTTCGGCCATTTGGGTGCTTTACGTTGGGGGGGCGCAGGCCCATATTCCGACTATGTCGATCCTGAAAATTGCCCGGATGGGCCACCCGATCCTGAGAAGTGTTGCCGAGCCGGTTCCAGACCCGACCGATCCTGAGATCCTTTTGCTCGTGCGCGACATGATCGAGACCATGGAAGATGCAAATGGTGCAGGGCTTGCCGCTCCGCAGGTCTATGTGCCACTCCGTGTCGTGATTTTTCAGGCACCGGATGGCCGCTCGCCAAATGATCATAGGGGCGCCGAGATTGATGCTGAGGAGACTTATGACCCGACAACGCCGCTCACGGTGCTTATCAACCCGGAGATCAAGTTGATTGGTGATGAGATAGAGCTTGGTTGGGAAGGCTGTCTTTCGGTGCCCGGGCTTCGGGGGCTTGTGCCGCGGCATAGACGGATTATCTACCGGGGGGTGGATCTGGATGGTGAGCGCATTGAGCGTCGCGCGCAGGGCTTTCATGCCCGTGTGGTGCAACATGAATGCGATCATCTGGATGGTGTGCTTTACCCGCAGCGGATGCCTGACATGCGGGCGCTGATTTTTGAAAGTGAAGTCAAGCATTGGCTCCAGGCTGAAACAGAAAAGACAAACGGCGATGACACGTAAACAGACGCATAAACAATCGACGTCCGGTGCAGCCTCACCTAACAAAGCATCTTCCCGGAAGTCTTCTTCAGGAGAGAAGGTCGTTGATCCTTTGGAAGATGTGCGGGCAAAGATCCTTGCGCATGCGCTGCCTGATGTCCCCTTTGATGGGTGGACGGGGGCTGTGATGTTGCGCGCCGCACGCGATGCAGGGATTGACCATGGGCTTGCCCGCCTTGCCTTTCCCAATGGTGCACGGGACCTTGCTGAATATTTTCTGCATGATGGCGACCGGCGTATGATCGACGCCCTGGCTTTGAGCGATCTCAAGGTCATGAAAATTCGCGAGAAGATTACCTTTGCAGTTCGCACCCGGCTTGAGATTGATCTTGAAAACCGTGAAGCGCTCAGGAGGGCAACGTTTGCTCTACTCGTCCCGCCTGCATCAGGCAGTGCTGCCAAGTGTCTCTATAATACGGTTGATGCCATTTGGGTCGCGATTGGCGACACATCAACGGATTATAATTTTTACACCAAGCGGGCGACACTTGCTGGTGTGTTCGGCGCGGTGTTGACTTTCTGGTTCTCGGACGAAAGTGACGGGTTCGCGGAGACTTGGTCTTTCCTTGATCGGCGTATTGCTGATGTCATGCAGATCGAGAAAATCAAGGCGAGCGTCAATAAAGTGCGCAGTCGCTTACCAGATCCACTCAGCCTGTTGGCCAAGCTTCGCTACCGGGCGGGTTAAGCTCGTTTGAACATTGGTCCGTTCAGATTTTGTCGAGTGGTGTCCCCGCGCCGATATCAATCCATGTCAATTGGTTAATGACGGCTGCAAATTCCGGATTGGTCCGTTCTTCTTCGAAGCCGACTGTTTTTTCGATAACGTGAATGCTGATGATACGCATTTTCTCGCTCGTACCGACACGCAGGGGAAGATAGAGGCTTCGCATCTCTGCCCGTTTTCCGTTTCGCAGGATATTTTCGTATTCGAGGAGCATGCCGACCGGGTGCGTCGCAATGCGCCACATGGTTTCGCTCGTGAATGTACGCCGATGAGCAGGGACGAGATCGAACAGGTTCATGCCCGTTGGGTCTATGCCTGTCCGTTCTTCAATGCCGGTTCCCGCCAAGCGGTAGATAATCTCTTCGGGCCCATTCAGGTCGAAGATCGCAATGTGTTTGAATAATTGCGGGATGCTTGCAGGGTCCACTTCGCTCGCCTGCGGAATGATGGCAGAGCCACGAACCTCTTTCCAATACTCAAACAGAGCCTGAAACAGGGGCTGCTCGGACTCCAGGGTGTTGCTTGCTCTTGCTGCAGGCGGCGACCCCACGCCGTCTTCGGTACTCGTCATATTCCCCCAACCCCAAACTCATACAAACCCTCAGGCCGGCTGCGTGACGTGGCTTCACACAACCGAATCATCGCATGACTATTCTTTCAGTTTGGGGAGGTGATGTGAATGCGCTGGATTTACAAAATTGTAGATCGGTTGGACTAATCAAATGCGTTCTTTAGACTTTAAGGATCATTTATTTGACGCTGATTGGCGAGAGAGTTGTGACATGACCCATTTTCCGGCCGGGCCTTGGATCATGTTTGCCATAGAGATGAAGGGAGCGGTTCGGGATCGCCGCATGGTTTTCCCATTCCTCAACATCCTCGCCAATAAGGTTCAGCATGATGGCGTCGCTATGGCGGGCCGGGTTGCCCAATGGCCAGCCACAAATGGCGCGGATGTGTTGCTCAAACTGTGAGACAGCACATGCGTCCATCGTCCAGTGACCTGAATTATGTACGCGAGGGGCAAATTCATTGACACAGAGACGGTGGGTTCCGTTGCCGTGCTTCACGATGAAAAACTCAACGCCTATGACGCCCACATAGTCGAGACCATCCATCAGCTTTTGCGTGATCGCACGTGCCTCGTTCGCAAGTGCAGTAGGCAAGGTAGCGGGGACGGTGGTGGTGTGGAGAATGTGATGGCGATGATCGTTTTCACCGACATCATAAGCGGCGAAGCTGCCATCGGCGGCGCGAGCGGCAATGACGGAGACTTCTTTTTCAAACGGGACAAAGCCTTCAAGGATTGCCGGGGCTCCCTTAAGCGCGTCATAGGCGGCTTTTGCCTCGCCCGGCTGGTCGATCTTGACCTGGCCTTTGCCGTCATACCCAAACCGGCGCGTTTTCAGGATGGCAGGCGTGCCGAGTGATGTAAGGGCGCTTTGTAGATCAATCAGGCTGTCCACCGCTGCAAAGGGCGCGACCTCAATGGCGAGGCCTGACAGAAAGGTCTTTTCGTCCAGCCGATCCTGGGACACCGCGAGTGCCCTGGCACATGGGCGCACCAATGCGTGCTCGCCCATGATGCGGGCCGTCTCACCCGGCACATTTTCAAATTCATAGGTGACGATATCGACGCTCTTGGCAAAGGCACTCAGTTTAGCGGCGTCTTCATAGGCGCCACATGTCGCCTTGTCGGCGACTTCTGCGGCGGGGCTTGTGTTTTCCGGTGCGTAGATATGGACGCGCAAACCCAATTTTGCCGCAGCGAGCGCCAACATGCGACCAAGCTGGCCGCCACCCAGAATGCCGACTGTGCTGCCTGGTGGCAGGGCTGCGAGCGGGTCATGTCTGGTCATATCAGGACGGGATCTCGGCGACAGCGTCGGTTTGTGCCCTGCGCCAGGCCTCCAGCCGTTTGGCTAATGCATTGTCACTGAGGGCCAGAATGGCGCTTGCGAGCAGGGCTGCATTTTTCGCGCCCGCATCGCCAATGGCAAGCGTTCCAACGGGTATGCCGCCTGGCATCTGAACAATGGATAGAAGGCTGTCTTGACCGCTGAGCGCGCTGGATTTGATCGGCACACCTAGGACCGGCAGTGGCGTCATGGCAGCCGTCATGCCGGGCAGGTGAGCGGCCCCGCCTGCGCCCGCAATGATGACCTTGAGGCCGCGGGATTTGGCTGATTTTGCGTAGTCCGTCATGCGATCAGGTGTGCGGTGTGCCGACACGATCCGCACTTCATGCGGCACCTTCAGCGCTTCCAGAATGTCGGCTGCATGCTTCATCGTTGGCCAGTCGGACTGACTGCCCATGATAATCCCAACGAGCGCCGGGGCGGCCTTTGACGTGGTTGCTTTAGCCATCTGCAGGTCCCTATTGAGGGTGCGCGCCAAATGCCCTGTTTTGTGGGGGGCTGGCGCCCGGAAAGCGGGGGATTATAGGCACGCAGTCGCCTTTGGCAAGGTGTGCAGGTGCGGGAGGCCTAGTCGAAGGTGGCGGTATGGCGCTTCTGGCACTATTCTGGAGAGAATGGGGCGAATCACTTGGCAGGGCTTGATTGTCGTTACCGTGGGTGGGGGCAATTATCCGGGCGTGAAGCGCTTTTTTGACGCTAGAAGACACTTGAGATTTGAAGGTGGGGGAGCGGGGTCTTTATGAAGATCAGTGACAAAAAACCCGCAGGCCGGGCTGGTGGATTATCTGGCAGTGGGCCTGTTCAGGCGTCCGGCGGGGCAGATGAGATGTCTATCGGCGCCGTGTCCGGCACGGTAGATGTGCAGGGACGGGTCATTCGCGATACGACGTCTATTATGGGCATTCCCGAAGTCGAGCTGACACCGTCTGTCCGTTCAGCGATCATGGCGTTGATGGGCGAGGTTGACAATATGCGCAAGGAATTGCGTGCGGCGCGCGAGCGACTACGCTCAGCTGAGGCGCTTGCCGATCATGACAGTCTGTTGCCTATGCTCAATCGCCGGGCCTTTGTCCGGGAACTATCGTCGGCCATGTCTTATGCCAAACGCTATGAGACACCGCTGAGCCTGCTCTATATCGATATTGATGGGTTTAAAGGCATTAACGATACCCATGGACATGCGGCGGGAGATGCAGTGCTTGGGGATGTTGCGCGCAAGATCGCCGCACATATTCGCGAGTCTGATATTGCAGGGCGTCTCGGCGGGGATGAGTTCGGGATCATTCTGTCTCACGCGACGGAAAAGGTGGCACGTGCGAAAGCACAATCGATTTCCGATGTTGTATCCCGGGGCCCTGTGCTTTTGGAGGGACGCGCCCTTGGTGTCAGCGTTTCGATCGGGGCGGTGCGCATTGGCGCGGAAGATGAGCCTGAAACGGCTTTGGCACGGGCTGACAAGGCGATGTATTCAGCCAAGCGGTTTGCCCGCACAGTTCCACCTGCCATCCCTACTCATTGAGTGAATTGCCGGGAGTGAATTGCCGGGAGTGAGTTGCCGAGAGCGAGTTGCCAGGATCAGATTGCCTGTCAGGCGATGATGTCAGGGGTGAGTTGGTCTTCGATTTCGAGGATGCGGTCGCGCAGACCGAGCTTTTTGATCTTCAGGCGTTTCAGCTGTAGATGGTTTGGATAGGTCATCAGCTCCAGCGCCTCGATTGCACCGTCCAGGTCACGATGTTCCTGTTTTAGCTGGATCAGTTCCCGGCGGAGCTCGTTATCATCATCCATATTCAATATCCACGGCATCTGTCCCGGGTCTGTCGGGCGGAGCGGCTAAGGCGTTACATGAAGGCTCTGTCTCTTGCACTCTTTGGGGCTGGCCTTTGGGTGCCAGTCTCCAGCGGGTTCCGCCCCTGTTTCTAGCGGGCTCTGTCCTTGTGGACAAGTCGCATCTCTCATGTCCCCGGGGTGATTTGGGCAATGTCATGTCAAGCAAGAATTCACACAAAATTCACCTGAGTTTTCTGCGGAACTCGACAAGCGGGTCGGAAAGAGTCAAACTTTTCATCGTGACTGACACGCATGAATAAGGAGATATGTATGGCACTAGCGTCCCACATCGCCGAACTCGAAAAGCGGCACGAACTCCTCGAAAAGGCGATTGAAGATGAGCTGCATAGTCCCGGAAGTGACGATTTGCAGATCGTTGAGTTGAAGCGACAAAAGCTCAAGCTCAAAGAAGAAATCATACGGCTCTCAGCAGAAGCAAAAGCGGCCTGATCCCAACCCCATAAGTACAGGTTCCAACGCCGGGCCAGAACCGCCCGGCGTTTTGGCGTTTTCGGGCCCGTTATGCGGGCATGGCGGGCTTTCCTGCAATCTCTTCTGCCATGGTGCGTAGTTTGAATTTCTGCACCTTGCCGGTTGATGTCTTTGGCAGTTCGCAGAAGACAATCTTGGTTGGACATTTGAAGTGCGCGAGGTTTTCGCGGCAATAGGCAATGATGTCGGCTTCTGTGATCTCGCCTGCGCTCGCCTTCATGGTAATAAAGGCGCAGGGCGTTTCGCCCCATCGTTCGTGCGCCATGGCAACCACTGCGGCTTCCAAAATACCCGGATGTTTGTAGAGCGTGTCTTCCACTTCGATGGAGGAGATGTTTTCGCCGCCTGAGATGATGATGTCTTTGGATCGGTCTTTCAGCTGGATGTAATTATCTTTGTGCCAGACACCCAGATCGCCTGAATGAAACCAGCCGCCATCAAATGCTTCGTCGGTCGCCTTCTTGTTTTTCAGATAGCCTTTCATGACGACATTGCCGCGGAACATGACCTCGCCCATCGTCTCGCCATCTCTGGGAACGGGGATCATCGTTTCAGGGTCAATCACTGCCAGTTCCTCAAGCACCGGGTAGTTTACGCCCTGGCGAGCTTTGACTTGCGCGCGCTCCGCATCTGGCAGGGCGTCCCATTCCTGATGCCAGGCGTTGACAACAGCAGGTCCATAGGTTTCGGTCAGGCCGTAAACGTGGATGACGTTGAAGCCTTGCGCTTCCAGCGCGCGAATGGTGGCCGCTGGTGGTGGGGCGGCTGCGGCGAAGAAATGGACCTTGTTCGGTAATGGCTTCTTTTCTTCTTCCTTTGCGTTGATGAGGAAGCCCATCACGGTTGGTGCGCCGCCCATATGGGTCACATTGTGGGTTGCGATGGCGTTGAATATGTTTTCGGCTGTCACGCGGCGCAGGCAGACATGGGTCCCGGCGACGACGCTCATCGACCAGGTGAAGATCCAGCCATTGCAATGGAACATGGGCACCGTCCAGAGATAGACGCTGTCCCGTGTCATTTCCGCTGTGACGATGTTGCCCGCTGCAAGCAGGTAAGCGCCGCGATGGTGATAGACGACGCCCTTCGGGTTGCCTGTTGTGCCGGACGTGTAGTTGAGGGCGATGGCGTTCCACTCATCAGCCGGAAGTGCCCATACGAAGTGCGCATCGCCGCCCGCGATGAAGTTTTCATATTCAAGCTCGCCGACACGGGTGCCTTCGCCATCATATTCCGGGTCGTCAATATCGATGAGTGTTGGCTTTGCTTTGGAAAGCGAGGCTGCCTCTTTCGCGAGTGCAGAAAATTCCCGGTCTACGAAAAGCATTTTTGCTTCCCCGTGATCCAGAATGAAGGCAATGGCGGCGGCATCGAGCCGGGTGTTGATCGTGTTGAGGACGGCGCCGAGCATGGGAACGCCGTAATGCATCTCCAGCATGGCGGGCACGTTGGGCGCAATCGCCGCAACCGTGTCGCCTTTGCCGATGCCGCGAAGGCTGAGGGCGCTCGCCAGTTTCCGGCAGCGGGCATAATAGTCTGCATAGGTCCGGCGCAGGGGGCCGTGAATGATTGCTGTCTTTTCCGGATAGATGGAGGCGGCGCGCTTCAGAAAGGAGAGCGGCGACAGGGCCTGATGATTGGCTGCATTCTTTTCCAGATTGTCTTCATAGATGTGTGTCATTGCGTCCCTGTTTCCTCGTCTGTCTACCTTGTGTGCCTGCCTTGTGTACCCTGACTTGTCCGGCGAGCTTTCGCAGGCTTCCGTACCCGTTTTGTCGCTTTGCGATTTTTGTTAAGCCTTGATTTACCATGCTAGCGGGGTGCAGGGGGCAGGAAAAGAGCCGAAGTGCGGGAATGCGCACGGTAACCTTGTCTTTTCAGGCATTGTTAATCCGGCAAGTGCAGACTTGATGTTCTAAGGGCACCAAAAGGAGGTCCACCATGACCAGGTTCCTTGTTTCAGATGAACACTCGACCGGCTACAAGCTGGAAGAGATCTTGACTGTTGTTCGCGGTGATGTTGTCAAACGATGCGAGAAGATCGTCGATGACCACCGGGCCGAAGCACATCATGTGCTTGAGAACAATATTCGTGTGCTGGCGCTTTTGACAGAGGCGATCAAACTCGCTGAAGATTCCACGCACACGCTTGATCGCTCCTTCGGGCCAAGCCGCGCTGCCGAGGGTGGTGAACCACGTATCGGACACGAGTGAACGGGGCTTACCTGTCAGGCCAGCATACCGGCGACGCCATCCCATAAAAGTTTGCAGCCTGCGACGAAGAGCGCGATATAGGTCACGACATAGAAGGGCCGCTCAGGGATCAGATTGAGTGCCTTGATGCCCAAGATCATGCCGATGGGTGCGAGCGGTAACAGGACAAGTGATGTCGTAAGGTTTGCGGCATCCAATTGGCCCAGAAACGCGTAGGGCGGCACTTTCACCAGATTGACGATGGCGAAGAACATGACGGATGTTCCAACATAGATCCGTTTGTCGAGCTTCTGCGGCAGCATGTAGACCTGCAAGGGTGTGCCACCGGCATGAACCACGAAGCTGGTGAAGCCACTCACCGTTCCCCAGAAGGATCCCTTCGTGCGGTTGACGGATGTTGGCGCAGCGTCCGCGCGTTTCGCGATCCAATGGTCAAGCGCGAAGCCGACGGCGATGACGCCGACAAGTACGCGCACAAAATCATCGGTGACATAAGCTGCGGTGATGAACCCGAGCAAAATGCCGATAATCGCGCCGGGCAGGACAATCAGCAGGTTTTCTTTGTGGAAGGTTTTGCGATAGGCCCAGAAGCCGATCATGTCCATGACAATCAAAATCGGCAGGAGAATGCCTGCGACCTGGATCGGTGAAATGGTCAGCGACATGATCGGTACGCCAAGAATGCCGAGGCCCCCGGCAAAGCCGCCTTTCGACATGCCAAGCAGCAGAACGGCCGGGATGGCGAGAGCGTAGAACCAAGGGTCGGAAATCATATCCACTTTTCGCGATCTTTCTCACCGCTTGCGCTTGCATTGCGGGCGTCGGCTTGAAAAGCTTGTCAGAACAAGAAGCCAGTTTGCAAAGTTTGATGGCGGGCCCACCGGGTTGCCAGCGTCGCACTTCATCAGATGTATGCAAAACAAAAAGAAAAAGCGCAAGGGGAGAGACAGATGAGCCGCTATGCAGAGACCTATGATGCATGGAAACGCGATGGGGAAGGCTTCTGGGCTGAGGCGGCGAAAGAGATCGACTGGGTGAGCCCCTGGTCACAGGTTCTTCGTTTCGATGGCAAGGGGGCAACCTGGTTCGAGGGTGCCACCTGCAACACCTGCTACAATTGTCTCGACCGACATGTGGAAGCCGGGCGCGGGGCGCAGGCCGCACTTATTTACGATTCCCCCATCACAGGGCGACAGAAGATTTTTTCTTATTCGGCGCTCTAGGAAGAGGTAGCGAGTTTCGCCGGTGTTCTGCAAGCCAAGGGCGTGGGCAAGGGCGACAGGGTCATCATTTATATGCCGATGGTGCCAGAAGCTGCGATTGCTATGCTGGCTTGCGCGCGCATTGGTGCCATTCACTCTGTTGTGTTTGGCGGGTTCGCTGCCGCTGAACTTGCCACCCGCATTGATGATGCAAAACCGAAGCTCATTATCTCCGCGTCCTGCGGGATCGAGCCTGGGCGGATCATTGCCTACAAACCGCTTCTTGACGGTGCGATTGCGCTTGCCAAACACAAGGTGGATCGCTGCATCGTGCTTCAACGGGAGGAGGCGCGCGCCGAGTTGATTGATGGTCGCGATGTGGATTGGGCGGCGGAAATGAAGATGGCGCGGGAGGAAGGGTTGAAAACGGCTTGTGTGCCAGTTGCCGCAACCGATCCGCTTTACGTTCTTTATACGTCGGGCACGACAGGGCAGCCCAAGGGCGTGGTGCGTGACAATGGCGGTCACATGGTTGCGCTTAAATGGTCGATGAAACATGTCTATGACATGGACCCGGGTGATGTGTGGTGGGCGGCGTCCGATGTGGGCTGGGTCGTTGGCCATTCCTACATTGTATACGGACCCTTGCTGCAAGGCTGCACGACGCTTTTGTTTGAAGGCAAGCCGGTTGGCACACCGGATGCGGGCACGTTCTGGCGTGTGATCTCGGAGCATGGGGTGAAATCTCTCTTCACGGCGCCGACCGCCTTCCGGGCGATCAAAAAAGAAGACCCGAAGGCAACGCTTATCGGGAATTATGATCTCTCCAAATTCCAGACGCTTTTTCTTGCGGGGGAGCGGGCGGACCCGGACACAATCCAATGGGCGGAAGCTGCTCTCAAAGTGCCGGTGATCGATCATTGGTGGCAGACCGAGACCGGATGGGCGATTGCCGCAAACCCTATGGGGCTTGGCGCACTGCCGGTGAAGCATGGATCGCCGACGGTGCCGATGCCGGGCTATGATGTGCAAGTGGTGGACGAGCAGGCGCGCCCTGTGAAGCGCGGGGAGACAGGTGCGATTGTTGTGAAACTTCCGCTCCCGCCCGGTTGCCTGCCGACGCTTTGGGAGAATGAGGTTGGGTTTGAAGCCTCCTATCTCGCCGACTATCCGGGTTTTTACAAGACAGCGGATGCGGGCTTCATGGATGAGGATGGTTATCTCTACATCATGAGCCGGACCGACGACATTATCAACGTGGCCGGTCACCGGCTATCAACCGGCGGGATGGAGGAGGTGCTGGCCTCTCACGGCGATGTGGCAGAGTGTGCGGTGATCGGTATTGCCGACAAGCTCAAAGGCCAGGTGCCGGTCGGGTTTCTTGTGTTGAATGCGGGTGTTGACCGCGCAAGCGAGGATGTGTCGCGGGAGGCGGTGCAATTGATCCGCGACAAGATCGGCCCGGTTGCCTCTTTCAAGACAGCGCTCATTGTGCAGCGCTTGCCAAAGACACGCTCAGGCAAAATCCTGCGCGGCACGATGAGCAAGATTGCCGATGGTAGCTCGTGGAAAATGCCTGCCACGATTGACGACCCCGCGATTTTGGATGAGGTCACCGACGTGCTGCGTGCCGCGGGGTTGGTGAGCGAAGGGTGAAGCTGCAATATAAAAAGGTGCCGCGACAAAAAGGCGCCGCGAAAAGTTTCGGGCGCCTTTGTTTGGTCTTTGATGAACGGGGTGTAACGCTCAGTTGTCGTCTTTTTCACCGTCTTTTTCGGTTTTGATGTCCTTCAGCTTGGCAAATACACTGTCCGCATCGATCTTGGGTTCTGCCTGTTTTGGCTTTGGCGCGGCGGTGAAGTTTGCCGACACGTCGCTCATCGAGAAATCAGCCTTGCCGCCGGTGACGTTTACCTGGTCAGCGGGCACTTCGTGGGCCGCCGGGGCAGCGCGACCGAACGGGTCGTTCATGGGGTTCGCCGTAGCCTCGCCGGTTGTCTCTTCAGCCGGGAGCAGTGTGCCAGCCTTGCGGGCTTCCTTCTCTGCCTTCTTACGGGCTTTTTCAAGCTTCGCGGCAGCGTTCTGTACCGCGGCGTCGAGGTCCATCTGCGAGCAGAGGCCAAGCGTTACAGGGTCAACAGCTTTCAGATTGGCAGAATTCCAATGGCTGCGATCACGGATCGACTGAATGGTTGGCTTTGTCGTGCCCACAAGACGGCCAACAACAGCGTCTGTCAGCTCTGGATGGTTACGCAGCAGCCATGCAACGGCGTCCGGGCGGTCCTGACGGCGGGAGACGGGTGTGTAGCGAGGGCCCTTCTGCGGCTTCACATCAGGCAGGACGTGTTTGCGTGGTGCAGCCTTCAGGCGCTCCGTCGCGTCTTTCTGGCAGCGCTCAATTTCGGCGCGGGTCAGCTCGCCCGAGGCGACCGGGTCCATGCCCTTGATACCGTGAGCAACGTCGCCGTCCGCGATGCCTTTCACTTCCAACGGGTGCAGGCCGCAATAGTCGGCGATCTGATCAAAGGTCAGTGCTGTGTTGTCAATGAGCCAGACAGCAGTGGCTTTGGGCATAAGCGGCTTCGACATATTTTCTCCTATGACCCAAAGCGATGACTTCGGATCGGCACGTGCTATGAGTTGAGTGGATTTGCCTCTGTATATGCTGAAATCAGGCGCAAGGGAAGCCATTAAGGCGGGTTTCGGTTCGTTTTGGCGGATTTCCGTCGTCCTCTGCCAGCGCCGTTTCAGAAGCCGCCGTGCGATCAGGTTCCCTCAGGTTGATAGGATGATTTTTCCGATATGGGCACTTGATTCCATGCGTTCATGGGCTTTTCCGGCCTCTTTCAGTGGGAAAACCGTGTCGATGATCGGTTTGACCCGGCCTGCCTTGATCCAGGGCCATACTTCGCGAAGGACTGTTTCTGTCAGCTCTGTCTTTTCCTCAAGCGGGCGGGCGCGCAGGGTGGAGCCCGTGAGGGTCACCTGCTTCAACATCATGGGCAGGAAGTTTACTTCTGCCACCGAGCCGTTTTGATAGGCGATGTTGACGATCCGACCCCCGCGGGCCGCGCAGGTTATGTTGCGCTGGATGTAATCCCCGCCGACCATGTCGAAAATCACGTCAGCGCCTGCGCCGCCGGTCATTTCCCCCATGACCATGACGAAATCCTCCTCGCGGTAATTGATGCCGCGCCGCGCCCCCAATTCCTCACATTTGCGGGCTTTTTCCTCCGATCCGGCGGTTGCGTAGACTTTCGCGCCGAAGGCGACCGCCATCTGGATCGCGGTTGTGCCAATGCCACTGGTGCCGCCGTGAATGAGGAGTGTTTCACCTGCCTTGAGGCGACCCCGGTCAAAGACGTTGGTCCAAACGGTCATGATCGTCTCTGGTAGGGCGGCGGCCTCCACCATTGAGAAGCCGTCGGGGATGGGGAGCGCGTGGCTTTCATGCACAATTGCATATTCCGCGTAGCCACCCCCTGCGACCAGGGCGCAAACTTTGTCTCCGACTGCCCATTTTGTGGCACCGGGGGCGCACGCGACCACGGTGCCCGCAAATTCAAGGCCCGGCGTGTCTGTCACGCCCTTGGGAGCCGGGTAAAAGCCCAGGCGCTGGATGATATCACCGCGATTGACACCCGCCGCCTCGACCCGCACGAGGATTTCGCCCTGGGCCGGCACAGGCATGGGGATTGTTTCCGGCTGCAGCTTCTCAGGGCCGCCTGGCTCTTGAATGCGAATGGCCGTCATCGTGTCGGGGAGTTTGGTTGGCATGGATCTCTCTTTTGGGGTTTTGGCTTTTGCCAGATGGTTGAATGCTGATGACGTGCATCTTGGCATCGTTTTGCCTGCGGCTCTATTCTATTGCTCGTAAAGTGCGGGAAGTTGATCTGGTCAGACAGGGGAGAAAAGGCGATATGGATCCGGAAGAGCTGCAACCGAAACGAGTGGCTGATCGCGTGGCGGCGCTCGCCCGCGATGACCTCTCCTACCTGTCTATCGACGAACTCAAATTTCGAATCAGTTCGCTTGAGACGGAAATTGCACGAAGTGAAGCGGCCATTGCCTCTAAACAAGGGTCCAAGGAGGCCGCGCAGGCTTTTTTCAAGAAATAATTATTTTAGAATAAAGGTCTGTTAAGTGTTTGTAATAATTGAATTCTTCACCAAAGAATCAAGTATCCGTTCAGGCAGTGCCGCCGGTTTTAGAGCATAGGCACCAATTTTAACTATTTGTTAGTGATCTCTTATGTATTGTTTATAGGCGTAATCCAGTCATCTGGATTGAGTGGCTCCTATCCACTCTGTTTGACGCCTCCCTGTTAGAACTTGAGCCGCATGCTTTGCGGCTCACTTTTTTGAGAACAGGCAGTTTCTCCATTAAAACGCGTATCTCGTTTCTGATTGCTCGCAAAAATTGTCCCATTTCAGCTTGGGTCTCCGCTCGTCTATGCGGTGCTCAGGCTCCTTGCTATCCACTTTCGGCTGGTTTGGCGCCTTTTGGGACAGATTTCACTCCATTTCGTTTGGCACGATTGTTGATGCATGAGGTGCAAAGGGTCTCTTTCTGAGACGGCCCTCCAGAAACGACGTGTCGAACTGGTTGCCGCTCCTCGTTGGGAGCTTGCCTTGAGCCTGGTTAGGGGCTTGTGGGGCACGGCAAGGGGCTTGAGGCAGGGTTTCAGACAGGTTTAAGCTTGCAGCGATCAGGAGTTGGTAATGGAAATTGGCAAGGACGCAAATAAAGGGTCGAAGAAGGGGTTCGGCGGGTCTGAGCTTTTCAAGCGCACATACCGCGAAGGTATGTCGCTGGTTGAAGAGGCCGCGAGCTATCTTGACGGGCCGGGCCGTGATCAGGCCAAGGATTTTCCCCGTGCGACGGCGCTTGCCTATGCAACCGAGAGCATGCGGATGACGACCCGCCTTATGCAGGTTGCGGCCTGGCTGCTGGTGCAAAAGGCCGTCTATGAAGGCGAAATGTCGGAAACCGAAGCCATGTCAGAGAAATATGAGCTGGGTGGGCGTGAGCTTGCCAAGACCGAGCCCGTGAAGGCCGCCCAAATGCTCCCTGATGTGTTGCGGGATCTGATCCAGCGGTCTGAAAGCATTTACGAGCGGATTGACCGGTTGGATGCCCAGCTGAGAGCGGGGGAAGTGCCTGCACGTTCAGCGCTGACCACACAGCAGGCCAAGGTTGAGGCGTTTTTCCGCGATACGCTAAACACGAAATATACCCGCCACTGATTACCGGTCACATTTACCGGGGCATCATTGAGCAGGCCAAACAAAAAGCCCCGGAAATCCGGGGCTTTTTTGCTTTAGAGATGACAGGTTTTTGGAGATGACGGGCTTTTGGCCCGTCAGCCTCTTACTTGCCCATAAGGCCGCCAAACCGCTTGTTGAAGCGGCTCACACGACCACCACGGTCGAGCAGAGCACCGCTACCACCTGTCCAGGCCGGATGAGTGGTTGGGTCGATGTCGAGCGTCAGCGTGTCACCTTCAGCACCATAGGTAGATTTGGTCTGAAAGGAGGTGCCATCCGTCATCGCGACTGTGATCATGTGGTAGTCGGGATGGGTGTCCTTTTTCATCTTCTCGCTCGCTTACAAAAGGTTAATTGCACAAAGGCTCCGGAAGAGGCATTTGCGTATGGAATGCGGCTGTATAAAGGAGCTTGGCGGTGAATGCAAGCGGTGGAAGGGAGGCCAATTTGCCCTAATTCCATTTGCCGCACTGGTTTGTCGCCCTGGGGATTGTTATATGTCCCCGGAAACTGTGCCCTTACAAGAATTTGGAATTTCATGAGCGACGTTGCCAATCCGGTTGCCGAGGCAATCGAAGAAGAAGCCCTTCGCAGAACACGTGCGCGCGCCGTTCGTCCCATTATCGGTCTCCTCCCGTTCGTGTTGAACTATAAGAAGATGCTGGCAGGGGCTTTCGTCATGCTTGTCATCGCCACCTTGTCCACTCTGGCGTTTCCTGTGGCGGCGCGGCGGGTGATGGACGCGATTAGTCAAGGCGATGTCCAGTTCATTGACCAGTATTTTCTCGTTCTCATTCTGATTGCAGGGTTGCTCGGTCTTTCGAGTGCTGCGCGGTTCTATTTTGTCAGCTGGATCGGGGAGCGCGTTGTCGCAGACCTGCGCTCGGCGGTTTATGACCATGTGACGCGCTTGTCGCCAGCCTTTTTTGAAACAATGAGAACGGGTGAAGTTCTGTCCCGCCTCACCGCTGATACGACCTTGATCAAGACCGTGGTTGGCTCGAGTGCCTCGATTGCCCTGCGCAATATTTTTCTGTTTTTCGGGGCTGCAACGATGATGACTTATACGAGTCCCGGTCTGTCCGGTCTCGTGTTGCTGGCGATCCCTGTCATTATGCTGCCGCTCATCGTTTTTGGTCGCTGGGTGCGCAGGCTGAGCCGAGCGAGCCAGGACCGGATAGCGGACACGAGTGCCTTTGGTGGTGAAACGCTCAATGCCATGCAGACGGTTCAGGCGTTCAATCATGAAGAAATTGACCGGTCTTCTTTTGCGGCGACGGTTGAAGCGTCCTTCGAGGCAGCACACAGTCGGATCCGCGCACGTTCGGGCCTCACAGCACTTGTGATGTTTTTGGGTCTCTCAAGTGTTTTTGGTGTTTTGTGGGTCGGTGCACAGGGCGTCATTGATGGCACGATGACCGGTGGCGAACTTTTGCAGTTTACGCTTTATGCGCTGATGGCCGCCATGTCGATGGCAGCTCTCTCTGAAGTTTGGGGCGACGTGCAAATGGCAGCTGGCGCGACTGAGCGTTTGATCGAGCTTTTGCAGATCGAGCCTGAGATCCAGGCACCCGCAAATCCCGTGGCACTGCCCACACCGCCGACGGGGACACTTGCGTTCGACCATGTACAGTTCTTCTATCCGACACGGCCCGCTACGGCCGCGCTCAAAGATCTTTCCTTCACCGTGAAGCCAGGAGAGACCGTGGCGATTGTCGGTCCGTCCGGTGCGGGCAAGAGCACGATTTTTCAATTGCTCTTGCGGTTCTTCGACCCGCAGCAGGGATCCATTTCCGTTGACGGGGTTGTGCTGGATCAGGCAGACCCATCTGAGGTTCGCCGCCGGTTTGCGCTTGTCCCGCAGGAGACGGTCGTCTTTGGCATGAGCGCGCGTGAGAACATCCGTTACGGGCGTCCCGATGCGACAGATGATGAGGTCTATGCGGCAGCGAAGGCGGCCCATATTGATGAGTTCCTCTCCTCGTTGCCGGATGGGTATGACACGGCCTTTGGGGAGCGTGGTGTGAGCCTGTCTGGTGGTCAGCGTCAGCGGATTGCGATTGCGCGCGCCATCCTTCGCAATGCGCCGGTGCTTCTGCTTGATGAAGCGACCAGCGCCCTTGATGCTGAGAGTGAAAAATTTGTGCAGCAAGCGCTTGAAGAGCTGATGGAGCGGCGCACGACCATTGTCATTGCGCATCGGCTTGCCACAGTTCGCAAGGCAGACCGTATCATTGTGATGGACAAGGGTAGGATCGTGGCTGAAGGTCGTCACGAAGAGCTGGTGGCGAAAGGTGGGCTTTATGGTCGTCTTGCTTCGCTTCAGTTCGGGGCGGAAAGCTTTCTGTCGTCTGAGGGCGAAAATGATGTGACGGATGATTTGGACACTGTCGCCGCCGGGTAGCACCGGGCGGGATTGACGTCTCAATAGGATAACACTGACAATAGCGCCACATTGGGTTTCGCGCTGTGGGCTTGTGAATGCCAGGAATATTTGGGGGAAGATATGAAACCGTTATACCGCAACATTATTGTCGGGCTGGTTATTCTGGCTGGGGCGATCAGCTTTTTGTATGTGCGTTTTTACGCAGCCGCGGGACAGTTCACGACCCTGACAGGTGCGATGGAAATCCTCCCTGAATGCACGGTCATTCCTTCGGTTCCCGGTCCTGAAGACATTGTGATCGATCATGAGCGCAAAATGGCCTTTGTGTCGGCGGTTGATCGCCGGGCCATTGTGGCGGGTGCGGAAAATATTCGCGGCGGGATTTATGCAATCGATCTTTCCGGTCCGCGCGAAGGCTGGGCACTGCGCCCGGTCACCGCTCATGTGCCCCAGGCATTTCAGCCTCATGGCATCGGCCTTTATATTGATGAGGCCGGTCGGCGCACGCTTGCCGTGATCAATCATGCAGCGGGCACGCATTCGATCGAGTTGTTTGATGTCGGCGCAGACGCGGTTCTGTCTCATCAGGCGACGGTGACAGACCCGATGCTTGTCTCTCCCAATGATGTGCAGCCGGTTGCCCATGACAAGTTCTATGTCACGAATGATCATAGTACGGCATCTCCGCTGGGGAAGTTTTTGCAAGATGCGCTGATGCTGGATAGTGCCAACCTTGTCTATTTTGATGGCGCGGTTTTCCGCTCTGTCGCCGAAGGGCTGACGTTTCCGAACGGTGTTAATGTGAGCCCGGACGGGTCGCTCGTCTATGTCGCTGAAACCGTTGATATGGCGCTGCGGATCTATGCGCGCGATGGGGCGAGCGGTGATCTGACGCCGGTAGATTATGTCGCGCTTGGGACGGGTATCGATAATCTTGACGTTGCGCCCGACGGCACCATCCTTTCGGGTGCGCATCCCAAGCTTATGGATTTTGTGGCCCATGCGGCGGACGAGAAAAATCTTTCGCCGAGCCAGGTTGTCCGTTTGGTGCCGAATGCCGATGGTGGCGGTGTCGCTGACACGGTTTATCTCAATTTGGGTAGTGAGTTGTCTGGGTCCAGCGTGGCGGCACTCTACGGGGACGTGATGCTGGTCGGCGGTGTGTTCGACCCCAAAATCCTCGCTTGTTCTGTGGCGGCACCGCGCTAAGCACTAGGGCCAATCGGTTTGGATGGGATGGAACAGCACCCATAATATTTTGCTCGTCGTGTTTCCGGATGCAAAACCGGTATCCACTTTTGCTGGAAACACTTTAGCGCTCGGTCAGTTTAAACTCGATCCGGCGGTTGCGGCGGTTTGCATCCGCATTATTGCCTGCGTCCAGCGGATGTTGTTCCGCAAAGCCTGTGGCTGCGATGCGCTTTTCGCTGACGCCTGACGAAATCAGGTGCTGAACCACGGCAAGAGCGCGTGCCGTCGACAGATGCCAGTTTGACGGAAAGGCCGCCGTGTTGATCGGCACGGCGTCTGTGTGGCCGTCCACCCGCAGGATCCAGTTTGTGTCGTCTGGAATGCCAACGGCGATTTCGCGAATGGCAACCGCGATCTTGCGCAGCTCCCGTTTTCCTTCATCGCTAATGTCCGCAGAGCCGGACGCGAAGAAGATTTCAGACTGAAAGACAAAGCGGTCACCGACAACCTCGATGTCATCGCGATTGCCAAGTGCCTGTTTCAGGCGTGCAAAAAACTCTGAGCGATAGCGCGCAAGTTCTTGCACCTTTTGGGCGAGGGCGGAGTTAAGTCTGCGACCAAGATCGGCAATCTGTGCATTGCTTTCGCGGTCTTTGGCTTCGGCAGCTTCAAGGGCCTGTTCAAGGGAGGCCAATTGCCTGCGCAGTGCCGCCAATTGCTGGTTCACCAGTTCGACCTGCGCAAGGGCCTGTGCGCTCACCTTGCGCTCGTCATCCAGCTCCGAGAGAAGAACTGCTTCACGATCACCGGAGCCAGCCCCCTCGGCCAGCATGGCTGCCAAACGGGACTGTTCTCCTTCGGAGGTGGAAAGCGCTTCGGTCAGCGACATGATCGTGGATTGAAGGTCTGCATTCTCCCGCTGCTGGAGCGAGAGAAGGTCTGCAAGTTCTGCGATTTGAGACCGCAGCGCATCCAGAGCGGAGTCCTTCCCGGTGAGGGATTTTGCCAGAAAGAACTGGGTCAGCATGAAGATCGAGACCAGAAACACCAGCACGAGCAACAGTGTCGCCATCGCGTCCACGAAGCCTGGCCAATAGTCAGCGCTTGGCGCGCGACCTCTGATCCGGCGCGAGCTTGCCATGGGTCAGCGACCCTTTTCTTCGAGAAGGCGGTTCAGTTTCTCCAGAAGGGGGGCGAGCGCCTCCTGATTACGGGCCACACTCGTCAGCGCATGGTGTTCTGCGCGCGTATGTTCGGTGAGTGAGGCGATATGGTTGGCCAGCGCCATCAGCGCCTGATTGCTTTCGAGGGCTGGTGCGACGTCTCCATTGGTGCCGATAATGTCGGTGACGGTGGAGAGCCATTCCTCCAGCTCATTGTAGAAACGGTTCTGCGCCTGTCCGGCTTGCAGGTCGAGGAAACCCAGAACAAGAGAGCCTGCCAGACCGAAGAGTGAAGAAGAGAAGGCGGTGCCCATGCCGCGCAAGGGCGCTTGCAGGCCCTCACGCAAGGTGGAGAAGACGGCAAGACTGTCATTGGCTTCAACGTCGAGGCCGTCCAGCGTACCGGCAATGGTTGAAACCGTGACGAGAAGGCCCCAGAAGGTGCCGAGAAGCCCCAGGAAGATCAAAAGCCCGATCATGTAGCGGGAAATTTCCCGTTGCTCCTCCAGCCGTGAGGCCAGGCTGTCGAGCAGGGAGCGCATGGAAAAGGCGGACAGGATCATGTGGCCAGAGCGATTGCCCAACATGGTGGCCATCGGGGCGAGCAATTTTGGTGGTTTGGCGAGGGCCAGGCCGGGGTCCGAGCGCCGGAAGGTGTTTAACCAGCGGATTTCAGGCCAAAGAATAAAAATCTGCCGGAAACTGTAAAGCGAACCGACAAAGAGTACACCCAAAATCAGGCCATTCAGGCCAGGGTTGGACATGAAGGCGGTGGCCAGTTGGGCGTAAAGAATGAGCGCCAAAAACCCGACAAGGATCAGGAACAAGACCATGCGGGTGAGATAGGGGCGGGGCCTCGACATTGTAGCGCCTTCCATATCTCATCTCCTTTTGGGTTTGGTGTATCGGGGTGAGTTTTGAGGAACGTGTGTCTGCGTTAACGCTGGCGGCTGCTCAAGAGAATGTCGACACGCTCCGTCGGGCCGCTATCCTTTGTGCCACCGAGCGCACGTACATCAATGCGGTTTTGCAGGACGCCTTGTTCAACTAGGAATTTTCGAACAGCGAGGCCACGCTTTAGTGAGAGGCGACGATTGGCAGAGCTTACGTCACCTGCATTGCCTGCGAATGCCTGGATTTCAATCCGGTCCGCATGGCGCATCAGTTCCAGCGCAATCAACTCCAGCTCATCGCGGGTTGCAGGTGGAAGGCCTGCATCGCCTGTATCAAAGCGCAGGCGATGGGCGGCCCCTGCGGGTGCGGGCAAGCTTGCGACCTGAACAGGCTTAGGCTCGGGCTCGGGCTTGGGCGTTTCAACTATTTCCGGTGCTTCTGGTGTTGCCACTGCTTGGGTTGGCACCGGCGCAGGCGCCTGAGTTGCTGCTTGAGGGGGCGCTTCAGTTGGTACTTGAGCAGGAACGGGCGCTGCGACCGGGTTGGGCGCTTGAGACGGGACAGGCGCAGGTGCCTGTATTGCTGCTTCGCGCACGGGCACTTGCGCAGGCGGCACTATTGGCGCGGCAGGCGCTGAGGATGCTGGTTGCAGTACTGTAGGCGCCGGACGTGCCTTGGGAGGTTCAACGATAGCGCGCTCGCCAGTCGATGAAACCTCGCCACGCAGAGATGGCGGCGGGGTCAGCCGGATTTGTTGCACTGAAGATCGGTCAGGTGTGCGCAATTGCACGGGTGCACGGCCGGGGGCAATGCGGCGATCATTCTCTGTCGGCTTGCCAATACCTGACAGGTTAATCTGGACTTCTGCGCGCGCGGCATCTGCATTGAAATGGTAGATGCCAAAACCAACGACGAGCATCGTGACAGAAGGTGCAAGAAAAGACGTGAAAGCTACTTTGCTCCAACTCAATTTAGTCATGTCGTCGCCGCGTCCTTTATACCAAGCGGGGTGGCACACTAAGGGGGTGGCCTGGCCCGACCTGTCAGGCTGCCCGAAGGTGCCTGATTTCGTTCACGCACTCAAATAATTGCTTCATTGCTGCTGCGTTATTATTGCAAGACGAGCGGCCACGAGCCAGAGGCAGAACGAGATTTGTTTTACTCGTTAAACTATCGACAATTTTATCTCTCGCAAGCGGGGCGAAATTGCGGCGGCCTGGAGAGTATTGGGGTGTTTTGCAGCTTTATCCTGTCTCGATCACACAGTCAGGCTCAAATTGCCAGGTTTAAGCAGTTCGGGCGTTTTTGAGGATTGTCTGAAGAGGGCGGGCCAGCATTTCGTTACTGGCGAGGACGTTGCCCTTTGTCAAAATGTCAGCGCCTCCGTCCATATCGGTGACAAAGCCGCCTGCTTCGCGCAAAAGAATTATGCCCGCTGCAAGGTCCCAGGGGCTCAAATCCCATTCCCAATAGGCGTCATAACGGCCTGCGGCGACATAGGCCATGTCGAGCGCGGCGGAGCCTGAACGGCGGATGCCAGCCACCTGCGGCATCATAGCGGCAAGTTCACGGGATGCGCGGGCGTGTTCCGGTCGGCCTATGTGAGGGATACCGGTTACGACGACCGCCTGGGTCAGTTCGCGGCGGGCCGCCACGCGGAGGCGACGTTCATTCACGAATGCGCCTTTGCCTTTTTCGGCCCAGAAAAGTTCGTCGGAGATCGGGTTGTAGGTGAGGCCGGCGACGATCTCTCCTGCGCGCTCCAACGCGATGTTGATGGCAAACATGGGGATGCCATGCAGAAAATTTGTTGTGCCATCAAGCGGGTCGATGATCCAGCGATGGCTTTTGTCGCTCCCTTCAATCACGCCACCCTCTTCCATCAGGAAGCCATAACCGGGGCGGGCGCGGGAGAGTTCTTCGTGCAGTGTTTCTTCTGCACGAAGGTCTGCGGCGGACACGAAATCGCCTGGACCTTTGAGTGAGACTTGCAGGTTCTCCACTTCGCCAAAGTCGCGGATCAGGGACCGGGACGCCTTGCGGGCGGCCTGGACCATGACGGTGAGTGTGGGAGATTGTCGGCTCATAAGTTCGGTCCGGCCATTTGGTTAGGGAGCAGGTAGTGCGATGCAGCAGACGGTTTAGTCCGCGCGGCGCAGATAAAGGATTTCGTTGGTTTCAACGACGATCCTGTCACCGACGCTGATGAAGGGTGGCACCATGACACGCACACCATTGTCCATCTTGGCTGGTTTGTTGGAGGACGCGGCAGTCTGGCCTTTGACGACGGGCTCTGTGTCTACCACTTCAAGCACGACCTGGTCTGGCAGGCTGATGCCCAGCGGGCGGCCTTCGTGGCTTTCCACTGTTACTTCCATCCCGTCCTGAAGGAAGGCTGCGCGCTCGCCCACGAAATCCGTTGAGAGTTCGATCTGCTCATAGGTTTCTTTGTCCATGAAGGTCAGTATACCGTCCGTTTCGAAGAGAAACTGATAGTCATGTTGTTCAAGGCGGATTTTCTCAACCGTTTCGGCGGAGCGGAAGCGCTCGTTGAGCTTGGTATTGTCGATCAGGTTTTTCAGCTCGACCTGCGCGAAAGCGCCGCCTTTGCCGGGCTTGACGTGTTGCACTTTCACAGCCGCCCACAGGCCGCCTTTGTGCTGAATGACGTTGCCGGGCCGGATTTCGTTGCCGTTGATCTTCATGGATTGCGTCCAAATCTGAATGCGTTGCGAATGACCGTCATTGTGCTGCCGAAGGGCGGCCCATGAGGCGGTTGACCTGCGCACGGCCAAACGGGTGCGCACAGTCCGGCGACTGGATAGCACCGGAGCGGCGTAAAACCAATGTAATTCGGGGAAATTCGGGCAAAATTCGGGGTAAAAGCGTTTTCAAATCCGCTCAGCGGGCGGGTTTTGTTGCGCGTTCCCAGTCTTTTAGTGCTTCTTCCGCCGCAGCCAGTCCTTCTGGTGTCATTTCCGGTTCAAGCAGGGCGGCGAGTTCAGGGTCATCCTGACCGCCCTGACGGGCGATGGAAAGCCATGTATAAGCAGCGCTCAAATCCTTCTCGACGCCCTTCCCCAAAAAGTAAAGACGGGCAAGGCGTGTCTGGGCGAGCGTGTCGCCTCTGAGCGCGGCTTCGTTGAACCAGGAGGCGGCTTTCGCCTCATCCAGCTCGACCCCTGTGCCATTGCCATAGAGGAAACCGAGAGCGGTAAAGGCTTCCGGCAGGCCCTGGGCGGCGGCGATCTCAAACCATTTGACGGCGTCGCCGGGGTTTTTGTCGATACCCGTGCCTTCAACCAGCATGAGGCCATAATTATAGGCAGCGTCTGCCTGACCTTTTTCTGCGGCCTTCTTGAAGTAAGAAATGGCGCGCTTCAGGTCTTGGGCGCGGACTTCCCCGGCGGCGTAAATTGCGCCCGTCGCATAGAGACCGCCTGGATGATCTGCGGCGGCTGTTTCTTCAAACAGGCGCACAGCGCGCTCCGTGTCGGGTGTGCCGCCTTCGCCGCGCATCAGCATGTTGGCGAGTTCAAACTTGGCAGGGACGGAGCCACCGTTCGCGGCGCGCTCAAAATAGCGTCTTGCCTCTGCGTCGTTGCGTTCGGTGCCAGCGCCTGTGCGATAGGCGGAGGCGAGGGCAAATGCGGCGGTTGGATTGCCGTTGTCGGCGGCAAGGCGGAACCAGCGAAGTCCTTCGACATGGTTTGGCTCAATGCCTTCACCATTAAAATAGATTGTGCCGAGCAAAAATTGTGCGTCTGAGTTTCCTGCAGTGGCGGCCGCCATCAAGCCTTCGCGGGCGGCGGCAAAGTCACCTGCCTGATAGGCGCGGGCCGCTTCTTCAAAAGAGCTCGCCGATGCGGTCGTGCTGGTCATGATAGGCGCTCCCATCAGCGCAAGAGACAGGGCGAGAAGGACGCGGTGATGCTTGGCCATATTCATCTCATGTACGGACCTTGGGCTTGCGACAGCGCTGGTTGTCAGTTACGCGCCGCTGTCATGATCCTGTTAAAGGCTGCAACCGCGGCGGCAGGGCCCTCCGGGTGCGCCCATACGCCTGCCGAAGCAGCCAGGAAATCGGCACCGGCCTTCACCAACGGCTCTGCATTTTCCACATTGATGCCGCCGATGGCGACACAAGGTACTTCGAAAAGCGTAGACCACCAGGTCAGAATGTCCGGCTCGGCGCTACTTATAGGGTTTTTTGTGTCGGTTTTGTGAAAGGCGCCGAAAGCCACATAATCTGCGCCCTGTTCACCCGCTTCCATCGCCAGATGCCTTGAATTGTGACAGGTCACACCGAGGATGCGATCGGAACGCAGCAGCTTGCGCGCGTCCTTGAAGCCCATATCTTTCTGACCAATGTGTGCCCCGTCCGTTCCCATTTCTTCGGCGAGGTCCACCCGGTCATTGATCAGGAACGCGGCGCCGGCGGCTTGGGCGATGGGCATCAGGATTTCCGTGGCGCGACGGATAAGATCCTCGCTTGCCGTGGTGTCCCCATCCTCTTCCTTCAGGCGCAATTGCACACAGGCCACATCGCCCGCCCCAAGGGCTGCTTTCAGCGTTTCGGCAAAGCCTTTTGGCTCCAGCCGGGGCGGCGTGATGAGGTAAAGGCGGCAGGGCGGTGTGTCACGGTGATCTTTGGTCATGGGATGGTGTGTAACGCGGAATGAGGAATGGGGGCAACAAAAAGCCCCACCGGGTTAACGGGAAGGGCTGAATGTCGATCTGTCTGCGACGTGCAGGCGGCGAATAGATCATTTCTCCAGGAACGGGCGCCATTCACCCTTGGTGGCAAGGCCGTTCATGGTGGCGCGGTGGGTGAGCGCTGCTTGGGCCGCGCTCGCATTCTCCGGCTTGCCGCCCCAGGCCTTCAGCGGTGCTGCCTGAAGGGCGCGACCATATGAAAACGACATTTGCCAGGGAAACCCGCCCCTCACATTGATGGCGTTCAGGTTGGCGGTTGCATCAATGTCTGATTGGCCGCCCGAGAGGAAAACGATGGACGGGATGGCAGCGGGCACGGTGTGCTTGAAACAGCGGATGGTTTTTTCCGCCACTTCTTCCGGGGTGGCTTGTTGAGGGCATTTCTTGCCGGAGATCACCATGTTGGGTTTCAACACTGTGCCTTCAAGCATCACCTTCTGTTCGATCAGTTCGTCGAAAAGTACACGCAAGGTTGCGTGGGTTGCCTCGTAGCAGCAGTCAATATTGTGGTCGCCATCCATCAGCACTTCAGGTTCCACGATCGGCACGATATTGGCCTGCTGGCAGAGCGCTGCGTAGCGGGCGAGAGCATGCATGTTCGCCTTGATGCAGGCTGACGTGGGAATGGTGGAAGAAATATCGAGCACGGCGCGCCATTTGGCGAAGCGGGCGCCCAGTGCATAATATTCAGTGAGCCGCTCGGCCAGCCCGTCCAGACCTTCAGTGACCTTCTCGCCGGGGAAGCCCGGCATGGGTTTTGCGCCCATATCCACTTTGATACCGGGAATGGATCCGGCGTTCCTGATGAGCTTCACCAGGGGTGTGCCATCTTTCGCATTCTGCCGGATCGTCTCGTCATAGAGGATCACGCCGGAAATGTTGTCGTGCATGGCTCTGGTTGTGCTGAACAGCATTTCGCGGTAATCGCGCCGCGTTTCTTCGGTCGAAATGACACCTATTGTGTCGAACCGCTTTTTGATGGTGCCGGAGCTTTCGTCGGCAGCCAAAATGCCCCGACCGCGCGCGCCCATGGCGATGGCGACAGATTCCAGTGTTTCATTCATGGATATGTTCCCCGTCAGTCATATTGTGTTGACCGACATGAAGCTGATCATGACTGCTCGAGCGCTGCAACACCTGGAAGTGTTTTTCCTTCCAGCCATTCCAAAAAGGCACCGCCGGCGGTCGAAACATAGGAAAAATCATCCGCCGCGCCCGCGCTGTTCAGCGCTGCGACCGTATCGCCGCCGCCTGCAACGGAGACCATGGTCCCCATTTTGGTGAGCATGCCGACATGGCGGGCGGCTGTGTCTGTCCCGATATTGAAGGGCTCGATTTCAAATGCGCCCAGGGGGCCATTCCAGACCACGGTCTTTGCTGTTTCAAAATGACCGGCAAGGGTTGCAAGTGTGGAGGAACCGACATCAAGGATCATCTGATCATCCGGCACGGCATTGATGGGAACGGTGCGGGCGGCGGCGTGTGCCTTGAACTCAGCGGCGACCACAGCATCGTCTGGAAGAATGATCTTGCAGCCTGCCGTCTCGGCCTTGGCCATGATCTCGCGCGCGGTGTCGGCAAGGTCATGCTCGCACAGCGATTTGCCGACATTCACGCCTTTTGCAGCAAGGAAGGTGTTGGCCATGCCGCCGCCGATCACAAGCGCGTCTACTTTAGCGACAAGATTGCCGAGCAGGTCGAGCTTGGTTGAAATTTTGGCGCCGCCGACAATGGCGACCACAGGGCGTTCAGGTTCCCCCAGCGCCTTTGACAGGGCGTTAAGCTCCTGCTCCATCGCACGCCCTGCATAGGCAGGCAGAAGGTGCGCAATAGCTTCTGTCGAGCTATGGGCACGGTGCGCGGTTGAGAAGGCGTCATTGACATAGATGTCGCCATTGGCGGCAAGCGCCTGGGCGAAGGTTTTGTCGTTCTTTTCTTCACCTTTGTGGAAGCGGGTGTTTTCAAGAACCAGCAGGCCCCCGTTGGCGAGCGCTGCCATTGCGTTGCTGGCTGCATCGCCGATGCAATCATCGGCAAAGGCAACCGGTTTGCCGGCGAGGGCTGCGAGTGCAGCTGCGACGGGCTTTAAGCTCATCTCTGGCCGGCGTTCACCCTTTGGGCGGTCGAAATGGGAGAGGATGGCAACCTTTGCGCCCTTGGCTGTCAGGTCGTTCAGGGTGGGGAGAAGGCGTTCGAGGCGCGTTGCGTCGGACACCTTCCCGTCTGGACCGACGGGCACGTTCAAGTCAGCTCTTACCAGTATGCGTTTGCCTTCGATGGACGTTTCAGCAAACAGGTTGTCGAGTGTCTTGTGGCCGGTCATGTCGTCATTCCTGAACTGGTTTTGATTAGAGAAGCTTGCCCATGGCGACAGCGGTGTCACCCATGCGGTTCGCAAAACCCCATTCATTGTCGTACCAGGAAAGGACACGCACGAACTTGCCACCCAGAACCTGCGTCTGTGTCAGGTCAAAGGTTGACGAGTTCTTGTTGTGGTTGAAGTCGATTGAGACCATGGGTTCGTCCACATAACCAAGCACACCTTTGAGCGGGCCGTCGGCTGCCTTCACGATGGCGGCGTTGACTTCTTCTGCGGTTACTGGGCGTCCTGCATCGAAACAAAGGTCGATCATGGAGACGTTTGGCGTTGGTACGCGGATCGCTGTTCCGTCTAGCTTACCGGCAAGCTCCGGGAGTACGAGGCCCACAGCCTTTGCAGCGCCGGTTGATGTCGGGATCATGGACATGGAGGCTGCACGTGCGCGACGCAGGTCGGAATGGAGCGTGTCCACTGTGCTCTGGTCGCCCGTGAAGGCGTGAATGGTTGTCATGTAGCCGCGCTGAATGCCGCACAATTTGTCGAGAACCTGTGCGACGGGTGCAAGGCAGTTGGTTGTACAAGAGGCGTTTGAAACAATCTTGTGAGACTTTTTCAGCTTCTTGTCATTGACGCCGTAAACAACCGTCAGGTCCGCATCGGTCGCAGGTGCAGAGACGAGAACTTTTTTCGCGCCCGCTGTCAGGTGGGCTGAGGCTTTTTCCTTCGAGGCAAAAAGGCCTGTGCATTCCAGCGCGATATCGACACCGAGCTGTTCCCAGGGGAGTTTGCTGGGATCGCGCTCCGCGGTGATCTTGATCGGGCCCTGGCCGACATTCATGCTCGACTTTGTGGTTTTGATTTTTCCGGGGAAGGGGCCGTGCACACTGTCAAATTTCAGCATGTGGGCGTTGGCTTCAACGCTGCCCAAATCGTTGATGGCGACGACTTCGATGTCTTTGCGGCCAGATTCCGCAATCGCCCGAAGGACGAGACGGCCAATGCGGCCAAAACCATTAATCGCTACACGAACTGCCATTTCTTAAACCTCCTGCGGATCCCATTGGGAAAGAGTTGAGGGCTCGTTAGAGCCGTTCTTTTGCAGCAGCAACCGCCGCTTCTGCTGTGATGTTGAATTGCTTGTAAAGTACATCAATCGGTGCGCTGGCACCGAAGGATTTCATGCCGATGAACGCGCCATCAAGGCCGATATAGCGTTCCCAGCCATAGCCACTTGCAGCTTCAATTGCGATGCGCACCGTGCCTTCGCCCAGTGTTTCCTTGCGATAAGTCGCAGATTGCTGATCGAAGAGATCGAGACAGGGGGCCGAGACCACACGGGTTGCGATGCCGTCATTTTCCAGCTGTTTTTGGGCTGCCATGGCGATGGCGATTTCGGAGCCGGTGGCGATCAAGGTGACCTGTGCCGTGCCGCGCGCGGCCGACAATTCGTACGCACCGCGTGCTGACAGGTTTTCTTTCTTGTGTTCGGTGCGCACCAAGGGCAGGCCCTGACGGGTCAATGCCAGAATGGATGGGCTCCTTTTCGCTTCGAGTGCGAGCTGCCAGCATTCTGCCGTTTCAACGGCATCGGCAGGACGGAAGACCAGAACATTTGGCATGGCACGAAGCGAAGCGAGATGTTCCACCGGTTGGTGAGTTGGCCCGTCTTCGCCCAGACCAATGGAATCATGGGTCATGACGTAGATGACGCGCTGCTCCATCAGTGCGGAAAGGCGAATGGCGGGACGGCAATAATCTGTAAAGACCAGGAACGTGCCCGAATAAGGGATCAGACCCTTGTGTAGCGCCATGCCGTTCATCGCAGCCGCCATGCCATGCTCACGCACACCATAATGGATGAAGCTGCCTGAGAAATCCTCTGGCGTTACGGCTTTCTGCTCTTTGGAACGGGTGTTGTTTGACCCAGTCAGATCCGCTGAGCCGCCAATTGTTTCCGGCACACAGGCATTGATCACATTGAGTGTTTCTTCGGAGGCTTTGCGGGTTGCCCAACCTGGCTTCTCGCTCGACAGCTTTTGCTTGAAGGCCTCAATAGCGGCACCAAAGCCCGATGGCAGGTCGCCCGTCTGACGGCGTTCAAACTCCGCGCGCTTGTCTGCATCAAGCGCATCATAGCGTTTTTCCCAGGCTTTGCGGGCCTTGGCGCTTTTCAGTCCGACAACGCGCCATGCGTCCAGCACGTCGGATGGGATTTCAAACGGTTCTGCGGACCAGCCCAGTTCCTTGCGGGTCAGGGCGATCTCGTCTGTCCCCAGCGGGCTGCCGTGGGATGAGGATTTACCAGCCTTGTTGGGTGAGCCCTTGCCGATGATGGTGCGGCAGGCGATGAGCGTTGGCTTGTCATTTTTCTGTGCGGCGGCAATCGCTTTTTCAATGGCGACAGGATCATGACCATCGATCCGGCTTGCGCTCCAGCCTGCGGCTTCAAAGCGCTTCAGTGCGTCGCCTGTCTCGGATAGGGACAGCGGGCCGTCGATGGAAATCTGATTGTCATCATAAAGCACGATGAGGCGGGAGAGCTTCAGGTGACCGGCCATGGAGATCGCTTCGTGGCTGATGCCTTCCATCAGGTCGCCGTCAGATGCGATGACATAGGTGTAATGGTCAACAATGTCCGCGCCGAAGCGGGCCTGCTGCAAGCGCTCGGCGAGCGCCATGCCGACAGCGGTTGAAATGCCCTGTCCGAGCGGGCCGGTTGTTGTTTCAACACCGGCTGTATGACCAAACTCCGGATGGCCAGGGGTCTTGGAACCCCATTGGCGGAAATTTTTGATCTCCTCAATGGTCATTTCCTCATATCCCAATAGATAAAGGAGGGAGTAGACCAGCATGGAGCCATGGCCTGCGGACAGGACAAAGCGATCGCGGTCCGCCCAATCTGGCTGGCGGGGATCAATCTTCATGAATTTGCTGAAAAGGACGGTTGCCATGTCGGCGGCCCCCATCGGCATGCCGGGATGGCCGCTATTGGCTTTTTCCACGGCGTCCATCGAAAGGGCGCGGATGGCATTTGCCATCATGGTGTGAGAGGCGTTTGCGGCGGCGGATTCGCCCTCTGTGGAACCAGAGGCCGTTGCCTTTTTCTCAGATGGCGTCATTGTCTAACTCATTTAGCCGTGCAGCTCGTGGATGATAGAATCCGTGAGGTGCCAATTGTTCGGCGGGGCAGTTCCGGCCATTCCAGCGCGACCTGCCCCTGGGGTCCGCTCGTGAAGCCTCTCCCAATAGAGACTTCCGGCTGCTTCTGTTCGGCTTGTCGTCCTGTGCACATTTCTTACCATTCTTGGCGACTTCGCCGCGTTGGTGACACTCTGTGTCAAAGAGCGAATGTGCCCAAACAACAAGCTGTCGAGAGCGGCGCCACAATGACCACCTGATTTGCGGGAGTCAATTGGATTCGGGCCGAAATCGGGCGCTTTTCCGTCGCAGTCTGCGGGTGCGGCCAGGGGTGTTGAGGGGCGGCAGAGCCAATTGTTTGTGCGGGCGGGCCTTGATATTTGAGAGGGGCGGCGATTGACGGCGGTCGATCCGTCCGCGCCACCCGGTAATTGGTCATGCGCAGGGCCGAGCCTTTTGGTTGGCTCTTTTGCAATTGGTCCCTTATGCTTTCCCTCACATTCAAGCCTTATTTGCGGGCCAATATGGCTGAAAGGTTAGGCGCGTGAGCGGCTTTCGGCCTCTCTAGGGTTTCGGCCTCTCTAGGGTGAGCGGCAATTGTTTTGGTGGCGGGCTTTCGGGCTGCATTTTTTGATAGCGATGATCGAGGGCAGTGGGTATGAGCAAGATTGAAGAGGCAATGACTGCTTTTACGCGCGCAATTGACAGGATCGAGCGTGCGTCGAACGGTCAGTCTGTGCGCTCCGAAGCCAAGGGCAATTTGGAAAAGCAGATTGCGGCGCTCAAGGATGATCGCGCAAAACTTGCTGAAGAGCTTGATATTGCGCGCTCCGACGTTCGAAAATTGGAAGGACTTAATGCGCTCGCGTCAACCGAGCTTGGGTCGGCGCTGAAAGATATTGATGAGCTGCTTGCGCAATAGGTCAATTGCCTCGCCTCGCACGTTTTGAGGCTCTGAATGTTCATTTTACTGGGAAGGGTTGAGTTGTGGGTCAGGTAAACGTCTCAATTAATGATCGCTCTTATTCTGTCGCGTGCGGTGATGGTGAAGAAGATCACTTGAAAGAACTTGCCGCTTACCTTGATAACGTAGTGTCGGACCTTGCCAAAACAGTTGGCCATGTGGGCGATACGCGGCTTCTTTTGCTGGCGGGTCTTATGGCGGCGGACGAAATATCCGAGGCGAAAAGCCGGATTGAAAGGTTGACAGCCGAAATTGAGGCTCTCAGGGACGCCCGCGATGCGGAGGTGACCAAGTCCGCGACGATGGAGGCGAATGTCGCTGCTATCCTGTCACAGGCGGCGGTCAAAATTGACAAAATGGCGCAACGTATAGAAGCGTCTTGACCTTTCGCCCTCGGATGCATGATAGAATGTCTCCGGGTGCTGCCGTACTCGTTAGGAATATCATTGCTCGGGGCCTTACGGTTCTCTAGGGAACTGTCCCTGTGGCAGGCCGTGGCCTGCTGCACACGGTGCCCACCTACTCTTGTAGGTCTCCGGGAATCCACATTCCGACGGTTCGGTGGGCCCACATTATCTGGCTATTGGGCGCAATCTGGCTATTGGGCGAAGGCCTGGTGTCGGGTAGCTGTTTTTCTCTTCACCACTGTTCGAGTTTTCATGTCCGATCCGACAGCGCAAAACGGGTCCTTGAGCGCGCTCCTGCCGTCAAAATCGGTGCTGCGCCAAAAGGCACTTTTGATCCGAGCAGACGCGCATAAAGCGCAAGGGGAAACAGCTGCGCTCGCCGTTCTCGATCATTTTCTCGCTGATGTCCCGTTCAAGGCGGATGGGCCTGCCCTCGTGGTGGCAGGCTATTATCCCATGCGGTCCGAGATGGACCCGCTGCCGCTGATGCGCAAGCTCCATGAGCGCGGATGTGTATGTGCGCTGCCCCGTGTGGTGGGAGCTGAAGAACCTCTCAGCTTTCATGTCTGGGGACCGGATAGTCCGACCGATGAAGGGCCGTTCAGCACCCGAGTGCCACAAAAGGGCGCTGATCTGGTTGTTCCCGATATTCTCCTTGTGCCCTTGCTTGCGTTTGACCTTCAAGGTGTGCGACTTGGGTTTGGCGGCGGCTTTTATGATCGATCCCTGGACGCCCTGCGACAGACAAAAACGGTTCTGGCGGTTGGCATTGCCTATGCCGCGCAGGAACAAGACCGATTGCCGTTTGATGCGTTCGATCAGCCGCTTGACTGGGTGGTGACGGAAATGGGGTCACGGAAATTTGAAAGGACGGCGTGAGTGAGACTTTTGTTTCTGGGAGACCTGGTTGGCCGGTCGGGCCGCGAAGCCGCGATTGAGACCCTGCCGGGCCTGAAGGCCAAATTGAAGATCGATTTCACGGTTGTGAACGGTGAGAACGCGGCGGGTGGTTTCGGGATCACGCAGAGCATTTGCGATGATTTGTTTGATGCGGGCACAGACGTGATCACGCTTGGCAATCATGCTTGGGATCAACGGGAAGCGCTGGTCCATATCGAGCGGGAGCCCCGGCTCATTCGTCCGCGTAATTATCCTGCGGGCACGCCCGGACGCGGGAGCGGGCTTTTTGAAACCGGTGACGGGCGGCGTGTGCTTGTCGTGAACGCACTCGGTAGTGTTTTCATGAACCCGCTTGATGATCCGTTTATGAGTGTGGATGAAGCGCTCGACATGTGTCCGCTTGGTGATGTGGCTGATGCGGTACTGGTGGACATGCATGCGGAAGCCACGTCCGAGAAAATGGCGATGGGTCATTTCTGCGATGGACGGGCGAGCCTTGTGGTTGGCACGCATTCCCATGTCCCGACGGCGGATGCGCAGATATTGGATGGAGGCACGGCCTATCAGACAGATGCGGGCATGTGCGGGGATTATAATTCTGTGATCGGCATGCAGAAGGATGAGCCGATAAACCGCTTTGTGACCAAGATCCCCAGCGGGCGCTTTGCGCCGGCTGAGGGACCTGCAACAGTTTGCGGCGTGTTTGTTGAAACCGACGACAAGACCGGGCTTGCCTTGCGTGTTGAGCCAGTGCGTGTTGGGGCGCGTTTGCACTCATGGCTCCCCACCAGCGCCTGACGTTGAGCAGGATGAGAAAATTGATACGCATGAAAGAGCTAATGAGAGCGGATGTATTTTTGCCCCTGAAGCACAGGGCGTTTCTCTGGCCACTAGCGCTGCTGGTTGCTGTTGCTCCTTTTGTTAGTTTTGTGTCGGTGCGGGCTCTTGGGGCAATTGTGCCCGTTCTTGCCCTTCTTTCTTTCTTTTTGAGCGACTGGCGGGCGAACAGTCGTATTTTGTTTAGTCGGCCAACGATTGTCGCTTTGGTAATATTTTGTTCCGTGATCTTGCTCGCGGCCATTCGGTCATATGATCCTTCCTTTGCGTTTGAACGCGTTGGGAAGCTCTTCTCTCTGACCGCCGTTGCACTCGTTTTACTTAGCTTCAAATTCGAAAAGGATGAGGTGGGTGCTCTCGCCGCCGTGCTCACAGTTTTTACGCTGGTTGCGCTGATATGGGCTCTGGTAGAGGGGCTGAGTGATGGGGCAATCTATGCGATGACAAAATCCGATTTGGCTTATTGGGAAGCCGCGCACGCTGCGAACCGACCCATGGTCATTCTGACACTCATAATTTGGCCGGTCATGCAGATTGCAAGCCGCCAATGGGGGGAGGTCGCCGGCGTCGCGCTCCTCCTGTGCACCTTGCTGGCGGCCGCCTTCACTGAGAGCCAGTCCGCTCAACTAGGTATGCTGACCGGATTTGTCATTTATTTGTTTAGCCGGCGGTTTCCGGTGTTTGGGCTGAAC
>JAVKCY010000035.1:0-6502 GCA_040223265.1 Parvibaculum sp. | reverse complement strand
ATCACTCAGCTTTTGTGTGATCTCGATATCAATATTTACTCCTCGCGAATGAGCCCATGCCATTCGCCCTTTAAAATGCCGATGCAATTGACTATAGGTGAGCCTGCGTGCCGCGCCAGCCACGACGTTACGTAAGGGCGCGGACTTATCCACAGGAAATCTTAATGCCGTCCGCCCAATGCCGCACCCACCCCCCACATATAGGGGGGAACAATGAGCGAAAATCACGAGATCGTCGATTCGGACGCGATTCGTTCCTGCAATGATCTGAAAGTTAAGAGATCAATCGTTAACGGCAGACGGGGAGGGAAAGCCTGTGGGTTTCCGCTGCGTAAGCGATGGACGGGCCGCCTATTTCCACATAGGTTAATCCGCACAAACACACCCCTTACATGGAAACTCATCATGACAAATGCACTTCAGATGCAATCGACCCTGCTTGAAAGTGGGATATTGGAGATGGCACTCGCAGAAGTCCCCGTGCCAGAGCCCAAAGATCACGAAGTCGTGGTTCGGGTGGAAGCCTCCCCGATCAACCCGTCTGATCTCGGCGTCATGTTCGGCCCTGCCGACATCAGTGCTGCGACGTCCAAGGGCACTGGCGCAAAGACCGTCCTTTCAGCCCCTGTCGCACCACAATTCATGGCGCGCTTCAAAGCACGTGTCGGCCAGGCTCTCCCTGTCGGGAACGAGGGCGCAGGCGTTGTTGTTGCCGCTGGCAAGAACCCTGAAGCACAGGCCCTCATGGGCAAAACCGTGGCACTCCTTGGTGGCGGCATGTACGCACAATACCGCGCAGCCCCTGCCATGATGTGCCTGCCACTCCCCAAAGGGGCGACAGCAAAAGAAGGTGCGTCTTGCTTTGTGAACCCGCTCACGGCGCTGGGCATGACAGAGACCATGCGCATGGAAGGTCACAAGGCACTGGTTCACACAGCCGCTGCCTCTAACCTCGGTCAGATGCTCAACAAGATCTGCATCGCAGATGGCATCGATCTGGTGAACATCGTCCGCAAAAAAGAGCAGGCTGATATTCTCAAAGGTCTGGGCGCGAAATACATCATCAACAGCTCGGACGAGAACTTCATGAGCGATCTCACCGACGCACTCCATGCAACCGGTGCCACCATCGCTTTCGACGCCACCGGCGGCGGCAATCTGGCCAGCCAGATCCTCACCGGCATGGAGCAGGCAGCAGCCCGCACACCGTCCGAATATTCAATCTACGGCTCTGTCGCCCATAAGCAGGTCTACCTTTATGGCGGACTGGACCTCTCCCCGACCGTCCTGAACCGTGCCTATGGTATGGCGTGGGGCGTCGGCGGCTGGCTCCTGCCGCATTTCCTGGCACGTGTTGGCATGGAAAAAGGAAATGAACTGCGCACGCGCGTCGCCAATGAGCTCAAAACCACATTCGCCAGCCACTACACAGATGAGCTGTCGCTGGCAGAGGCCCTCGACGCGGCCACCGCGAAAAAATACAATCTCAAGACCACGGGTGAAAAATACCTGATGTGCCCAAACAAGGGTCTGTGAGCCTTAACAGGACCGGTTGGCGCGCCAGCGCCAGCCGGTCAAACCGCTCGCTTATCCACAGAAATCCTTAACATCCGTCTGCTTTTTCCTTCGCCAACCCACAAGATTTAGCCGTGAACAGACCGCGAAGATCGCAAGTCATCGATTCGGACCCGGTTCGTTCGCACAATGATCCGAAAGTTAACAGCACAAACGTTAACGACCGCCCGGCTTGTGCATCACGCGCTTGCAATCCCTGTCTCCAGCCGCAATGGTGCCCGCAACCATGACACCTCGCGCCCGCCCTGCCCCTTATGGCAGCCAAATCACAGCCGTTCTCGGCCCGACCAATACGGGCAAAACCCACCTCGCCGTGGAGCGCATGCTCGCGCACAAAACTGGCATGATCGGACAACCGCTGCGCCTGCTGGCGCGCGAAACATTTGAACGCATCAAAAAGCGGGTCAATCCGTCAGAAGTGGCACTTCTGACAGGAGAGGAAAAAATCCTGCCCCGACAGGCACGATATTTCGTCTGCACGGTGGAAAGCATGCCATGGGACCGTGCCGTCGATTTCATGGCCATCGACGAGATCCAGCTCGCCGCCGACCGGGAACGCGGTCACATTTTCACAGACAGGTTGCTGCGCGCACGTGGCCAGGAAGAAACAATGTTTCTGGGCTCGGAGACGGCGCGCCCCCTGATCAACAAGCTCCTCCCCGATGTCACCATTGTGAACCGCCCGCGCCTGTCAGAACTGAGCTATGCGGGCCAGAAGAAAATCACCAAACTGCCGCGCAGAACCGCCATCGTCGATTTCTCCTCTGATCGTGTCTATGCCATTGCAGAACTGATCCGCAGGCAACGCGGGGGTGCAGCGGTCGTCATGGGTGCCCTTTCGCCCCGCACCCGCAATGCGCAGGTTGCCCTCTATCAAAACGGTGATGTCGATTATCTCGTTGCAACCGACGCCATCGGCATGGGCCTCAACATGGACGTGGACCATGTGGCCTTCGCCAATACATCCAAGTTCGATGGCGCAAGACACCGCGCCTTGACCGCGTCCGAGCTTGCCCAGATCGCCGGGCGCGCAGGGCGGCACATGAATGACGGGACATTTGGCACGACGGGCGACGCGCCGTCGCTCGACGCGGAAACCGTGGACCGGATTGAAGATCATCGTTTTGAAACCGACAAAATCTTCCAATGGAGAAATTCTGATCTCGATTTTTCAACCCTCCAGGCGCTGATCCGGTCGCTGGAGCTCTCGCCGGGCCGCGACGGGCTCACCCGCGCCCAAATGGGTATCGATCAGGAAGCCTTGATGCGATTGGGCCGCGATCCAGACATTATTCAGCTGGCCGCCGGGCCTGCATCCATTGCTCTACTGTGGGATGTGGTACAAGTCCCGGACTTCCGCAAAACCATGACCGGGGAGCATGTGGACCTGTTGGGTCGTATCTACCGGTCATTAATGTCGGATGAAGGCCGGATTTCGGAAAGCTGGATCGCCAAGCACGTCGATCAGCTTAACCTTATTGAAGGTGACATAGATACACTGTCCAATCGCATAGCACATATGCGAACATGGACGTATGTTGCGAACCGGGCAGGATGGTTAGATGATGCTGCCCATTGGCAAGAACGGACGCGCGCTGTAGAGGATAGACTATCAGATGCGCTTCATGAGCGATTGACGCAAAGATTTGTTGATCGCCGCACCAGTATTTTGATGAAGCGTCTGCGCGAACGCGAGGATTTAATGGCGTCAATAAATGAAGAAGGCGATGTACTCGTCGAAGGTGAGTTTGTCGGCAAGTTGCAAGGGTTTGTCTTCGTGACAGATCCACGGGCGGAAGGCATTCAGGAAAAGGCTCTGCGTGCTGCCTCTGACAAGGCGCTGGCAGCGGAAATTGTTTCCCGCGCGACGCGCTTTGCAACCACACCTGCAAGCGAAATCCACCTGACGGAGCAAGGCCGCTTCATCTGGGCGGGCCATGCTGTCGGTCGCCTGATCGCAGGCGACGCGGCGTTGGCACCGCGGATTGAAGTGCTGGCCAGTGATCAATTGAACGGTCCCGAACGCGAGAAGGTTCAGGAACGGCTGGAAGCCTGGTTCCGCGTCCACCTTGCCAACGTGCTCGAACCATTGATGACACTTGCAAGCTCAGAAGAAGTGACCGGCCTGGCCAAAGGCGTCGCCTTCCAGCTCGTCGAACATCTGGGCAGCGTCAACCGGGAACTGATCGGCAACGATATTCGCGCCCTTGATCAGGAAGGCCGTGGCCAGTTGCGCAAAAAGGGTGTGCGGTTTGGCGCCCATTCCATCTTCATGCCCGCCTTGCTAAAGCCTGCCCCTGCCCGCCTCATTCTGGTTCTCTGGGCACTGAAACACGGGACCACAAACGGCGATATGGACCCGTTTGAGACCTTGCCCCAACCACCAGCAGCGGGCCTGACCTCCTTTTCAGCAACACCCGGCGCACCGGCGGGATTTTACGAGGCCATCGGGTTCCGCGTCTGCGGCCCCCGTGCTGTGCGCCGTGACATGCTGGAGCGCCTCGCCGATCTCATCCGTCCGATCATCTCTGATCGCCGCTACAAAGGCGGCTTCGTCATTGACCCGGACATGATGTCGCTCATGGGCTGCTCTGCTGAAGAGATGGGGGCTATCCTCTCCGGCATCGGCTACCGAAAAAATACGGAGACCTTCACAAGCGAAGAAGTCGCCAATGCCGTGCGTATTGGAGAGGCCGCGAAAGCGCCCAAATCCATCGCATCGACAAAGCCCCACACGCCCGCAGCCGCTCCCGTAGCTGAGGCAGCCGTCGCTGAAACAGTAGCCACAGAGGTTGTCGCTTCAGAAGAAACCGTTGCTGAACAGCCAACCAATGCGCCTTCAGAAGCGCCTGTCGCCGAAGCTGCAGAAGCGGTGGCGCCTGTCGCTGAGGCCGCTGCACCTGAAACCGAAGATCCTTCCCCCCAAGAACCTTCCCCCCAAGAATCTTCCCCCCAAGAACCTTCCATCGAAGAGCTTGAAGTTTGGCGCCCTCAGCGCCGTCATCACGGGTCCCACGCGCCACGTGGCCGTAATGCCCAGAAAGATGACCAAAGAGGCGAGAAGCGCGAGGAGCAGCCGGGCAATCGCGGCAGGCGGAACGCGTCACGGGGCAAGCCATCGCATAAATCGGACAAATCGGGAAAATCGGACAAATCGGGCAAGGGCAAACGTCATAGCAATGACCGCAATGCACCGAAGCCACGCCCTGAGCGGAAAGAAAAGCCCATGGATCCGGATTCGCCCTTCGCAGCCCTGATGGCATTGAAGACGCAACCACCGGGCAAATGACGGAACCGACCACCGCAAACCCGCAAGACGCCCACCAGAGCCAACGCATTGACCGCTGGCTCTGGTTCGCCCGTTTCTACAAAAGCCGCACCCTCGCCGCAGCTGAAGTTTCAGCCGGCAAGATCCGCCTGAACGGTGAGCGCGTCGCAAAGGCAAGCCGCGCCGTAAAAGCGGGCGACATCCTTACCTTCCCGCTTGGTCCCTACATTCGCGTCATCAAAATTTTGGACCCCGGCACACGCCGTGGCCCGGCACCCGAAGCAAGGTTGCTCTACGATGACCAGGCCCCGCCAGAGAACCAGCCAAAGCCGGAACACACGCCCAAAACCGCCCGACGGGAACCGGGCGCTGGACGCCCCACCAAAAAAGAGCGCCGACAGACCGATGCATTTCATCGAGACAGCGAATAAAAACACTAAATAAGTGTAGTTGAAATTTAACACCACACCCACTAAGTAAAATACCTACAAGGTAGAACACTGCCGCACAGAGAAAACCCACTCGATGTTCAAGCGTCTCAAGTCACTCTTTGAAACACCGGCAAGCCCCACGGCGAGCAACCGGTTTGACGATGTCCAGATCGCGGCGGCCGCACTGCTCGTCTCTGCCGCGCGCATGGACGCAGACTTTGGCGAGGCAGAGCGCACCCGCATCCACCAGATATTGCAGAAAGCGCACGACCTTGGCGCCGCCGAGACAAATGAACTGATGGAGCTGGGTGCGAAGGAAGAAGGCGAAGCTGTGGACCTGTTTGGCTGGACCCGCACCCTCAAAGATGCCTATGGCGAAGCCGAGCGGATCCGTCTCATTGAACAATTATGGGAAACCGTTTATGCCGACGGTGTCCTGAATGATTATGAAGCAAGCCTGTTGCGGCGAATTGCTGGCTTGATATACGTTCCCGACCGGGAAACGGGCCTGGCCCGCCAGCGGGTTCTCGCCCGCCTCGGATTGACCGGTTAGGAACACACACCACAAACGCTGAGAAAACCGTAAAAAAGCGGCATTCGGAGAGTAAAATGACCTATTTGGTGACCGATAATTGCATTAAGTGCAAATACATGGACTGCGTAGAAGTCTGCCCTGTCGACTGCTTCTACGAAGGCGAAAACATGCTGGTCATCCATCCCGATGAGTGCATTGACTGCGGCGTCTGTGAACCAGAATGCCCGGCCGAAGCAATCAAGGCCGACACGGAACCAGGGCTCGACAAATGGCTGGAAATCAACACCGAGTATGCTGCGAAATGGCCAAATATCACGCTCAAGAAAGAGCAGCCTGCGGATGCTGAGGAATGGGATGGCAAGCCCAACAAGCTGGAAGAGCACTTCAGCGCAGAGCCCGGTGAAGGCGATTAACCTCTATCCGACTGATTTCACTACCCTTTCACGGACCGCTCTTTCTTTAGGCGGAATTTTGTGATAGGATTTTTTATCGTGAAACTGGCAGAAATGGGCGGGTATTCTAGCACGAACCCCGGCAGACGAACTTGTGCCTGTGGCCTTGATCGGATGAAGGCGGCCAAAAGGGCGACCCTTTTGGGGAAACCGGTCGGTTTGAGCGCGGGAATTCGGACCCCCCACTTCATGCAAGCAGCTAGCATTGTGCCTAAGGCCAAAACGGCAATTCTCTAGCCGG
>JAVKCY010000030.1:0-22107 GCA_040223265.1 Parvibaculum sp. | reverse complement strand
GCCCCAAGCCAGGCACTTGATATGGAAAATGTGCCTCTCGACACACTGTTGAGAGCAAAGACCCCGGGGCCTGAGGAACAACCATTGCGTGTTGTCGAGCGTTGGGTGCTGGTGCCCGGTGTGGATGTGCCGGTATCCTTTGCGGTGGCGGGAAACATGACCCAGCTGGAAAAGCTGGTGGATGATTTTGCGGGGCTGCTTGCTGGTGCACTTATTATGATCGGGGTTGGCATCCTGATCGCTCTCCTGATCCAGGTCCGTTATGGCCTTCGCCCACTCGAGGATGTGCGCAAGGGTCTACAGAAAATCCGAAGCGGCGAAGAGGTCAAGCTCAAAGGTGATTTTCCGGTTGAGATTGAACCGCTGGCAGAGGAACTGAACTCGCTCCTGGAATATGCCAATGAAGTGCTGGAACGCGCACGCACGCACGTTGGCAATCTTGCCCATGCGCTGAAGACACCTTTGAGTGTGCTCGCAAATGAAAGCCGGAAAGATGAGTCGGCACTGGGGCAGACCGTCAAACACCAGACCGGCTTGATGCGACAGCAGATCGAGCATCATCTGTCCCGTGCACGAACAGCAGCGAATGCAAGAGTGCTGGGTGCCAGTGCACCCATTGAGCCTGTCTTGTCAGGGCTCGCCCGCACACTGGAACGGATTTATCAGGAACGCGGCATCGTCATCGAAACATCAATTGAAGAAGGTCTCGCCTTCAAAGGCGAAGCGCAGGACCTTGAAGAGATGGTTGGCAACTTGCTCGACAATGCCTGCAAATGGGCAGACCGGAATGTGAACCTGCGCGCGGTGAAGTCGGCGGGCACAGTGCCGCGTCTTCTCATCAGTGTGGAGGATGATGGCCCCGGCCTTCCGGAGGAGAAACGGGCCATGGTTCTGGAGCGCGGAACCCGCCTGGATGAAGCCGTTCCGGGGTCGGGCCTCGGGCTCAATATCGTGGGCGAAACGGCTGAGCTTTATGGTGGAGAATTGTTGCTCGGCGAAAGTGAACAAGGTGGGCTCAAAGCTGAAATCCGGCTGCCGAGAGTGTAGAAAGTGGCGTAAATCTGCCATTTTCATATGAACGCCAGATGAACCGGTCATTCAGCCGCCAATCAACCAGATCCCGATAATGTGTGAGGACGTTAACAGTTCAACTCAAAAACGGGGTTCCGTCATGAAGATTGTCAAATTGGCAGCGGTGGGCCTGATCGCCGCATCACTTACTGGTTGTTATGCCACCGGCGCAGGACCACGCGAAGGGGCGGGCACCATCATCGGTGCAATTGGCGGTGGTTTGCTCGGTAGCCAGGTGGGCTCCGGTAGCGGTCGTCTGATTGCGACAGGTCTGGGCGCTGTAATGGGTGCCGCTGTCGGCCAGTCGGTCGGACGCAGTCTTGACGGGCGGGATCAGTATCAGCTCGCACGCGCATCCGAAACCGCGATGTCGACCGGCCAGGAGCAATGGTGGCGGAATGACCAAAGCGGCAATTATGGGTCCGTACAACCTGGTCAGACCTATCAGACGCAGCAGGGCTATTGCCGCGAATATCAGCAAACCGTCTACATTGGCGGTCAGCGCGAACAGGCATACGGCACAGCTTGCCGCCAGCCTGATGGACAATGGCAGGTCATGTAATCTCCTCCTTCTGTCTGCAATCAGAAGCCATGACTGAGCCGATGAAAGCGCCTCTCGGGATACCGGGGAGCGCTTTCATAGTTTTGCACGCGCCTTACCGGCGCGCTTTCTCTTCCTGAATCAGATCTTCAATCGTCCGCTCGCCAATGGCGCTTTGCCGGGCCGCTTCCAGCGTCGCGAGCAAGCGGTCGACACTCGTATCTGTTCCAAGCCGCTCGTCACGTGCGGCCCCCAGCGCATCCATCTGTTGAACGAGGGTAAGAAGATCGCGGATCTTCGTCATCTCCGCAGGTTTGGTGGGAACGAGCTTTGGACTATGCCCCGCCCAAGCGACAAACCCCGCATCGTGCAAGGTTGCGACAATCACTTCGACTGCTTGTGGCGGAATGCCGAGGCGGCTAGCGAGGCGTTTCGACGTCCACGGTGTATCACCCGTTTTGAAAGAACGATGTACCAAGGTCACAAGCAAAAGAGTGAGACGCTTGGTCTGATCGACGGTAAGCCGGATCAGACCGCTGTCCGGCGAAAGATGTGCACGGTTCTGAAAATAATAAGTGATCGAACAGCCGATCAGCAGAATAAGCCAGGCGGTATAAAGCCAGATCATGAACAGGACGAGGCTTGCAAAGGCGGAATAGATGGCGGCGTAGCGCGCTGAGGTGACAACAAACGTGGCAAATCCCCAGCCGAGCGCAACCCAGAGAATACCGGCCACGCTGCCGCCCACCAGCGCCGATGTCAGCCGGACGCGCGTATTGGGTACAACATAATAGAGGAAGGAGAACGCCCCGATCATCACCCCATAGGGAACAAGCTTGTTTGCCTCTTGAAGGATCATGCGAACAGGTTCGAAGGCTCCGACCGTGTCGAGCAGGAAACCGCTAAGCGTGGTTGCAATCACCCCCACCACCAGAAAAAGAAACAGCGGGCCAATCAACCCGGCACTGAGATAGGCCGTGACCTGCCGTGTGATCGACCGGTCTGACGCGACTTGCCAAACCGCGTTGAAGGCCTTTTCAATTTTTTGAATCAGAGAGATGAGCGTGTAGACCAGAAAGATAAGACCCACGGAGCCAAGAACAGAAATGTTCACCTGCCTGACAAAGGTAATGGTCTGGCCCGTGATTTCCTTGCCCTGTTCGCCCATGGGGGCGAGGAACTCAAGCATCAGCACTTCAACCTGATCATCAACATTGAAGGCTTTCAAAATGGCAAACAGAAGGGCAAGGACCGGCACGATGGATAAAAGCGTCGTATAGACAAGGCTCATGGCCCGAAGGCTCGCCTGACCACTGAAAAGATCACGCCCGATCACCCACGCGATCCGCGCTGTGATCACAAGCGGTTTGCGCCAGAATACATTTTCGGCATCTTTCAGCCAGATTTCCTGCGTGAGGCGATCTCTCAGGTTGGCGAACAATACATCCAGCAATGAAATCTCCCTCTCAAGGTTGAGCGCGCCGGTTCTGCTTATTGGCACGATAGGCGGAAATCTGCTGATTTGTCAGATTTTGTGACCAGCACGAGATGGGCGAGGGGCATCGCAGCTGCCCTTTTCAAGGCCGATTTTAGACGCACAGGCGGGCCTCCCTTGGGCTTCCTGAAATCCTGTAGCATGCGCACCGCGCCCACCCCTGAGTTCCAGCACGTTTCCCGACAGCGGTATGAAGCCGCGTGTGCAAATTCAAGTATCTCAGGATGCTCGGGGATCCATTTGACGTCGAACATTTTAGCAGAATTCTATCGTTTCACGAACGATGAGCAAGGAAGCTGCTATCGGACTCACGCGCTAAACTGAACGCGGTCTATCGGCGTCGCACACCGGCGTCTACATACTATGCGTACTGCGTTCGGGAGAAGGCGGTTTGCTTGCCTTCTCCCCACTCCTTATGTTCTCAGGCGTCGGAGCTTTCCAAGGATTTAAGGAGATCTGTCAACTGACTGATCAGATCGTTACCAGACGAATCTTCCTGCATTTGCAGCAACGTGCTCAGCATGTCGCTAGCCATCATCGGCCGGCCGCCACCGGCTCCTTCCGGTCGACCGCCACCTTGAGGCGGACCCATTTCGTCGGACGTAATTTGGCCGTCGCCGTTTCCGTCCCGCTGGGCAAAAATTTCCGACGCTGACGCGGCAGAATTTGCCCCACGTGGACTGTTTGTGAACGCAGATTCGAATTCTTCAACGGAAAGTCCGCCACTGCGATCAGCGTCCGCAGCGTTAAACCGTTCCTGCATCCTGGCTTCACGGGCAGCCGAGTTGCCGCCCGATTGCGACGTAAAATCAACACCTTGCGGCTTCATGAATTGAGCTGGGTTGAAACCTCCAACTCCGCCTACACTTCCAATCATAGCTTTCTCCTCATCTTTGTTTTCAAAAAGAACGGTCGAAACCTTTTCGAATGTGTCCTCACTCAGCCCGCTCACCTAAACAGAAGGCAAAACTCAGGCCACTTTTTCGGTCGGGGGGACAATTGCGGGAATCTGGCAAGGACAACCGGTATCGGTTGGGAGTTGGTTTCTGCCGACGGCGCGGCTGAACACTGGCAATTTCCGACAGTTGCCGTAATTTTTTCTCGCGCCTTTTTCGTTCCACACGCACGACAGAGAGATTCCAGAGTTCGTCGGGCCGGTGTGTCCGTAGCGCGCCCCTGCGTCAAGGAGTGGCATCGGCCTAGCCTATTGCAGGACGCATCTGAACGCAGTATCCCATAGGCAGCTGACTATAGGCAGTTACTTTAATAGAGCTGGTTTTTCAACATCAGGAGATGCAAATGGCTGAGGCTTGGATCATTGACGCGTGCCGCACACCCCGCGGTATTGGCAAGGTTGGCAAGGGTGCCCTTGCTGAAATTCACCCGCAGCGGTTGGGCTCTACCGTTCTCAAGGCGCTGAAAGAGCGCAACGACATCAACACGGCAGAAGTCGATGATATCGTTTGGGGCACAAGCTCGCAGAAAGGCCCACAGGGCGGCGACCTTGGTCGTATGGCAGCACTCGACGCCGGCTATGATGTTCGTTCATCTGCCATGACGCTTGACCGGTTCTGCGGCTCAGGCATCACGTCGGTGAACATCGCAGCTGCCAACATTATGTCTGGCATGGAAGACCTGACGATTGCAGGTGGCACGGAAATGATGTCGCTCTTTGGTCAGATGAACAAAGGCGGTTCGCCTTTCATGGACAATGGCAACATCCATCTGCGCGAGTTGCACCCGCAGCCGCACCAGGGCGTGTGTGCTGATGCGATTGCCACACTGGAAGGCATTCCGCGTGAAGCATTGGATGCGCTTGCACTTGAAAGCCAGAAGCGCGCTGACGTGGCGATTAAAGAGAACCGTTTCTCCAAGTCGCTCGTGCCGGTGTACCATGAAGACGGCACACTCGCATTGGATAAGGAAGAGTTTCCACGTCCACAGACAACGGCTGAAGGTCTCGCAGCCCTTGCTCCTTCTTTCGGGCAACTCGCTGACTATGCACTGGACGAAGCGGGCACCACTTTCCGCAAATTGGTTCTGGCAAAATATCCTGACCTGAAGATCAACCACGTCCACCATGCCGGCAATTCTTCGGGCGTAGTTGACGGCGCTGCTGCCATTCTTTTGGCCTCGGCCGATTACGCAAAAGCTCATGGCATGAAGCCACGTGCCCGCGTTGTCGCCATGGCCAACATGGGCGATAGCCCAACGCTTATGCTGAACGCACCTGTACCGGCTGCAAAGAAAGTACTTAAGAAAGCCGGCATGACGCTCGACGATATCGATCTGTTCGAAATCAATGAGGCATTTGCCGTTGTCGCGGAGAAGTTCATTCGCGATCTGAAACTCGACCGGTCCAAAGTGAACGTAAATGGCGGCGCGATGGCTCTGGGGCATCCGATCGGTGCAACCGGGTCGATCCTGATCGGCACCATGCTTGATGAGCTGGAGCGTCAAAACAAGCAGTTTGGTCTTGTGACCATGTGCGCAGCGGGCGGTATGGCTCCTGCTATTATCATTGAGCGCATGAACTAAAAACCGCGCATTTTTTCTGATTTGAAGGCCGTAGCCCACAAGGGCTGCGGCCTTTTTCTGTTTTGCGGGGCCCCAGATGGGCAACAATGTGAACAGATTGTTAAAGGTACACGTCTAGAATGGGTGGTGCGCACGTCATGAGTGCGCTTTCTGCTCACTATACTTTTCGCGCGTTAGGCAAACAGACGTGAACAAGGCGGAAACATTAAAATCGTTTCTTGGCACGCTGCCCCCACGGGCGGCGGTTAAGCTGCTGGACGCGATTGAGAAGGGTGCTTTGCCTGCCAAGGCGCTCGGTCTGTCGATGGAGGAAATCCGGGAAAGCCTGACCACCAAGGTGAAGGCAATTGCAGAAGATCGCGAGGGAGATGAAAAACCTCAGCGCCTCTTCTCCGAGCCTTTTGAGGATTTCCTTTTTGATGGGGAGCGGACGGAGAAAGTTCCGGGTGCCATACCCCGTTCATCGCTTGCGCCGATCTGGCATTGGCTCAAGTTTGATCTTATGCCGGATGCATTGCCTGACATGGTGGAGCGCATTTACACCCATCTGGAAAATGAGGACGAAGAGGCGCTCGCCTCCGCCGTGACCGTGATGCAAGAGGCGGCAGCACGCGCGATGCAATCAGCCTTATCTGGAAGCCGGGGCGATATTGTTCACGCCGACAAGCTCGTCAAGAAACTCGGCGATTACAATATTATTGAGGATGCGCATGAAATAGCCGATGTCCTGTCCATTCTGGATGACATCAAGACAATGCAGCATCGCGTGCCGCGCCACATATCGGCATTTGATGACCGTATGGTTTCCGATGTCCGTGATCTTTACGACGACCTTTTTGCGCGTGATCCCGACCGGGCGATATATCTGGCACTCGCCGTAATGGGTCGGCTGCAGTTCCCCTGGCATATATTGCGTTTGGCGCGAAAAGTCGCCCAACGGTCTGATGATACAATGATCTCCCGGACGGACTTCTCCATTCTCGGGGAACGCCTCATCCGGCGTCTCGAAGTGATTTCAGGCTGTTTCAAGGATTTGCGGCCCGGCCTGTCGGACCTTAGAGAATTACACCTTCTGATTGTTGAGTTCTCCGAGCTGTCTCACGGCATCACGAAGGAAATCGAATTGCTGCGGATCGGCAATTGGGGACAGCGTCTCTTGAAAGGCCGCAACACAATTTCGACGGCCATCAATGATGAATTTGCACGTTATCTGAAAGACCTGTCTCTTGCACTGCCGCTTCAACGGGTAGGCGGTTTTGGCCGCTCCGGCCCACGTCGCGTTGATGTTTCACATGCGCCGACTGTAGAGCGTGTTGAGCGCGTGATGCGCGAGCTGACGTTCATGAAAGAGATAGAAAGTCACGCCCAGGCAATTGGGGTCAAGAATGTCTATGACAAGACACAGCCGGAAATGCAGGCCTATATGGAAATGTATGAGGACGCGCTGATTGAAGAGCTGAGAATTTGTGATCCTTCGGCCCACGAAAATGCGCAAGCCTATCTGGAAGCGGCGGCCAATATCATGGCCTTTGTCGTTGGCGACGAAGCGGCGGCCATATTGCGAAAACGAGGCCGCGTCGCCCTGCAGGCACCAGCCTGATGATCTATTTGAACATCTCTGCATAGGCGAAGAGACCCGGCATGCCGCCCGTGTGGAGGAAGATCACGGTCTCGTCCGGATCAATTTCACCGCTCAGAATTTGCGCAATGAGCCCGGCCATGCCTTTGCCCGAATAAACAGGATCAAGCAGAATGCCTTCGGCACGGGCGACAAGCTCGACGGCAGACACCATCGCCGATGTAGGCAGGCCGTACCCATCCCCCAAATGACGGAAATCCACGTGAATGTCACTGTCTTGAACATTTGGCGCACCAATACGGGTCGCCGTTTGATTGGCGATCTCTAGCAATTCGCCCGCGAGCGCATCACGGGTGGGCCGTGCAACGCTGATCGCTTTGATGGGCAGTGCTGCGCCTGAAAGGGCACGCCCTGCGAGGAGTCCAGCCTGAGTGCCGAGGCTCCCGGTTGCATGGGTAATCCGCGTAAGATCAAGCCCCATGCCTTTGCTCTGCTCAAGCATCTCAAGATAGGCTTCTGCATAGGCGGTGGAGCCCACGGCGTTCGAACCACCAACAGGGACGATGTAAGCTTTCCCGCCTTCTTGTGTGATTTGCGCAATCACCGCATCAAACACGTCACGTGGATCGGCCTCTTTGGCCGGGCGGTGGATATTGGCGCCCAGGATACGGTCCAGCAGAATATTGCCGGAGGCATGGTAAGCAGGCTCAGCATAGTCAACCATGTCAAACAGAATGACGTGGGCGTTGAGCCCGGCCTTCGCCGCGGCTGCGGCTGTTTGGCGAACATGGTTGGACTGCAGGGCACCGGCAGTGACTAACGTATCTGCGCCTTGTTCCAGCGCGTCGGCCACAAGATATTGCAGCTTCCGGGTTTTGTTGCCGCCACCCGCAAGACCTGTGAGATCGTCGCGTTTGATGAAAAGGCGGGGGCAGGATTTGACCTCGCTCAGCAATGTCTGCCGAAGCCGTGCCATTTCCTGAAGCGGGGTCGGGCCGTCCATCAGCGGGTAAAAGGGAAGATGTCCGGGCAGTGCGGTCATGAGATTTTCCTTAAATCACGCCATCAGCGCGAAGTTGGGCGATGGCAGCTGGCGTGTAACCAAGGCCTGCGAGTATATCATCCGTGTGTTCGCCAAGCAGCGGGGCACGATGGCGAATGCCGCCCGGTGTGGCCGAGAGTTTGATCGGCGTGTCCATGAGTGGGGCGGGTTTGGGAAGGCCGGGAAAATCGACCGGCTTCATGAAATTCATCGCCTGAATATGCGGGTCATCAAGCGCTTGCTGAGGGGAGTAGACCGGACCGGCCGGTAGCCGCGCGGTTTCCAGTTCCGCAAGGGCTTCTTGCGTCGTGCGTGTTGCAGCCCATAGGCTCGTGCGCTCACTCAACACCTCTCCATGTTCCCCACGTGAAAGATCATTCTTGAAACGGGGGTCGGTCAACCAGCTCTCTTCCCCCATTAATTTTACCCAACGGCGAAACAGAGGATCACCTATCACTTGAACGAAAATCCAACCATCTTTGGTTTGCACACAATCCGCAGGTCCCGCATAGGGGCTGCGATTGCCGATGGCAGTTCGGTTTGTTTGTCGCAGGTCTTGTTCGATGAGATGAAGGTTAAAAAAGTTGAGAGCGGTGGCGAGAAGGGCACCTTCCACCATTTGACCTTTGCCATTTTGCGCGCGCGCCATCAAGGCTGCCATCGTTCCGTAGGCAGAAAGAATGGCCGTGCCAAAATCGACCCACGGCGCATAGGATTTAGTCGGCCCGTCTGCATCGCCAGTGAGATAGGCCGCGCCACTCATTGCCTGTGCGACACCGTCAAAGCCGACCCGTTCGGAATAGGGCCCCCCACGGCCAAAGGCAGAGACAGTGGTGAGGATGATCTTCGGGTTGCGCGCTGACAGTGTTTCATAGTCAAGGCCCATCGCCTTGAGCGTTGAGGGCGGTAAGTTGGCCACCACAATATCGGCCTCATCGACGAGCTTGGCGACGATCTCCCGCCCGGCGTCGCACATGGGGTCGAGTGTCATTCCGCGCTTGTTGCGGTTGAGTTGGAGGAACATTGTGCCTTCGCCACCTTCGCCCGGTGCGGCGTCCGGAACGACGGGTTGAACGAAGCGATCCTCGCTCCCGTCCCGCTTTTCAATGCGGATCACGTCAGCGCCCATATCCGCCAGCAGTGTGGCGCAATAGGGGCCGGCAATATAACGCCCGAAATCCAGGACCTTGATGCCCTTCAAAACCCCGTTGTTTGCTCCGTTGCTCGCTTCAGTCACGCGTAAACTCCACATTTTTTCGATCTTTCCGCAGGCAGAATCGCAGAAAAACGCCAATTTCGACAAAGTATAACGGATTTTAAGAAAACTCGCCCGCAAGCCCTAACCATTCCTGCATCCTCTCAAATATAGACTTCTCGTCGGGCAAGGGGAGATCGGTTCACCCCGAAACACAGCTTGAGAGAGCGTCAGTAATTCCATGAGTGGCTTGGACGAGAGTAGGGCGGGCAATATTGCATTTCGCTGGGATGGCGAATTTGCTGATCGTGCGCTGGAGCACGAATTCGTGGCCGCGACATGGGGAGAAACGATAGCGCGCAACCGGGCCATCTTGCTCGCCGCTCTCATCTTCACCGGCGCTGCCGCGATTGACTATGTTGCTCTCGGTTTTTCACAGATATTTCTGCAATTGTTTGTGCTGCGTGTCCTGACCCTCATTGTGGCGTTCGCGCCTGTCGTTTTCTTTGCAGAGGGACACGACAAGAAGGGATATTACGCAAGCGTCACCTTTACGCAGCTCTATCTGTTCGGCGTCCTGCTTTTGTCAGCCATTGCCGGCGCGAATGAAATGCGGGACCTTGCGGTCTCGGCAATTGTCATTCTTTTTGCTTATTACATCGCCGTCCCCAATCGGCTTCGGCTGAATGCGCTTGTGGGCATCGCCTGTTCGGGGTTGCTACTCCTCGTCATGGTAAAGGTGATGGGCTCCAGCGAGTATGGCTTTGGTCTGATGGCGATCATGTGCGCTGTCACCAATGCTGTGGGTATCCGTCTGGGATGCATGGCTGGGCGGCTCCGCCGCACAGAATACATGTCCATGCAGCATCACAAGGACATGGCGGTTCGATTGGCGGATGAAGTCGCCGAGCGCCAGATTGCGGAGACGGAGGCGCGAGCCAACGAGCGAAGCTTTGAAGGTGTTTTCCGCGCCGCGCCGCTTCCACTCGCACTCGTACACCCGGGTGAGACCCGCTTTATTCAGGCCAACAAGGCCGCGTGTGAAATGCTTGGCATCACGCGAGATAAAGTTAAAGACGTCGATCTTGAAACACTCGTGGCAAATGGCCTGTCCTTGCAAAGTGTGGATCATTTGACCAAGCTCATGAACGCGCGAAAGCCTGTAGAAGTGTCCATCGGAACGCAGGATGGGCGGAAGCTCTGGGTCAACTTTACGACCTCTGCCATGCGCTATCGTGGTGGTCCGGCAATTTTGATTGCGTTGCACGATGTGACCCAGGGCCGCATGGAAAAGGAAAACCTGCGTCAGGCACGCGATTTCGCCGATGCCGCCAATCGGTCGAAGACGGAGTTCCTCGCCAATATGAGCCACGAGCTGCGCACGCCGCTCAATGCAATTATCGGCTTCTCTGAAGCACTGACACGCGAAATTTATGGCCCGCTGGGCACGCCGAAATATGCTGAATATGCAGAAGACATTCATCATTCAGGCGTTCACTTGCTGAACATTATCAATGACATTCTGGACCTGTCCAAAATCGAGGCCGGCAAGTTTGATCTGGGCGAAGACGAGGTCGAACTGGGCTTCCTGATCGAGGGCGTCATGCGCATCGTATCGCCGCGCGCCCAGCAAGCGGGTATCAAGCTTGAGATGATCCTGGAGGACGAACAGGTCGCCGCCAGATGTGATGAAAGGGCGATCAAGCAGGTCTTGATCAACTTGCTCTCAAATGCGGTCAAATTCTCCCGGGAGAAGACCACCGTGAAAACGATTGTGAAACAGCATCCGGAATTCTTGCGTATCTCCGTTATTGACCAGGGGATCGGCATGGACAAGGAAGACATTCCCCGTGCGCTGGAACCCTTTAGTCAAGTTGATGGTACGTTGACCCGCACCTATGAGGGCACGGGGCTGGGACTGCCGCTCGCGCGCAGATTGACCGAATTGCATGGCGGCTCGCTCTCCATCGAAAGTGCGAGAGGCCAGGGCACGAGCGTTCATGTTGACCTGCCGATTGAGCGTCTTTTGGTGCCAGTCGCCGGGCAGGCAGATGCACCGGGACAAAAAACCGCAGGAGAATTGGCCAGCGCATCGTGACGCTCGCCCTCAAACCCTCTATACAGCCAGAGATAATTGAGGTTGCCGCGTCTTAATGCGCATGACTTGCGCGGGAAATGCGGGGACTGGCGGATAGGGAGAGGGCTGTGCCCATCACATTGCTGGAAATTGCGCTGTGGCTGATAGCCGGTGGCCTGACCGCTTGTGTGGTGGCGTACCTTTTGCGCGCGCTCCGCGCAGGGCCAAGCACTCGCCAAAACCCGGATATTGATGTCTACAAGGATCAGCTGAACGAAATCGACCGCGATCTTGAGCGCGGTGTGATGGCGGCAACAGATGCGGAGAGCGCACGGCTGGAAATCTCCCGTCGCCTGATTGCGGCTGCAGATCATGAAGGTCAGTGTGACCGGGAGGCAGGAGTGCCGACACGCGCGGTAGCCACAGCGCTCGCAATTGTGGTGCCCGTCGTGGCTTTAGGAGGCTACCTGCTGCTTGGGTCCCCGGGTCTGCCTGCACAGCCTTATTTTGAGCGGCTCAATGTACCATTAGAGGAGCTGCCGATCGAAGGGCTGGTCGCCCGGCTTGAGAGCCGCCTTGAAGACGAGCCTGACGATGCGCGCGGCTGGCGGCTGATTGGCCCCGTTTACATGCAGCTGGGCCGTTATGGAGAGGCAATCAATGCCTTTGGGCGGATTATGCAAATTGAGGGGCGAGAAGCGGATGCGCTCGCAGGGCTCGGCGAAGCACTGACCCTGTCTGGTGATGGCATGGTGCCACCTCCCGCCATTCGCGCCTTCGAGGCCGCGTTGGAGATGGATGAGAAACACCCAAGGTCGCGCTTCTATCTGGCTCTGGCGAAGGCCCAGACGGGCGATCTGGCGGGTGCATTGGCCGACTGGAAAACCCTTCTCAGCGACACGCCAGAAGACGCCCCCTGGCGTACAGTGGTTGAAAATCATGTGGCGGTAACGGAGGAACGCTTGGCGCAACCCTCCACTGAACCCTCCACTGAACCCACGACGACGGGCGAATAATGCCCACAAAATGCGGCGCACCCGTGACAAACTCAACTTATCCCCTATCCTGAGCAGGCATGTGACACTGACGGGCGTGCCACGAAGCGACGCAGGATTTTGGGAGGAGATATGAGCGTATCTGATGAGCAGAGAAAAGCGGCTCAGGCGATCGTCAATATTTTTGAGACGGGACAGGTCGCGGGTGATTATGGCTGCGTCACTCTCTTGCCCGGCGATACGGGGCACCTCACCTATGGGCGTGCGCAAACCACGCTTGCCTCCGGCAATCTCTTTCTGTTGATAAAGCGCTATGTCAACGCACGCGGCGCCGCTTTCGGCAGGCATTTGGAGCCGTTTCTCACGCGTCTGGCTGATGTGGATGTGTCCCTCGATTTTGACATGCTTTTTCGTTCCTTTCTGGAGGCGGCGGGCAACGACCCCGTGATGCACGATGTTCAGGATCAGTTTTTCGATGAAGCCTACTGGACGCCTGCGAGCAAAGCCGCCGCAAGTCTCGGGCTCAAGGAACCGCTTTCTTTTGCCGTCGTCTATGATGGTCATATTCATGGCTCCTGGCATTTCATGCGGGATCGCACGATAGAGCGCCACGGGCGGGTAAGCGGGCTGGGTGAAAAGAAATGGTGCAAAGCCTATGTCACCGAACGCCGCAATTGGCTGAAAGGCCATCGCAACACCCTTCTTCAGAAAACCATTTACCGGATGGATGTATTTCTCGCCCTCATGGAGGCGGACAATTGGGCGTTGAAACTGCCCATGACCATTCGCGGAAGACGCATCGATGCGGAGAGCTTGAGGGCGTCAGCACCTGTCCGAGTGACAGCGGAGGATGCAGGGCTCCGCACCTTGAAGCTCACCGATCCTCCAATGACAGGTAATGACGTGCGCGCACTGGAGAGGGCTCTGGTGGAAGTTGGCTATGCCATTAACATTGACGGCATTTTCGACCAGAATTTGGACCGGCTGGTCCGAGAAAGACAGACGGAGCTTGGGTTGGAGGCAGATGGCATAGTCGGGCCCATCAGCCGGGCAGCCTTTGGGCTCTGAGACTGGTAAAAGACCGTATTTGAGAGTGTGAGCCGCGGCGTTTTGCCGGTTCCGGTGATCATCACTCGTCGTTATATTGGACCGACCATCTGACATTGAACCAAGAATCACCGACGGCAGGAGAGACGACATGACGCGCAAACAGCGCCGCGCCACTTTAATAGGCGCGAGCCTCGCCATTCTGGCACTGGCCGTGGGCCTTGTGCTGTTCGCGCTGGAGGACAGTATTGTCTTCTTCTACAGCCCGAGTGAAATCAGTGAGCGTGGCGTCGAGCCCGGCACCCGCATGCGGTTGGGCGGGCTCGTGGTTGAAGGAAGTATCGTCCGGGGCGAAGGCACGGAAATCAGGTTTGATGTCACAGACTTTGCGGCAACCATTCCGGTGACCTATGTCGGTATTCTGCCGGACCTGTTCCGCGAGGGGCAAGGCGTCGTGGCAGAAGGAATGCTGTCACCAGATGGTGGGTTCAGCGCTGACACGGTTCTGGCCAAGCATGATGAGAATTACATGCCCGCCGAAGTGGCGGATGCGTTGAAGCGTTCCGGTAATTGGCAGGGCGACGGGGAAGCGCCTCACAGTGAAACCTATGGGCAAGGTGCCTACCCATGATCGCGGAACTTGGTCACTTCGCTCTTGTTCTGGCGCTCGTCGTTGCACTCATACAGGCGGGTGCCCCACTTGTTGGTGGCCTTTTCAATCCATCGCTGATGCGCCTCGCGGTCCCTGCCGCGCGGTTGCAGCTCGGCTTGCTCTCCCTGTCATTTCTGGCACTGACCTATGCCTTCGCTGTGTCTGATTTTTCTTTGTCACTTGTTGTGGCCAATTCACACAGCGCCAAGCCGCTGCTCTACAAAATCACGGGCGCTTGGGGCAATCACGAAGGCTCCATGTTGCTCTGGACGTTGATCCTCGCTTTCTTTGGCGGGGCGGTGGCTTTCTTCGGTCAAAACCTGCCAGACAGTCTGCGCGCACGGGTCTTGGGCGTGCAGGGGCTGATCGGCGTCTCCTTCATTCTCTTTCTGCTGCTCACCTCCAACCCGTTCCTCCGGCTTGACCCGGCACCGTTTGACGGGAACGGGCTCAACCCGATCCTTCAGGACCCGGCGCTCGCCTTTCATCCGCCCTTTCTGTATGGCGGCTATGTCGGCTTTTCGATTGCTTTCTCGTTCGCCGTAGCGGCCTTGCTTGAGGGTAAGGTGGATGCAGCCTGGGCGCGCTGGGTCCGCCCGTGGACGCTTGCAGCCTGGTGTTCTTTGACGCTTGGTATCGCGATGGGCTCCTGGTGGGCGTATTACGAACTTGGTTGGGGGGGCTGGTGGTTCTGGGACCCGGTAGAAAACGCCTCTCTCATGCCATGGCTGTTGGGCACAGCCCTTCTGCATTCTGCAATTGTGGTGGAAAAGAGAGGCGCATTGAAGCGCTGGACCCTGCTTCTTTCCATCTTCACATTTGGACTTTCACTGATCGGTACGTTTCTGGTGCGCTCCGGCGTGCTGACCTCCGTTCATGCGTTCGCGGTGGACCCGGAGCGCGGCATTGCCATTTTGGGCATCTTGACCTTCTTCGTAGCGGGAGCTTTGTTGCTTTATGCCCTGCGCGCCCCAAACCTGAAAGTGGAAGGCATCTTTGCGCCCGTCAGTCGCGAAACCGCGTTGATTGTGAACAATCTGCTGCTCACCGCGGCAACCGTGACGGTTTTTGTCGGCACACTTTATCCGTTGGCACTTGATGCGTTGAACGGCGCGAAAATCTCCGTTGGCGCACCGTTTTACAATTTGACCTTTGTGCCCATCATTGTGCCGCTGCTGCTGCTGGTGCCGCTCGGACCTCTGCTGGGATGGAAGCGTGCCGATGCGCTGGGCGCATCGCAGCGGCTTTTTGCAGCGGGCCTTGCCGCCCTGATTGTTGGTACATCTGTGGCCGTGTGGCGCGCGGGCGGACCGTGGGGTGCACCGCTCGGTATTGCACTGGGGGTCTGGCTTCTTGTCGGGGGCTTCGCCGATATGGCTTACAGGATACGGCTGTTCAGAGGGGCGAGCCTCATGGAGGCATTGCGCAAAGCACACTTCCTGCCGCGCTCGATCTGGGGCATGACGATTGCCCATGCCGGGATCGGTATCATGGTGATCGGCATTGTCGGTATCTCCTCCTGGCGGGTGGAACGGATCGAAGCCATCGGACCGGGCGACGTTTTGCAGATCGAGGATTACACGCTCACCTTCCTCAATGTCGGATCGTATAACGGGCCGAACTTCACAGCAGAACGTGGTGAGGTGCGTGTCGAGAAAAATGGCCGTGAGATCGGCATCATGCGTCCGGAAAAACGCTTCTACAAAGTCTCCTCCATGCCGACGACGGAAGCCGCGATCTACACAACCGGGATCGAAGATATCTACATCGTGCTGGGCGACGCGACCGGAACGGGCACATGGACGTTCCGCGCCTATGTAAACCCGTTTGCACCCTGGATCTGGATCGGTGCTGTGATCATGGTTGCAGGCGGTATCGTGTCATTGAGTGATCGGCGCTACCGCGTGGGCGCGCCCGTTCGCGCAAAGGCCGTGGAAGAGACAGCGGAAGGGATAGGCGCATGATCCGGGCAGTGCTTCTTCTTCTGGCCCTCATGCTGCCGCTCTCGACAACGGGCTGGGCGGTGGATCCCGGTGAAGCATTGACCGATCAGGGGCTGGAAGAGCGTGCGCGCAACCTCTCTCAAGGCTTGAGATGTCTTGTTTGTCAGAACCAGTCCATTGACGATAGTGACGCGCCCCTCGCGCGGGATTTGCGCCTACTGGTGCGCGAGCGGATTTCAGCCGGTGATAGCGATGTTGAGGTGATCGATTTTATTGTTGCGCGCTATGGGGAGTTTGTTCTTCTAAAGCCGCGCTTTAACACGCAAACCTATCTTCTGTGGGGCATCCCCATCATTGTGCTCCTCATCGGTGGACTGATCGTCTTCTTCAATATACGCAAAACGCCCCTTGCGGAGCGTCCGGAAGCGCTCTCAGAGGCGGAAAAATTGCGACTTGCGGAAATTGTGAACGATCGTGAAGCTTGAAAGCGTGGCCACACACTCCAAGTTTTGACCGATATGAGGCAGACTGAGCTTCAAATCGCCAAACTGGGAGGCAGGCCCAAGCTGGGAGGCAGGAATGGTCGGTGCGACAATAGCGTCAGAATCTATTCGATCCGAAAAAGTAATATTTGAGGGAAGCCAGGGTGTGCAGCTTGCAGCGCGCCTTGATCGCCCAATCGGCCCCACGCGCGCTTACGCACTCTTTGCCCATTGTTTCACCTGTTCCAAAGATGTTTTTGCGGCGTCGCGCATTGCGGGCGCATTGGCAGCGCGCGGCATCGCGGTCTTGCGGTTTGACTTTACCGGTCTTGGGATGAGCGAAGGGGATTTCTCCAACACGAATTTTTCGTCAAACGTTGCGGACCTGATTGCCGCTGCCAACTTCCTGCGCGCTGAATATGCCGCCCCAACGATTTTGATCGGGCACTCTTTGGGGGGAGCTGCCGTTCTCGCCGCCGCCGAAGCCGTGCCGGAGGCTGTGGCTGTTGCAACCATTGGCGCGCCGTCAAACGCCCATCATGTGGCTGCAAGTTTTGCGCATGACGTGGCAAAGATCGAAGAGGAAGGAGAGGCCGAGGTCACCCTTGCGGGGCGTCCCTTCAAGATCAAAAAGCAGTTTCTGGAAGATATTGAGGGCCACACCCTGAGCGTGCAAATCGGGCGCCTGAAAAAGGCACTGATTGTTTTTCATGCCCCCCTTGATGCTCAGGTGGGGATTGAAAACGCGAGTGACATTTTCCTCGCGGCAAAACATCCGAAAAGTTTTGTCACCCTCGATGGGGCGGACCATCTGTTGAGCCGTCGGGAGGATGCAGTCTACGTCGCCGATATCCTGTCGAGCTGGGCAGCCCGCTATCTGCCGCGCGGCAATCCGCTTCAGGTGCCAGAAGAAGGCAAAATCATTGTTGAGGAAACCGGCGAAGGCAAGTTTCAGCAATGGGTACACACAAGCCAGTCCCACTTTTTTTCCGACGAGCCCAAGAGCGTGGGCGGGGATGATACCGGTCCCACTCCTTACGAACTACTTCTTGCCGGGCTGGGGGCCTGCACGTCCATGACGATGCGGATGTATGCGAACCTCAAGAAAATTGAGGCGACGCGCTTCCGCGTGACACTGTCGCATCAGAAAATGCATGCCGACGATTGCGAGGCCTGTGCTGCAGAAGGGCAGCAAAAGATTGGTGTCATCGAGCGTGAGATTGAGATCGAAGGAAGCCTCTCGGAGTTGGAACGCCAGAAATTGTTGGAGATTGCCGACAAGTGCCCCGTTCACCGTACTTTGGAAGGCGATATAGAGGTGCTGACGCGCTTGAAATGAAATAATGCCGCAATCTGGGCGTGAATGCGGCGGTAAGGTGTTCTTAACCTGAAGGCGAATTAATTCGCCGTTCAGGTGCGTGTAAGGAAAGAGGCCCCACATTAAGGGGGTCACTCATTCCATGGAGCTTTCGCCACATGTCCCCAATACACCAAACCGCCCCCACCAAATGCCCCATCAAGAAAAGTTTTTTCTACAATAGGGGAACCTATTTTGCAGCGCTCGGCGCGGCGGCGATCATCGGCTTCGGCGTGGCGTCAGTCGAGCATCAATTGTCCGCAGAAACGGCTCCGCTATCGCTGGAGAGTGCCGTGCCGGTGGCTGGCTTTGCCAATATGGTTGAAAGAGTTGCACCGGCAGTGGTGAGCGTGACGGTGACCGGCAACGCCGTGTCCGCAAGAGCGCGGCCGAAATTGCCGGATGATCATCCGCTTGCTCCCTTCTTTAGAGACAAGCCCGGTCGGTCAGGCGAGCCGGGCGCGGAAGGTCGCCCCGCACCCGCCCCCGCCCCAAGCGCTCAAGGGTCTGGTTTTGTGATCTCAGCGGATGGTTACATTGTGACCAATCATCATGTTGTCGAAAATGGAACTGACGTCATGGTGACCATGACCGACGGTCAGGAACTGTCGGCAACGATTGTAGGAACGGATGAAAAGACCGACCTTGCACTCCTGAAGGTAGAGAGTGAGGAGGATCTGCCTTATGTAGCGTTTGAGAAAACCGACCATCTGCGTGTCGGCGACTGGGTGGTTGCCGTCGGCAACCCATTCGGCCTCGGCGGCACGGTGACCAGTGGTATTGTATCCGCCCGCGGGCGCGACATTGGGTCAGGTCCTTATGATGATTTCATTCAGATAGATGCGTCAATCAATAGCGGCAATTCCGGCGGGCCGACATTTGATCTCTCGGGCAATGTCGTCGGCGTCAATACCGCGATCTTCTCCCCAACAGGCGGCAATGTCGGGATCGGCTTTGCAATTCCGGCCTCCGTCGCTGCAAAAGTTGTGACAGCGCTCCGGGAGAACGGTCGTGTGGAACGCGGATGGTTGGGTGTGGCGATCCAGCCTGTTGGTGAGGAAATTGCCGATAGTCTCGGCCTTGAAGGCAAGGAAGGGGCACTGGTCGCCGAAGTGATGGATGGGAGCCCGGCCATGAAGGCAGGACTGAAGCGCGGCGACGTGATCCGTTCCATTGACGGGCGTGCGATGAGTGAACCGAAGGATGTGAGCAAAACGGTTGCCGATTTTGTGGCCGGTCAGAGCGTCGACTTTGAAGTCTGGCGCGGTGGCGAAGCCCGGTCCGTCCGGGTTGAGATCGGATCTTTCCCGCGCCAAGCTGATGTGGCTTCAAACACCGCACCTGTGGAGGGTAGTGTCCAAACGGTGGCGGGTCTCGGCTTAAGCGTTGAAGAAAGCGACGGCGGTGTTGTCATCCGGTCTGTTGATCCGGCGAGTGATGCGGCGATGAAAGGCCTTCGTCCCGGTGATGTGATCCTGGAGGCGAGCGGCAAACAGGTCGTGCATATCGCCGATCTGGTGGCGGATCTTGAGGAGGCGGGTGATGGGCAGCGAAAATCACTGCTTCTGCTGATCCGCTCTGGTGAGGGGCAGCGCTTCGTCGCCGTCAAGCTGCAGGTGACTTAACCAAGTTCCGTCAACAAAAGATCGCCCAGACGGCGAGCCAGGAGGTGCCAATGTCTGAAACTTCACCAAACCAGTCAGATAGGCTCGCCAGCGGAGGTAACTTTCGCCTAGACTATCGCGAACCTCATTTGCCCGAACATCATCTGGATGGAAAAATGGGGGAAGACGGGGAAACAAACTCTATGCGTGTGTTGGTTGTGGAAGATGATGTGGAGGCCGCCACCTATCTGGTGAAAGGCCTGCGCGAGAGCGGGCACACCGTAGACCATGCCGCAGATGGGGAAGAGGGGCTGACCCTCGCGACGACGGCGCCTTATGACGTGATGATTGTCGACCGCATGTTGCCAAAGAGAGATGGGCTCAACCTTGTCTCCACTATCAGAGCGGAAGGTCAGGCGACGCCCGTACTGTTCCTCAGCGCGTTGGGGGAGGTGGATGACCGCATCAAGGGCCTGAAGGCCGGCGGCGATGATTATCTCACCAAACCCTATGCTTTCGCAGAGCTGTTGGCGCGCATCGAAGTGCTGGTGCGCCGCTCCAACCCCGACCAGGTGAAAACCAAATTGCAGGTCGCCGACCTTGAAGTGGATCTGCTGGCGCGGAAAGTGGTTCGCGGCACAACAGAGATTGATCTTCAGCCGCGCGAGTTCCGCCTGCTTGAATATTTGATGAAGAATGCCGGACGCGTTGTCACGCGCACAATGCTTCTGGAGCATGTGTGGGAATATCATTTCGATCCGCAAACCAATGTGATCGACGTCCATATCTCCAGGTTGCGCGCAAAGATAGACAAGAATTTCGATGTGCCGCTGCTGCACACGATCCGTGGGGCGGGATATTCACTTCGTGCTGCAGACTAACCTTTTCAACACCACAACCTTCCGGCTGGCGCTGATTTATCTGGCGCTCTTCTCTGCGTCGGCGATTGCTTCGCTCGGCTATGTATACTGGAACACGGCAGGCTTTCTGGCGCGCCAGACAGATGACGCCGTCCAGGCGGAGATCGAATATCTAGCGGAGCAATATGCGCAAGGTGGCCAGGCGCAATTGGTGCATCTGGTCATCCAGCGAAGCCGGGACCCCCGCGAGGCCCTCTATCTGATTGTCGACGAGAGAGGGAGCGTGCTGGGCGGCAATCTGGACCGTCGTCCGTCTGTAAAACCGGATCAAAATGGTTGGCTCGATTTCGAGTTCCACAGACGGACCCTTGAAGGGGCGGAACTGCACACCGCACGCGCACGCGCGGTTGATCTGATCGATGGGTCTTACCTGATCGTCGGGAGGGACGTGCAGGCACTGCGCGGTATCGAATATCTGATTACATCGTCGCTGGTTTGGGCGCTTGTTTTCACAATTGTACTGGGGCTCCTAGGCGGCATCATTGTGAGCCGGAACATGCTTGCCCGCGTTGACGAGATCAACCAGACGAGCCGCAACATCATGCGGGGTGATTTTGCCCAGCGTATTTCTGTGACCGGGTCAGGTGATGAGCTTGATCAGCTTGCCGAAAACCTGAACGCCATGCTGGACCAGATTGAAAAACTGATGACGGGCATGCGGGAGGTGACAGATAACATCGCCCATGATCTCAGAAGTCCGCTCAATCGCCTGCGGACGCGGCTCGAAATGGCAATGGCGGGTAACATGTCGCCAGCCACATTGCGACAGGAGCTGGAGCGCTCTATCAATGATGCAGACCAATTGCTGGGCACATTTAACGCATTGCTCGCCATTGCTCGGGCCGAGGCCGGGTCTCACCGGGACAATATGGCGCGGATTAATGTGAGCGAACTGGTTCAGGACACCGCAGAGCTTTATTTGCCTGTGGCTGAGGATGAGGGGTTCGACTGCGAGATTGATATTGCACCTGATCTCGAACTCTTCGGACACAGGGACATGCTGGCACAAGCCATGGTCAACCTGCTCGACAACGCAATCAAACATGGACGTTCGACATCGCAGCCCAAACCACGCCTGACAATTAGCGCGGCAAGGGACGGCGGCATGCTGAGGTTGACCGTGGCAGACAATGGCCCCGGGATTGTGGAAGCAGATCGCCAACGCGTTCTGGATCGGTTTGTCCGACTGGAAGCAAGCCGCAACACGCCAGGCTCTGGCCTGGGCCTGTCTCTTGCCGTCGCAGCAGCAAAGCTTCATGGCGGCACACTGGTGTTGGAAGATGGTGCACCAGGCCTTTGCGCCGTGATGCGATTGCCGTCGCTCAACGCCTGATACGAGGGGCGAATCGATTCTTTGTGTCAAAAGTTGATTCGGCCCATCCTCTCAATTCCGCGTCCACAAGCCAAATTCTGATGATTTGGGTGCAAGGTTTTCAGCTCAGATTGGCCAAAAGACGACTTTAATACCGTTTATCCCCTGAAAAATGCATGCCGAAGCATGTTTTGCTCGGAATTTCGTAGCCGGACATTTTCGCATTTGTTAATCCTGATGACACGGGGGAACCCCGG
>JAVKCY010000029.1:0-85895 GCA_040223265.1 Parvibaculum sp. | reverse complement strand
TTTCATTATGCTTCTGTCTTAAATGCCAAACTCCGACATCATCACCGGTCGGCCTTCAGCAATCGATCTGTGTGCAGCCATCCCCATGAGAACAGCCTTGAGGCCATCGTCGGCGCTCACTTTGGCGGGTGTGCCGTTCAGCACGGAAGATTGAAAGTCGAGATGCTGAAAATAGCTCGCTCCGTGATGGTAGCCCGCTTTCAATACTTTCTCGTCAACGGCCACATGGATCGTTTCAACAGAGCGCGGATTGCGCGTCCCGATCACGATATTGCTATCGGGGATCAGGCATTCAGCCTTTCCCTTTTCACCGACCGCACATAATTCTTCCTGATTGCGGGATGCTTCAGCAAACATGCAAAGATCATGAGATGCGCGCACCCCATTATCAAAGTCTACAATCACAAAGGCATTATCGAGAATGTCGGGCCGCTCACCATCATAAAGTTCGTCAAGATGGTTCACATCATGACCGCCGCTCGCATAGATGCGCACAGGCTCTGCTTGCACCACATGCCGCATCATGTCGAAATAGTGACAGGACTTTTCAACCAGCGTGCCACCCGTGTTCCGGCTGAACCGGTTCCAGTCGCCCACTTTCTTGAGAAACGGAAAGCGATGTTCGCGGATCGAAAACATGCGAAGCCGCCCCAACGCACTTCCGCCCCCCGCCGGTCCATGCACATGCTCCACAAAGCGGGTCACTGGCGGCATGTAGCGATACTCCATGCCCACCCAGAACACGCCTTTGTGACTTTTCGCCCGGTGAGCGACTTCTTTGGCATCCTCAAGAGTTGTGCAAAGGGGCTTTTCACACAAAATGTGAAGGCCTGTCTCCCAAATGGGTTCGAGCACTGACGCATGCGTGAAATTGGGTGTTGCAATAACAAGAGCATCCACCTTGTCGGATGCCAGAAGGTCGCGATGGTCCTCAAACACGGCCACATCGTTGGTTCCCCCGGTCTGTTTGAGGGTGGAAAGCGCCCAGTCGCGAGACCCCTCGTGCGGGTCGGCAATTGCGGTCACTTCTGCTCCGTCAATGATGGCAATGTTCATGATATGCTCAATACCCATCATACCTGTGCCAATAATGCCGTAACGAAGCGGAGTGCTCATGTGCAAAACCTCTTTTCAGCATTTTCAGGCCGAGTGGAGACACTCGTGCCGCCCAAAAAACGCGACCAGCTAAAGAAACAGCTCTGGTGACAAGGAGAGCCGACGGGCTAGACTTGAACCATGACTGATTTGCCTATTACTTCCGATTTGCGTCCGCTCGGCAAGAGCGGCCTTCAGGTTTTTCCGCTGGCCTATGGCATGTGGCGTTTTGCGGGCACGTCACCGGCGGAGGCGTGCGCCAAAATTGACGCCGCTCTTGAGGCGGGCATGACCTTGTTCGATACCGCCGATATTTATGGCATTGGTGAGGGTCCGGGTATCGGCGCCGCAGAAAGCCTGTTCGGAGAGGTGCTCAAACTTGAGCCCGGCCTTCGCGATCAGATGCTCATCGCCACCAAAGGCGGGATTGAGATCGGTGAGCCTTACAATTCCTCAGATGATTACCTGACCAGCGTTTGCGAAGGTTCGCTTAAGCGGATGGGGATTGAGCAGATTGATCTCTATCAGATCCACCGACCTGATCTCCTGTCTCATCCGGAGAAGGTCGCAGCAACCCTCACACGCCTGAGGGCAGAGGGCAAGATTGCCCATGTGGGTGTTTCAAATCATACGTCCGCACAGTTCGACGCCCTGCAAGCCTATCTTGATTTTCCTCTCGTCTCTCATCAACCGGAAATGTCTTGCTGGACCTATGCGCCGCTCTTCGATGGCGTCATCGACCAGGCGATGAAAGGGCAGGCCGCCATTCTCGCCTGGTCACCGCTGGCGGGTGGCCTTCTGGGCGCGCACGGTGAACCCAAGGGCGCAAAACAGACGGGCTTGGTCACGGTGCTTGATCATATGGCGTCGGTGCAGGGCGTCGCGCGCGAAGCGGTTGCGCTCGCCTGGTTGCTGGCCCATCCAGCAAACATCATCCCGATTGTTGGCACCCAAACACCACAGCGCATTCGGGGCGCGCTCGACGCATTCAAGGTGAAGATGAGCAGGCAGGATTGGTATAATATCTTGCAGGCCGCCATGGGAGAGCGTTTGCCATGAGTGAAGAACAAATGGAAGTCGCCTGGTTCTCCGCGCTCTGCGATGATGATTACGAATATCTCGGCGTGCCGGAGCCGCGCTTGCAAAGCTCCCTCCATCATTGTGCCAAAATCGTTCGCGCGGCGGAGGAGGGCGGCTTTGACAATATCTTGCTGCCCAGCGGTTATGCATTGGGGATTGATGCGACAGCTTTTGCTGCCGCCATGGCACCCCTGACGGAACAGATAAAACTCCTCCTCGCTATTCGCTGCGGGGAAATGTGGCCACCTCAATTGGCGCGCCAGATCGCTACCCTTGATCAAATGCTGGGCGGCAGGCTCAACATCAATATTATTTCAAGCGACATGCCGGGAGAGACGCTCGCCTCGCCGTCGCGCTATGGTCGCACGCTTGAAGTGATGCAGATCCTGCACACGCTTTTGAGTGGTCAGGCGCTTGATCATCAAGGGGATCATTTTCAGCTGAACCTCGATCCGCCCCGCGTGCGAACAGTGAGCGGTAAATGCCCGCCCTTCTATTTTGGCGGCTTGTCACCTGATGCAAGGGAGGTGGCGGCTGAGGCTGCCGATGTCTTCCTTATGTGGCCGGATGAAGAACCCAATGTGCAAGCCATCCTGGATGATATGCGCAAGCGCGCGAAGGCTCATGGGCGGACGCTCCGCTTTGGCTATAGAGTGCATGTCATTGTGCGGGAAACAGAGGATGAAGCACGGGCCTATGCGAAACATCTCATGAGCAAGCTCGATGTCGCAGAAGGTGAGGCCATTCGCAAAAAATCTCTCGATGCAACGTCGGAAGGGGTGCGTCGGCAGGCGGAGATGCGCGACAAGGCGGACAATGACGGCTTTGTCGAAGATCATTTGTGGACGGGGATCGGCCGGGCACGGTCCGGCTGTGGTGCGGCGATCGTCGGTGATCCAGATCAGGTGCTGACAAAGCTCAAGCGTTACCGCGCCATGGGACTTGAAGCATTCATTCTGTCTGGATATCCCCATGCGGCGGAATGTGATCTTTTCGCGCGTGACGTGTTGCCGAAGCTTAATCATCAATCATTGGTTTTCTGAATGAGCAAATCCGACGAAAAGAAGCAGGGCGTTGATACACCCCAAACTCGTTCTTCCTCTTACACACTGGCTTATGAGGATGATGTATTTCTGCAGCGTGATGAGCTTCGCGCGGTTCGGTTGCAGATCGAGTTGCTGAAGCCCGATCTTATCCTTGAAGAGAAAAACATTCGCTCAACCATTGTGGTGTTCGGCTCCGCTCGCGCGCCAAGCCCTGAACGTGCGGAAGAAACCTATGCGGCGTCGGTGAAAGCGGCAGCTCTCCTCCATGATGAGAAGGAACGCACCCTTGCCCTTCGCCGTGCAGAACGTGTGCGTGCCCGCACCCGTTATTATGATGAAGCCCGCAACTTTGCTCGCATTGCTGCAGAAAATGCCCATGCCAATGCAGAACTGAATTTCGTGATCGCAACCGGCGGGGGCCCGGGCATAATGGAAGCTGCCAATCGCGGTGCGGCGGAAGCAGGCGCTCTCACCATCGGTTACAATATTTCACTTCCACACGAACAGGCACCCAATCCGTTCATCACACCGGAGCTCTGCTTCCAGTTTCATTACTTCGCGCTTCGCAAAATGCATTTCCTGATGCGGGCAAAGGCGCTGGTCATTTTCCCCGGCGGGTTTGGCACATTGGACGAACTGTTTGAGACCTTGACCCTTATCCAGACGGGCAAGATTGAGCCCATGCCTGTGCTCCTGTTCGGGCGGGACTATTGGAGCCGGATAGTAAACTTTGAAGTCATGGTGGAAGAAGGCGTGATTGAGCCTTGTGATCTCGACATCATGACCTATGTGGAAAGTGCCAGCGAGGCATGGGAGTTCATAGACCAATTCTATGATGATCCGGGTGCGCGGCCGCCGCTTATGCGCTGCTCTCCTATCTGATTTTGACGCAGCCTTAACTGGTGGCTTCGAGCGGGCGAACGATATCTTTGAGGCGTGTGCGGAACCATTTATGTCCCGGATCATCGCGGAATGTTTCAGACCAGCTCTGATAGACGGGTGATTGTGGTATCTTGAGGGGCAGCTCCTTGATCGCGATGGGCAATGTTTTGGCAAACCGCATCGCCAGATGATAGGGGACGGTCGCTACATACTGGCTTTCCGCCGCGATATAACCCATAGGGATGATGCGGCTCACTTCAATGGCAAACTGACGATGAATGCCGAGCTGCCGGACATAGCGATCAAACGCGTGCACATATGTATGGCCGGGATCGAGACGGATATGGGCAGCGGTTTCGTAACGCTGCGGCGTTAGTTCATGTTCTCCCGCCAGTGGGTTGTCGGTCGCCATAATGCAAACGAGCCGATCATCAAAAACACTTTCAGAGACAAAGCCCGTCTTATCAATCGGGAGCGTATCCCACACAAGATCAACCGTGCCATCCTTCAGTTCCTTCGACAAAGTCGTGCCCGCAGGAGCGAGAGCCGTAATCTGAATGTGAGGGGCTTCATGCGACAGGGCGGACACAATTTTCGGCAGAAAGACGACCTCGCAATAATCTCCCATTGCCACAACAAAGTTCCGGGTGGAGGTATCAGGATGAAATGAGGCCGTATCTGTCAGCCCCGCCCGCACCAAGTCGAGCGCTTGGCGGACTGGCGTGGCAAGCGTCTCGGCCCTTGGCGTTGGGGTCATGCCCTTGGCCGTCCGTGTGAACAGCGGATCGCCCGTCAGTGCCCGTAGACGAGAGAGTGCGTTGGAGATGGCGGGTTGTGTCATCCCCACCCGTTCAGCCGCGCGGGTCATGTTCCGCTCCACCATGATCGCGTCAAAGATCGTCAGCAAGTTGAGATCAACATTGCGAAGGTTCATGGCTTTTCCTCTATTATTCAGGCCATGAATAATACATATATTTTTTTCCAATTGGGAAGGACAGACTGCGGCATCTAGCCTTCGGGCAACAACGGAGGAAGGCCTATGAAATATAACCTTATTCACGTGCGCGCCCTAAACCCGGTGATCGGGGCCGAAATCCACGGTGTGGATCTTGGAAAGCCAATCGGCGAGGGCACGTTTGCGGAAATTGAGGCGGCGCTATTGCAACATCAGGTAATCTTCTTCCGAGACCAGGAGCTTGACGCGGAAAGTCATATCCGTTTTGCACGGCAGTTCGGCGAGCTTGAACCGCCCCACCCATTTTTCGGGCAGGTCGAGGGTTACCCGCAAGTCTCCGTGTTGGAAAATGATGAAGCCCGCAAGCCTGAAACCAATGTCTGGCACACGGACGTGACCTGGCGGGACAAACCGCCTTTGGGCTCTGTCCTTTACGGGGCGGAAATCCCCGACTGTGGGGGGGATACGCTTTGGGCGAGCATGTATGCGGTCTATGATGCATTAACCGAGGAGATGAAACAGAAGCTCGAAGGCAAACGCGCAATACACTCGATCGAAGTGTTCGGCGTTTCTGGAAATTACGAAAACTCAAAAGATGATAATGCTTTTGCCGAGATCCTAAAAAAATACCCGCCGCAATCCCATCCTGTAGTGCGCACGCATCCGGTAACCGGTGGAAAGGCACTCTTCGTCAATGCGACCTTCACGCAAGCTATCGAAGGGATGAGCGAGGCGGAAAGCACAGAAACTCTGCAATATCTTTTTGATCTTGTGAAGACGCCTGAATTCCAGGTGCGGTTCAGCTGGCAGAAAGGCTCGGTCGCCGTGTGGGACAATCGCGTGACACAGCATTATGCAGTCGCAGACTATTGGCCGCGTTATCGCCGCATGCATCGCATCACCATCAATGGGGATCGGCCGTTTTGACCGTTATTTGCCCGGATCGATCACAGCGCCGGTTTCGGGGTCAATCGTCACAACCTGCAATGATGCTTGCTTCCATGCGGTGATCCCGCCGGCAAGGTGCGCCGTTTTGCCACCAAGTTGGGATGATGCTTTTTCTGCGGCCATAGCAGAGCGTTTTCCCGTTCCGCACTGGAAGACGATTTCAGCACCGCCGGTCGGCAGATAGGCGGCATCGAAAGTGGACAGGGGGAAGTTCAACGCGCCGTGAATGCGCTCAGCCGCAAATTCACGAGGCTCGCGGACATCAATCAGAATAACGGTATGTGTATCAAGCTTGGCTTTCACATCCGCGGGGGTCAGATCGGTTAACACATCGAACTCCTTTGCAGTTTCTTGCATTTCAGTTATATTAGTAAACATGAATATAGAAGTAAAGCCTCAGCAGGCAGAAAAAGCAGCGCAATTGTTGAACGCGATGAGCAACCCTCACCGCCTGCGGGTGCTGTGCGAGCTCCATGGCGGAGAGCTGATGGTCGGCGACCTGCAAGAGCGGATCGGGATCAGCCAATCGAACCTGTCTCAACAATTGGCAAGGCTCCGTCGGGACGGCTTGGTGGCAACCCGTCGCGAGAGCCAGAAGATTTTCTACGCGCTGGCAAGCGACGATGTGGTGCAACTTATCCATCTGTTGCACGAACTTTTCTGCAAAGACGGGGACGTTTAGCGCGCGTCTGCCAAAAAGACATCCGACTTATCCTCTGTGCCTATAAGCGCACCTAACCTTTCTGTCATTCGACAGCAAAGGAGCGTGTGCTCATGGAATGGAAAAAGATTGTCGCAACCGTCGCCCCGGGCCTTGCTACTGCGCTCGGTGGACCGATGGCAGGTGTTGCGGTGCGCGGTATCGCAACCGCACTGTGGGGTGAGGCACAAATCGGGTCCGCTCCGATAGATGTAACGGCAATTGAACAGGCCGTGCTGACGGCGTCACCTGAAGACTTGCGGAAACTGAAGCAGGCAGAATTTGTCTTCCAGCGACAGATGAAAGAGCTGGAGGTGGATCTTGTGCGACTTGCCGCTGGCGACCGGGCAAGTGCGCGCGAGCGTCAGGCAAAGACCGGCGACAAGATGCCGGGCTTTATTGCAAGTGCCGCTCTTGCCGGTTTCTTCGGCATTTTGACGGCGATGATTTTCGCCGAACTCCCGGAGGGCTCACAAGCGCCGCTCAACGTGATGTTGGGCGCACTTGGGTCTCTGGTCGTCGCCATTGGAAATTTTTATTTCGGCTCCAGCGCCGGATCGTCCGCGAAGACGACGCTCATTGCCGATCTCATCGCTCGGCAAAACTCTTCCCCAACCCATCATCCATTTTGAAAGGAAATCACATGGACAAGTTTGAAACATATACTTCAGGGCTTGAAAGCCCGGCCACCGATGCGTTCGCCATCGCACCCGCAGACGGCGCGGACCTCGCACAGGTGACGCGCGCGATTTACGTGGGTACCGCAGGAAATCTCGTGGTCCGTATGAAAACCGGCGGGACCGTCACGTTCAAAAACATGAGCGGTGGCATGGTGCTGGCGGTGCGCGCGGTTGGCGTGGAGGCAACAGGTACAACGGCAGCAGATATTGTGGGGCTCGCATGACATTTGATATCGGCTTTGACATAAGCGGACGACGTGCGCGACGACCATCGATACTCGACAAGTTTCCGGGTGCAAATTGGGCCGCTGACTTTGAAGCATCGGCCTACTTTGCGAGCGGAATGTTGCGTAGCTTGAGCGAGGCGATGTCGGACGCACGCTCCACTGAGATCATCGTGCCGGATGCTGACGGCATTTTGCAGGCCATCGCAAGTGGGCAGCCCGCTCGCACCAGTGAAGGACTGCATGTTTATGGGGCGGCGACGAACAAATGCACAAATTTTTGTGCAAATCCAACTGATCTGACGAACATTTCCAAATCTGGCGATGCCGCCTCTACTTTGACTGTGGTGGATGATGCCACTGCATTGATGACCGCAGGCCTATCAAATATTTGTTCAAGCGGGAAGGTGTACAAGCTCGACAATTCTGCGGGTGTGACATCAGCACTGGCAATTGTTGACGGCGAAACGGGAAGCACCGGACAGCACGCGGTCTCGGCTTACATGCGTGGCACAGGAGCCGCGCGATTATCATTCAGTGTGACGGGTGGGAATGCCGCATCAGCGCTGACGTCAAGCTATGTGCGCCGGACCTTCACCAATTCCCCCTTGACGGCAACGGACAAAATGCGTGTCGTCGCGGAACCGGGAACTGTCGTCTTTTTTGTCCTGAACCAGCTTGAAGAGGGAGGCCGGGCCACTCCGCCCATTGTCACAGCAGGAACTGCAACACCACGCGCAGCATGTGTTCCCGCGGTGGCGCAGGGCACGGGAGGTACGCCTTTCGAGGGTTACGACCCTGCACAGGCCGACCTCACGTTCACTTGCGAATGGGAAGGGGTTCCAGCCCTCACAGGAACGCATAGGGGCCTGGTTGAAATTCGACTGAACGCATCGCTCACAACTGACCGTACCTATCTTTTCATCGAAAGCTCGAACCAGCTCAAGCTCGGTGTAGCGGATGACGTGACATGGCGAAGCGGCCCGGCCTTCTCGGTCGGTGCCTATGATGACGGCCTGCGTCACCGTGCGACCTGTTACCTCAATCGAACAACAGGCGACATCAAACTGTCGGTAGACGGCAGTGTGCCGGTGACGGCCAATAAGATTGGCCAGATGCCAAGCGGCTTCACGTCCATGACACTCGGCCATGGGCACGCCGCAAACCACGCCAACGGCGTGGTGAAGAGTGTCACGCTCGCGAGTGGTGATTTCTTCGATGCATGGAGAACTGCGACGTGAGCGATATCGCATAGACCCAAGCAGGATTGGGGTTCAAGCAGGATTGTGGTTCAAGCAGGATTGGGGTTCAAGCAGGATTTGGGGCCAAGCTGGTGCTGCCGGAGAGAATTGAACTCTCGACCTCTCCCTTACCAAGGGCCGGGCCTACAGTCTCCCACGGTATCTGGCGGTCTCCGCGCATAACCTTTACCCGTTTAATTGCAGTCACTTGGACGCTATATAAGGCTCCGGCAGTATCGGCCAGTAAAGCCGAATAGCCCAGTGATCCGTTACCCCCGCGTTACCCCGGAGCCGCATATGAAAAAGAAGCTGACTGAGATGTCCGTGTCCAAGATCGCACCAGAGGTAGGACGGCGGCTGGAGGTTTTCGAAACTCCGACGCCGGGCCTCGCCCTTCGGATCACTGAACGAGGCAAAAAGAGCTGGTCGGTGATGTATCGCGTTGCTGGCAGAGGAAGCGGCGGCATTGGCCAGTGGTTGGAGAGTTGCCACACCGCGCGCCCCGCGTCGGTCGCGCCAATCGGGCGCTGAATCGGCGGGGATTAATGCGACGGATATGCATAATCGTTGGACTTACTGTGGCTTTGCTTGCGATGGTTGCGTTGATCTGATCACGTTCTACAAATGCGGGTGGGCGGATCAAGTTGAATGAAAGGTAAGTAATTGCAGGTAACACGCGACCATTTCTTAAGGGCCGCTCTAGAGATTGGTCAGAGCGGCGAGAATGACACCCTTCCTTATGACATTGATGCTGGATTTGTCCGCGACAAGGCCGATGACCTTTCCGATATCTGCTACCGCCTGTTCCAGCAGATAGATGCACGGACGCCGAAAAAAGCAGCGGCGTATGTGAATGGCCTGACCATCGGTGCCGAGCGACTGCTCGCTCCATCAGGCTCTCATGGTTTTCGGATTACGACCAGAATCCACCCGTTTTGGAACCTGTACCTCAATGGGCTGGGGGTCGCTATCGCCGAGGCAAACGAAGGTGGCCGCAGCGCGCGTGCGCATTCCTACCGGCTGGGTGGTGATGCAACATCATTCTTCGACCGGGCCAGTTCTTGGCGGACCTACAAAGAAGCTACCCTCGCGGAGGAAGCACTGAAGGCCGAGGGCTGTGTAGTTGTCCAAACGGATATCTCCAGCTTCTACGAACACATCTATCACCATCGCCTTGAAAATGAGATCAGAGACCTCGGCGACGCGAACTCGACTGTTTCAGACCAAGTTGACCGCATTCTCAGCAAACTTGCCGCTGGCCGCTCGTTCGGCCTTCCGGTCGGTGGACAGTGCGCGCGCGTTCTTGCCGAGGTGATGATGACTCCAATCGACAGGTCGCTTTCGGATGCGGGCATTGTGTGGCATCGCTACGTGGACGATTTTACACTCATTTGTAGTTCGCAACAGGAAGCATACAAAGCACTATCAGTGCTTTCCCATTCGCTGGCAGATTACGGCCTTTCGCTCAATAGGACAAAGACCACTACCCTCAGTGCAAAGCACTATCGTGATTATGTAGCAGCCCAGCTAGGCGACGGCGAAGATGCCAGTATGGCCCTGCGAGAACTGGATTTGCACTTCGACCCATACTCCGATGCCGCCCAAGGAGAATATGAAAAACTCAAGAAGTCTTTCCAAAACATTGATGTTCAATTCCTGCTAGACCTTGAAAAAGAGAAATCTCAGCCTGACTCTTTTGTGCTTGCACAGATTGGTCGTGCCTTGAAATTTCAGGAACCGTTGGTTGCATCGCAATTATGCGCGACATTATTGGACGCAAAGAACCTAGATTCATTTCGGGCGTCTTGGTCAAAGATCATGCGTGGGGTGTATTCAGTTCGCGCCAACGGCGACTTTGAGGCCGTTTTCGGGCAGATTGATGATCTGCTTGACCGAGTGCCGTCCTCAGTCCCTCATTTGCTCATGCCAGAGGCAAACAACCTGCACTTTCTGCGCGCGATACGCTTCGCAAGAACGGATGTAAGAGGGGGTTATGTATGGAGTGTGTTTCAGTCGAGTTCATCTCCGGCTGTCAAGCGCGCCTGCATCGACTGTTGGAGACACTGGCATGACCGCGCTAGTTTCAATCGCCTTAGGAATCAGTGGCAGACCTTGAGCCCAGATGAACAACGGATGACATGGGTTGCCGCCGGCAATTTTGGTGACGAGGGCCAAAAGGCAAGAGACCAATTGCGGAAAACGCTCGGGCAGGTTTGGCAACTTGGGTTTGAGGGCAACAACGGGCAGACCTTTGCTGCCTCTTTCGCGAATTGGGCTGAAAATGGCACTTAGGAGGCTTCCTTTCAGGGACCCAAGGACGATCGCCCGAGACATACCGGGGGTACTAGACGTGCTGTTTCCCCGGCTCAGCGGAGGCCTAGTCGCCTCGCTCAACCGACAGGCATTCACTTTCCATGGCATCGTTCCCGTGCCTGACGATTTGGTCGAGCTGAGCCAACTCAAACGGGCGATGTTGTTTGAGTTGGCGGTGGCGCGAGCCGAGCGCATTCTGGCCGGGCAGAACGACACGGATTGGAACCGATGTATTCAAATAGCGACCGAACGCCAGAGCCGACACTATGATGCAAAGGTTCCGGCAGAAGTGTCTCAGATTGACATTGATGTCGCCGAACATGCAGGCCAAAATCTTGTCGAGATGTTGCGGAGCATACGGGAGCAGAACCCCGGAGCTGAATTAGAAATCGGTCCAGTCATTCCCGGCTTGGGGTGGATCGCTTCTGGCAACGGCGACTTCGCATTGGGCAACATCTTGATTGAGGTAAAGCACACTGACCGCAACTTCGTCTCGGGAGACTTCCGCCAAGTACTGATGTATTGGATATTGAAGTATGCTGGGTCAATCGAGCGTGATGTTGACGTATGGTCAGACTGTCTGCTGCTGAATCCGCGACGGAACTCCGCGCTACACGTCAACTTCGACAAGCTGCTCTACTCCGCGTCTGCCAGCTCCAACCGCGTCGAGCTTTGTGAGCTGTTGAGGTCCATAGTGAGTCAGGACTTGGAGCGCCGTTGACGGTTTTTTTGGGTGTGGGAAGCTGGTGAAATACGTTCGGGTAATGCTGGGGTAATCTGAAACCCGACCAACGAGACGGTGTAACGCGCTGGTTTATAAGGGGATATGGTGCTGCCGGAGAGAATTGAACTCTCGACCTCTCCCTTACCAAGGGAGTGCTCTACCCCTGAGCTACGGCAGCGAAGGCCCGTCCGAGGAAACCCCTCGAAAGCGCGGGGAAAGTGCCACAGGCCTCCCCGCCGCGCAAGGGCAGATTGTCCAGAAGGCATTGAGAAAACATCGAGAAACTAGACCGAAAAATCGAAGCGTTCCAATCGCTTGGCCCCAATGTTGACGGGCGGCGCACCAACATGCGACATCTCAAGCCTCTCTCATAGCCGGTTGCCCGCTAAATCCCGGTAAAACAGGGGACCGGGCGGCTAAATACCGAAAACGCCTAAAACGTAATGTACAGCGCTGCGATGACCGGACCAGACGAAATGGAAAATACGCCAGATGGTGACGGACCAGATGAAAAGGCCGATGCCAGCAGCACAGAAGATGGCGGCACGAAGAGCGCGTCAGGTGCGTCAGCGCGAAAGACGGCGCGGTCCCCATCCGAATCGCGGGAGGACCGGTTGGGAGCCGCCTTGCGGGCCAATCTCCGCCGCCGCAAATCCCAGGCGCGGGGTCGCAAGAGCAGCGATGACCCGGCCTGAACCGGGCTCGTTTACCTTTAACCAGCTCTCTTAACGACGAGTACATTTCGGCCTTTCCTTTGCCCCAATCATGGGCGAGGCTCCCGGCCTGCCAAAACCATATGTCGGGACCCGCGGGCGCGACGAAACAAGCCGGAAAGGCATTCGGAACCCATGGACACACTTCACATCAAAGGTGGCAAACCTCTCTCAGGCGTCATTCCAATCAGCGGGGCGAAAAATGCAGCGCTGCCATTGATGACGGCGGCGCTGTTAGCTGAAGGTGATGTGTATCTGGACAATGTACCCCGCTTGACCGATGTGCGGACCCTGATCCGCCTGCTGACCGAGCTTGGGTGCGAGGCGGAATTCTCTGAAGGAAGTGCTGACAGTTTTGGCCAGGGCCTGCGGCTCAATGCGTCGAACATTACTTCGACGACGGCACCTTATGAGCTGGTAAGCCAGATGCGGGCAAGCTTTTGGGTGTTGGGTCCGCTCCTCACGCGGTTTGGAGAGGCGCGCGTCTCGCTGCCGGGCGGCTGCGCAATCGGGGCGCGACCGGTTGATATTTACATCAAGGGGTTAGAGGCCATGGGTGCTACCATTGAGATTGTCGATGGGTATGTGCACGCAACCGCGAAGAACGGCCTCAAGGGAACACATTTTCGCTCGTCCCTCGTCTCGGTCGGTGCGACCCACACATTGATGATGGCCGCGACCCTCGCAGACGGTGAAACCGTACTGGACAATGCTGCACGCGAACCCGAAGTAGGGGACCTTGCCGCCTGTCTCAATGCCATGGGGGCCAAGATTGAGGGCGCGGGGACAGAGACCATCCGCATTACCGGCGTGAAGAAACTGGGCGGCGCCAAGCATCGCGTGTTGGCAGACCGGATTGAGGCTGGCACGTTTGCCATCGCAGCCGCCATGACCGGTGGCCCGATCACGCTGACAGGGCTTGTCCCGGAAACGATTGATGCAGCGCTTTCTGTGTTGCGGGCTGCGGGGGCGACAGTGGATGTGTCGGGAGATAGTGTGACTGTCGCGCGGACAGATGGCCCGATCCGGGCGGTTGATGTTGTGACGGAGGTCTATCCGGGCTTTCCCACAGACCTGCAGGCCCAGTTCATGAGCCTGATGACGCTGGCGGAAGGCGAGTCTGAAATTGTTGAGCGCATTTTCGAGAACCGCTTCATGCATGTGCAGGAACTCGCCCGCTTTGGCGCCAATATCTCTCTCCACGGGGATATGGCGCTGGTCCATGGCGTGAAACGTCTGACCGCCGCACCCGTGATGGCAAGCGACCTTCGGGCGTCTGCTGCGCTGATCATTGCCGCACTTGCCGCAGAAGGGGAGACCGTGGTCAACCGGGTCTACCATCTGGACCGCGGCTTTGAGCGGATTGAAGAAAAGCTCAGTGCCTGTGGTGCTGAGATCTGGCGGCAAAAGGCTTGAGGGCCCACATTTGAGAGCAATCCACCTCACAACACGAGGCGCGGGATCGGTACAGGTGGCGAGCCACGGAGTGCTGTTGGGGGTGCTAAAAGTGGCGCAATCGTGTATGTAGCGCAGGCGAGCCCAACCGGGCGCGCACAAATTGGCTGAACCCACATCAATCTGGAAAATCATGAGCGATCTGAGACTAAGCGCTGAAGATAGTGATGATCTGGCAGTGATCGCTGCCTACCTGCAGGACGCGGTGCTGCTGGTCAAGGATGTTGCCTATCTGCCCGGTACCCGCCGCATGGCGCTGGTGATGAACCGTTTCTGTTGGGAAAACGAAATCGGCAAGGGCGCAAAAGCACGTCTGGGTCGAAAGACCCATCTGCGCGCGCGGGCCGGCTTGCATTTTGATCAGGTGGAAGGTGTCAAAGCCCGCAATATCGCCCAGGACCATCCGGAAGGCGTGTTGAACCTGCTCACCATCGGATTTGAGCCGGGGCCGGAAGCGCCGGGCGGCACAATTGTCCTCACATTTTCGGGCAATGGGGAAATTCGTATTGATGTAGAAGCTGTGGAAGCCCATCTGGCAGATATGGGCGGACGGTGGGAAACCCCGAACCTGCCAAAACATGAGGTAGATTGAGCCCCACGGTTGAACCATTTCTCATTCAGAATATGCACCTTCGAAGCGGACCAAAAAGATGACCTACAGGCTGGATACAAAAGAGCCCGGATTTGAAGCGGCCTTTGCAGACTTCCTCAACTCGAAGCGCGAAGTATCTGAAGACGTGAACAAAATCGTCCACGACATTATTGCAGACGTGCGCACGCGCGGTGATGAAGCCCTGCTTGAATATACCAATCGTTTCGATCGCCAGTCTATGAAAGCAGATGAGCTTGCTGTCTCCCAAGCACAGATCAATGCTGCGGTCAAAGCCTGTGATGCAGAAACGCTTGATGCGTTGAAGCTTGCTGCCGCGCGGATTGAAGCCTTTCACAAAGGCCAGCTGCCGCAAGACCGTCGGTATACGGACAGTGATGGTGTGGAGCTGGGTGAGAAATGGACCAGCGTTGGCGCGGTGGGGCTTTATGTCCCCGGCGGGACGGCTGCCTATCCAAGCTCAGTTCTGATGAACGCTGTACCCGCAAAAGTGGCGGGCGTTGAGCGGATCGTCATGGTGGTGCCGACGCCAGATGGGATCATGAACAATTTGGTGCTCGCTGCTGCGCACATTGCGGGCGTGAGCGAAATCTACCGGGTTGGCGGCGCGCAAGCTGTTGCTGCACTTGCCTATGGCACCAAGACCATCAAGCCCGTGGACAAGATTGTCGGTCCCGGAAATGCCTATGTGGCCGCCGCCAAACGTCAGGTCTTCGGCACGGTCGGCATCGACATGATCGCAGGCCCCTCTGAAATTCTGGTGTTGGCCGATGGGGAGAATGATCCGGACTGGATCGCCGCCGACCTTTTGAGCCAGGCAGAGCATGATGCGGTTGCCCAATCCATCTTGATGACCGACGATCGTGACTTCGCCGAGCGTGTGGCCGCAGCGGTGGAGGCTCAATTGGCCGGGCTGGATCGAAGCGCCATTGCGCGGGCAAGCTGGGAGGATTTCGGCGCGATCATTCTGGTTGAAAGCCTTCAGGCGGGAGTGCCGCTGGTGGACCGGCTGGCGGCTGAACACTTGGAAATCGCGGTCCAGGACCCTGAGCCGCTTGCAAAACAAATCCGCAATGCAGGGGCCATGTTCCTGGGGCGATATACGCCCGAAGCGATTGGCGACTATGTAGCGGGCACCAACCATGTTTTGCCAACCGCCCGGTCGGCGCGCTTTTCGTCGGGCCTGTCGGTGATGGACTTCGTGAAACGCACCTCTATCGTGCGCTGCACAGCGGAGGCACTGGCGGCCATTGGTCCGGCCGCCGTGAAACTTGCGACCGCTGAAGGGCTGGACGCACATGGTAAATCTGTCTCGATCCGGCTTAATCAGCGTTAAGGCGGGTGCCCGCTCACAATTCGGCGGGCAGGGTGCGTTGGCCCTCGCCAGTTCAAAAAATTGCGGTTAGAGTGGCGATATGGCGCACGGAACTGACAATCAGGGGGCGGCACGCGTGGATGACACGGATATGACCGCCACGACGGAAGGGGATCCTTTCCGTCTCATCGAGATCACCCTCGATGAGAGCACGGTCGTGCGCCGTTCGCCCGACATTGAGCATGAGCGCAAGGTGGCGATCTATGACCTGCTGGAAGGAAATTCATTCCGTCCGGAAGGGTCTGAAACGGGACCGTACCGGCTGCATCTTTCGGTTGAGGAAAACCGGCTCGTCTTCGACATTCGCACCGGCGCCGATGAGCTGCATGCCAAAGTCATGCTGTCGCTGACACCGTTCCGCAAGATCGTGAAGGATTATTTCCTGATCTGCGAAAGCTATTACGACGCGATCAAAACGGCAGCCCCCGCCCAGATCGAGGCGATCGATATGGGGCGCCGTGGGCTGCACAATGAGGGCTCCGAACTGTTGAAAGCGCGACTGGACGGAAAAATCACCGTCGATTTCGACACGGCAAGACGGCTCTTCACCCTCATCTGCGTTCTCCACATCAAGGCGTGATCATGAACAGGGACGGAGCGAAAGACGAGGCCGGAAAGCGGCCCGGCGCGGTACTTTTTGCTTGTACGCTGAATTCTGTCCGCTCCCCGATGGCGGAGGCACTGGCCAAACATCTCTACGGAACGGCCATGTTCGTGGATAGTGCGGGCGTGGAATGTGGGGAGCTCGATCCTTTCGTGCTGGAGGTTCTGGACGAGATCGGCTACACGCGCAAAGTTCATCAGGCAAAATCGCTGGATGATCTGCAAGACCACTCATTTGACGTTATTATTGCCCTGACGGAAGAAGCGAAAGCGACAGCCGCGCGGGTGATGGAAGATGAAAATATCGAGATCGAACTTTGGCCGGTGATCGACCCGACGGAAATGGGCGGCACACGGACCCAGCGTCTGGAAGCCTATCGCAGCCTTCGCGATGACCTGATCCGGCGCCTGAAAAGCCGGTTTGGCGAGGCCTCTCAGCCCGGCCGATGACCGGCCACCTCACCTTTGGGCTGAAATTGCGGGTGATTTGGTCTAAAACCACGAAAATGCGGCGCTTGCCTAGGCAATTTTGGCTTAATTGCTTGATTTCCGAACCGGTCTTGCGCATTCTCCGGCCAACTTGAAAAGGACGATTATGGCGAAGGAAGAGCTTCTTGAGTTCCCAGGCACGGTGATTGAACTGTTGCCGAATGCAACGTTCCGAGTGCAACTCGAGAACGATCACGAGATCATTGCCCACACAGCAGGCAAGATGCGCAAGAACCGCATTCGCGTGCTGGCGGGCGATAAGGTGCTGGTCGAAATGACGCCTTATGATCTCACCAAAGGCCGGATCACCTACCGCTACAAATAAGCGTTTGTGCGCGGCGCGGGGACCGCACGCGTTGGACAGGTGAGCGAATGGCTGGCGCAACAACAAGTAAACAATCTGGTGCAACACCTCGCTTGATCTTGGCGAGTGCAAGCCCGCGTCGGCTCGACTTGCTGGCCCAGGTTGGCATTGTGCCGTCTGCCGTCTGCCCTGCGGAGATCGACGAAACCCCGTTGAAGGACGAAGCCCCGCGCGTTCATGCCGAACGGCTGGCACGAGAGAAAGCGGCAAGTGTCGCGGCCCGCGAGGGGGACGCATTTGTGCTGGCAGCGGACACCGTTGTTGCCTGCGGGCGGCGCATCCTGCCCAAGGCGGAAGATGAGGCGACAGCCGCAAAATGCCTCGCTCTTCTGAGCGGTCGCGCACACCGGGTCTATACCGGCATTTCACTGGTTGTTGCGGGCAGGCAGGTCACGAAATCCGTGATGACGCGGGTGATTTTTGCAAACCTCTCGGTGCCTGACCGAAAGGCCTATCTCGAAAGCGGTGAATGGCGGGGCAAGGCCGGGGGTTACGCCATCCAGGGACGTGCCGCCGCACTGATCCGTAGCATTAATGGCTCCTATTCAAATGTGGTGGGCCTGCCGCTCCACGAAACCGTCAACCTTTTGAAGGGAATGGGCTTTCCGCCCTACCCAAAATCCGGACGTTAGTGCTAGTATTTAACAGTTCTTTTGGGGGAAAGAATGAGAGTTGAGCGCGCAATCGCGCGCGGTTGCCTTTCGCGAACGGTCTTAGGTTAAGGTTCGTATAGGTACGTGTATTGGATGTGACAGCCGGGGAACGGGTCAAGGCCCATCGTAAACGACGTATGGCAGACGAAGTATTGATCAATGTGGGGCTGGGCGAGATCCGGGTGGCTGTCATGGATGGCGGCGTACCTGTTGAACTTGTTTTGGAACGCACGAGCGAAGACGAGCTTCAGGTGAAAACCGGACGGGCCGGCCATTCGCTTCTGGGCAATATATTTTATGGCCGCGTGCAGCGCGTATTGCCCGGCATGCAGGCAGCCTTTGTCGATGTGGGTCTGTCTCGCGCAGGATTTCTGGGCGCGCGCGAAGCTCGCTGCCTTTGCGAACTGACGGGCCTGGATGAACGCACTCTCCCGCCGATCAGCTCCTGCGTGACCGAGGGTGAGGCCATTCTCGTTCAGGCCGTCAAGGATCCGATGGGGGAGAAGGGCGTTCGCCTCTCCGCCAATGTGACACTGCCCGGCAGACTTCTGGTGCTGGTGCCCAACCAGTCGGGCGTGGTGCTCTCCCGCCGCATTGATGATGAGGTGGAGCGGGAGCGTTTGACGACGCTTGTGTCCGGCATGGCGGAGCGCTTCAACGCGATGGGCGTAACGGGGGAGCCTGCGGGCTTCATCGTACGCACAGCCGCCATGGGCATGACGGAAGAAGCCTTGATGGAAGACGCACGCAGGCTCGCCGATGATTGGGCGGGTGTGCGCGACATCCAGAAAAATTCATCGCCTCCCTCTGTCGTATTTCACGATCTCGATCCCGTGGCCAAAACCATGCGCGATTTTGTGAGCATGGACACATCGCGTGTACAGATCGATGATGCGAGCGCCTATGAAGAGGCGATCCGTTATTGCAAGCGCGCCATGCCGCACATGGCCGAACGCGTGTCACTCTACAATGGGCCGGGCACTGTGTTCGATCAGTTTGATATTGATGGTGCGATTGAGCAGGCGCTTGACCCGCGTGTGGAACTGCCATCCGGCGGCTGGATCACCATTGAAACAACCGAGGCGCTGACGGCAATTGACGTAAACTCCGGTCGCTATACGGCGGCCACCGGTTTGGAAGAGACCTCCGTCCGCTCCAACATTGAAGCGGCACAAGCAATTGTTGATCAGGTGCGGCTGCGCGGCACCGGTGGTCTCATCGTGATCGATTTCATTCATATGAACGAGCCGGAAAATATCGAGAAAGTGCTGGAAACCCTGCAAGAAGGGTTCGACAAGGACCGTGTGCCGACGCAAGTCTCCACCATGTCCGAGTTCGGCCTGGTCGAGATGACAAGGAAGCGCGTGCGCGAACCGCTGGAAAAGCTACTGACCGAACCGGTCTATGGCGATGGGCGCCCGCGCATGAAAACGCGCGGCACGGTCGCAAACGAATTACTTCGCGCGATTGAACGCGTCGCGGCGCGCTATCCCGGCGCACCCATTTCCGCGCGTGCCTCCTATGATGTGATTGCCTGGTTGCAGGAGAGCCATCCCCGCTTGGTGGAGAGCCTTCAGGCCCGCGTGGCGGGCCCTGTTCAGTTGGAGCCCATGTGTGCCTTTGATCGCGAGCAGATCGATGTGGGTCCCGTCCGCCCGTGAGTACCTCTTGTGCGCAAGGCCCGAAGTTCTTTTGATTGGTTTTGCCAAAGTTTTTTTGATGGGTATTGAATGTCAGATGATCCACAAATACCAGGGGGCCAGATAGCAGGCGGTAACGTGACCCCGCTCAGGCCGACACGGCCCTGCGCCATCTGTAGCAAGAAATCCCAGCCCGCTTTCCACCCGTTTTGCTCAAAACATTGTGCAGACGTGGACCTCAACCGCTGGCTGAAAGGGGCCTATGTGATCCCCGCGGCACAGGAACCGGAAGACTGGTCAGAAGATACCGGCACAAGACAGAGTGAGCAGGGTGGCGAGGCACCGGATTAGCGCCAAACAGCCAGACTTTCGTGGACTTTTCGCAGCCGAAACACTGGACAGCCCGCACGCCATCGCCTATAAACCGCGGACTTTCGCGAGCGGAACCCGCTTCGCCGGATGCCCAGGTAGCTCAGTTGGTAGAGCATGCGACTGAAAATCGCAGTGTCGGTGGTTCGATCCCGCCCCTGGGCACCACTCAAAATTTTCTTTCAATTAAATCAATGGCTTACGGTAAAAAATAGTCCCACTTTTTCGGACCACTTCATGCGCAGGGTACTGAGCTAAGTTGTTTTCAGATTGAACATCCGGATTGATTGTATGATTGAGATAAAACTACAATTCTATTGAACAATTGTTTTTTGGCTTGCGAGTGACCTGCCACTAAGATTTTCCTCCAGATAGATTTAGAGTCCGGCCTTGAAGAAGGAGACGGACGATGAAGAGGAATCGATTTACGCAAGAACAGATCATTGGTGTCCTGAGGGAGCATGAGGCCGGGGCGAAGGCCGGTGATCTGGCCCGCAAGCACGGCATTTCAGAGGCGACGCTGTACAACTGGAAGGCCAAGTATGGTGGCCTCGACGTGTCAGAGGCCCGTCGACTGAAGGCGTTGGAAGAAGAGAATGGGAAGCTGAAGCGGCTTCTGGCCGATGCAGTTCTGGACGCTTCTGCACTTCGCGAGCTTCTGGCAAAAAAATGGTAGGGCCCGCCGCCAAGCGGGAAGCTGTCGCTCTTCTGCGAGAGAGGTTCCAGATGAGCGAGCGTCGGGCCTGCTCCGTGATCGCGGCGGATCGCAAAATGATCCGCTATCGCTCGTGTCGACCAGCAGAGACGGAACTGCGGGCAAGGCTACGTGAGCTGGCCAATGAGCGTCGGCGCTTCGGCCACCGGCGCTTGTTTATCTTGTTGCGCCGGGAGGGCGAAGCCTCTGGCATCAACCGTATATAAAAGCCAACGCTCGCTGGTCACTCGACTTCGTACACGATCAGATGGCCAATGACCGCCGCTTCCGGGTTCTCAACATCGTCGATGACGTGACGCGCGAATGTCTGGCCGCAATCCCCGACACCTCGATCTCGGGTGTGCGTGTGGCACGGGAGCTGACCGCTCTGCTCGACCAACGAGGTAAGCCCGGGATGATTGTTTCTGATAATGGCACGGAGTTCACCTCGCATGCGATCTTCACCTGGCCAAAAGACCATGCCGTCGATTGGCATTACATCGCGCCCGGAAAGCCTATGCAGAACGGCTTCGTCGAGAGCTTCAACGGACGGATGAGGGACGAGTTGCTCAATGAAGCCCTGTTCTTCGGCCTCGACCATGCCAAGCAGGCCATTGCTGAGTGGAAGAATGATTACAATAATGGCCGTCCTCACTCCTCGCTCGCCTATCAGACACCGGCAGACTTTGCTGCCAAACTCACCGCAACAGGCTGTCACCCTGCGCTTTGTGATGGCTCCGTGTGCCAGCCTGTTGCTCAACCCGCCCCGGAGGGCATAATCACGCCGAGACTCTAATCCCTCGTGGGGGAAAGTTCAGGGGCAGGTCAGCACTCATCAAACGTGCGATCGTAATGCGCCAGCTGAGGTCTAATTATCTTTTGAAAATGCGATTCCGTGCGGACACGGACTTGTGTCATCAAAACTTCCATTCCTTCGTCATTGCCGGACGTGTTCCACTGGTGTCCGGTTAGGATCGAGACATCGTTTGGGATGCAAGGCCTGTGCTGGGATTGAGGATGGTTTGAGGAAATTGGACACGGGTTTTGTTTTGAGGGCCAGAATTGCCTCATCTACGGATGTCATCCCGGCCGGTCTGAAAGACCGAGCCGGGATCCATGAAGCGTCTATGCTATAGGCGGGGTCACAATTGACCCCGGATCAGGTCCGGGGTGACAGTATGAGATTGCCGTCAGGCCGTGGCAAAACCTGAGATAGTCCGGCATGACCAAGCATACTAGGGTTTAACCGGACAGCAGTGGACTTGTTCCGGCGATCCAGAGGCAAGGACAGAAGACCGTCGCGTAACGCTCCAGGACCCTTGAAACAAGGCCGAGGGTGACGGTCCCTAATTGGGGGTTCTGCCCTGCCAAACCTCAAACGTTCAGCTTTAATGATGCGCTCATGAGAGCGTGGCGACAGGCAGATGTGAGGCCGTCTCGTATCCGTTAAAGAGACGGGGGCAATGAGAGACCGTGTCGGTTCGAATCTTTTGCACCTATGCAATTTCGCACGCGATAAAGCTTGGCTGACGAAACAGCCTATATGGCGAACATGGGCTTGCGCTGCACGCATGTCGCGAACATTGGTGTGTATTTGTCCCAAGCGAAAATCGACGACAAACTTATCCACATGCTTTTTCATGCGCTGCATAATTGTGACTTGCACCTGTCCCAAACTGGAACGCAAGATTTGGGTGGGCGTTTATTGTATGCCGAGAGATATGAACGGGGTGTTGGCGCAAATTGACACTAGAGAACTTAGTCGCAGGTTGCATAGCAATTGGATTAGTCGCTGCGCCGGTTAGTTTTGTCGTTTTTCGTTTGTCGTTAGTAGTTTTCCTACTTGATCGATCATCCGAAGGGTTCTGGAAATATGTGTTTACGAGGGATCATGGGGATCAAATGCAAACCATGAAGCTCCTCAACACTGATGGCCAAGCTATCTACACTAGGTGGCGAAGCGGGCTTCCATTAGTTTTTGCTCTTATCATCTTTCTTGTCTGCGCTCTTTGTGGCTGCTGAGGTCTAATTATCTTTTGAAAATGCGATTCCGTGCGGACACGGACTTCATATTCCATCATGATCTTATCCTGTCTTCATGTTCTTAGCACTTTGCCGATCCGGACAAACCTCTTCCAAGCCACCCGGTGTCCGGGCAGCATGTGCATAGATGTGGCCAACATCAATCCTGGTGAAGCGCGTACCCGTCCACAACCGCAAAAAGCGGCCCACTCTACCTTACGGAGAAACCGCTCTAATGTTGGATATCAGAAAAGAAGCGGAAGCATTTTTTAAGCTTTGTCCATCGGCGCGCGCGAGGGGCTTCGATGACATTGAGAGCAGGGAGCTGCATGCGATCAATCCGTACCTGTTCGCGGGTTTGGGGTATGCTTGAAATGAACGAAGGCGGCGACAAAGTCTGAAGGGGAGTGACGCTGGATGATTGATCTCAAAAAGGACGGGAGCGTGTTCACGCTCACCATGAATGCGGGCGAGAACCGCTGGAATACAGTTTTTGTGCGCGAGATCGCAAAGGCACTTGATAAGGTGGAAGCCTCAACCGGCCCCGCGGCCCTCATCACACGCTCCGCCAACGAAAAGTTTTTCTCCAACGGCCTTGATCTGGATTGGGTGAGAGAACCTGAAGCCCATCCTGAAGGTGGAGATCGAAAAGTATTTGGCGACGAGTTTATGCGTCTCATGGGGCGTATCATCACGCTGCCACTCCCCACCATCTGCGCCATCAATGGCCATGCATTTGGCGCGGGTTTCATGATGGCACTTTGTCACGATGTGCGCCTGATGCGGGTGGACCGCGGTTTCATCTGCGCCAACGAAATGCAGCTCGGCATGGCGATCCCCAATCCGGAGCTTGCACTCTTCAGGCACAAACTACCCGGCAACGTGTTTTTCGAGACAGTGCAACTGGCGCGCCGCTGGGCAGGGCCACAAGCACTTGATGCAGGCATTGTGCATCAGGTGGCGGAGCTTGGCGAGCTGGGGGCGCTTGCCAAGCAGCGGGCGGTGGAGCTCGCCCTGCTGGGCTCAAACCGCGAAATTTATGGCGGCCAGAAGGAACGCCTGTTCGGCGAGAACGCAGTGCTCAATGGCCCGCACGGCGCGGCCTATATGCTGAAAAATTCAAGGGCCTATAGGGATTAAGAGGGTGCGATACATCCCTGACGAGAGGATCACAAAAGGGAAAGGCCGGCAGGTACGACTGTGGTTTGAGGCCGATGGCGCGACTATACTCCAACGTCTTGTATACATTTTTGGGTGATGCCGATTGCTAGGATTGGGCACCCTCCATTTCGACCTGCATCAAGTCGATACAGCAATTTACCCATCCAAGTTGTGGACGCCCCGAATTTTTTGAATACCGCTTCATCGCCTTCGGTGCCATCCTTTTTGAGCACATTGCCGAGGCTTTTAAAGAAGGGCGTATCAAGAGAGTTTCCTCTTGTCAGAACAATGCCTACGTCGATAGCGCCTGCTTCATAGAATGCAGCACAAGCAGATAGATCTCTATCATAGGTCTGGTCTTTGCTATTCCATTCCAAATCAAGAGCGACTCGCCCCTTTAGAAAATCAATGCGGTGGCCATCTAGATGCCCTTTGCGGATATACTCGCTAAGTACTTCGTTTTTTTTCTTAGCATCAAGAAGTTTTACGTACAAATCAGCCGTGATACGTGTCTCTCTCCAATCGGATTGGAACAAAGTGTCGACATACTTCGCTATAGGTCCCTTGCTACCCCCAGGCTGGCGTATCATGCCTGTTGTTATTGAGAATGCTTCAAGAGCTCTTATGATATCATGAAGTTGTTCGGGGAAACTCCCACTAAGGATTGAGGCTGCATTTCGATAGCTATATATTTCGAATTTTTCGAGCAGCCTTTTAGGTAAAACATTCTCGTAGCTAGAATAGGAGTCAGCGTTTCGCGCCGAGTATGTAAAGGCTTCTTGCTCTTCCTCAGACATGTTTAGTCGGCAGCGATGCTGGAGTTATGTTTGTATGTATTCCATGTAGGCTTGTAATCATCTTCTGCTTGATTGCCCCAAACCGTCCAATCGGCCCGCTTACCTCGACCAAAGAGCTCCAGGTAAGGCCCCGGACTGCACGCTTCAATGATGTCATATTGTTCATCTGGTTTTCGCGAATGCTCACGTTTGCGGGTCGCAAACAAGTTAACCTGTGTTCGGCCAGGTTGAAGCGTTCGAGCGTTCTTTCCTTTAGTCCCAAACAAAAGTATTTCAGTAACATTGCGAAAGTAAAAACCCACCCCACGTCCATCGGAACCGCCGTCCTTACGGACTTTGTGCCAGACGATGTTGGACTTATATGTGAAACCCCAAGCGGCTAGAACTTGGAGGCCTTCAGGTAGCAGTGCATTTGGAACCCACAAGTAGCAATGAGCTGTATCTTCTGAAAAACGGCCAACTTGGATTTTGCAAATATCATCCAATCGCATAGTTGCATATCGGGCCAACCTCTTATGTTCCGGAGCGATTTTTCCAGTTCGGTTTGTAAAGCGCCAAGGGGGGTCGGCCATTATCGTTGCAAATCTCTCGTCTCCCAAAAATTGGGCGAGGTCCTCCGCAGCTTCGCAACTCATTGTCAATGGTCCTCCGTCCTATGGTCGCAATGTGATAGCGGTTCGAATAGATTCTATATTTGTTCTCATATTCGCCCAGTTTTCTGTCATTGTAAAGTAATCGGGAGGAGTGTTGAAACGGGGCGTGGCAGGTTTTGGGCAATTCTAGTAAGCAACGGCAAACATATCTATCGGGTCATTTTGCGGCGTCTTGTTCCAACCGCACAAATTTGCCCTGGATTGTGGCGGTCGCGGCCTGCCGATATTGGCGAAACCGGGGAGCTGCAATTTCTAGGCGACTAATTTGTAAAGCAGGCATTCACATCCGTTCAGCTGTATGGAAGAGGGACCCTTGATATATCGCTGATCTGGCATAGGTTCTGGTTCGAACGGCTAACAGCCCATTTCTCGCATAGGTCAGGGTCAAACACATGCTCACGCTTCATCATCTGGAAAATTCCCAATCCATCCGCATTCTCTGGCTGCTGGAAGAGCTGGGCATCCCTTATGAAATGAAAATGTATGACCGCGACAAGAAGACCGGTCTCGCGCCCGACGATTACAAGCAAATTTCTCCCCTGGGCACCGCACCCGTAATCACTGATGGAGATCTGGTTCTCGCCGAAACCAATGCGATTGTGGACTATATTCTCGATACGTATGCGCAAGGAAAACTGCGTCCCGCCAAGGGCACGCCGGAACATGTGCCCTATCTCTTCTGGTTTCATACAGCGCAAGGCAGCTTCCAGCCCTTGCTGACAAACGGCTTTGTGCTCGGTGTGATGACGACGCGTGCACCGTTCCTGATCCGCCCTGTCATTCGTGGGGCGGTGGAGACGCTCAACAAGGCCTTCTTCAGTCCGCGCCTTACCGCGCTCCTGAAGGAGATTGAGAAGCAACTTTCCAAAACCACTTGGTTTGCAGGGGAGGAACTGACGGCTGCCGACATTGTCATGGGCTACAGTATGGAAGTCGCCGCTATCCGCGCAGGGATGGACAAGAAATACCCCAACGCACAGCGGTTCCTCGCGGCAATGCATGCCCGCCCGGCCTACAAGCGTGCGGTCAAAAAGGACGGAAAATACAATCCACTTCCCGGCTAAAGGTCCGACTTGACGGCCCGGTTTCGATGTCAAATCAATAGATATATTGACATCATCTCTGCCAATATATCTATTACCCCCTTCATGTAAACATCGAAGGGGGAAACGATGGGACAGCGATCAAGAGAACTGTCGGCAACATTGGGGCTGGCATGCGGGCTTCTCGCGGGAAGTGTGAGCGCTGCACACGCCGACACACGCCCGAACATTGTTGTGCTTTTGGTTGATGATGCGGGTCTGATGGATTTTGAGCCCTTCGGAGGCGAGGCGCGCATGCCCAATGTGTCGCGACTTGCAGCGCAGGGGACGCGCTTTTCCGGCTATCACACGTCACCGCTCTGCGCACCGTCGCGTGCGATGTTGCTCACCGGTGTCGACAATCACCGCACGGGCATTGCCACCATCCCCGAAGTGCTGCCCGCCGAGCATGAAGATGCGCCCGGCTACTCCATGAGCTTTGAGCCCGGTGTCGAAACACTTGCCGACCGTTTGCAGCGTGAGGGTTATCGCACCCTCATGACAGGCAAGTGGCATCTGGGCAGCGACGAGGGGGATCTGCCCAACCATCATGGCTTTGATCGCTCTTTTGCACTCGACGCGTCGGGGGCGGACAATTGGGAACAAAGATCCTATATGCCCTATTATGCGACGGCACCCTGGTTTGAAGATGGCAAACCAGCAGACCTGCCAGAGGATTTCTACTCCTCCAAATTCATGGTGGATCAGATGATCACCTATCTGGACGAGGAGAAGGAACAGCCATTCTTCGCTTATGTCGCCTTTCAGGCAATCCATATTCCGGTGCAGGCACCGCGTGAATTCACCGACAATTATATCGGCGTCTATGATGCAGGCTGGCACAAGCTCCGCGAAGATCGTTGGCAGCGTGCGAAAGCGCTGGGACTTATTCCCGCCCACGCGCCACTGGCGCCCATGCCACCCAACACACGCGATTGGGATGGTTTGACCGAAGAACAACGGACTTACTATGCCCGCGCAATGTCGGTGAATGCAGGTATGCTGGAGGCGATGGATTTTCACATTGGCCGCTTGATGGATCATCTGGCAGCGCGTGGCGAACTGGAAAACACGATCTTCATTGTCACGTCCGACAATGGGCCGGAGCCGAGTGACCTGACGAGAACACGTGGCACTGATCTCTGGATGGCCATGAGTGGTTACAACATGGATATCGAGACATTGGGCGAGAAAGGCAGCCTTGTGTCCATCGGGTCTGAATGGGCCAATGCTGCGGCTGCGCCCGGCAATCTCTTCAAGTTCTACGCAACGGAAGGTGGCATTCGCGTCCCGCTCATTATCTCAGGACCCGGCGTGCCCTCCGGCAAAATGGTGTCGTCACTGTCTTTCGTAACCGACATTGCACCGACACTGATGGACTTGGTAGGCGTCACCAGTGACGGTGATGAGCCGGTTGACATGACCGGCCGGAGCCTGATGCCGGTCCTGACCGGCACAGCGGCGGAAACCCATCCGGTTGATCAAGCCGTCGGCATGGAGGTTGCGGGAAACTCCGCCCTCTTCAAAAACGGATACAAGCTCACCCGCAATACGCCACCTTATGGCGACAATGTATGGCGTCTGTATGATCTTGCCCGCGATCCGGGTGAGGTAACGGATTTGAAAGAGGGCGAGCCCGCCCGCTTTGCCCAGATGATGGCCGATTATGATGCCTATGCGGCAGAATTCGGTGTTCAGACCATGCCAGCAGGCTTTGACCATCTGAAGCAGATCAGGACCAACACGTTGAAAAAACTCTTTGCGGCGAACCACGCCTACATTATTGGAGCGCTGCTGTTGATCATGGCAGGGCTCTTCTTCGCTCTCCGTGCTATCTGGAGGCTTGTTCGTCCCGTTGGTTGAAAGCGTAGAGAAATACACAGTCCACGGGCTGACCCTGTCTTACTTCACCGGGAAGCTTGAAGCCTATTTCCGTGCGAAAGGTCTGCCCTATCGCTTTGTCGAAATGGACATGCGCGACTTTCGCAAGTGTGCAAAGGCGACCGGCATCGCGCAAATGCCACAGGTCGAAACACCGCAAGGCGCCTGGCTGACAGACACAACAGCGATCATCAAGCGCCTTGAGGAAGAGGCCACCGGCCCGCGCCTGCATTCCACAGATCCCGCAACACGTTTTCTCTCCTTGCTGCTCGAAGACCTGTTTGACGAATGGTATTGGCGACCGGCGCTCTACTATCGTTGGGCCTTTGATCAGGACATGCAATTGATGAGTTCGCAGATTGCGAACACCCTGCTGAGGGATATGCCGTTACCGTTTTTCTTTCGCCGACAATTCATTTTACGCCGTCAACGAACTGTCTTCCTTAAACAGGACGGCGTGACCAGGACAACGGCGCCACACATCGAAGCGCTTTACCTGAATGCGCTAAAAGTGCTGGAGCCTGTCTTCAAGAAACGACCATTCCTGTTGGGCGATAGACCCTGCGAAGCAGACTTCGGTCTGATGGGGCCTTTTTTCAGGCACTTTTTCTCCGACCCGACACCAGCCTGGATCATGCGCCGTGAAGCACCGCATATTGCCCATTGGGTGACGCGCATGTGGGCGTTAACCCCGAACGATATAAAGAATGCAAGTGAGATCGAGACGATACCGGATGATCTTGGGTACTTCTTCGATCTATTCGGCAACGAATATTTGCCTTATCTGGAAGCCAATGCGGATGCTTGCGCGCACGGACGGAAGAACATCGCCTATACGGCCAATGCCGTCGCCTGGGACCTGCCGACTGCCCCTTACCGCGTCCATTGTCTGAACGAACTGAAAAGCGCCTTCATGGCGCTCGACGATGGGGGCAAGGAAAAAGTGAGCGCAACAATCGGGGCTGCGCAATGCGCACGCCTGTCGGTCGCTGCGACACCAATAGTCGATAACAAACACAAGCCGGTGCGAGATCGTTTGCTGCGCTAGACGGCAGCGCTTGCGCGCGCCGACATCTTGTCCCGCCAGTCCATCAACGCGGGCAGGATGATCACCGTCGATACAATGACCCAGAAGACGGCAATGGTGAGCAGAATGCCCATGCTGGCAAGGCCCCAGTGCCGCGAAAGCGAGAGCGCCGAAAACGCTGCGATGGTGCTGAGCGCGGAGAAAAGGATTGCCTGTGGTGTGCTTGAGTGCATCACATGATCAACATCCGAAGCGGCCCGCCGACGCATCACAAAATGGATGCCACTATCAACACCGAGGCCGAAGATGAGCGGCAGCACAATAATATTGGCAAAGTTGAATGAGATTTGAAAAAGAGCGGCGCTCGCCAGCGTGTAGCAGGCCGCAAGCATGAGCGGCACCATGACGAAGAACGTGTCCCTGAAGGACCGCAGGACAAAGAGGAGAAGGGCTGAAATGCCGACAAGGGCAATCAGCCCCGCCTCGTAGAAGGATTTTACGACCAGCGTGCCGACATCAACTTCAGTGAACGCCCGCCCTGTTGCATGGGGTTCAACCCGGCGCACAGCATCAACGAAGGTTTGCAGCGACGCAGTATCCACAAGGGGAACATGAGAGACGGCTGTGATGCGTTGCTCCCCGTTTTGCCCGACAAATCGCTCGCGGACACTCGCAGGGAGATCGTCAAACCGAATTTCAGATGGATCAAGCGCGCGCCGGAGCCAGGCGAGATCGTCAATCAGTGGCGTAACCGTCACCTGCTCGAATGCACCTATCTGATCAGTTTGATCGTGGGATGCCGAAAGAGCCAATAAAAGCGTGGCGAGTTCCTGTGTCTTTTGTCCGGTCGCTCTCTCAGCATTGAGCGACAATGCGAAGGTCTGGAAATCGGCGATCAAAGCCTCTCTGTCACGCGGAGATATTGGTTCACTTGCAGGTGGATTCAACGCGGACCAGAGGAAGGATCGCGTATCTTCGAGGATCTCCAGCTTGATCCCCTGATCGCTCGGCACCAGGTCGGCTGATGTATGGATGGCGCCAACTTCGGGAAGCGCGCTGAGCGCGGCAACGGCGCGCAGGGCTTCCTCGTCATTCTCCACAAGAATTTCGGCGGCATATTCTGTGATGAAACCGGATGCCTGCAAGTCTTCCAACGTGATAACGGATTCCGACGTCCGATCACGAATGGTCAATGTGCTGAAATCAAACCGGGGCGACCCGGCAGCAATTACCGCAAATATTGCGGCAATGGCGAAAAGCAGGCTGAGCATCTGCGAATGTTGAGTAAGCCATGAAATGAGAAAGGGCCGGTCAAATTCCGGTCCCCGATCAGTGTCTTTATCAGCGCGAAGGATCGTCAGAAGCGCAGGCAACAAGGTGAAGGAGGCAATCAGGGCAAGAAATATTGACCCAGCGGCAATCACACCAAGCTCCGCCAGACCGCGATAGTCGGTCGGAATGAAAGCGGCAAAGCCAATGGCGGACGTTGTCGCGCAAAGGAAAATGGGTGAGCCGAGCTCCCGCGCCGTCATCGCGATGGCGGAGGAGTGGTGATCACCCGCCCGCAAGGCCTCCCGGTAGCGAAAGGTAAAATGGATACCATGATCAATGCCAAGACCGATAAAAAGCACAATCACCGCCGCCGAAATCATGTTGAGACTGCCAACCGCAAGTGCAGCAAATCCCATCGTCCAGCTGAGACCGATCGTGAGCGTAAAGAGTATGGCGACAATCATCCGCCAGGAGCGCAGCGTAAACCAGAGGAGGCAACCGGCCAGCAATGTAGACAAAAACCCCGCCAGCGCGACACTGTCCTCAATCGCCAGGATCTCGTCATCGGCAAGGGCGGCAGTCCCCGTGAGGCGCACCTGAACATGCTCATTGGCCACACCAGTGTCGTTGACAATGCGTCGCACCAGATCGACGGCCGCACGCTCAGCTCCCTGTGATGTAAAATCCAGCCGGGGCTGAACCACGAGAACGCGGCGTGTGTCGGCGCCGTCGCGATCAAACAGACCGCGTATCGGCGCCTGCGGTCCGCCCGCCTGTACCGCTTTCACTGCGGCAAGAAGTTCATCCAGAACTGGTTCAAACTGATCACTATCTTCCGGTCTTTGCGACCTCGCACCAAGGCGAAGCAGTGCGAGAAGACCGCGCAGGTCGGGTTCTGCCGCAAAGCTCGCCAGCGCAGGCGCCTGGCGGGCAAGACGTGCAGACAGTGCCTCCAACTCTTCGGGCGACAAAAAGAGGAGGCCATGGTCGCGGTAAAACAGGTCTGCAGTGCCGAGGAACACCGAGGGAAATTGATCCGGTCGCTGTTGAAGTCCCGCGCCAATCAGCTCCGCCGCGTTCTGGGCCGAGGCCGAGCTGGGGCCATCAATGACGACAAGGAGCGAGTTTTCAAACTCCGGGAACGCCGCATTGAAACGGGCATTGCGAACCTTGAACGGTGCGGTTTCCGCAACAAGGCTCTCCTTGTCGGAATTGAACTTCAGCCAATAGGCTGTGCAATAGATACCGCCCGCAGCCAGCAACAGGCATAAACCCAGTGCGAGATAAGCCCGCTTCGCACAGAAGCTTGCAAGGCGCTCAACGACAGATTGAACAAGAAAAACCATCAGAAGATACTGAGTTTAAAAAGTCGTGAAATATGAAGATATGCCATCACAAACGCTGAACCTGACGTCATCCTACCCTCAATAGCTGGCCCGGAAAGGCCGACACCCGACAGTTTGTATTCTGAAGACTGTCATTCATAATGACCTGACGCAACAATCATTCGTGAGAAATGGCCACGATGGACGATGCAATAAGAGGCTTGGGTTGGAGATAATGCAGATTTCAAGACAAGTGCTTCTCATGTCGGTTCTCATGGCTCTTCCGGCAGGAATGGGACTACCCGGCAAGGCCAAAAGCGAAACCATGGCTGAGGTCACGACGCCAGCGGTGCTGGTAGAGCAATTTGTGGCAACCGCCGCGCGCGCTGAGAACGCGACCGCGTTGCAAGAAACGATTGCCACGCTGTTTGACGTGGAGGCGATGTCCAAAATGATTGTAGGACGTCTGACATGGCGGGACTGGACCGGTGTGCAGCAACACGCCTTCGTTGACAGAATGACCCTCTTCATTGCGACGATGATTGTGAGCCGTCGAGAGCAAGAGGCAGAGCCTGCCACAGAGATATTTGAGACGCGAGAGGGACCATCCGGCACCCAAATTGTCTCCACCCGATCTCACTTTAATGGGGAGCCTGTTCGCGTGGATTATCATCTGCGCGACAAGGATGGAGTGTGGACTATTGTAGATATTGTTGCCGATGCAAAAATCTCGGAGGTTGCACGGCGGCGGGCTGAGTTCTCCTCCATCATCCTTGCGCAGGGGCATGCAGGCATTCTGGCGGCTCTTGAGCAGAAAATTCGTCAAATGGAACCAACGGGTGGATGAGGCCGGTTTCTTCGGGTCATCGCTTTGGGTAAAGTGACATCTGATTCAGCGTGGGAGAATATCGGTGGAGCAATCATTGAACGGTCGTGTGGCGCTTGTCACCGGTGCCTCACGGGGAATTGGACGTGCGATCGCGCTAACCCTGGCGGACGCGGGCGCGGACATCGCGATCAATTTCAGACGCGACGAGGATGCAGCGCAAGAGGTCGCAAAACTTATTCGCCAGAAGGGTCGTCGGGCGGAAGTCTACGCAGCCTCCGTTGATGACTTTGAGCAAACAGCTTCAATGGTGGCCGATGTCATCCGCGATTTTGGCTCCATTGGCATTCTGATCAACAATGCAGGCATCGCAAGCCGCGGTCAGGAGGTAGCAGGGACCGAGGCCGCGGAACTTGAACGTGTCATGCGCGTTCATGCGCTCGCCCCACACAATCTGTCCAAGCTCGTCCTCCCCACTATGCGCAAGGCGGAGCGTGGCGACATCATCATGATTTCGAGTGTCGCGACACTTTCCATGGGGGCGAACGGTGCGCCCTACAATATGGGCAAGGCCGCCATGGAAGCCTTGGCGCTGACACTTGCCAAGGAAGAGCGGAAACATGGCATCCGCACCAATATCGTATCGCCAAGCCTGACAGTGACAGAAATGGGAACCCGCCTCGTCAAGGCACGAAGTGGTGCTGACATTCATGATCTTGATGCGACTTCACCTTTTGGTCGTGTTTCCGTACCGGAAGACGTGGCTGCCGCTGTTCTCTTTTTCGTGAGCAATGCAAATCCCTATTGCAATGGACAGAAGCTGAACGTCGATGGCGGTGGCAATTGAACAAGCGCATTGTTCACCAACGCACCATCACAAAAGCGGATGGCCGCACACTCACCTTCTTCGGCTGGGCACCTCATCAAGGTGAGCTGGTGCCCGATCTTCCGCCCGTCGAAAACGGAAGCGCGCCTTATCGTCGTTGGCACCCCTTGCGACATGAATGGGTGAGCTATGCCGGTGCCCGGCAAGGACGCACCTTCCTGCCAGATGCGGGGAGCTGCCCGCTCTGCCCGGCTGGGGGGGAGCGGGGGTTGACGGAGATTCCGGCGACCAATTTTGAAGCGGCTGTGTTCGAGAACCGCTTTCCAGCCTTCACGATGGATGCAGGTGATGTGGCGGCACCGGAGGGGAGCGAACCGGCGCTCGGCAAATGCGAAGTTGTTGTCTTTTCTCCAGATCACAATGGCTCGCTCGGCGGCCAGTCCGTGGAACGGATTGAGCTGCTTTTTGAGCTGTGGGCGGCACGCGCACGCGCAATGATGGACGAGGGGGGTCTGCTCGCAGTTCTGCCTTTTGAGACGAGGGGGGAAGAGATCGGTGTCACCTTGCCCCATCCTCATGGCCAGATTTACGGCTTCGGGTTTGTCCCCGATCTCCTTTTGAAAAGTGCCGAAGCGCAGAAAAAGGAACCGATTGTCGCCGAGATGGTGAGCACACTCGACGCCGCAACCATTTTGGACGATGCCCCAAACGCCGTCTCGTTTGTTCCGCCCATTGCACGCTATCCTTTTGAAACATGGATTGCGCCGCGCGAACGCATTGCGGGGCCATGGGAATTGACAAATGAAACGCGGGCAGACATGGCACGCCTTTTGAAACGGTCTCTATTGCGCCTTGACGGTCTTTTTGGAAAACCGATGCCTTATGTCCTGTCGGTGCAAGTGGCACCCAAGGGCTACGAAGATAGTTATCATTTCACTGTTCAGCTCTGGCCGCTCCGGCGCGATGTCAACAAGATGAAGTTCCTGGCAAGTGTGGAACAGGTTAGTGGCGTGTTCCTGGTGGATATCCCGCCGGACATTGCCGCAGCCCAGCTCAAGTCAGTTGAGATACCAGATGCCTGACACGTTTAAATCTCTGTTCGGTGTCGAACCGATGGCCCGTGTTTTCGCCCCCGGCCGGGTCAATCTGATCGGTGAATATACCGATCTGGTTGGAGGCTCTGTTTTACCGATGCCGCTGTCTGCCGGAATAAGTGTTGAGGTGGCACCGGCGCAAGGCCCGGCGCAAGTGTATTCCTGTCAGCAGCAGGACCGGCAAGAACTGGATCTGGGTCGGGCTGCCAAAGGGATTTGGACCGATTATGTGGTGGGGCCACTGCTCATGCTGAAGCAGTCGGGCCTCAACTCGCCAAACCTCAACTACAGGATCGATGCAGACCTTCCCTCGGGGGCGGGCGTCTCGTCGTCCGCTGCGTTGGAGGTCGCCATCATTCGTGCAGCGCTGTCTATTTCGGGTGAAACACTCTCAGCCATTGAGATCGCAAAGCTCGCCCGTCAGGCCGAGAATGACTATTGCGGTGTTCAATGCGGGATCATGGACCAGATGGCGGTCTCCGTCGGCGAAAGTGGCAAGGCATTGGCACTTGATTGCGAAACGCTGGCGTACCGAAATCTGCCGCTTCCCGATGGCTGGTGCATCGCCGTTGTGCATTGTGGGCAGGCCCGCCAGCTGGTGGACGGTGCCTATAATGACCGACGCAATGCCATTCTGGCGGCAGAAGCTGCGCTTGGCGCTTCGCTGAGGCGCGTCCCGGTGGAAAGGCTTGCGTACCTAGCAGACCCGCTTGTTCGGAAGAGAGCGCAACATGTCGTGACAGAAGAGCGCCGTGTCGGCTTGGCGGTCCAGGCGATGGAAGCGCGTGACCGGCAGGCCTTCGGGAACCTCATGAACGAGAGCCACACATCGCTTCAGGCAGATTTTGAAGTCTCAACACCCGGGCTGGACGCACTGGTCGCGGCAGCTCGCAAGGCAGGCGCAACCGGCGCAAGGTTGACGGGTGCGGGCTTCGGTGGCTGTATTGTCGCCTTGATCGACGAGAGCGAAAAAGAGGCATGGTGGCAAAACGTGGCGACCACCTGCCCGGACGCATGGTTGGTCTCTCTCTGACTGCCGTTTTATGCGCGCCTAGTGAAACGTGGGCAACCAGTCGCCATGGGCCTCAATCAGCTCATCCGTTAATGACCATATTTCATCAAGAGAAAGCTCCGCGGCCGTGTGCGGATCAAGCATGGCGGCGTGATAAATATGGTCGCGTTTGGATGTCGCCAGCGCCTCTACAGTGAGTGACTGGACGTTGACATTCGTCTGCATGAGGGCCGCAAGGTGAGGCGGCAGCGTGCCGATGCGCGTCGGCGTCACGCCCCGATGGTCAATGAGACAGGGCACCTCGACGCAAGAACCAGCCGGAAGATTGTCAATTAATCCATGATTGGGGACATTGCCATTGATAACCGTTGGCCGCCCCGTTTTGACGGCCCGCATTATCCGCGCCGCATACTCGCCTGAATACTTGATGTCGAGCTTCGGAGCTGTGGCGAGCGCCGTCTCCTGTGCCTTCCAACCGGCGATTTGCTCTTTGCAGCGCCGGATATATTCATCAAGGGGTACATTGAACTTCTCAATCAGGTCCGGCCGGTCGCGTTTGATAAACCAGGGCACATATTCAGCAAAATGCTCGCTCGACTCGGTGACGAAATAGCCGGTCCGGCGCAGCATTTCATAACGTACCTTGTTCGCCGCGGGTTCTTTGCTATCCGCCGCAAGCTGTTTGAGGCGCGGATAAAGGTCTTCAATGCGTCCATCGGCATGGCGTTTCTCAAAACTCAGATAAAAGGACATGTGGTTGATGCCCGCACATTGATACTGGATTGATTTGAAGTCTTCCCCCAAGTCCTGCGCGAGTTCAAAAGCGGTCCCTTGCACCGAATGACAAAGGCCGACATGACGAATATCAGGCGCCAACCGGGAAAGCGCCCAGCAATTTACGGCCATCGGGTTTACATATTGCAGCATCAGCGCCTGGGGGCAGTGCTTGCGCATATCGGCAGCGATATCAAGCAGAACCGGCACGGTGCGCAATCCGCGCATAATACCGCCAACGCCGAGCGTATCGCCGATGGTTTGACGCAGACCAAATTTCCGTGGGACCTCAAAGTCCGTAATGGTACACGGGTCATACCCGCCTACCTGGATCATCAAAATAACAAACTCAGCGCCAGACAGCGCCTCGGCGCGATCCTGGGTTGCGAGGATTTTGGGCGACACATTTAGGGATGCCGCGATCTTGGCCGCCACCATATCCGATGTCGCCAATCGCTCTGGATCAATGTCGTGAAGGGCAATGGTGCAATCTGCAAACATCTCGTTGAGCAGAATGTCCCCGACGATATTCTTCATGAACACCGTGCTACCGGCACCGATCAGACAGACTTTGGTCATGCGTCCCCACAAGCTTTTTATACAAGACCGAGACAATGGGGTGACTTGTCTTGCACGTCAAATCAGTTGAAACTTCGGGTGCGAAACCGGGGGACAAAACATGACAGGCCGAGCCAATATGTCGCCAACTTTGGGCGTTTGCTACTATCCCGAGCATTGGCCGGAAAGCATGTGGGAGCGCGATGCCCGCGAAATGAAGGAAGCCGGCATAACCCACGTCCGTGTGGGGGAGTTTGCCTGGTCTCGGTTCGAGCCAGAGCCCGGTGAATATGATTTTCGATGGCTTGAGCGGGCGGTCGGCATACTCGCGGGCCACGGTCTGAAAATCATCATGGGAACACCCACAGCAACCCCGCCCAAATGGGTGGTGGACCGTATGCCCGACATGTTGCCGCTGGATCAACACGGCAATGTTCGCGGCTTCGGCTCCCGCCGCCACTATTGTTTCTCACACAAAGGCTACCGTCGGGAGTGCGCGCGGATTGTGCGTGCGATGGCAGAGGTTTTTGGCGATCACCCGGCGGTGACAGCCTGGCAGACGGACAACGAGTATGGCTGCCATGCGACCGTTCACTCTTATTCTGAGGCAGCCACAGTCGGGTTTCGTGATTGGCTCAAGCATCGCTATGGCGATATCAATGTGCTCAACGAGGCATGGGGAAATGTTTTCTGGAGCATGGAGTACAGGGATTTCAGCGAAATTGATCTGCCCGATCAGGCAGTTACAGAAACAAACCCGGCCCACAGGTGGGACCACAGGCGGTTCGCGTCCGATGAGGTGAGAGCCTTCAACAAGGTGCAGGTAGATATTCTGCGAGAATTTTCGCCGGGCCGGGATCTGGTTCACAATTACATGACATTCCACACTGACTTTGATCATTTCAAAGTGGGTGAAGATCTGGATGTGGCAAGCTGGGACAGCTACCCGCTGGGCAGTCTGGATGTGTTTCCGGCACCCCGTGACTTTAAGGAACATTTTGTCCGCACCGGCGATCCGGACCTTCAGGGCTTCCATCATGATCTATATCGCGCTGTCGGTCGCGGCCGCTGGTGGGTGATGGAGCAGCAACCAGGTCCGGTCAATTGGGCACCCTATAATCCGGACCCACTGCCCGGCATGTTGCGCCTGTGGGGGTGGGAAGCGTTTGCCCATGGGGCCGAACTCGTCTCCTATTTCCGCTGGCGTCAGGCACCCTTTGCGCAGGAACAGTTTCATGCGGGCCTTAATCGCGCAGACGGGACACCCGACCGTGGCCTGCATGAGGTGACCCAGCTTGGGCGCGAACTAGGCTCGTTGAAAGAGGGAGTTGGGGGCATTGAGGCCGTGAGCCCGGCGAAGCTCGCTATTCTCTTCTCCTACGACAGTCTGTGGGCGCTGCAAGTGCAGCCGCAGGGCCGTAACTTCACTTATGTGGAACAGGCACTACAGCTTTACCGCACCGTGCGGGAGATGGGGTTTGACGTTGATTTTGTGTCGCCCGATTGCGACATAGCCGCCTACAAATTGCTGATTGTCCCGAGTGAAATTCATGTCAGTAATGCCCTGAGCGACAGACTGTCAGCCTTCAAAGGCTCATTGGTCATCATGCCAAGGTCCGGCAGTCGAACGATCTCTCATACCATTCCCCACAATCTGGCACCGGGCCCCTTGTCGGAGCTGCTCGGCCTGCGGGTTGAACGGGCGGAGAGCTTTCGAAGCTTTGCGAGCCTGACCGTTACCTATCGTGGGACGGACTATACCTTTGATCGCTGGCGGGAATTTGTGGCCTGCGATGGGGCGGAGGTGCTGGGCACCACAGCCGATGGTACACCCGCGATAACAAGGCGCGGCAAGGCATTCTATCTGGCGGGTTGGCCGGACGCCCCACTTTTGAAGGCCTTCGTGAAAGACCGTGTGGAGGAAGCAGGGCTTGAGAGCCTCGCACTCCCCTCAGGTGTTCGCTGCCGGGCGCGCGGTCGCTACCGGATTTTTGTCAATTACAACCCGCACGAAACCACAATCAAAAACTGCGTCACGGGAAAATTGGTGCTGGGTGATGTGATTATGCCAGCTGCAAGCGTTGCGATTGAAGCGCTTTAGTTCGCAAGCCATCCAGCCATCGCGACACCGATGAAATTGGCGATGGAATAGCCAAGCACACCAAGCATCACAGCCGGGGTGACGAGCGGTCGCCACCCTTGGCTGGCGGCCTGCGCGGCGGCAGTTGCAGGCCCAAGAGCCACGGCATTTGACGCCAAAACCATCTCCGCAAGATCGATGCGGAAAAGCTTCGCCGCGCTTAGCACGATGAAAAGATGGACCGTCGCCATGATGCCGGTGAAGGCAAAAATAGGAAGCGCTTGACCGAGCAAGGCCATCACGTCGGCCCCCGCGCCCATCACACCAAAAAACACATACATGAATAACATGCCGAGGGAAAAGTCCCCCTGCATGGAGGAAATGGGCTTTGAGAAAAAATTGGCGATCAGCAGCGCGTAGATCGTGACAAACAGAACGCCATAGCGGCTGAAATTGGCAAGCCAGTCGAGCCCGATGTCAGCCCCATAAGTGCCGATCAGATGTGCTGTACCATAGCCAAGAAAACAGCAAAGTGCGGAGAGTGCAAGGAAGCCAGCAATGTGGGTCATGTTGAGCGACTGGGCCTCGGTCTCAACCGCACCACCTTCGATATGCGCGTGCGCTTGGGCAATTTTTGAGGGCAGAAACCTCAACACTACTTTTGACGTCGGCAAGAGCACCAGCACCATGAGGAAAAGCGTTGCGCCAACACTGTCTGCCGCAGCCATCGCGCTTAACAGGGCGCCATCCGTCATGCCAAGGGCTTGCGATGTCGCGGCAAAGTTCATCGACCCGCCGATCCAGCTTGCACCAAGTGTGCCGGCAATATTCGCACTCTCCGGTCCCATATCGACAAGGGTCGCGCCGACCATGACGCCTGCGATTGTGCCGACCGTCGCAATAACGAAACAGATCGCCATGGGTCCGATCTCGGGGAGAATTTTTCTGAAATCAGCACGGAAGAGAAGGAGAGGGATCGCAAGAGAGACAGCATAGCCCCAAACAAGATCGTAGAACGGCGCGGCAAATGGAATGACACGGAGATTTGCCAGCAGCAATCCGGCAAGAATGACGAGAATGACGCCGGAGAGCGCCTGCCCGATCTTGGTCCGCTCCGACCAGAACCCGAACGCGGCAAGCCCAAGAAAGACGGTCAGCAGTGCATATACATTGTCGGCAGAAATCAGTGACGTCATCCTGTCTATTCCTCGCTCTTGTTTCCCTATAGCGCCATCTCACGCGAATGAGAGACGCATGAGAATTTCATTTGCAGCCGGACATGGCAAGAGGGCAGGGCAGGTCTGAGCCGTAGATCAGAACGCCACACCAAGCGAGAGAGAACCAAATTGGTCAGCCTTCTTCTGGGCTGAAAACTCTTTGGTCCGGTATATATGGGCGAAACTCACCCGCACATCTTCCCAGAAAGCGACGGCGCCTAAACGCAGATCGCTGACAAAATATCGCTTGTCGACACTGTGGCTCTGGCTGAACAAGTTGCCATCCAGAAACATGTCGCGGCCAATGACGCGGCCTTCGATACCCGCGAAGAGATACCAGTTGAAGCCAGGCTCAGGCGTGAACACTTCAGAGCCACCGATGCCGGGGTAGATGCGCGCAGGACCAAAATCATCGGGCAAATCAGGTCCGATGCGGAAGGTTGCTCCACCGCCCGCATAGGTCTGAACATTCCCCAGTGCTGCCACGACGTAGGGAATGGCATCCATTTCGAAGCCGCCAAGTGTTGCGGGGGCGAGTTCAGGTGAGTTCCAGGCGCGTTCAAATGTTACGTTGAGCGCGGGTTCGTTGCGCAACTGGTTACTCCAACCATTTGCCTCGTCGGCGCCGATGAGCTTGTGCCAATTATTCTGCACAAAACGCCCGCCCGCAGCCGGGCCAACCACACCTACGTCAATCTTCCACTGGTCCTGATAGGAGCCCACGCCATCTGTTTTCCACAAGGTTTGCAGTGTGAGGGTTAGATGCAGCCATGCAGCGTAAGGCCGATCATCCGCGATGGTAGTAGTCGTGGATGTATCGTCCGGGGTGAAAATCGAATGACCCAATGAAAGCCCAAGCCGGTGTGTGGCCGGGCTGCCGTCAGCACCAAAGGGCACGGGGATGGTCGCAATATCTTTCAGAATCCCGGGAAGCTCCGTCGGCTCCGACAGGAATGAAGCTTGCAGACCGTTCGTATAGTGCCGGTCCGTATTGGCGAAGTTCGCAAACAGATCATTTTCGACCTGAATAGAACCATAAGCCCACCGTATCGGGGCGTCCTTGGCAAAGCGTTCCGGCGCATCATCCGCAAAAGCGGGTGCGGCTAACAAGGCAGGCGCGAAACCGGTGGCAACAAGTCCCGTGAGAGCAAGGGCGTGGGGGATCGAATGAGAAAGAAGACGCAGGAGCAAGAGGGGGCCTCTGATAGGTTGCTTGACGTGGGTGTAATGAACCCGTCCAATATTCGCCAATGGAAAAATAACATCATTGAATGATGGGAGGTCGTTATATGAGTGAACCCGAGGCAAAATTGCGGCAGACGGCGGAAGAATGGGCCGCAAAAGGTATGATTCTGGGATTTTGGGCTGAAACAGCGCCGGATCGGCCCGCCATCATTTCAAAATCAGCCAAACTGACCTATGGCGACCTGAACAGCCGCGCCAACCAATTGGTGCGCGCCTTGCGCGCGCGTGGGCTGAAAGAGGGGGATGGGGTCGCTCTCCTGTGCTCAAACCGCGCAGAATTTGTGGAGGTCTGCGCCGCGACCGCCCGAGCGGGCTTTCGCCTGACGCCAATTAACTGGCATCTGAGCAGTACAGAAATTGGGTACATTGTCGATAACAGCGAAGCCAAAGCATTCATCGCTGATGCACGCTTTGCTTCAAATGCAATCGAAGCATGCCGAATGGCACCCGGTCTGGGAGCGAAGCTGGCGGTTGGTGGTCAGGTCGAGGGCTTCGAGAATTATGACGACGCCCTCGCGAAAGAAGAGGTGGCGAACATTGCAGACCCGTCGCCTGGGACCCAGATGCTCTATACATCGGGAACCACAGGACACCCGAAAGGCGTTTACCGCGCCAAGACCCCGCCACCGTCCCCCCTCGTCAAGAAGTTGCAGGAGACCGCAGCATTCAATCCGGCGCAAGACCTGTCGTTGGTGACGGGGCCGCTCTATCACGCAGCACCACTGGCGCTTAACCTGATCTTCCCACTCACTGCGGGTGTCGGCGTTGTGATGATGGACAAATGGGATGCGGAGGAAACGTTGCGTCTGGTTGCAGAACACAAGATCACACATACCCATGTGGTACCGACGATGCTACACCGCATTCTTTCACTTCCGGAAAACGTGCGCGCCAAATATGATCTCAGCAGCTTGCGGTGGATCTTGCACGGCGCGGCGCCTTGTCCGGTGCATGTGAAAGACGAGACCATCAAATGGTTGGGTCCCGTTGTCTATGAATATTACGCAGCGACAGAAGGCGGTGGCATTTTCACAGACTCTCACCAATGGCTCTCAAAGCCCGGCACCGTTGGCCGCGCTTTGGAAGGCGTCACGGTCGAAGTGCATGATGATGACGGAAAGAAAGTTGCACCCGGCGAAATGGGCACAATCTATTTCAAAGCGCCGGAGATCGGCCGGTTTGAATATTTCAAGGCCCCGGAGAAAACCGAAGGCGCCTATCGCGGCGACTATTACACCATGGGCGACATGGGCTTTATCGATGCGGACGGGTTTCTCTTTCTTACCGGGCGCTCGGCGGAAGTGATCATTTCGGGTGGCGTGAACATTTATCCGGCGGAGGTCGATCAGGAATTGCTGCGCCATCCGGCGGTGGCCGACGTGGCCACCATCGGTGTGCCAAACGAAGAGTGGGGCGAAGAAGTCAAAGCTGTGGTCCAGCTGGCCGACGGGGTGGAGCCCACAGACGCCGTGCGGGCTGATCTGATGCAGTTTGCAGCAGACCATCTGCCCGGCTACAAGCGCCCCCGGTCCATCGATTTTGCAACCGACCTGCCGCGACTGCCAACAGGCAAGATCGTGCGGCGGCAGGTGCGTGAGCCTTATTGGGCGGGGCGGACAAAGCAGATCTAGGGCACCACAGGTTGGGTCACAAACCCAGCACCGCCTTTGCCACTACGTTGCGCTGAACCTCGTTCGTCCCGCCAAAAATGGACGAGGCACGGCCAAACGCCATGTTGACGAACGGAAGCAGTGAATGGTCAGGTCCGACAGGCTTCTGATTGGTGCGGCCCTCAAGTGCATCTGAGTGGGAGGGAAGGGCGTAGTGCTGAATAAGCTCGACGCTGAGGAGTGCAAGCTCCTGCTGTATCTCAGAGCCTAGAATCTTGAGGATCGAGCTTTCCGGCCCCGCACTCTTGCCCGCCGCCACATCGGCAAGGATGCGCAGATTTGTGAATTCCAGGCTTTGCAATTTCACTTCGACTTCGGTGAGTTTCCGTCTGAAATCATCTTGTATCCAAAGGGGTTCACCTTCGCCCGAGGGTTCTGCCGACGCGAGTGTCCGTAGCCTCTGCACAGCCTTTTTGGAGCCCGGAACGCCCGCAATGCCAGTGCGTTCATTCACCAGCAGGAATTTCGCGTAGGTCCAGCCTTTGCCTTCCTCACCAATTCTGTTGGCAACGGGAACACGCACATCGTTGAAGAAGACTTCGTTGAGATGATGCAGCCCATCAATAGAAACGATGGGCCGAACCTCAACACCCGGCGTCTTCATGTCGATAAGGAGGAAGGTGATGCCTTCCTGCTGCTTGCCGCTATCGTCGGTTCGGACCAGGCAGAAAATCCAGTCTGCTTCGTGTGCGTAGGAGGTCCAGATTTTTTGTCCGTTGACCAGGTAATGTTCACCGTCGCGCACGGCCTTGGTCTTGAGGGAGGCAAGGTCAGACCCTGAGCCGGGTTCCGAATAGCCCTGGCACCACCAGACATCACCATTGACGATGCCGGGCAGATGTTGGGCCTTCTGCTCATCATTGCCAAAAGCATAGATCACTGGCCCCACCATGGAGAGGCCGAAGGGCATCAGCCGCGGCGCGTTTGCGTGGCTCGCTTCTTCCTCCCAGATGTGTTTTTGCGTCACGGTCCAGCCGGTGCCGCCATGTTCCACCGGCCATTCAGGCGCGGCCCAGCCCTTCGTGGCAAGGATGCCGTGCCACTTTTTCAGAAGGGGTTTGGAGATACTGATGCCGGTCACGGGTGCGGTTCGCACATCATCCGGCATTGCATTGACCAGAAACTCACGAACTTCGGCACGAAACTTCTCGTCGCCCGGTTGCAGTGTCAAATCCATTTTCATCTCCTGAAGGCTAAGTGCGCATTTTAGAAGGAACGCTCCCGCCCTGCCAAGCCCCACCCTTCCGTAGCGGCAACACCGCAGCCCGAGACAGATGTATTGAAAGCGCACGCCGGTTCGTGTCTGCTACGCGCACGGAGGACGAACATATGGCAAATTTTGATCTCATTATCAGGGGCGGCAGTCTCGCAGACGGGACAGGCGCGCCTGTGACCCAGACGGACATAGCGATTAAAGACGGTTGCATTGCTCATGTTGGTCCTCTGGGCCTCGACGTTGAGGCGACCGAGATCATGGATGCGACGGGCCTCCTGGTCACGCCTGGCTGGGTTGATGTGCACACCCATTATGACGGGCAGGTTACTTGGGACTCCTATGTGACGCCTTCCTCGCTTCACGGGGTGACCACGGTCGTGATGGGCAATTGCGGTGTTGGCTTTGCGCCCGTGCGCCCGGCCGATCATCAGACCCTCATCAGTCTGATGGAGGGAGTGGAGGATATTCCAGGTGCTGCCTTACATGAGGGCCTGTCATGGAATTGGGAAAGCTTCCCCGACTATCTGGACGCGATTGAAGAGCGGGCTCATGACATCGATGTGGCAGCCCAGGTGCCTCATGGGGCTCTGCGTGTCTATGTGATGGGGGCACGCGGTGTCGCATTGGAGAAAGCAACACAAGACGACATTCGCACAATGGGGGAACTCACCCGCGACGCCGTAAAGGCGGGTGCGCTTGGGTTTACGACGTCGAGAACGATCCTGCACAAAACCGCAGAGGGAGACGCCGTGCCAACCTACGATGCCGACCGGGAGGAGCTTGTGGGCATTGCCAAACTCATGGGAGAGGCAGATGCCGGCGTCCTGCAGGTTGTGAGTGATTTTGCAAAGCTCGGCCCGGAATTTGAAACCCTTGAAGAAATGGTTGCGTTGTCAGGACGTCCCTTGAGCCTGACAGTCGCGCAGGCAGACGTGATGCCCGGGCGCTATCAGGATATTCTGAAACACCTGGAGGCTGCAAACGACAAAGGGTTGGAGATGCGCGGCCAGGTCGCCAATCGCCCGGTCGGGCTTTTGCTCGGCCTGCAAGGCTCGGTCCATCCGTTTATCACCTATCCCTCTTATCAGGGTGTGGCTCGCCTGCCCTTGCCGGAGAGGGTTGCGAAGATGAAGGATCCGGAGTTCCGCAAGCAGCTCCTGTCAGAAGCCCCTCAAAAGGGAAATGTTTTTGCAAACCATATCGCAAGCTCCTACGACAAAATGTTCCGCCTAGGGACGCCGCCCAATTATGAGCCGGAACCCGATACAAGCATTGCGGCACTGGCCACGCGGAAAGGCGTGCAGGCGGACGAACTTGCATACGATATTCTGCTCGAAGATGAAGGCCGCGAGTTTCTCTATTTCCCTTTCCTGAATTATGCAGCCTTTGATCTGGATGCTGTGCACGAAATGCTGGCTCACCCGAACACAATCCCCGGTCTCTCCGACGGGGGCGCTCATGTCGGTGCCATCTGCGATGCAAGCTTCCCGACCTATATGTTAATCCATTGGGCGCGGGATCGCTCTCGTGGTGACCGGTTTGATCTTGCATGGCTGGTGAAGCGCCAGACGCGGGACACAGCGGTGGCGCTTGGCCTTCTGGACCGGGGGCTCGTTGCAAAGGGTTACAAGGCAGACCTCAATCTGATTGATTTTGAAAAACTCAGCCTTGAAGGGCCGCGCATGGTGTTTGATCTGCCGGCCAACACTCGCCGCCTGATGCAGGGGGCAGAGGGATACGTGGCGACGATTGTGAGCGGTCAGGTGATCCGTCGCCACGGAAAGGCGACAGGCGTCCTGCCAGGAAAACTTGTCAGAGGGGCGCAATCAGACCCGGTCAGGGTCGCGGCGGAATAGGGAGCCTCGGCTCCCGGACCATGCGAAAACCGACAATGCTTTGCCGTTCCTCCTCATCGAGGAAGAGCCGGGTCTCAACCCGGATAGGCCCCGGCGCATCAGTCCAGCTATGGCCGCGCAAAACCCGCAGGTCGCACCCGGGTTGGCGAGCGGGTGATCCGTCGCGCGGCGTATCGGCATAATCATCATCCGCACAATCTTCCATCCACTCCCAGACATTGCCGACCATGTCGTAAAGCCCGTGCGGGCCGGGTGCGAAAGTGGCAACGGGCGAGGTGAAGAAGAACCCGTCATTACAAGGTTCAGCCACCTTGGCGACTTTGTTTTTGGCCGTCAGGTCGTTCACATTGCCAAATTGACAGATCTGCTCAGGCGACTGCCAAGGCGGCGCCCCCTCCTGTCGGGAGGCATAGTCCCATTCTGCTTCGCTCGGCAGCCTGTAATGAGTGCCGTCACGGGCGCTTGCCCAACTGAGGAAGGCGAGCGCATCCACCCGCGAGACACAGACCACGGGATGCGTGTCCGTTTGCTCAAAACCCGGTGCCTGCCAACTGGCTTGCGGGTCAAGCCGCCACCCGGCCTCCGTCAATGCCCAGCAACCGGCAAGTGGTACATGGTTCGTGTCCGTAACAAAGGCGGCGAAGGCACCGCGTGTTACCAATTTTGTCGAAAGCTCAAACCCAGATGCAAGGTGGATTTTATGTCGCGGCCATTCATCAGGGCTTGCTGCCGGATCGTCTTTGCGGGCACCCATCTGGAACGACCCAGATGGAATTGCGGCAAAAGACGGCATGGTTGCGGTCATCACCTCGGCTCGAAGAGGGCTGGCGAGCACGAGCCATGCGAAAGCAAGCATCAGGTTTTGACGTAAGCATCTGTCCATGATCGAAGTGTGGCGGAGTTGCGCATCATGTCAATCAAGAGGTGCGACGGTGCGCATATGACAGATGTCAGACGCGCATATTATCAATTCGCTTGCCATAAACATGTTTCGGCGTCACGCTTCATTTGTAGTCGTGCGATTGACCATGGAGGTTTTCTAATGAACGCGGCAGCTGAAGACAATGTTCCAGTACCAGTACCAACCGCCCCGGCATCGGCGGCCTCGGCTCCGGAAAAAGCTGCGGCCAAAAAGTCAGCGGCAAAGAAGCCAGCGGCTAAAAAGCCGGCAGCCAAGAAGTCTGCGGGCAAGAAGGCTGTGACAAAGAAAGCTGCGGCAAAGAAGTCAGCGGCAAAGAAGTCAGCGGCAAAGAAGAGTTCAGTGAAAAAGGCTGCTGCCAAGACGCCAGCCGCCAAAAAGGCAGCCTCTGGTGCAAAGTCAAAAAAAGCCAACGCCAGGCAGAAACGGCTTGATAAGCAAATCAAGGATGTTTCGAAGGAAATCGCACGCGTTGAACGCGATGGCCAGAAGATGCTCATCGACGCTCAGCGCCGCTATGCATCCACCATCAAGCAGCTGAAGACAGAGCGAGCAAAACTTGAAAAGCAAGTTGGCGAGCTGGCAAAAAAAGGCGAGCTGGCGTTTGACGATGTCCGCAAGGGTGTTGAACGCGCTTACAAGGAACTCGCGAAAGCTGCCAAACAGGCCTACAAGCGGCTCTCCTGACACGGTCTAGTGTTGGTTTCTTTGCGCCCTTCACCGTCCAGAAGCTTGTTGTTTCAACGGAACGGGGAAGGGCGCAACACACACGCACATTTCTCTTGCTGCCCCAGACCCATCCGGGTTTACTCCCGGCATTGATATTCTGGAAAATGATGGGAGAAATTGATGAACCGTGTTTGTGAACATTTGGGTGCCAAATACCCAATCGTCCAGGCTCCAATGGGCTGGATCGCACGCTCGCAGCTGGCCTCGGCTGTTTCCGAAGCAGGTGGGATGGGTATTATTGAAACCTCATCCGGCGAGACCGAGGCCTGTCAGGCCGAAATCCGAAAAATGCAGGAAATCACAGACAAGCCCTTTGGTGTCAATCTACCCATTATGTTTCTGCGCGATAAAGCCATGCTGGATTTCGTTTGTGCGAGCGGTGTGAAATTTGTGACCACGTCGGCAGGGAGCCCGGCAAAATTTGTAGGCCCGCTTCAGGACGCGGGCATTGTCGTTTATCACGCGGTTCCAACCGTCGCCGCTGCTGTCAAATGTGCGCAAGCAGGTGTTGATGGTCTGGTCGTCGAGGGGGCAGAGGGCGGTGGCTTCAAGAACCCGGAGGAAGTTTCAACCCTGGTTTTGCTACAGGCTATTCGCGCCGCTGTGGATGTTCCCCTGATTGCAGCCGGTGGTATTTGTGACGGCAAAGGAATGGCGGCGGCGTTCGCGCTGGGTGCTGAAGGTGTGCAGATGGGCACACGGTTTGTCTCCTGTGCGGAAAGCCCTGTCCATGAGAATTACAAGAACGCCATCGTGAATGCCGATGAAGCTGGCACGTGGGTTCTGAATAAAAAGGCCTCGCCGTGCATTCGCGCGTTGAAAACCGAGCGCACAGCGAAGATCTATGAAGACGGGCTGATGCCGGCTGATACGTTCAAGAACATTCTTGATCTTTATTTTGGTGGCGACATGGAGGCAAGTGTCGGTCTTGCCGGGCAGACAGTTGGCCTTATCGACAAGATCAAGCCGGTGAAGCAGATCATCGACGAGACGGTTGCGGAGTTTTTTGAAATCACGTCCCGCATGGGTTCCTACGCGGCCGCCAAAAATTTCGGTTGATCGGCTGTAAGCGTTTTTTCAGATTGAATTTGACAAGCATTTGGGGGGGACCTAAAACCCCCTCATTGAACGCAATCGCACGTGCTCCTGTCCCAGTGGCTAAGTAACGACGTACGCGTCTCTTTTTGGCGATGGCTGGCATTGAGATATGCCGGGTTTCCGAGGGAGAATGCCTATGCCTGATTACTATTTTAGGGGCTAATGCCCCAGATATTTGCCGCTAAGTCCTTATGTGGAAACTACATTTCCATGTGGAATGCACACCAAGGCGCACGTGACGCGAGATGCTCACGCGAATGGCACCCATCACAATCTTGTTTTGAATACTTGGCATAGTTTGCCCTGCGTTGTCAGGCGTTGAGGGAAGCGTGTCATCATGTAATGGAGAAGCTTAATTGAAAGCATCCGCTGAGTTGGCCCTGACCGCCAAAAACATCCCTAATGCCACCCCCGAAGCCACCGATCCGCACCTGAAACTTGTTGACGCTGATGAGCGTAAAGACTTTTTTATCGAGCGAGACGGTGTCCGTTTTGCCGGCACCCATCTGATTGTTGATCTCGTGGAAGCAAGCCGCCTTGATGATATTGCACATATTGATGAGGTCCTTCGCGAATGTGTGACAGTCGCCGGTGCAACCTTGCTGCATCTTCACCTTCATCATTTTACGCCAAACGGCGGCGTCTCTGGTGTCGCGGTGCTTGCAGAGTCACATATCTCAATCCACACATGGCCAGAAGTCGGCTATGCAGCACTTGATGTCTTCATGTGCGGTGATGCAAAGCCTGAGCTTGCCATTGACGTGCTGCGCAAGGCGTTCAACCCAAGCGACATCAAGGTCGACAATCTCCGCCGAGGCGAGGCGCTGGTCTGATGACAGAACGCTGGATCACTGAAGGTTTGCATGATGGCGTCCGCTCAAGCTACCGGGCGGACAAGATCCTGTTTGAAGCCAATGACGGCCTTCAGCATCTGGTGATCTATGAGAACGCTCATTTCGGCCGCATGATGTCACTGGATGGCATTACACAGGTCACAGAGCGAGATGAATTCGTTTATCACGAGATGATGAGCCATGTGCCGATCCTGGCCCACGGGAAGGCAACACGCGTGGGCATTATCGGCGGTGGGGACGGCGGTGTGCTGCGGGAGGTGCTGCGGCATAAGTCTGTCGAGGCGGTCACGATGGTGGAAATTGACGGTGCAGTCGTGGACATGTGCGTTGAGCATATGCCGATGATCTCACAAGGTGCTTTCGATGATCCGCGAACAAATCTCATCATCACTGATGGCGCGGCCTTTGTTGAAGAGACGCCGGAACGCTTTGATGTGTTGATTGTGGATTCAACCGATCCTGTGGGCCCCGGCGAAGTCCTCTTTCGGGAAAGCTTTTACGTGGCCGCAAAGAAATGTCTGACACCTGGTGGTGTGCTGGTCACGCAAAACGGTGTCCCCTTTGTGCAAGGCGGCGAGCTTCGATCCACCATGCAGAAGTTCAGAAAACTCTTTAAGGCACCAAGTTGCTATCTCTCAACGATCCCGACCTATGTCATGGGCTCGATGGCGCACGGATGGGGATGCGATAATCCGGATCTGCTGAATGTCCCGGTTAAGACATTGGAAGAACGGTTCGCAAGCCTTGAAGGTAAAACCCGCTACTACACTCCAGCCGTGCATAAGGGCGCTTTTGCCCTCCCGCCTTATGTAAACGACTTTCTGGTCAGCTGAGCCGAAAACTAGCGGCGCGCACCAAAACCCGGGGAGGAGAGCCGAGCCATGGTACGCGCCGGGGCATCCCGCCACGCGCGGCAATTTTTCCGCGTGTGTTGGGAGCTGGGCGGGGGACCACCTCCCCGCCAAGAAAATTCCAGTTGCTGATTTGATTTCAGGTTTCGCGATCAGTGGATAAGAGGCATACCCTCCGGCCAATGACCCGATGAGTGACCCGCTGGTGACGGGCTCTTTGAGGGCGAGAGGACGAGACCCGCAGCATGCAGACAGATCGCGAGTTGCTGCCCGGCCTGTTGCAATTGTTTGGGTAACACGGCAAGCGCATCAGTTGATCCGCGCGTCTGGAATGCGGCGATGAGGGTCAGAACTCGGGCTTCGTCCGCCATCAGCGTTCGCCATTTGAAGCATGGCGCCGCGAGCGGGCGCCCGAACTTGATCTCCAGGAGCCCGAGAAATTGTTGCAAGATCGGCAGGGCGTCGGGCGCATCAATAGCGGCAAACGCACTTTCCAGCCGCAGATGGCAGAGCGGCTGTTCGCTGCGCGCCTGCCCGATGTGAATGGCCCGCGTCGCCCAGACCAGGAACTGCTCTGCAAAGGCAAACTCCGCCAAATCCATGCCGGGCCGGTAAGTCTCTCCCGTGAGAGCTGCAGCGCCGGGCCGTGGCGAAAAGTCCAACATTTTCATCAACCGTCTCCACTCGAGTGCCAACCACCGATGGATTATTAATAAAGAAAATGAGAATTAGTTGCAACTAAAAAGAATGGCTTTCTCCAAAAGAGTGATCACACCCACCGCAGCGCCTTACGTCAGCGCATGCGGGCTTGTAATGATCCCATCACGATCTGCGTAGAGCCAGTCGCCTGGCGCGAAGGTAATTCCGGCAAAAGTGACGGCCACATCAACCGCGCCCTGGCCCTGTTTGACGCTCTTCTTTGGGTGATGCCCCAGCGCTTTGACGCCCACGGGCTCTGCTTCCAGCTCGTCACGGTCGCGCACACAGCCAAACACAATCACACCGGCCCACCCGTTTTTTGCCGCTAGCTGGGCGAGGTTGCCACCAAACAAGGCGCAGCGTTTGGAGCCGCCCCCATCGACCACCAGCACACGGCCAGCGCCCGGACCTTCGACAGCGGCGCGCACGAGGGCATTGTCTTCAAACAAACGCAATGTCGTAATGGGCCCATGAAATGCGGCCCGTCCTCCATAATCATGAAAGATCGGGTCGGCGTGTCTCACGATGCCATCATGCGCGTCGCTCAGATCCGTTGTCGCAGGGGATTGGGTCATTTTCAGGCAACCTAAATTGTTGTTCTGGTTTCGGGTATAGCGCAGGCCCAACCTTCCGCCAAGCCGGGGCGCGCATAGGGTAATTGGATGGCTCAATGCCGGGTCTTACATTTTGGTCTCAGTTAAGAGTAATCTTCTCTATCAATATTCAACGTCAACTGAGATCGTCTGACAAAGACGGCGGAGAGGATGGCATGGCGAACGGTTTAAGTGAAAAACGTGAGGCACCAAAGATTGCGATTTTGGGTGCTGGGGTGGCAGGCATCTGCACGGCCATCAAGCTCAAAAAGGCAGGCATCTCCAACTTCACAATCTATGAGAAAGCGTCGGAGATCGGCGGCACCTGGCGGGACAATACCTATCCCGGCTGCTCCTGCGATGTGCCGCTTCACATGTATCAATTCTCTTTTGATATGCGGCCGGACTGGAAACAGAAATTTGTAGGCTCCGCCGACATCAAGGCCTATCTCGAAAGCGTCGTCGACAAATACGATCTGCGTCACCATATCCGCTTCAATCAGGAGATCGTCAAGGCGGCCTTCGATGAACCGTCAGCGAATTGGTCGCTTAGCACCAAAGCGGGCGAGACATTTAAGGCGGAGGTTCTGGCTGCCGGCACCGGCCAGCTCAACCGTCCGCGCTGGCCAAGCTTTCCAGGTCAGGAAAGTTTCAAGGGCACCAGCTGGCACTCGGCGATCTGGGACCATGAATATGATCTCAAAGGCAAAAAGGTAGCGGTGATCGGCAATGGAGCGAGCGCCATTCAATTCGTGCCCGAAGTCGCAAAAGAAGCTGCTGGGATGGAAATCTTTCAGCGCACGGCAAGCTGGGTTCTGCCCCGGCCACAGCGCGAATTCTATGGCTGGGAGAAAGCGCTCTATCGTCTGGCACCCTGGACAATGAATGCCCAACGCTGGAAGACCTACTGGTTTGGGGAAATGCTGTTCCGTGCGTTCCACGGCCAAGGCGACAAGTTGAAGGAACAGGCAAATGAGGAACGCGATCTCTACGTGTCTGACCCGGCAAAGCGAGCAGTGCTGACGCCTGATTATGAACCCGGCTGCAAGCGCGTTCTTTTTGCCAATGAATGGTGGCCGGCCATGGGCAAGGATCACGTAAAGATTGTGACAGACCGCATTGAGCGCGTGACAGAGACAGGCGTGCAAACAGCTGACGGCACGGTCCACAATGTTGACGCGATCATTTATGGGACAGGTTTTGACTCCACCACATTCTTGGGCCCGATGGAAATTTCAGGGCTCGCAGGCCGCGAGTTGAAGGATGAATGGAAGGGCGGTGCGGAAGCCCATCACGGCATGACCGTTTCCGGCTTCCCGAACCTCTTCCTGCTTTATGGGCCAAACACCAATCTGGGCCATAACTCCATCATCTTCATGATCGAGTGTCAGGCAAATTACATCACCAAGTGCATCGAGAAATTGCGCACTGACAATCTTCTCTACCTTGATGTGAAGCGCGATGTGCAAAAAGCGTCCAACAAGGCGGTGCAGGACGATAATGCCAATTCGGTTTATGCGACCGGTTGTACTAGCTGGTACAAAACCGCAGACGGCAAGGTCACCAACAATTGGGCGAACTACACGTTTGTTTATTGGTGGCGCACATTGTGGCCGCGCTTCTCGGAGTTCAATATGCGCAAGCGCACAGCAGATGGGAACGGTGGCGCGCCAGCGTCGTCGCGGTCGCCTGCAAACGCTTGATAAGTAGAAGGAATGCAGCAGTACACCACAATGCGCTGCTGCATTCGCACATTCCCCTGCCGGATAATACCGGGTAGGTTGGCGGAAACAGGGGGCGGTATGTCATCACAGAATATGAGTACAGAAGAAACGGGCGCGAGCGCAGGTAAACTCGGTGCCAAAGCTAAACTAGGCTATGGGGTTGGTGATCTCGCCATCAACCTGTTTTTTCAGTCCTCAATCATTTTCCTCCTTTATTTTTACACGGACATTTTTGGTATCTCCGCTGCTGCTGCCGCGACGCTCTTTCTTGTCGCACGCCTTGTGGATGCCGTGACCGACCCGATGATGGGTGCGATTGCGGATCGGACGAGGACCAGATGGGGAAAGTTCCGCCCTTATCTTCTCTGGGGTGCACCGCCCTTGGCTTTGGTAACGCTGGCCATGTTTTCAGCACCAGACCTCAGTGACACAGGCAAGCTGGTTTACGCCTATGTGACCTACATTCTTTTCAGCATCGCTTACACCGTCGTCAGCATTCCCTATTCGAGCCTGACCGCTGTCATCACCGACAATAGTCATGAACGCACGGTGCTCACCGCCTACCGCATGTCTTTTGCACTCGGTGGTGGCATCATTGTGGGTGTGGGGACACAGCCTCTTGTTACGCTGTTCGGCGGCGGTGCGCTCGGCTTTCAGATCACCATCGGGCTTTACGGTCTTGTGGCCATCGTGGTTTTGGCGCTCACTTTTTTGGGTACCGCAGAGCGTGTAGAGGCCGCATCGCAGAAAGCCCCCACCGTTAAAGAGATGATGAAAGTGCTCAGCGGCAATCTGCCTTTATGGCTGATCATCATTGCCTTCTTTGCGGGCATGCTGGCGTTCACCATCCGCGCGTCGGCGGTCATCTTTTATTTCAGTTACAATCTAGGGCGCGCTGACATTTTCCCGCTCTACATGCTGGCCATTTTGAGCGCACAGTTTGCAGGCATTCTGGTCACGCCCTCACTGTCAGGGCGGTTCGGGAAAAAGCAGACCTATATTGGCGGCGCTCTGTTGGGGATCGTCATGGGGATCGCCCTTTACCTCACACCTTATGATGCATTGGGCGCGGTCTTTATCTTTTCGATTGTTGGTTCATTCTGTTTTGCCGCGCCCACGGTGCTTGGTTGGGCCATGTTGCCTGACACGGTGGAATATGCGCAGTGGAAGCAGGGCGTGCGGGCTGATGGCGCGATCTATGCAACCGCAAGCTTCTTCCAGAAACTTGCCATGGCCATTGGTGGTGCTCTTGCGGGTGTTGTGCTCGCGAGCACAGGCTATGTCGCCAACGAGGCGCAGTCGCCGGAGGCGCTAGGCGGCATATTGGCGATGGTCTCTCTTCTCCCGGTTGCAGCCTTGACCGTCGGCTCTATCGCTATCTGGTTCTATCCGATTGATGAAGAGCTTCACGCCCGTATGCGGATGGAAATCAAGGCCCGTGCCACATCCTTACCTGCCGAGTGATTGATAGGACGATGCGATGAGGGTCATCGCGCGCGGGTCCCCGGCGAGTTCCGGGCCCATCTGGTTCATCACGTAAGCCATGCCGATGCCGGCCTTTGGGTCACACAGGACGAACGAGCCGCCCCAGCCGGAATGGCCAAACGTCGCCTCATTCGGCCCGTAAAGAAGACCACCGAGATTGCGCAACACGCCCGCACCCCAGCTGCCGGGCATGCCGAGCACCAGATCTTCATTGGTGATCTGTTCTGCGCCCAGCTTGTTGCGGGTTGAAACGCTGATGAGCTTCTTGCCATTGAGCGGCGCATCTTGTGCGATGGCGCCAAACAGTTTCGCAAGCGCACTCGCAGACCCGCGCCCCCCGGCAGAAGACAGTTCTGCACGTCGCCAACCCGTCTCATTCGGAGACGTGGCCGACGGCGCAGGATTTGATAGTGTGAGCTTTTGCAGATCGGTCATGCCGTCACCACTGAGCGCAGGCGCATTTTTCGCAGGCAGCATTTCGGCAGCGCGGGCATCCGCACTTTCCGGGAGACCGATGTGGAAATCAATCTCACAAGGTCCTGCCACTTCCTCGCGGAAAAACTGCCCGATGCTTTTGCCTGTCAGGCGTTTGACGAGTTCGCCGGTCGGGAAGGCGTAGGTGAGGGCGTGATAGCCGGACCGTGTGCCGGGCTTCCAGAGCGGCTCGGCTTCCGCCATGCGCCTGGCCATCTTGTCATGGTCATAGAGGTCTTCTGTTGTGAGCGGTTCGCGCAACGTGGAGACGCCGGACTGATGGGAGAGAACCTGCCCAACAGTCAGCTCACCTTTGCCATGCGCGCCAAACTCTGGCCAATGCTTGGTGATCTTATCGTCATAGGAGAGGAGACCCCGCTCAACCAGCATGGCAATGCACAGCGCGCCAACCGCTTTGGTGGTTGACCAGACATTGGGGAGCGTGTCTCGCTCCCAGGGCTTTGTGCGCCCGCCATCCGCATGGCCGCCCCACAGGTCAACCAGATAATCCCCATCTTTCCAGACGGCGAATGACGCACCCACTTCACCGGCTTTTTCAAAATTGGCCGCAAAAGCGTCCCGCACGCCTTCAAACCCCTGACCGACTGATCCGTTGATTTCCAAAACCCTTGCTCCATTCATGCTTTCATTCCCGAATTTTTGTGGAGAAAGTCTAGGCGGCAAATGGCTCCTTGCCCAACAAAAAACCCCGGCAGTTGCCCGCCGGGGTTTTGTTCATCTGCCTTGTGAAAGGCGGGAGCCGATTAGTGGCCCTTTTTGAACTGTGCACTTTCCGTGCTTTCGCCAAGAGCTGTGGTTGAGCTCTCGCCGCCAGCAGCTGCAACAGACACCATGTCGAAATAGCCGGTGCCCACTTCGCGCTGGTGGCGTGTTGCAGTGTAGCCGTCAACTTCTGAAGCAAACTCAGCCTGCTGCAGTTCGGAGTATGCAGCCATGCCGCGATCACGGTAGCCGGATGCGAGCTGGAACATGCCGTAATTGAGCTGGTGGAAACCAGCCAGCGTAACGAACTGATACTTGTAGCCCATGGCAGCAATCTCGCGCTGGAACTTGGCAATCGTGTCCTTGTCCAGATTGGCTTCCCAGTTGAACGAAGGCGAGCAATTGTAAGCCAGCATCTGGTTTGGATGGTCTTTGCGAACAGCTTCAGCAAAGCGCTTTGCGTCATCGAGGTTCGGAACAGACGTTTCCCACCACAGAAGGTCAGCATAACGAGCGAACTGCTTGCCACGAGCGATACAATGATCAACGCCCGTACCGTCTTTCAGGCGGTAGAAGCCTTCTGGCGTACGGCCGGCATCAAAATCGATGAACGGGTGATCGCGCTCGTCAATGTCAGACGTGATGAGCTTGGCAGATTCAGCATCTGTACGAGCCATGATCAGCGTTGGTGTGCCCATAACGTCAGCGCCAAGGCGAGCAGCGTTCAGGTTGCGCTCGTGAGCTTTCGTTGGGATCAGAACTTTACCACCCAGATGGCCGCACTTCTTTTCAGAAGCGAGCTGATCTTCGTAGTGAACGCCTGCTGCGCCAGCTTCAATATAAGCTTTCATGATTTCAAAGCAGTTGAGCGGGCCACCGAAACCGGCTTCCGCATCAGCAACGATCGGCACGAACCAATCGCGCTTTGCGCCGCCTTCAGAATGCTCAATCTGGTCGGCGCGCTGCAATGTGCGGTTGATGCGCTTGGCAAGCTCAGGGCCAGCATTGGCTGGGTAGAGCGACTGGTCTGGGTACATGGCGGATGCGGTGTTTGCATCAGCAGCAACCTGCCAACCGGAAAGGTAGATCGCTTTCAGACCAGCACGGACCATCTGCATGGCCTGGTTGCCTGAAAGAGCGCCAAGCGAATGGATATAGTCTTCAGTGTGAAGGCCTTCCCAGAGCTTGTTGGCGCCGCGTGTGGCGAGTGTGTGCTCGATCGGGAACGAACCGCGGAGCTTCTCCACATCTTCCACACTGTAATTACGCTCAACACCGTCGAAACGGCCTTTTGGCGCACTTGGGATCAGATCATAAAAGGTCTTGGCCATTGCACTTGTCCTTGTGGTTTTGTGCCATCCAAAGGGGACGGCGTTGGGTCTTGGTCAGTTCTGCCCGGGCGGATCGGCGATGGGAGCGGACCCATGAGAGCAATATCTCGGCGATACGTGCCGCCCTGCGATCTTGAAGCTGTTTGTTCAGCGACGGCTTTCCGTCGTGCCCTGTCGTTGCGGGGGTCATACAACCCACACAAAAAAAAGTCCAATGATTCATAAGTCATTGAAAATATTAAAGTAAAAATCTTTACAAGATTCCTGTCAAATTCTGTTGTAAATGTAAATCTTGTAAATTTACAAACCGGAACGAGGGCCAAATGCCGTCAGAAAAGAAGGTTTTTGCAGGTCCCCGCGTCCGGCGACTGCGCCGTGACAAGGGACTGACCCAGGCCCGCATGGCCGAAGAGCTTGGCATCTCCGCAAGCTATCTGAACCTCATTGAACGTAATCAAAGACCGGTCTCCGCGCAAATGTTGCTCCGGATGGCAGACGTGTTCGACGTGGATCTGAGGTCTTTGGGCGGAGATGAGGAGGCACGCGCGCTCACTGCCCTCAAGGAAGTGTTCACCGATCCACTGCTCCGGGATGCCGGGCTGGGCATTGAAGACCTGAAAGATGTGGCGGACGCGAGCCCCGCCATTGCTGATGCCGTGGCCACGCTCTACCGTGCCTATCGGGAGGCTGTGGAGAGTGGCTCCATGCTGGCAGAGCGGCTTGCCGACCGGGATGATGATGAAACCGCTCAGTCAGGTGGGCTGCCCATCGAGGAAGTGCGAGACTTCATCAACTCGCGCACCAACCATTTCCCCGATCTCGATGAGGCAGCTGAAACGCTCTATGGCACGGCGCGGATTGCCTCCGACGAACCTTACGTGGTGCTCCGCAATTACCTGCGCGACGTGCATGGTGTGGGGACCCGCGTTGTGCCGAGCGATTTTATGACCGGCGAGCTGAGACGGTATGACCGTCACCGCCAGACCATGTTCCTTTCGGAACTGTTGGACCAGCCGGGGCGCTGCTTTCAATTGGCCTATCAGGTCGCCTTTATGGAGCAGGCACGCACCATCGAGCAGATTGTCGATCAATCAGGCTTTGTGGATGAAGAGGCGCGGCGGCTCCTGCGCATTGCGCTGGCCAATTATTTTGCCGCCGCCCTCCTCATGCCCTATGGCGCATTTCTGCGAACCGCAGAGGAGACCAAGTATGACATCAGGCTTTTGGGTAGGCGGTTCGGCACCAGCTTCGAGCAGGTCTGTCACCGATTAACCACGTTGCAGCGCGCCGGCGCCCGTGGCATCCCGTTTTTCCTCATTCGTGTGGATAATGCCGGAAATGTGTCCAAGCGTTTCTCCGCTGCGGGCTTCCACTTTGCGCGGTTTGGCGGTACCTGTCCCCGATGGAACGTGCATGATGCGTTCCGTGTTCCCGGCGAGGTCTATACGCAAGTGATCAGCATGGAGGATGGCACACGATATTTTTCCATCGCCCGCACGGTCAGCCGCGCCGGGTCTGGAATCGGTGTGCCCGGCGATCAATATGTCGTGGGTTTGGGCTGTGAAATCTCCCATGCCCGCAATTTTGCCTATTCCGTCGGTCATGATCTTGATAATGAATATGCAGCGACGCCCATTGGGGTGAATTGCAGGCTTTGTGAACGGTTGGAATGCTCGCAAAGGGCCTTTCCGCCTCTGAAACGTCGCCTGCATGTGGAAGAACATGTGCGTGGTGTGTCAGCCTTTGGCTTGCCATCAAACCGGACAGACTGAGAGCGGATGGCAGGTCAACATCAACATATGGCAGGGGCTGTGGGTATTGCGCTGCTGGTACATGTGGCCGGCTACGCCTATTGGGCCACCTTGCCGCCTCCGGCATCGACCGTGGGCACCGGCTCAGTCAGGTTTGCGCTCGCAGGCGATATTCGTCCGCCTGAAACCGATGCAGCACCGGTGACAGAGAGTGTGGCGGAAATACCTCCTGCGATTGAACCGGCCCCGGCACAGCCGGTTGAGCCAGAAGTCGTTCAGGTTGAGACTCCACCGCCTTTGCCAGAGCTTCCTGTCCGGCGGCGGGAAAATTCGGCTCCGGCATCTTCAGCGTCCACCAAGCCAGCGCCTGCGTCTGCCTCACCAGCTACAGCTTTGGTGGATCAGGTACCGGGAAGCGTGACCGGGAAAACGGGCCCCGGGGCTGCCGAAATTGAAAACGCCTACAAAGCAATCGTTTCCGATTGGATCGCGCGCCATAAGCGCTATCCACGTGCAGCCGCACGACGCGGGCTGGAGGGTAGAGGTGAGGTGACCTTCATCGTCACGCGGGCTGGCAACATCACGCAGCTTGAGATTTCTGGTTCGACCGGGTTTGCCGTCCTGGACCGGGAGCTCAAAGCGATGCTGGAACGCGCATCGCCGCTTCCTTCTTTCCCAGCTTCAATTCCACAGGCGCAGTTGGAGATTAAGTTGCCGGTCAGGTTTGATCACCAGAGTTGATGCTCTGGATCGAAGCACAGCCTTCAGGAAAATTTAACCATACCTTCTCCTGTCCGCTAAACCGCTTGTTAGCGAATTCCAACTAGTCTCTGACCATGACAGTTCTGCGGAAAAATTTGCGGAGCAGGGGTACTCTCAGGATGGAACGCAATGGCAAGCGCTAAACGCAAATTCAGAATTGAATCCGTGAACTCGAATACGGTAGACGGGGTCAATGCTGGTGCCCCTGTGGCGATTTCCGCTGGCCCGTCGGCTGGCTTTGTTCCGGATGAAGTTGCCGCGAGCAGACATCAGGCTGTGCTCGATGCGATAGCGCAGTTAGCACTCACTGTCGGCACAGGTGGATCAGGTATTGCCTTGCCGCCTGTCGAAGTGGATGACGCGCCGTCAGAGGCGCTGTTGCAGAAGTACAAAGAAGAAATCAAAGAAGCGGCGAAGCTCAAGAATGAACTTGATCTGATGCAAGCTGCGATCATTCAGACCAAACGGGAAATTATGTCCCTTCGTTATGATGGCGCATCTTCCGACCGTATTCGGACCGTGACAGATGAACTGGATGAAGTTGTTGCAGGCACCGAAGCCGCGACAGAAACTATTCTTAGTTCTGTTGAGACCATTGACGCCAACGCTTCTTCGCTCGCGTTGACCCTTTCAGGATCGTCGGCAGGGCAGGCATTGGAAATTCAGGAACAGGTCGTCAATATTTTTGAAGCCTGTAACTTCCAGGACATTACCGGCCAGCGCATTACAAAAGTTGTGAATGCTCTGCGTTACATCGAAGAGCGTATCGAAAGCATGCAGACGATCTGGGGTGAATCATCATTTGCAGAGATTGAACCACTCGACCATGTGAAGAACCCTGACGAGCCACTTGGTCGCGCGCTGGCAAACGGTCCGTCCATGCCGGAGGCAGACGACCGCGCATCGCAGGCCGATATCGACGCACTCTTCGACTAAGAATTTCCCACGCGTATATAAGATCAGCGCATAAGACGTGCGGCTGGCAGGGACAGGATGACGCGCGCCCGTCCTTCAACATCGCGCCCGGCGGACAATGTGCCGCCGTGCAGTTCGGCAATTTTTCGTGTCAACGATAGCGAAAGGCCGGTGTCCCGTGGCTTACGGCGGCCTTCAGCACTGACAAACGGGTCTTCAACCGACGAACACCCAAACTCTGTTTCGCGGGTTTCATAGGGCAGGCAAGGCGTGTTCTCGTCCATTGCGCCATCAAGCAGGGTCTTAACGACCAGGCCGCCACCGACAAGCTCTGTGGTGATCGTGATGTCCGTGCCGCGGTCTGCACTGTGCAGCAACTCAGCCAGCATTCTGTAAAATCCCTGGCGCAACCGTCGTGCATCCCCTCGAAGGCCCGGCAGGCCCTCCATGTGATGAGCCGCAAGCGTCACGCCATTTGCATTTGCATTGTGTTTTTGCCCCGCAATGGCCGTATCGATGATCGCGGACAGATTGCATATCTCTTCATTGAGATCGGGGCCAGCTTCGGATGCTTCCGCAATTGACAGGAGGTCTTCAACAATATCCAGAAGCAATGTGCCAGACGTGTGAATGTCGGCTGCATATTCACGGTACCGATCAGACAGAGGGCCGAAGGTCTGCTCTTTCATCAGTTCGGAAAAGCCGATAATATGTGTGAGCGGCGTGCGCAGATCGTGATTGACGTTGGAGAAGAAGCTTTTGCTGCGACGCTCTGACGTGAGACCTTTTGCTTCCGCGTCGAGCATCACACGCTCAAGCCGGTGTCGAACGGTTGTATCCGTCAGCGCCGCAACGCGGGCAGGCTTCCCGCCCCATTCCGTTTCAACAATGCGCAGGTCAGCGAAACGCTCCTCACCGGAAGGTTGCTTGATCGCAAGAGGCCGATCACCAGCCGCGACGGGAAAGTCGAGCGTCGCGCCAGCGAGAGATTCCAGTGAGCGCCCGAGAAGTTCTGCGGCCGCTGAATTCGCAAATGCAACCTTCCCCTCATTGTCGAGAATGATCATCGCATCAGCCGCTTCCTGCACCACAGTTAGTGGATCTGCCACAGGCAGGGGCGTGCTTGTTTTTGCGGTGGCTGCGGAGCACCCGCCCGCCTGCCTATTCCGGTTTGTGCTTTGTCGTGCCGCGCGCGCAATCGCCAGCCGGACCGGCGTCAGAAGGGTTTCTGTGTTAAATGGGTCAAAGGCAAACGCATCCTCAGCACCGATCGCAATAGCCTCGCAGGCGCAATCGCTCTGAAAATGAGGCCGCTCAAAAAGTGCGATCACCGGCACATTGGGACCGAGCGTCACAAACCGCCGCAACGCGCTCATGTCGTCTGGGGTGCCTGCGCCAACATCAAACAGGATGGCGTCAAGGCCCGGCGACAGAAGTGGTGCGATCCCCCGGGCGCGCTCAATGACCTGGACATCTGCCTCAAAGCCTTCAAACACGGATCCCGGCACCCGCGCGTCACAAACCAGAGCCAGCGACAGGCGCGGAGCCTGCGGGCTGAGCCCCTCATTCACCTCGTGCGGCGTGATGGCGGTGGAAACGGGACGAATCATCTCAAGGCCTGCGTCATTAAGTATTCGCTAACCATGCAGCCCTGTTGGTAAACAGAGCGTAAAGAATTCGCTCATTTGTCTCAAAATGAGAAGGTCGGAGATCGGGCCACGAGGCGCATTATGTTGAAAAAACAATGGACTAACCAATTTGGCACTCGAGCCTAAAGACAGTTCAAAGCCGAAATTGGATCTACCTGCGCTTAACGCCGCCCCCCCAAATGTCCCCCTGCTAGTGCGTTCGTCAGGCGGGGGTTTCCGGCAGGCCAAGCTTGCCATCGTCACCGACAGGCCAAAAGGGGTTGAACGCAACCTCCCAGGCATGCCCGTCCGGGTCAGCGAAATAGCCTGAATAGCCACCCCAAAAAGCTTTATGGGCGGCCTTCAACACTTTGGCACCATGGGCGGTGCCTCGCGTCTCGATATGGGCGAGGATCGTGTCCACTTCTTTCTCGCTGCGTGCATTATAGGCGACAGCAAACCCGTGATAGGAGCCGGTGGCGACGGGCATATGGGGAAGGTCTGCATCATCCGCCAGGGCATCATGGGCGAAAAGCCCAAAGACAATGCCGCCCATATCATAGGCCGTCATGCCTTCGGTCATGAAGGGGTGCCAGCCGAGGCACTCTTCATAAAAAGCGCGGGCGCGCGCCACGTCTGCTGTGCCGAGCGTGATGATTGAATAGCGCTGTTCCATGCATTGTCCTCAAACCTAAATTGCTGATTGTCTTTGAAAAGGAACGTAACAAGAACTTTTATCAAGGCAAAGCGCAAAATACCGGGCCAGCTCAAAGGGTTGCGGCTTGCCCGCCCATGGGATACCTATGCGCCCAGCTCTGCGGGCACATTGCGTGGGTCCGCGGGCAATTAGGGTGTGATATGGCGAAGAAGCAAAAGACATTTAGGCCAAAGGCCCGTGTGCCCAAGGGGCTTCGCGACATTCCGGCGGAAACTGTCCGTGCGGAAGCGGCGATGCTTGCGCGCATTCGCGATGTCTACGAGCTTTATGGCTTCGAACCGTTGGAAACATCCGCCTTTGAATATGCAGACGCGTTGGGCAAGTTCCTGCCTGACGCGGATCGTCCAAACGAAGGGGTGTTCTCCTTTCAGGATGATGATGAGCAATGGCTTTCGCTGCGCTACGACCTGACCGCGCCGCTCGCTCGCTTCGTGGCTGAAAATTATGACGGGCTGCCCAAGCCTTTCCGTCGCTATCAGACAGGCCCTGTCTGGCGGAACGAAAAGCCGGGCCCCGGGCGTTATCGTCAGTTCACCCAGTTTGATGCAGACACGGTGGGCGCGCCCGGCGTCGCTGCGGATGCGGAAATGTGCATGATGGCCGCCGATTGCCTGGAGGCGCTTGGCATTCCGCGCGGTACCTATGCGATCCGGGTGAATAATCGCAAGGTGCTCGATGGTGTGTTGGAGACAGCCCGCATCGCCGGTGATGGCCCTGACTTTGACCTGCAACACCTCACCGTTATGCGCGCGATCGACAAGCTGGATCGGTTGGGCCCGGACGGGGTTCGTCTCTTGCTCGGCAAAGGCCGGAAGGATGAAAGCGGCGATTATACAGAAGGCGCAAAACTGGCCGACGATCAGATCGACCGCATCATTTCTTTTACCGGATGTGGCGGTGGAACGCGGGCAGAAGTTTGTACTGCCATGGAAGCGCTTGTCGGTGACAGTGCAATTGGTCGTGAAGGCATTGCAGAGCTTCGTGAGATTGATGCGCTCCTGACCGCTGTTGGGTATGAAACAGACCGGATCATCTTTGACCCGGCGGTCGTGCGTGGTCTTGGCTATTACACAGGTCCCGTCTACGAAGCGGAACTGACCTTTGAAGCAAAAGATGAGGACGGCCAGGCCCGTCGCTTTGGCTCGGTCGGTGGCGGTGGTCGTTATGACGACCTCGTTGAACGCTTCAAGGGCGTTAAAGTCCCGGCAACCGGTTTCTCTGTCGGTGTGAGCCGCCTCTATGCCGCGCTCGAAGCCTTGGGCAAGGTGGAGGCAGGCATTGTTGCCCCACCCGTGATCGTGCTCGTAATGGATAATGATCAGATGCCGCGCTATCAGGCAATGGTGAGCGAACTGCGGCAGGCTGGCATTCGCTCAGAGCTTTATCTCGGGGGCTCGGGCATGCGGGCCCAGGTGAAATATGCGGACCGTCGCGGCGCACCTCTTGTGCTGATCGAAGGCGAAGATGAGCGCACCGCAGGCACCGTGACGCTGAAAGATCTTATCCTCGGCGCTCAAAAGTCAGAAGAAATCACCGACAATGCTGAATGGCGCGAAAGCGCACATGCACAAATTGCGGTTCCCCGCGCGGAGATTGTGACCCATGTGCGCGAAATGCTGGCACGACATATCAAGGCTCACTGACCGGTTCCGAAATGCCGGTCAGTTGGGCCGGTTCCGGTTCGCCTTGAGCGCAACTGGCGGGGAACTACCAACATGTAGACCCGGAATGATTTCGAAAACATTAGCCAATCCATGTTAGCCAATACATGTTAAACAGGAGCCCGCATCGTGAGCGCCAGAAAGACCCAAAAGGTCAGGCCGGAGCGACGGGGAGACATGATGACAATCCTTTCAGCAAGCGGAGCCGACCTTAAAGCCCGCGAAGCGCAAGCCACAGCCATTCGAGCCTCTTTTGAAGCGGCTGGTTTTGAGCCCGTCAACACGCCGGTTCTCCAACCGGCAGAAATTTTTCTGGATCGTTCCGGCGAAGATATTCGCAGACGCACCTACCTGTTTCAGGATCCGGGCGGGCAGGAGCTTTGTCTGCGGCCGGAGCTGACCATTCCCGTCTGTCGCCATTACGTGGAGCGTGAGCCTGCCGGGAAATCCGTTGCACGGCTGTGCGCGTCGGGGCCCGTCTATCGGTATCAGCCACAAGGCTCAAGCAAACTCTCCGAGTTCAATCAATGCGGGCTGGAAATTCTGGGCCCGGCGGACGAAGTGGCAAGCGATGTCGAGATGACAAAACTCGGTATCGCCGCTGTCGAGGCGGCCGGTGTCACAGGTTATGAACTTGAGTTCGGTGATCTCGCGCTGTTTGGAGAGCTGGTTGATGCATTGGCCATCCCTGATGCTTGGAAGGGGCGATTGAAGCGCCAGTTCTGGCGTCCGGCATTCTTTGACACATTGCTGAGCGATCTTTCTGGTGCTGATGAAGAAAGCACCATGAAGCCCGATAGCCAAGATGGTCTCCTGTCTGTCCTCGCCGGATTGAAAGAGGAGCAGGCGGCAGCGCTTTTGCAGGACGTGTTGAAACTCTCCGGTATCAATGCGGTCGGTGGGCGCGGTATCAATGAAATCGCGTCGCGCCTGTTGGAAAAGGCAGCAGATCGCACGACGGAACGCATGCCTGACGAGGCGACAGCGCTGTTGACGAATTATATTCGCATCTCTTGTTCAGCCTCGTCTGCGCTCGCACGCATTCACGATCTGGTGAAAGCAAGCGGCGTTTCAATTGACAAGGGGCTGAACCGGTTGGAGAAGCGTCTTTCCGCTCTAGCGGCTGTGGGCATCGATCTCGACACGGCGAAATTCTCAACCGGCTTTGGTCGGAAGATTGAATATTACACAGGTCATGTGTTTGAGCTGCGCATCCCCTCAATGGGGGCGGATGCAGTGATTGCGGGTGGCGGGCGTTATGACGGCTTGCTGGTGACGCTCGGTGCCACAGCGCCGGTGCGGGCGGTCGGGTGCGCCATCGTGCTCGAACGCTTGTTTGATGCTGCAAACCGAACTGCGAGTGAAGGAGGGAAGGGACGATGAGCAAGAACAAACTCATTCTGGGTCTGCCCTCCAAAGGGCGATTGCAGGAGAACGCCTCGGAGTTTTTCAAGCGCGCTGGCCTTTCTGTTTCACAGCATGGCGGGCGCGGTTACACAGGCACGCTCAAAGGCGTGGCCGACGTGGAAATCGCTTTCCTCTCCGCGTCCGAAATTGCCGGCAATCTGGAGCAGGGCAGCATTCACTTTGGCGTCACCGGTGAAGATCTGATCCGTGAGAACCTGTCCAACCCGGAAAAATCGGTAGAGCTGGTTCTGAAACTCGGCTTCGGCCACGCCGATGTTGTGGTTGCCGTACCGCAAAGCTGGATCGACGTGGAAACTATGTCGGATCTTGATGATGTGGCACTCGCGTTTCACAACAAGCGCGGCAAACGTCTGCGTGTCGCCACAAAATATTTTAATCTGACACGCAACTTCTTTGCCTCACACGGCATCAATGATTACCGCCTCGTCGAAAGCCTGGGGGCAACCGAAGGCGCACCGGGCGCAGGCACAGCGGAGGCGATTGTCGACATTACCTCCACCGGTGCGACCCTTGCGGCAAACGGTCTCAAAATCCTGGACGATGGGGTTATCTTGAAGAGCGAAGCCAATCTGGTTGCGTCCCTGACCGCGATCTGGTCAGACGGAGTACTCGCCGCGGCGCGCGCAATTCTGGATCGTTTGGATGCGCGTGACCGGGCGGAGCGTCACATGCTTGTGGCGGCGCGGGGCCCGTTTGATGCGGTACGAATGGCGGAAGATCTGGAGCGTCACTACCAATGCGCGGGCGATATGGTTCAGTCTTTCGACGGAGGAGGGGAGGTGCGTGTCATCTGTCCAAAAACCCAAGTCCAGGCGGTTGCCTATCATTTGCGGGAGGCAGGGGCCTTCACGGTTTCAGCCAGCAAGGCGGACTATCTTTTTGCTGCCGAGAACTCGCTTTACCAGACTCTCCGCTCACGTCTGAAGCGCTGAAGACACGATGCCAGAAAGGCGGCCCTCGCATTTGGTGCGAGGGCCAGCTCTTTTGTGAGAGGCTGCGCGCTAGTCAGGCGTTGCACCAAGACTTTCCAGAAAGGCACGCTTTTTCCTGTTTCCCTGTCGCTCAAGATGGGAAAAGACAGGGCTGAGCAGCCGGGGAAAACTCATCACCAATCCCGCCATCAGGCCCTCGCCGCGGGGCAGCTGTGTTTCGAGCGCACCATTGGCGAGCGCCCGCATCACTGCTTTTGATGTCGCTTCAGCGGACAGAGGGTTAGCACTGCCTGCAAAATTGAGCGGTGAGCCGTCCGGGTGGCTCATCTCCTCACGCAACATTTGCGTATCTATGGCGCTCGGGTAAAGCCCGCCGACTTTCACACCATATGGTGCAAGCTCTAGGGCAAGCGCCGCCTTGAACCCTCTGAGCCCGAATTTGGATGCGGTATAGGCTGCACTGTCTTTCAGGGGAAAAATTCCGGCGAGGGAGACGATGGAGAAAATATGCCCGCGCCCTCGTTTGATCATCGCTTGAGCAGCGGCCTGCGACAGCAGCATGGGTGCAGTGAGATTGATGGTGATATGCCGCGAGAGCAGGTCGGCGGAAATCGAGGCAACGGAACCCGGTACACCAATCCCCGCATTATTGACCAGGAGATCAACCGGCAATGCCTCATCTGCAAGGCGGGAGGAAAGTCGGGCGAGGTCCGCCTCAATGCAGAGGTCAGCCTCCATGAGCTCCGTCCCCGAAGGAAAGCACGATGGATCAAGCGTTCCCGCCCTGTCTGTGATGGTGAGCTGATATCCCGAAGCGGCGAGATCCGCGCAGAGCGCGCGCCCAAGCCCACCCGCCGCGCCGGTAACAAATGCGCGTTTTGCCCCGCTCATTCGGCAGCCAACGCCGGCCGGGGCCCCACCCGCAAATGGTCAAACTGACCCTCCACAACATCACCCCATCCCATCTTTTTGCGCAGCCGCGCCATCTCAGCGCGGTAGGCGTCAATGTTGACATAGGTGGCATGCCGGTCTGATGCGACATAGGAGACACCACCCGACAGGTCCGGTCGGCTTGCTGCGAGCTTTGAGAATTTCTTCTGCTGCTTCGGATCATCACGATCAGCAAGGATGGCGCGGCCAACAAGGTCAGCCATCTGGTCGAAAAGCTTGTAAGCCCCGCCATTGGTCTCCATAAAGCCAAGCGTGTAAAGACCTTCGGTTTTGCGTGGAAACAGGTTCATGTAGAGGTCAGGCCGGTTCCCGGCCCAGTCAAACAAATCAGCATCAACGTAAGGAATGTGCCACTCATATCCGGTCGCGAGGATGATAAGATCAATCTCTTCGCGTGAGCCATCTTTGAAAACAACATCACGGCCTTCCAACCGTTCAATGTCGCCCTTCGCATGAATATCCCCGTGCGACAGATAGTGAAGCAGCTGCGAATTGACGATCGGATGGCTTTCAAAAACTTTATGGTCTGGCTTGGGCAGCCCAAGCCGTGTGAGATCGCCATTGATCAGGCGAAGCATGACGCCGAACACTTTCTGCGTCAGCCACATCGGCATATGAGGCCCTTCATGGGCAAACACGTCCGCCGGCTTACCAAAAATATGTTTCGGGATGAAATGATATCCGCGCCTGAGCGATATGAAGGCAGCATCCGCAATATGCGCCGCATCGCAGGCAATGTCGCAGCCCGAGTTTCCGGCGCCAACAATCAACACACGTTTGCCTTTGAACTCCTCCAGCGAACGGTAGGTCACCGCATGGCGGATCTCGCCATCAAACGAACCGGAAAATTGCGGCGCATTGGGATGCCAATTAGTGCCGTTCACGCAGATGAGCCATCGATAGGCGCGGGTTTCGCCGGTCGACAGCGTGACGTTCCAGCCACCTGGAATTTTTTCGGTTTTCACGACTTCGGTGTTGAAAGTGATGTGATCGTAAAGACCAAACGTCTTTGCGAACAATTGCATGTACGTATGTATGTTCCGGTTCGATGGATAGTCAGGAAAACAATCCGGCATATCGAGATCGACATAATGCGACTGCGTTTTTGAAGAGATAAAATGCGCGCTGTCGTAAATGGGTGATCCGGGGTTTGTCTGATCCCAGATGCCGCCCACATCGCTATGCCGCTCAAAACAATCAAACGCGAGCCCGTGATGCAGGAACGACCGGGCAACGGCAAGGCCACCGGGACCGGCACCAACGATACAGGCGCGATTGGGTATTTCAGTCAGGGTCATCGGTCTCTCCATTTGTGAGGAAGTCTCACATTTGCAAAAAGTGATAAACCCTCATATTCTGAATGGCAAGAAAAATCTGATGAGCCAACGAGAAATGATGGACCTGAGTAATGAGTGAAACGGCCTCCCAGCGCCGCAAACTGCCAACGCAGACACGGGCCAAAGCGCGCGTTGCGGATATTTTGACCGCCGCAACCGAGCTTATTGCAGAGGCAGGTAGTGAGCATCTCAAAATGAGTGACATTGCCGCCCGCGCCGACGTGCCCATCGGGTCCGTCTATCAATATTTCCCGGACAAGGCGGCAATCATTCTCACCCTGGCAGACCGGATTATGGAACGGGTGCGCGGCGGCCTCGACAATGCAATGGCGGCGGTGAACACGAAGGCTGAAGCCGAGGCGGCGCTGATCGGTACGCTCAACGCCTATTACAATCTTTTCCTGGGAGAGCCTGTCGCGCGAGACATATGGTTTGGCGTGCAGGCAGACAAGACGCTTCATGAGCTCGACATTGAAGACAGCCGCGCCAATGGCGCGATTGCCTATCGCGCATTGCGCAAGCTTTGCCCCCGCAAGGACTGGAAGCGATTGGAAACAAGCTGTTTCCTCATTATGCAGCTCACCGGCATGGCGGTACGCCTCGCCATTTCGGTTGACCGCAAAGAGGGCGACCGGATCATGGCTGTTTATGAAGACATGATCCGGCGTGAGTTGATTGAGTGCCTGGAAGGTTAGAGACCCGGCACCGGAAAGCGGGCCGTGAGCTGCCGGACTTCCTGACGGACCGTCTCCAACGTGGCCTCGTTTTCACCATTGCGCAGCGTTGATGCAATCAACCGGCCAATGATGGCCATCTCGGCAGCACCCATGCTGCGCGCGGTGGCGGCCGGTGTGCCCAGGCGCAAGCCCGATGGCCGCATGGGCGGGTTCGGATCATCAGGGATCACCTGCTTGTTGGTCGTCAGCTCAACACGGTCAAGCAATGCCTGCGCCTCCGCCCCGTTCACGCCGAAACTCTTGATCGTATCGACAACCATCAGGTGATTTTCTGTGCCCCCTGTGATGAGGGAAACCTGATGGTCCCGCAGTGCCTGGGCAAGCGCTTGCGCATTTGCCAGCACCTGAGCCGCATAGGTTTTGAAATTCTCTTCCTGTGCAAGTTTGAGTGTCAGCGCCGTAGCAGCCACCTGGTTCATATGCGGGCCGCCTTGCAGCCCGGGAAAAACCGAAGCGTCAATGGCTTTGCCATGTTCTGCCTTGCACAGGATCAGGCCCCCACGCGGCCCCCGCAGCGACTTGTGTGTCGTCGTGGTCATCACATCGAAACCATGGTCGAGCGGGTTTTGCAAAACGCCCCCGGCGATCAGCCCCCCAACATGGGAAACATCGGCCATGGTGAGCGCCCCCACCTCATCTGCGATCGCTTGAAACTTCGCATAATCCATTTCGCGCGGATAAGACGAATGCCCACAGACAATCAGCTTCGGCATTTCTGTGCGTGCTGTGGCCGTGAGCCCCTCATAATCGATGTCACCTTGTGCGCCCACTGTCTTATATCGCACAAAGCGGAAGATGCGCCCCATATGGCTGACCGGTGCCCCATGGGTCAGGTGTCCACCATGGCTCAAGTCCATCGCAAGGATCGTGTCGCCGGGTTCAAGTAGACCCAGATAGACCGCCTGGTTCATCGGTGAGCCGGAGAGAGGTTGCACGTTGGCATGTTCAGCGCGGAAGAGGGCACACGCACGATCCCGTGCAAGGCGCTCAATGATGTCGGTGTTTTTCTGCCCGCCATAATAGCGACGGCCCGGATACCCTTCGGCATATTTGTTGGTAAAGGCGGAGCCCAAAAGCGGCAGCACCTCCGGGAAGCAATAGTTTTCAGACGGAATAAGTTCAAGCCCCGTCCTCTGTCGCGCTTCCTCGCGGGCGAGTGCTGCAAATATATCAGGGTCTTTTCGGGAAAGTTCGTCGCGAAGGTGATTGAGGTTCATGTGAGAACCCTCCTGTTCAAAGCCAAAAAACAAACGCCCGGCCAGCTCTTCTCAAAGAGGCTGCCCAGGCGAACGGCTTTAAATCAGGTCCCGTGCTCCCTTGTGGTTTCCCACGCTCTGCGGTGCAGAGTTTCGCCAGTCACACGGGGTATGGACCAGTCGGGTCGATGGGGAGAAAAACATGTCATGGACGCCGACGCAAGAACATCGTGTCGGGTCCCTGTGCGTGCCATCGACCGAGCTCGTGGGGAGTGTGATGTTTTTGAGACATTAACGATAGAGAGTCATCCATTAGTCAAAAACTGATTGGACCACTGAAAAAAACACCTTAAAAATTAGCCATATTGAATTGATTGTTTTCGCAATTGTTGCGGGAATGCATACTTCCTGGGGGGGGAATAACAATGAAAAATCTCACAACTTTCGGTGCCTGCGCGGCACTCTCGCTTGCAGCCCTGACAGGCGCTGCACAAGCTGAAGAAGGCAAAGCACGGGCTGGCTGGTACGTGGCCCTTGGTGCTGGTGCTAATTTTATCGACGATGTTGATGTAACGGGTGGTTCATTTGAGATGGATACTGGTTATACCATTCTTGGCGCGATTGGTTACGACACAGGCGACATCACGTCATACGGTAAGTTTCGTGTTGAGACAGAAGTCGCTTATACAGAAAATGACAATGATTCTGTCACCGTGCTTGGTACCAAGACCAATGTCGGTGGAACGCTTGAGCAGACAACAGTTATGCTGAACGGCTATGTTGACTTTGTTCCTGGAGGGACTCTGCGCCCATACCTGGGCCTCGGTCTTGGTTTTGTAGATGGGGAGCACAGCATCTCTGTTCTTGGATTCTCAGGTTCTGGTAGCGGGACTGAATTTGCTTACCGCGGCGCGGCCGGTGTGACCTACCACCTGACGGAAAACTGGGGCCTTGATCTCGGCTATCGCTACACGGCTTGGGAGTCAAATGGCGATGTGGACAATCACTCCATCGTAACGAGCATTCGCTACGGTTTCTAAGTCGGGTCAAATCATGTGGTTATCAAAGGGCACAGCTTCGGCTGTGCCCTTTTTGCATTAGCGGGCTGAACTTCGTTTCACAGAGAATATCCACGTCAGACCCAGGCACCAGATGCCAATGAGCATATGGTAGAGGTGCCAGCTGAGATCAGGTCCGAGCAGCGTTGATTGCCGCACCAACCCTGCATTGACCAGAAAAAGTCCGAAGATCGCAGGCGCTGCAACTTTCTCCACCATATTGGCCGCAGGTAAAAGCGCGGCAACAAGAACGCACCCGACAAGCATAAGAAGCGCGAGCGGCGTGGCGAGGCTTGGATAGAGAAATCCCACGCCGCCAAGAAACAGCGCGACGCCGACAAGGGCAGTTTGTGCCGCGGTTTCGAGGGCCAAAGTGAACCGAAGCAGGATGAGCTCACCAAGGATGAGGCCAAGCGCCACAACGCCGCCGGTGAGTGAGGCTGCACGGTGAAATTCCGCCCATTCCTCAATCGCATTGGTGCCAAACCGCCAGACACCGATTGCAGCAATCATGCCGAACAAGAGCGTGCCCATCGCTGCAAGGGTATGATTGTGTCTCATCAGCACAAACCCTGCCCACAGGGCGGCACCCACAAGAAACGCTTCCGAGATTGCGTAATGCGGCGAGGGCATGATGCGCTCCTATTCAGCCGGGGACAATGAAAGCGCGTCGCGCTGCTGTTTGGCAAAATGCGCCGCCTTGATGCTCTCGGATGTGAGCCGCGACCCATCATGGCTCCAACCGGGTGGGGCAAATACATAGAGCAATCGGTCCTTGAGCGTCAGTCCCCGTTGCAGCTGGTCCTGCAGAATGCCCCAATACTCATGGAACGCGATTTTGATCGGGTTGAACGTCTCAATATCTTTCACCAGTCCATAGACAGGGCGGTCGGCGAGATCTTCCTCAACAAATGAGCCAAACATTCTGTCCCAGATAATCAGCGTGCCGCCATAATTCGCATCCAGATATTGAGGATTGTTGGCGTGATGCACCCGGTGGTGCGACGGCGTGTTGAAGATATATTCAAACCAGCGCGGTAGTTTGCCAATCGTTTCTGTATGCAGCAGGAATTGATAGGACGAGTTCACAATACCAACAAAGAGAACCATCAACGGATCAAACCCGATCAGTACAAGCGGTACGTTGAGCAGTAGCACGCCGGAGAAATGTTTTGTCCATGCCTGCCGCAGCGCGACCGAAAAATTGTAATGCTGGCTTGAATGATGCACCACATGCATCGCCCAGCCCCAGCGTACGCGATGCGCAATCCGGTGATGAATGTAGAAGCGCAGATCATTGGCAATGAAACAGACCACCAGCACAGTCGCTGTCATTGGCAGACTGAAGAACTGGTGCGGCACCGCCCAATACATTGCGCCGACCGTGATGAAGGCCGCCGCGCCATTGGCGGCAGAACTTGTAAGCCCCATAAAAATGCAGGTGAGATTGTCCTTCGCGTTCAGCTCCCCGCGCGCTTTGAAAAAGCGGATCGCGAACGCTTCGACCACAATGAAGATGAAATAGAAGGCAATCGTTATAGTGGTGAGATTGGTGGCAATAAGCCCTTCAATGGTCATGTGTGTGGTCAATTGAGTGGTCATGGGCCGCGTCCCTCCAGATGCCTGTCCTGATCGACCGTTTGAAGATATCCAAACCTATTCAAGAAAATAATTGAGTAATAATGCAATATTTGTTACTAATAGAAACAAATGGTAGATCTACGCCTGCTCAAACATTTCGAAACTGTGTTTCGCTTGGGGAGCTTCTCCAAAGCGGCTGACGCCCTTGGTCTCACCCATTCCGCTCTCACCAAAAGCATCAAAACGCTGGAGGAGGCCTGGGACGTCCGCCTCTTCAACCGGACAACGCGCCTCGTTGCGCCGACAGAGGCGGGCAGGCGGCTTTTCCCCATGGCGGTGGATCTGCTGGCATTCGCCGACAATGTGCGGGCGGAAACAAAACAGGGAGCCCGTGAGCTCAAAATCGTGTCGGGTCCCGCAATCCTGGAAAGTTTTCTGCACAAAGGCATTCTCGCTTTCCGTGACACTCATCCAGCCACGCGCATCGCAGCGGAGACGATGCCGCCGGCGCTCGCGATTGAAGAACTGATCCAGCGCCGCGTGCAGCTCCTCCTTTATCACCACAACACGGTGGCGGGGCTTCCTTACGCCAATCGGCTGCGTGTGCGCGAATTGCTGCGCGAGCCCTATCAGGTTGTCTTCCGGCCCGGCCATCCGGTGTTAAAGGCGGGCATGTCGCTCGAAGCACTTCTCACGTTCGACTGGGCGATTGCGGGGTTTGATGCCGCGTTCGAGGCTGCGCTGCCGCCAGAGACACGAACGCTGCTCGCCACCAGCGGCTTTCCCCGTTACCGCCTGTTGAGCCAGGCCGCTTGTTTCGCGATGGTGGAGCGGTCGGATCTCATCACCGCTGCGCCCCGGTCCGCCGTCGCACAGGCCGTCGCGGAAGGGCGCCTCGCCGCTGCGCCCCATCCGTCCGATTGGGAGTTTTCCATGTGCGCCGTGACGCTTGTCGAGACGGGGACAGAGCCCACAGTCTTGGCCTTCATAGACGCGTTGGAACGGGCGGTGATGGCGGATGTGCCCACAAGCGTTCACACACGTATCAGGTGCGAGCATCCATAGAGCATTCAAACAAAAACCCGGTCCAAGATACGCATGGACCGGGTTCCGTTTGACGCCTCAGTTGACCTGAGTTGTCATTATTCCAATGGGTTGGACACCCATGGGCGCATGATTACATCATGCCGCCCATACCGCCCATACCGCCCATGCCGCCCATATCAGGCATGCCGCCACCAGCATTCTCGGCTGGCTTGTCAGCGATCATGGCTTCCGTGGTGATGAGGAGGCCAGCAACCGAAGACGCATCGGTGAGCGCAGTGCGCACAACTTTGGTCGGGTCGATAATGCCTTCCGCTACGAGGTCCACATAGGTCTCGTTCTGCGCATCGAAGCCGAACGAACCTGGCTTGCCCATCACCGTTGCCACCACGATGGAGCCTTCAACGCCTGCATTTTCAGCAATCTGGCGGATCGGCGCTTCAAGCGCTTTCAACACGATCTTGATGCCGGCCATAATGTCGGCATTGTCGTCTTTAAGGGCTGCCACCGCCTTGGTTGCACGAAGCAGAGCCGTGCCGCCGCCGGGCACGATGCCTTCTTCAACAGCGGCCCGTGTTGCATTGAGCGCGTCATCAACGCGGTCTTTGCGTTCTTTCACTTCAACTTCCGTGGCACCGCCAACTTTCAGCACAGCAACACCGCCAGCGAGTTTCGCCAGACGTTCCTGCAACTTTTCGCGGTCATAGTCAGAAGACGTATCTTCGATCTGCGCACGGATCTGCGTGACGCGACCTTCGATATCTTTCTTCTTGCCAGCGCCATCAACGATGGTCGTGTCTTCCTTCGTGATGCCAACGCGCTTGGCATTGCCGAGCATGTCCATCGTCACGTTTTCAAGCTTGATGCCAAGATCTTCGGAGATCACGGTACCGCCTGTGAGGATCGCAATGTCTTCGAGCATCGCTTTGCGGCGATCACCGAAACCAGGAGCCTTCACAGCAGCAATCTTCAGGCCACCGCGCAGCTTGTTCACAACGAGTGTGGCAAGCGCTTCGCCTTCAATGTCTTCTGCGATGATCAGCAGTGGACGGGAAGACTGAACAACAGCTTCCAGGATCGGCAGCATGGGCTGCAGGCTGGTGAGCTTGCTTTCGTGAAGCAGGATCACAGGGTTTTCCAGCTCAACCGACATCTTCTCGGCATTGGTGATGAAGTAAGGTGACAGATAGCCACGGTCAAACTGCATGCCTTCAACGACTTCAAGTTCGCTCTCAAGGCCTTTTGCTTCTTCAACCGTGATCACGCCTTCATTGCCAACCTTGGCCATCGCTTCGGCGATCATGGCACCAATGGCAGCTTCGCCATTGGCCGAGATCTTGCCAACCTGGGCAATCTCGTCATTTGACTTCACTTTTTTGGAGCGCTTGGCGAGATCGCTAAGGGCAGCTTCAACGGCAATGTCGATCCCGCGCTTCAGGTCCATCGGGTTCATGCCGGCAGCAACAGCTTTGCCGCCTTCACGAACGATGGCCTGTGCGAGAACGGTAGCAGTTGTGGTGCCGTCGCCCGCAACGTCGTTCGTCTTCGACGCGACTTCGCGGATCATCTGGGCACCCATGTTCTGGAACTTGTCTTCCAGTTCAATTTCTTTGGCAACCGTCACACCGTCTTTGGTGATGCGCGGTGCGCCGAAAGACTTGTCGATAACAACGTTACGTCCTTTTGGACCGAGCGTTACCTTGACCGCGTTTGCGAGAATGTCGACGCCTTTGAGCATCTCTTCGCGTGCGTCACGGCCGAATATTACTTGCTTAGCCATTGCTGAATGTTCCTTCTGAAACGGCAAACTGATGAATGAGGGAAGGCAATAAAAAGCCGCGCTGGGGTTTGCCCGCGCGGGTGATTATTTCTTCTTCTTAGCGCCTTCAATGATGCCGAGAATGTCGGACTCTTTCATGATCAACAGCTCTTCGCCGTTAACCTTCACTTCTGTGCCGGACCATTTGCCAAACAGCACACGGTCGCCAGCTTTCACGTCGAGCGGCGTAACCTTGCCGTCTTCGTTCCGCACACCGGCACCGACAGACACCACTTCGCCTTCAGAAGGCTTTTCCTGGGCTGAGTCTGGAATGATGATGCCACCAGCGGTCTTTGTGTCTTCTTGAACCCGGCGCACAAGCACCCGGTCATGGAGAGGACGGAATTTCATGAGATGTCTCCCTTGAAGCCTGCCAAATTGCAGGAATTCCCTCGGTTTATCGAGATTGTTAGCACTCCCGTTGAGCGAGTGCCAACGGACCTCGCAGAGATAGGATGTGTGCCCCGCCCTGTCAAGGGCTGAACCTGTAAACCATGGAAATGATTCAGCTTTTCAAGAAAGTGTCATTTTGGGCGGGGCCAGCCAGCCAACAAAACCGCCACCCCGGCGTGTCCCGGCCACCCGCAACGCAAGCCTCCTGACATGAACCTGTCAGGAGTACAGTGTCATGTCTCGGCTCCTTGTCATGGACAAAGCGCAAACCAGGTGACACCGCCATGCGCCCGTCAAACAGAAGAGATGTCGAGTAATGAAACCAACCTATATCGTTCTTGGAACAAACAACATGGAAGCCTCAACCAACTTCTATGATGCGCTTTTTGAGCAAACCGACCTGAACCAGGTTTTGTCAAATGAACGCATGATCTTTTGGCAAGGCGAAGATGAACTCTCCGCATTTGCGATAGCGAAGCCTTTCGATGGGGCGCCCGCCAGCAACGGAAATGGCACCATGATCGGCTTTCATGTGGGGTCGGTGGAAGAAGTCGAACGGATTCACAGAAAGGCGATTGCGCTCGGCGGCACGTGCGAGGGCGAACCGCACCAGAGAGGACCACGTTATTCAGCCTATGTGAGAGATTTGGACAAAAACAAATTGTGCTTCTTCGAGTGAGCGCTCGGGCGGGCTTTGTTGGACCGCACGGTGCGTCATTCCTCAGCTGCCCCCCTCGGCTTGTCCCGGTGGTCCAGGAGCCACAAGCGAAAGAGGTGCCATATGACTGGATGCCTTGTAACCAAGTCCGGGCATGACGGTTGTGGTTGTTTTGAGGCGTTGTAACCTTCCTCAGGTGTCACCCCGGACTTGATCCGGGGTCCTTACCAAACCCGCAGCATGAATTTTCTCTGGCTGCACATTTAGTGCTTGCACATGTCCCAAACTGGAACGCAAGATTTGGGGTGAGGGCACTTTGTTTGCTTATCGTTGACAGTGTCTTTTTGTTTTGATGTGGGCACCTTCATGCGAGCTATGTTTTGGAGTGAAGGAGCGAGGTTTCGTGATCGGTGAGGTTTTCAATTCTCATCTTCCAGGTTGCTGCTAATGTTCTATTGGCTTTGGTTTCCGCTGAGCGTTTTCGTGCTCGCGGCGCCTTCGTTGTACTTCAGAGGAGGGGGGTATCTTCGATGGCGCAATAGTCGGGATGTATCAGATTTACCGAAAACGTGGTGGTTCTTTTATCGAGAGAAACCAGAAGCGTTTTGGACGCCCAATTTCGAATTGTGGACCTACCAAGGCGGATGGGCGTTGATCGTGCTCTTTCCGATACAACTCATAGGAGTGTGACCAATGTCGGTGGATTACGGTGACAGTGCACTAAACAGGCGTGTTTCGAAATCATTGAGGTAAGGGGGATGGCTCGGATAGCACGTGTTGTAGTGCCTGGTGTCCCGAGTGCCGAACCCGGCGCGCAAGTCCGCCGCCACACTTTCCGTCGCAACGAGGATCAGGCCGAAGGTGAGGGCGAGAAAAGCCAGGCGCATGAAGTAACTCCGGACAAGCGGGGGCAGACTTGCCCCAGAACATAAAGCCGATAGGATCACCCCTCACTATATGGTGTTGGTTGTGGGGAGGGGGATAAGTTTTTGCCCAAATATATCAATGAGCCGCTGATCGGAACAGCGGGCAGCCGTGAGCGTCTGGCAACGCCTGCCCTCATTCTCGATCTCAAAGCCTTTGAAACTAACATTGCGAAAATGGCCGCCCATTGTGCGAAAGCGGGCCTCACACTGCGGCCCCATGCCAAGACACACAAATCAGCGGAGATTGCGCGCCGTCAGATCGCCGCCGGTGCTGTCGGCATTTGCTGCGCGAAACTGGGGGAGGCGGAAGCCCTCGCGGCGGAGGGCATCGGCAACATTCTCCTCACGTCGCCCATCGTGACAGGCTTTGCCATCGAACGCCTGATGGCTTTGAACGCCATGATCCCCGATCTGCATGTCACCGTCGACAATCCGGAAAATGCAACGGCTTTGGCCGTCGCGGCGGAAGAAGCGGAAAAGCCACTGAAGGTAGTGATGGATTTGGATGTGGGTCTCCACCGCACCGGCATCGCGCCCGGCGATGCCGCCCATGCGCTGGCCCGCCAGATGGTGGAGAGCACTCATCTCCTTTTCAAAGGCCTGCAAGCCTATGCCGGCCATCTCATGCATATTGAAGGTTTTGCAGAGCGGCAGGAGAAATCTCTTGGCGTCATGAAGCTGCTGGGCGATATGCGCGCCCGGTTGGCGGAGGACGACATCACCTGCGAGATAATGACTGGCGGTGGCACCGGTACGTTCGACATTGATCCGGCAGCAAATGTTCTGACAGAGCTGCAAGGTGGTTCCTACATTTTTATGGACAAACAATATAATGACCTGGAGGGCGCGGGCGGCACCTCACTCAGCGCAAGCTTCGAGACATCGCTCTTTGTGCAAATGTCGGTCGTCTCCAACAACACGCCGAAGCTTGCAACAACGGACGCGGGCTTCAAAAGCTTTTCAACAGATGCGGAGCCGCCGCGCCTGGCCACCGGCGCGCCGGACGATGCGCGTTACTTTTTCTTCGGGGACGAGCAGGGCGGCATCATGCTGTCAAGCGCCAACGAGAAACTGGCACTCGGCACGGTGCTCACCGCCGTGACGCCGCATTGCGACCCGACGGTCAACCTCTACGACTGCTATCACGTGGTGGAGGGCGACAAGCTCGTCGCCATCTGGCCTATCGAGGCGCGAGGCCGCTCAGCGTGACAGGCATTCGCGCCGTCATCTTTGACGTGGATGGTGTGCTCGTGACGCATCAACCGCATCAAGGCTCATCCTGGTCGGCGCATCTCAAGCGTGACTTGGATCTTGATCCTTCGCATCTCCAAGAGGCATTCTTCCTGCCGCATTGGGGGGACATTGTCTCCGGACGTGCGTCGATTGAAGAAAGATTGACACCTGTACTGGCTGAGATCGCGCCTCACCTTTCTGCCGAAAACCTTCTCACCTATTGGTTCGAGGCAGATGGGCATATCGACCACGCCCTGCTTGATCGATTAAGGCGCTGGCGAGAAGAAACAGATGCCGGTTTCCATCTCGCCACCAATCAGGAACATCGTCGCGCCAGCTACCTTTGGCAGACAATGGGGCTGAACGCACATTTCGATGCAATCCACTATTCCGCCAACATCGGTCATGCAAAACCGGAAGAGGGCTTCTACCAGACGATTGAAAACCGATTGGGACTTGCCGGCTCGCAAATCCTCCTTTTTGACGATCAATCCAAAAACATTGAGGCCGCAAAGACACGCGGCTGGCGGGCCTTCATCTGGGAGGGCGCAGAAACACTGGAGAAAGTGGGCGATCTGCGTCGCAGCGATGGATGAAACGCACTGAAAATCTTGCTCTTGACAAAGGGGCGGAAATGAATAATATGAGTAAATGATCACTCAACGAACCAAAAGCACGCATGAAACCAAACAGCGGATCGTGGACGCCGCACTCAAGCTCTTTGTAGACCAAGGGGTCGATGCGACAACAACACGGCATATCGCCGCTGCGGCCAAAATTGCGGAAGGGACAATCTACCGGCACTTCGAAAGCAAGGACGCGCTGGCAAAAGAATTGTTTGAAGGCGAGTTCGTGCCGTTCTCCAAAGCCTTGCAGCAGATCGTGGAGGGTGAGGGGACGACAATTGAACGTATTGCTTTGACTGTGCGTCATTTCTATCGGTGCTTCGACGCCGAGCCCGCCAAATGGGCCTACATCATGACCTTTCAGGGTGGCGCCTGGTCACGTGTCCCTGCCGATGTGATGACGCCTGTCAGGCTCATGACCGATGTTCTGAGCCAAGGGAATGCGCGAAAGGAAATCAAGGTCAAAGACGTGCCCTTCATGACCCAATTGCTTCTGGGTCTGATTGAGCATCCGGCGCTGGGTGTAATCTATGAGGAAATTGAAGGACCGCTATCCGGTCGTGAAAAGGAGGTCATGCAGGCAATTGAGAAACTACTGACGCACTAAACAAACTATTGAGGATGCGGCTTTGGTCGCCTTTCTTTTGGTCACTATGTGAGTGAGCGCTCACGTCATTTAAGGAGATACGAGATGAAGAAGCTTTATACGATTTTGGTCATGTCAGCACTGTTCGCGAGTCCGGCATTGGCAGACTCAGGCTCATCCCAGGGGAATCCCTCCATGGCCGTCGGCAAGTCGGTTGCCAATGGATCGGCAATCACCGGTCTTTCAGTAGCCGTGCCGTTGATGGTTGTTGGTGCTGCCGGTGGCAGCATCGCGTCAGCATCTGTCACGACACTTTCAACCCCTCTGCATGTCACCGAAAAAACCTTTGTATCGAGAGGGCCGTCTCCAGCTGAAGCAATGGCCGAAAACACGACCAAGAAGGAAAATCAGTAATGAATAGAAATATATTTGCTATAGCCGTCCTAATTGTGGCCTTCACAACGAACTATGCTTTTGCGAGTTCAAATCCGTCTGGAACGATTGCTGCTCCCGAACGCGTTATTCCATTCGCAAAAATGGTTGAACAAGAACTGGCATCTCGTGGCGCACGTGTTGCTATCGTTGCGAGAGTAGGACGCGATCCAAAAGATTTGCCAAGCGGCATTGAGTACACGCATGTGGGTCTTTGGGTGTACTCAGACATTACTCTTCCAAATGGTGAAACTGTAAACGGCTATGCCGTCCACAATCTCTACCAGCTCGGCAATAACCCTGACCGCAGTGAATTGGTGAGGGACTTCCCCGCAGAATTTTTTGGAGATGTCTACCAGCTGCGCGCGGGAATTATTGTTCCGGAGCCAGCGGTGCAAGAACGTCTTCTCAATTTTATTTCTTCACCTGCTTACAGCCAGCTCCATGTGCCCGCCTATTCACTGATTGCCAACCCGCATGAGCGGAAATTTCAAAATTGCACGAACTTTGTATTGAGCGCCGTCATCGGAGCGGTCTATCAGACTGGCAACTCTGCTGATATTCTCGACCATATCAGACAGTACTACCAACCACAGAAAATCGGCGTGAGTGGTTTGGAACGTTTGTTTGGCTCAATCTTCATGCCCGGTGTCGCGGTGAGCGACCAGGGCAGGGATATTCAAACGTCCACGTTCAAGTCGCTGGAGCGTTTCATGAAGAAATTTAACCTTGCATCGGAAGCATTCGTCATCACCGAAGATAATGCATAAACATTTCCGAAAAATCTCTGGCGCACCACCGGCCACTCAGCATGGCATTAAAGGTGGTGCGTTTTCACTCCACCCGCTCCCACATCTCCCCACAATCTACAACGCTGCCTGTCGCCATCGCGCGATCTGCCGCCATCACCGTGAGCCCCGCAACAATCGCGTCCGTGATTTTGACCGGGAAGGGCGTGCCCTCAAGAAGATGTGCCGCAAGGTCGCGCCCCATCGCAGGATCAGAACCATAATGCTCAAGCGGATCGCCCTCCACTGTCGCGGTTTCAGGCGCATTTCTGGCGAGCGCATCGCGAAAGGTGAGCCGGTTGCTCACAAGATCCGCTTCCAGCGTGCCTTGGGTGCCGACAAGGTACCAGCGCCGTTGTGGCAGTCCCGCATGCGTATTGGCATGGAAGGCAAGCTGCACGCCGTTTTCAAATTCAATGAGCGCGGTCTGATGGTCGACGACATCCCCATCGGAGCCAAAACTGTCATTGCCGCCATTCCATCCCGCCCGCCAGAGCGTGTAGGCGGGCTCGCCGCCTTCATATTTTAGGTTGCCGAGTGCGCGGTTCTCCTCCGTGAAAATGCGTCGTCCGCCAAAGCTCGCGACCCGCTTTGCCCGCGCGTCGGCAAAGAGCGTGTAGAGATCAAAATCATGGCAGCATTTGTCGAGGAGGAACGAGCCCCCATGTTGTGACGCCCGTCGCCAGTCCCGCATGAGAAAGGCACCATGTTCCGCAATCAGGGTTTCATTCCCTTCCATGCTGATCAAGGTGCCAAGGCGCGGCAGATGCGCAAGCACGGCCTGCACCAGAGGCGATGAGCGAAGCACAAGACCCACCAGCAGACGGTCCGCTCCGTGGGTCTTCAAAAGCTCCAGCAATGCCCAGGTCTCTTCTTCCGTTCTGACCACGGGCTTTTCAGAAAAGACGCGCACACCCGCCTCCAGCCCTGCGCGAATATGGGCAAGATGTAAATGATTGGGGGAGCCCACCATCAAGAGATCAACCTTGGCTGTGTTGAGCATCTCTTCAACACTGTCAAAAGAGGGGCCGGGCTCAATGCCGGCTTTCTCAAGTCCTTTCTTCCCGACGGGAGAAGGGTCGACATAGCCAACCAGTGTCACGCCGGGCGCGGCCGCGACAAAATGCCGGATTACGGTCGCAATCCGCCGACCGAGACCGACAATTGCAACGCGTATTTGAGGAGATGTGGTCATGAATATTTCTTTCATTCTTTCTGTCAGGCGCGATGATATTGGCTAAGCTCGGGTCTCAACACAAATGAGGAATCAAACCATGCGGATCGGCATTCTGACAGGCGGCGGCGATGTGCCGGGTCTCAACCCCTGCATTAAGGCAGTGACCCGCCGGGCGGAGGAGCTTGGATGGCAGGTTATCGGCTTTCGCCGTGGCTGGGCAGGCCCGCTCAACTACAATCCGGATGACAAGGAAGGCTCAGCCTCCCTTCTTATGCCGTTGAACGGTGGGCTGGTGCGCACAATTGACAGGTCCGGCGGCACCATCCTCCACACCTCGCGCACAAAGCCGTCAAAAGTGAAGAAGGCGGACATTCCTCCCTTCGTCAAAGACGCGGCGGACAATGGCGACGGCACCTTTGACTGCACGGCCCATGTGATGCGCGTGATGGAAAGTGTGGGGCTTGATGCCCTCATCCCGATCGGTGGCGATGATACGCTGTCTTATGGCGCACGGCTCCATCGTGAGGGCATGAAAACCATGTCCATCCCCAAGACCATGGACAATGATGTTTTCGGCACAGACTATTGCATCGGCTTTTCAACCGCCGTCACACGCTCGGTCGATCTCATCACCGGGCTTCGCACGTCGGCGGGCAGTCATGAGCGTATCGCGGTGATCGAACTCTTTGGCCGCAATTCAGGGGAGACGTCTCTGATCTCCGGCTACCTCGCGGATGTGGACCGGGTGCTGATCGCGGAACTGCCGTTTGATGTGAACCGGCTGGCGGAACAGCTGGTGGCGGACCGTAAGGCCAATCCCTCCAACTATGCCATGGTCTGCGTGTCGGAAGGCGCGCAGATGGTGGGCGGCGAGATCGTCGAGCGAGGTGAGGCAGACGCCTATGGTCATCGCAAGCTGGGCGGCGTCGGGCAATTGCTGGGTGATGAGATCAAACGCATCACCGGCGTCAATATCATCTCCCAGACGCTGGGGTACATGATGCGCGCAGGCGCCCCCGATGCGCTCGACCAGATGGTCGCAAAATCTTACGGCACCATGGCGGTGCAATTGCTGGCAGAAGGCGAACATGGCCGCATGATGGCGCTTCAGGATGGCAAGTACACGACCGTACCGGGTGACACGTGCGTGCAAGGCGAGAAGCGCGTCGATATTGATGCCTTCTATGATGCGGAGAATTACCGGCCCCGCATCGCCCGCGTGCAGGGCATGCCCATGTTTATGTATTGAGACTCAGCCACACTGCGCTATTCATCATGCCCGGATTTATTCCGGCCATGCAGTGCGGCTCACCCCTTCAGCAAGCGCTCCACGGCACGGGCTTTCAGCACGATCTTGCCTTCATCATTGGTAAACGTCGCTTCCACATAGGCTTGGCTTTTTGACACATTCACCACTTCGCCGACGCAGGTGATCGTGCCCGCTGTCACAGGGCGGAAATAATGCACGTTGAGATCAACCGTCGTGAAATTCTGTTCGTCCGGTAACAGCGTCATCAGCGCGAAAGAACAGGTCTGGTCTGCAAGGGTCGCGAGGTAGCCGCCAAACACCGCCGCCGGGTTCATATAGTCCGGGTTCACATCCCACACATAGGTAATGCGCCCGTCACCAA
>JAVKCY010000021.1:0-12444 GCA_040223265.1 Parvibaculum sp. | reverse complement strand
TCCCCCCGTGCAAGTGGCCCTTTCCTTTTCAGCCCGTGAATCAAATCTCCGGACATGAGAAAACCCGCCACACCGGATGGCGGGGCAGGTTTTCCGCGCCGATAACGGCGCATGTCAAAACATGAACAGGCGTCTAAGGGGCCGGTTCTGCGGGAACAGCATTCACAACCGGCACGCCATCGGAGACCAGTCGAACCCGACCCAGCTCAACACCGCGCTTTGTATCAAACAAGATGACCTCAACAATTCCGTCATGGGCGGTGACGATGGAAAGCTTGTCGTCAACCAGCGTGGTCCCTAACAGGTTCGCGCCGGGAGCAACCGGCACGTCAACCGCCCCAAAAACACCCTTGATCGGCCCACGGGCCACATCCGACGATCCAGAGGTCACCCGGTAAATGATCGTCCCGAAAACAACAATAAAGCCGAGCACAATCAAAACGCCCATGATAATGACTGACGCCAACAGGATCGGTCGATCCTTAACCGTTGGAACGGGCGCCATATCACTTGTTGCTGTTTCCATCTGCTCTTCCACTTCGCTATTGTCCTGCATGACTTCCATGACCCCACATAATACGCCCGAACATACCCTCAAAGAGGGGCAGGGCCAACGTCTCACCTTGGCTGTAACAGACGAGGACAATGGTCTGCGTCTGGACCAGTTTCTTACCCGTGCTCTTCTTCGATTGGAAGGAGATGAAGCGCTGGAAAGCCCCCCAAGCCGCTCCCGTGTCCGGGTCCTGCTTGAAGATGGGCAGGTAGAGACCGCCGCAACGCCCGACGACCCAACGCCTGACCACCCAACCCCGAGGGCGATCAACGACATCTCCTACCGGGTCAAACAGGGCGAAGTCTATAGGGTCAGCCTGCCACCACCCGCCCCCGCAGGACCAGTTGCAGAAAACATTCCGCTCCACATCATCTACGAAGACAGCCACCTGCTGGTGGTGAATAAACCAGCAGGCCTCGTCGTCCATCCCGCCCCCGGCTCCCCGGACGGCACATTGGTAAATGCCCTGCTCGCTCATTGCGGACCAGACTTCACCGGCATTGGCGGCGAACAACGCCCCGGCATTGTCCACCGTCTCGACAAGGAGACGAGTGGCCTCATGGTGGTCGCCAAGACCGAACCAGCGCTCAAAGCCCTTCAGGCCCAATTTGCCTCCCATGGGCGCGATGGCCGCCTTGAGCGGGCCTACACGGCCTTTGTCTGGGGCAAACCGCACCCAAAAACCGGCACAATCAACGCACCCCTCGCCCGTTCGCGCCACAACCGCCTGAAAATCACCGTGACCCGAACCGCTGAGAGCGACGGCGCGCGGGAGGCCATCACCCATTACCGCATTGAAAAGAGCTATGGCGAGACACCCAAAGACGGCACACCCCTGGTCAGCCAGATCACCTGCCACCTGGAAACCGGGCGAACCCACCAGATCAGGGTCCATATGACCCATCTCGGTCACCCGATCCTGGGAGACCGAACCTATGGAACCGGCCAGCGCAGCCGGGCAACCAATCTGTCCCAAGAGGCCAAAAAAGCCCTGGAAGACCTTGGACGACAGGCACTCCACGCCCATCTTTTAGGCTTCGAACACCCGGAAACCAAGGAAAAGCTGGTTTTTGAGTGCGACCTTCCGCCAGAGCTCGCCCGCCTTCACCAAACATTGGAATTACTGTAAACTTTGCGTGAAGCCCTTTTTTTGACACTTATCCCCCCTATATGCGGGGGGCGTTAAATGCTTGGGACGAGTTCCACCCAGGCAACCCAGGGGATCCAAATGGCCGCATCAAACAGTAGCAGCACAACCAAAATGCCGAGCGTCACGCCCGAGCAGTCTCTTTCGCGCTATCTGCAGGAAATCCGCAAATTTCCAATGCTTGAGCCGCAGGAAGAATACATGCTCGCCAAACGCTGGAAAGAGCATGAGGACATGGAAGCCGCCGAGAAGATGGTAACAAGCCATCTCCGCCTCGTGGCCAAAATTGCGATGGGCTATCGTGGCTATGGCCTGCCCACGGGCGAAGTCATTTCTGAAGGCAATGTCGGCCTCATGCAGGCGGTGAAGCGGTTCGAGCCTGAAAAGGGCTTTCGTCTCGCGACCTATGCCATGTGGTGGATCCGCGCCTCCATTCAGGAATACATCCTGCGCTCCTGGTCGCTTGTGAAAATGGGAACGACCGCCGCACAGAAAAAACTCTTCTTCAACTTGCGTAAAATCAAAGGCCAACTACAGGCGTTTGAAGAAGGCGACCTGAAGCCGGAGACCGTGACCCATATTGCAACGCGCCTTGGAGTTACCGAAAAAGAAGTGACGGACATGAACCGTCGCATGTCTGGCCCGGACAATTCTCTGAACGCTCCCATCCGCAACGCAGAGGCCGATGGTGGCGAATGGCAGGATTGGCTTATCGACGACACTGTCGATCAGGAAGTCGAACTTGGCGAACGCGAGGAACTTGAGCTACGTCACGAAATGCTGGTCACCGCAATGCAATCGCTCAATGAGCGCGAGATGCACATTCTCACCGAGCGTCGCCTGAAAGACGAGCCCGCAACGCTTGAGGATCTGAGCCAGGAATATGGCATCAGCCGCGAACGCGTGCGCCAGATTGAGGTTCGTGCCTTTGAGAAACTGCAAAAAGCCATGCGCGATGCAATGGACGATCAGGCGAAAGAGCGCCGCGCCGCGCGCGATGAACTCTTGAACTAAAATCTCACCTGACAAATTGAGCCCACGACATTGAAAAATGTCGCGGGCTTTTTTACGCCCCTTCAATTCCGCGAAAGAGGCATGACCTGATCTTCGTCTGCGATCATCAATCTCATGCGCGCAATGTCTGGAATTTCGATGGCACCGTAACGCCTGACAACAAGCCCGTCCTTCTCCAACCGCCCCAACGCCTTGCCCGTCGCAACGCGGGAGACGCCTAACATCAGCGCCAGATCTTCGTGCCGACATTCAATCGTCTCACGACCCGCTTCTGCATCAACCGCAATCAGGAGCAACCGCGCCACACGCACAGCGAGCGAAAAGCGGCGCTGCGCATCCATAAACTCCATCATCTCGTAATTGCGTTGCAGGGTGAGTGCAATCATGGCCCGCGCAATCGCCGGGTCTGCATCAAACAATTTCATGAACCGCATAGCGGTCACATGCGTGATCTCAGTCGGACCCTGCGCCCACAGACTATGCGTGCGCGGCAGCCCCGCAAAGAGGGTGAACTCGCCAAAACTCTCACCGGGACGCAAAAGAGCCGACGCAAGGATCGAACCATCAAGGCCGACATTGCCCCCCACCACCTGCCCGGACGTCACGATGGACAGGCCTGCCCGGGAATCACCGCGCTCCTGAACGACCTGCCCATCCGTGTAGGACCGCGAAACCCCTGACGCCAGGATCTTCTTCATAACCGCCGGATCCAGGAGATCCCGCAATGTTTTGGACTTTCCTCGAAGAACTTTCATCCAGGCCCCGGACCAGATCATAAAATGTAACTTGTTAGCATTCTAAGCCCGGTTTGCCCGCTAGTGTCAAAAAGCGTTGGATAGACCAACAAAAGCAGGGAGAGACAGGTCATGAAAGTCTGGGGCGTTTCCGTTTCCTATTACACGGGCAAACTCGAAGCCTATCTGAGGTACAAGGGCATTCCATACGAGATGGACCACCCGTTTGCGGATCAGGCGAGGATCCGGGGGCTGGCCGGTGCGGTGCAGGTACCCATGGTTGAAAGAGACGATGGACGGTGGATGTCGGACAGCACGCCTATCATCCAGCATTTTGAAAACGAGTTTCCAGAAAAACCCGTCCTCCCATCCGACCCTGTGGTGCGCTTCATCGCTTTGCTCATCGAGGATTATGCAGATGAATGGCTCTGGCGCTCTGCGATGCACTATCGCTGGAGCTACGAGCATGACCGCGAACTGCTGTCGCGCATTCTGGCAGATGAAGTCACCACCCACGTGCGCCTGCCAAGATTTGTGCGCCGCTACATGGTGAAGACACGGCAACGCACGCGGTTTGTCATAAACGATGGCGTCACGGATGACACGAGAGAGCATGTGGAGGCCGGTTTCTTCAATGCGATGCGCGCCATGCAATCCATGCTGCAAGCAAGGCCCTACCTGCTTGGCAACACACCCTCAATTGCCGACATTGGCCTGATGGGCCCGATGTTGCGCCACTTTGGTCAGGACCCAACGCCTGCCGCCATCATGCGCAATAACTGGCCCGACATCGCTGAATGGGTCGCACGGGTCTGGAATGCTCACGCAACAGCGCCCGACACATCTATGCTGAACACGATACCGGATGACGCCGCGCCCCTGCTCAAGGAGATTGCGGAAACGCATATGGTGCAGCAAAAAGAAAATGCCCTCGCCTTCCGAAATGGACAAAGCCATTTCGAAATGGCCGTGCAAGGGTGCCATTACAAGAAACTGCCTGTGTCCCGCTACCGGGTCTATTGTCTGGAACGGCTCCGCGAACACTTTCAAGCGCTCAACCATGAGCAACAGGGGAAAGTGAAATCACTCCTGCCGCACAGTGAATATGATCTGATCTGGAAAATGGAGGTCACAGCCCACTCCAACTATGATGTGGAGCGCCAGGCTCCCTTCAACAAGGCAATCAATGTGTTTGAGTAAAGACCGACTGGGGAAGGCACGTGTTTTGAGGTAGTGTGAGTAATCACAACATCGCAAGGTACATAACCCTATGGCACATCTCGTCACCGGCGGCACAAAGGGCATTGGCTTGGCCATTGCAAAACGTCTCTCGGCAAAACGTCTCTCAAAAAAGGACGAGGACATTTTCCTCGTCTATCACAGTGACGACAGTGCTGCTGCAAAGGCAAAGAGGGAATTAGAGGCAATCGGTGCGAAAGCACATCTGATCAAGGCAGACATTGGCACCATTGACGGCGCGGAGAACATTCACCATGCCGTCGCCAAAACAGGCGCAAGGCTCTCCGGCATTGTTCACAGCGCGGCGCTCATCTACCCCACCACATTGCTGGATGCCGATCTTGAGAAATTCACAAAAGCGGTTGAGACAAACGGCCTCTCCTTGCTTTATCTGGTGCAAAAACTCCTGCCAGTGATGGATCGGGGTACCAGCATCATCTTTATCACCAGTGGCGGAGCCCGCATTCCTCAACCGCGATACGGAGCGCTGGGTATCGGTAATGCACTGGCAGAGAGCATTGTGCGCTATCTGGTCATGGAGCTTGCGCCAAATGGTATTCGCATCAACGGCGTCGCCCCAGGCCTTGTTGCAACCACATCGGTCGCCGACATGGTGGGCAGCCAGGACGCTGCGGAGCGTCTTTACGAGAAGGCAGCCAAATCAAACCCCTCAGGCCGCATGTCACAGGACAGCGACTATGCTTCGCTTGTGGAGTATCTCATGAGCCCCGAAGCAGAGTTCATCCAGGGACAGGTCATCGCCGCAACCGGCGGCGTCGGCGTGATTGGGTGAAAGAAAGTGTCACCCCGAACCGTCACAGTTCGGAATAACAATCACTCCGCAGCATCCACGCCCACACCAATCGGGCAGGTCACGCCCGTTCCGCCCAGCCCGCAATAGCCGTTCGGGTTCTTGGCAAGATATTGCTGATGATAGTCTTCAGCATAATAGAACGCGGGCGCTTCCAGAACTTCCGTTGTGATCGCGCCATAGCCTTCCGCCAGAAGTTGCTTCCCGTAGGCGACTTTTGAGGTCTCTGCGGCCTTCTTCTGTTCAGCAGAAAACGTGTAGACGCCGGAGCGATATTGCGTGCCCTTGTCGCCACCCTGTCGCATGCCTTGCGTCGGGTTATGCGCTTCCCAGAATATCTTCAGCAACGCCTCGTATGAAAGCTCACTCGGATCAAAGGTCACAAGCACAACTTCATTGTGCCCCGTGCCGCCGGAACAGACCTCCTCGTAAGTCGGGTTCGGCGTATAGCCTGCCGCATAGCCGACCGCCGTTGACACGACCCCCGGCGTCTCCCAGAACTTCCGCTCCGCGCCCCAGAAGCACCCAAGACCGAATAGGGCTTGCTGAAGCCCTTCAGCAAGCGGGCCCTTCAACGCCGTGCCATTCACAAAATGCATCTGAGCAGTCGGGATGGCGAAGTCCCGCCCCGGCAGCGCGTCGGTGGGATCAGGCATTTCAGTTTTCTTGCGCAGTCCAAACATCGGCATTCTCCTAACGGCAGTGCCCCCGAGCAGTGGCCCCGAGCGGTAGCCTCGAAACAGCAGTTTGGCATGGAGGCAGCGTCCGACCAACTGCTTTGGATAAAGTGATAAGCACTTGATCCGACATGGAAAAGGAGCCCCACCCCTCGCCACTATCAATTTTTCTTGCCTACCATCTCGCTCCGCTATAAAAGTGTGAACATGATTTACGCTTTTGCCAAAATAGGCGACCATTCAGAAGCCGTCGCACGCAACCGGGCCCGCAAAATGCGGGAAATCCTGAACGCCGCGCTGGAGCTTGCCTGCGAGGGCGGTCTCGACAATCTGACCCTCCACCGTCTGGCAGACCGGATGGGGCGCTCCGTCGCCGCCGTCTATCGCTACTTTCCCTCACGCGAAGCCGTGGTTGCAGAACTACAACGCCTGATTGCCACCCATATCCGCCTCATCACCGGGGACGCACAGGCTAGCCTCACGGTCTGGGCAGACGCGCAAAATCTGAGTGCGGAAGAGAGAAGCGTTGCCGCCATCCTGACAAGCTGTCTCGCCTACGAAGCTTTTGCGCGCCACGCGCCGCAGGAGTTTGGCCTCGTCACCCGGTATCTCTCCGTGCCTGAAAATGTGCTACCCGACCGGGATGCAGCCCGCATTTTCGAGGTGACGAGCGAAAGCCTTGATCTTCTGGGCCAGATGATCGACAGGGCAATGCAAAAAGGTTGCCTGAACGAGGGCAAGGGACGGGACCGCGCCGTGATGCTCTGGGCCGCACTGCAAGGCTCGATTGATGCCTTGAAGATCGTCCGCCGCGCGGGCTGGTCCCCGGCATCATCCCTCACACGAGACATGATCGAAAATCTCATCATCGGTTGGGGCGCCAACCGCGAGACATTGACCCCGCTCGCAGCCAGGCTCGCGAACGAGAACCCGGTCATCATCCAACGCGAGGTTCGTGACCTGATCGCAGTAAGCGGCGCCTATCAGGAAAGCGACGAAGAAACATAAAGCATCACTATGTGCGTGGCGAGGGAACGCCTGCACCCTGCCCCAGACCCTGACCTTGCCCCTGATCAAACTTCGGCAGGGCTAGCCCAATAACCAGATCAAGACGACCAGACAAACGGGAGGAACGAAAATGGGAACGACCCAGCAACACGACATGATTATTCGCGGCGGAAACATCGTCGACGGATCAGGCAAACCAGCTTTCATCGGCGACATCGCCATCGACAAGGGCAAGATCACACAGGTGGGGACCGTGGACGGCACCGCGCGAGAAGAGATTGACGCGAAAGGCCTCCTCGTCACACCGGGTTTTGTTGATATTCACACCCATTACGATGCGCAGGCGACCTGGGACCCATACCTCACACCCTCTTCGCTGCATGGCGTGACGACCGCCGTGATGGGCAATTGCGGCGTGGGCTTCGCTCCCGTCAAGCCGGAAGCACGATCGGAACTGATCGACCTCATGGAAGCGGTAGAAGACATTCCGGGGGCCGCCATGCATGAAGGCATCAAGTGGGAATGGGAGAGCTTCCCGGAATTCATGGAAGCACTCGGCAAAAAGTCCTTCGCCATGGATGTCGGCGCGCAGATGCCCCACTGCTCCTTGCGCGTCTATGTGATGGGTGAGCGCGGTATCAACAATGAGCCTGCCAATGCAGACGACATCAAACAGATGCACGATCTGACATTGGAAAGCCTGCAGGCAGGCGCACTCGGTTTCTCAACCTCGCGCACAGACCTGCACAACACGCTGAAGGGCGAACCTGTCCCCGGCACATTTGCCGCGAACGACGAACTGGACGCCATTGCAGACGCACTGAAAGAATATGGCGCAGGCGTCTTCCAGATTTCTGCCACACACCGGGACATGGACAAGGAATTTGTCTGGATGCGCGACATCGCAAAGCGCACAGGCCGCATGGTGACCTTCAACCTGCAACAAGTGGATGAATGCCCGGACCTTTATAAAAAAATGCTGAAGCTTCTGGATGAGGCGCGTGCCGAAGGCATCACCAACATTCGCGGCCAGCATTCAGGTCGCCCGGTTGGTCTCCTCATGGGCTGGCAATCGTCCGTGCATCCTTTCCTCGCCTTTCCGGAATATGCGCTCTATCACCAGATGCCCTTTGCCGAGCGACTGGTTGAGCTGAAAAAACCGGAGGTGAAAGAAGCACTCCTCAAAGGCAAAAACATTGATGGCCTGGGTGACTTCGGCACCTTCGTCACCACAAGTTTCCACAAAATGTATGCAATGGATGAGCGCGACAATTATGAGCCGGCACCAGACGAAAGCATTGCCGCTATCGCCAAGGCAAAAGGCGTGTCGCCACTCGAGGCCGCCTATGATGCAATGATGGAAAATGATGGCAAGGCGCTTATCTACTTCCCGCTCTTTGGCTATTCCACCAACGATTTCACAGCGATTGAAGAAACCTTGAAACACCCTCAAACCGGCATCAGCCTCGCCGATGGCGGCGCACATGTAGGGGCGATTTGCGATGGCGGCACACCCACCTTCATGCTCACCCACTGGACAAGAGACCGGACGCGTGGGCCCAAAATCCCGCTCGAAACCATCATCCGCATCCAGACACGTGAAACGGCTGAGCAATATGGTCTCTTTGATCGCGGTCTCCTCGCGCCGGGCATGAAGGCAGATCTCAATGTGATCGACTATGCCAATCTGAAAATGTTGCAACCGGAAATGGTGTTCGACCTGCCAGCAAACGGGCGTCGCCTTTTGCAGAAGGCTGAAGGCTATAAAGCAACCATCGTGAACGGTGTAGTTGTGCTGAAAGACGGGGAGCCAACAGGTGCCCTGCCGGGCAAACTCCTGCGTGGTCCGCAAGCTGCTCCACAATCGCTCGCGGCGGAATAAGCCACCCGTCAAATTGAGTTTGCGTTCATTGTTAAGAACGCGGAGCCTGAAAACGCGGAGCCTGAAAACGCGGAGATTGGGTCTCCGCGTTTTTTCACAATCCGGCGACATCTGGCCGAAAGAAGATCAAACAAATGACCGAGTTTCTGAACCTGTTTGCGGACGCAAGCCTCACGCCACAAAACATGGCCTTCGCCGCCGCAGCCATTTTCTTTGCGGGCGCGCTCCGCGCCTATGCAGGCTTCGGCTTTGCGCTCGCGGGCGTACCGCTGCTTGCCATGAGCGTCGGGCCCGCCGCTGCCGTCCCCATGATCCTCGCCCTGGAGATTTTGAGCGGCCTGCAAATGCTACCCAAAGTCAGGCACCAGGCCGACTGGAAGTCCATCTGGCTGATCCTGCCCACGGCCGTTCTCGCCGCACCGTTGGGCGTCTACCTGCTGGTCGCCCTGTCTGCCGACGCCTTGCGCATCTTTATTGCGCTCACGCTTCTGGGCGCTGTAGCCCTCATGGCATCGGGCTTGAAGCTCCCCGCACGCCTGCCGCTCCCCGCAACCCTTGCCATTGGCGGGGTCTCAGGCCTGCTCGCAGGCTCCACCGCCATGGCCGGCCCACCTGTCCTTCTCTACTTTTTGGGGAGGGGCGACACGCCCGCCGCAGCGCGCGCCTCCATGTTCATGTATTTCTCGCTGACGGGTGCAACCACGCTCATTGTCGGCATGCTGTCGGGCGTTGTGACGCTGCCCATGATGCTTTTAACGCTCATGCTGGCGCCAGCGCTCTTTGTCAGCAATATTGCAGGCCATTGGCTCTTCCACGCGATGGGCGACAGGCACTACCGCCCCATCGCCCTCACACTGCTGGCCGTGATCGCCCTCGTCACGCTCTGGCGGGCAATTCTCTAGTCAACAAACACAGCACTTCAGAAATTTATTGAGCGAAATCTCCAGAATCAGGAATGTTCTCTTTCAGCTTTGAATACAATCTTTTCGCTTCTCCAATTCGAAAGGGAGTCGCCTTCTGCGACTTTCTGCGCTGAACTTCTCCCCAAGGGTCTTGTTCGCCACAAGAGTCCAAAAAAGCCGCAGTCACCGCGAGCTCCAACACCACAGAATTAGCATCCCGCATAACCCCGAGCAAAGGGCGTGCAAGCTCAATGTTGCTATCAATCGGAATCACATCGGCCTCAAATGTAGAGAACCACCCACCCCAATCTGTTCGACACTGCGTCTCTCTAACTAGTCCCAGAGCGTCAGCGTCCGAGACGGCAAAACTTAAGTCTTCGCTATAGGGCCCGTGATGATGGTAGGAAAAATCAAATCCAACATCAAAACCAGCAAGGCCCAACATACAAACCATTTTTTGAAGACGAGTTCTACCTACAACTTTGCCACCTGATGCCACAATCAGCGATCCAACAAGTTTCGGCGTTCCTGCAATCATGAGATCACTTCCCTACAATCTTATCCAGCTTCATGTTCACATCAGAATCATCAGGGTGACAATAGAGCCGGTAGGCACTAAACGAACTTAGAGAACCAACAACATCGGAAAGAGAACTCAATTCAGTCAATTTACCTGAGCGATCAATTGCATGAATCATCTGTTGAGCAGAACCTCCGCCGCTGTGGCGCTTGTATGGGTCACGCTTCACTTGATCTTCGAGCACCGATGGAATTGATTCGCCGGATGATAGTAGTCCACTTTCCTTAAGACGTTCGCGAATTTCTGCTTCTTTTACGCGACGTTTCTCTCCGATATCTTCGTCATCCCCAGCAGTCTTTGGATAAATCGACTCTAATTCCGCCGAAATGTCTCTTACTTTATACAATTTCCTATTCAACAGCCGATGGGCTAACTCCCGCGTACAGGGATCATTGGCCATCGCCAACAATGGCATCGCCCCCCACACAACAGCATCATCCAACAGTTGAAAAACAGCTAGATCTTCCGGTGATTCAGCAAACTGAACAATTGGATGGTTTTTTGGCAATCCGGTTTCCGCAACACTCTCATCGGCTACCAACTCAAACACGCGCATCAACAACGCAGAAAAAATCTTCTCTGCACTTCTCGTTGCCTTGTGGAAGTAAATCGTCGGATAAAGCTGAAACAAACCAACGACGTATGCTTCAGCTGCAAGCACTGCTTTTTGGCCAACAACCAAAGTCTCTACTTCAGAAACCTTCTCGCCGTCTTGATCAACAGGAACCCGCTTTACCTCCAAATTTGCAAGAAGCCATTCGAAGTCTATAGCTGAACTTTGTGTGCCGGTCATCATGCGATCACGGCGCATATAATCCAGCCTATCAGCATCAAACTGACTGGTTACAATCGCAGCATAAATATCCTTGGGCGTCTCGCTTCCAATAATTTCGGCAACTCTATCCCTGAAGCCTGGAGTAAAACTTTCTAGTGCTTCGCCAACTTCTGTGTCTTGAATAATCCTTACACTCTTGTCTTCATGCCGACCAAGTTTCTTCTTTTTCAAAACCTCTTCGAAGGCATGACTGAAAGGCCCATGACCAATATCATGTACGAGAGCCGCAGCTATTGCCTGCTGAGCTCCTCGGTTGTCAAAAGAATCCCCAAGTTGCTTGTGCACCACTTTCGCTAGCTTACGAGCGGTATGAAACACACCTAAACTATGCGCAAACCGCGAATGAACCGCTCCCGGATATACAAAATCCGAAAATCCAAGCTGCTTTATTCGCCTCAGTCTCTGGAATTGCGGAGTCTGAACAACTTTCCAGCAAACCTGCTCAAACTCCTCACCATTAAACTCAATGAGGTCGTGAACAGGGTCACGCACACGTTGCAATTTGGCCATAAGAATAGTCCCGTATAGGTAAACTACATGTTTTCACAAATAGGCCAAATTACCAGAAAAATCGCGCACCTCACCCCAACGCCTTGTTCGACCGTTTCAGCGCCGCAACATCACCCTCTTCCATATAGAGCTTCGCACCTGAATTGTTGAACTGGTCGGACATTTCCGCCATGCCGCTTTCTGCATACTCCCGCACTTCCTGCGTGATTTTCATCGAGCAGAATTTCGGCCCGCACATGGAACAGAAATGCGCCACCTTGTGCGCGTCCTTGGGCATCGTCTGATCGTGAAAGTCTTTCGCCCGCTCAGGGTCCAGCGCGAGATTGAACTGATCCTCCCAGCGGAACTCAAACCGCGCACGGCTGAGCGCATCGTCACGCGCCTGCGCCGCCGGGTGACCTTTGGCAAGGTCCGCCGCGTGGGCGGCAATCTTGTAGGTGATCACACCTTCTTTCACATCATTGCGGTCCGGCAGACCCAGATGCTCTTTCGGCGTCACATAACAAAGCATGGCACAACCAAACCAGCCGATCATCGCAGCGCCAATGCCGG
>JAVKCY010000019.1:0-8024 GCA_040223265.1 Parvibaculum sp. | reverse complement strand
CGATCAATTGAGCCACGACATAGGGCGCTAAATCTTTCCAATCGAATTTGCCAGCTACTGCAAGGCCGAGCGAAACGGCCGGGTTAAAATGACCACCGGAAATGCCGCCGACCGCATAGGCCATTGTCAGGACCGTGAGGCCGAAAGCGAGTGAGACGCCAAGAAGGCCGATGCCGAGTTCAGGAAAAGCTGCCGAGAGGACCGCGCTACCGCAACCACCGAGGACGAGCCAAAGGGTGCCGAACGCCTCGGCCGAAAGTCTGCTGATCATGAAGATCCCCCAATATGTGTCGTACCCCTACAACAGTCGTGACCATAACGTCTGACGGGATGGGTGCCAAATGTTTTTGGCCAACAAATCGGGCTCATAGCGACGACAGTCCGGTCACGAAACGCGGCGGGTGTGGCCTTTCCAATAGGGTTCCCGAAGGTCTTTCTTCAGGACCTTCCCGCTTGCATTTCGCGGCAAAGCCTCCATGAAGTCCACCTTGCGCGGGATTTTGTAGCCACCCAGTTTGGTGCGGCAAAAATCAATCACTTCTTTCTCGCTCAAGGTCTCTCCGGGCTTCACGACGATGGTGGCCATTACGTCCTCACCAAATTTCGCACCGGGAATGCCAAAGACAGCGGCGTCGATGATGGAGGGATGTTCAAACAGAGCGTTTTCAACTTCGCGGGGATAGACGTTTTCACCGCCGGACACGATCATGTCTTTGATCCGGTCCTGGATAAAGAGATATCCGTCTTTGTCCATTGCGGCGGCATCGCCCGTATGCATCCAGCCATCGCGCAGGGCATCTGCTGTCGCCTCTGGCATGTTCCAATAGCCCTGCATGATCTGGGGTCCGCGGGCGATGATCTCGCCAACTTCGCCATAGGCCACGTCCTCACCATTTTCGTCAACGATGCGGATGTCTGTTCCCGGAATGGCGCGCCCGGCGGCGAGCAACAGACCGGGCTTGTCTTTCAACGCGCGGCGATGATCTTGCGCATTCAAATAGACGACGGAAGATGTCGTTTCTGTCATACCGAACGCCTGATAGAAATCGCATTTGAAGGTTTGCATGGCGTTGCGCAGGGTTTCCTCCGCAATCGGGGATGCGCCATAGACCATGGCCTTGAGGGCCGGATAGTCACGGGTCCCAACGTCCGGCACCATGGTGAGGCAGGCCTGGATCATGGCGGGCACGAGGACTGTTGATGTGATGTGTTGGTTTGAGAGGGCCTCCACCACATCTGTGGGCACAAAATCTTCATGGATCACAAGACCTGCCCCGGAATGGAGGCCATGCAGACCGACCATTGTACCGGCGGCATGGTACATGGGGGCGGCAACCAGTACGCGATCCCCCAATGTCATGCGCGTTGAGATGACGTTTCGCATCTGCTCCAGATTGGAGAGGATATTATTGTGGGTGAGAATCGCGCCCTTGGGGCGGCCCGTCGTGCCGGATGTGTACATCTGGTAGAGGGCGCTCTCTCGGGTGACGCCGCGATCTGCAATGTTTGTGTCATCCTGCCTGCCTACAGCGCGGGCATAGTCAATCCAGCCTTCAGGCGGTGTGGTGGCAATGGCGTAGCAATTGCCGACTGTCTTCAGGTCCGCTCTTACCGTGTTGACCGCCGGCACAAGATCTTTGTGGGCAAAGAGCAGTTTCGAACCGGCGTCATTGATGATGTAGGCCCATTCTGCCGGGGCAAGTCGATAATTAAGCGGGACCGGCACGGCGCCAGCCTTACCGGCGGCGTGATAAAGCACTGACATTTCCAGCGAGTTTTTGGAGAGGTAGGCGAAGCGGTCTCCCACTTTCAAGCCTTCAGAGATCAGAAGGTTGGCGAGCCGGTTCGCCTCCCGATTGGCCTCGTCATAGGTGATGGCGCGGCCTCCGGCTTCAGCAAAAAAAGCGTCCGGATGGATGCGGGCGTAATATTCCAGATTGTCCTGCAGGCGCATGTGGTTCCTCCCCGAACGCAAATGTCGCGAAATTGGCCCAAATCTTCCCCATTCAGGCCGGAACCAATTAGACCTTAAGATCGGGCTTCTATCAAGTGGCGCGAATCGGCCCGTTCGCTAGAATGGGCGGCCATAATGAAGCGAGTGAACGACCGGCCAGCGGTGGGATAAAGGTATATGCAGCAATATTTGGATCTGATGCGGCTCATCCGCGATACGGGTGTTGAGAAAACCGACAGAACGGGGACCGGCACACGTTCGGTGTTCGGGCACCAGATGCGCTTTGATCTTGCTGACGGGTTTCCGCTGGTCACCACGAAGAAGCTCCACCTCAAATCGATTGTCCATGAATTGCTCTGGTTTATCGCAGGCGACACAAATATCGCCTACCTGAAAGCGAATGGGGTCAGTATCTGGGACGACTGGGCGGACGAGAAGGGCGACCTTGGTCCCGTCTATGGCCATCAATGGCGAAGCTGGCCCACGCCCGATGGTGGGACGATTGACCAGATCAAAAACCTCCTCCATCAGATTGAAAATAATCCGGACTCGCGACGGCTGATTGTCTCTGCCTGGAATGTCGCCGATGTGGACCAGATGGCGCTACCGCCCTGCCATTGCCTGTTTCAGTTTTATGTGGCGGACGGCAAGCTCTCCTGTCAGCTCTATCAACGCTCGGCGGATGTGTTTCTCGGGGTGCCGTTCAACATCGCGTCCTATGCGCTGCTTACCATGATGGTGGCGCAAGTGACGGGGCTTGAGGCGGGCGAGTTCGTCCACACGTTCGGCGACGCGCATCTCTATTCCAATCATATGGAGCAGGCGGACCGGCAGCTTGCGCGGAGCCCACGTCCCTTGCCGCAGATGAAAATCAACAAGCAAGTGAAAAGCCTGTTTGATTTCACTTATGAAGATTTTGAACTCGTCGGTTATGACGCGCATCCGCATATCGCCGCGCCGGTTGCGGTTTAAGCCGGATGCATATCTGCCACTTTGTTGCCATTGCTGAGAATGGTGTGATCGGCAAAGACAACGGGATGCCGTGGAAGCTTTCCGGCGATCTGCAATATCTCAAGCGCATGACGATGGGAAAGCCCATCATTATGGGGCGCAAAACGTGGGAAAGCTTTCCACGCAGGCCCTTGCCAGGGCGGCCCAATCTGATTGTCACGCGGCAGGCGGATTATGATGCGCCGGGTGGTGAAGTTTTCACAAATGTGGAGGCGGCACTTGAGCGCGCGAAAGCATTGTGTGGCGAGCTTGGTGTGGATGAGATCATGATCCTGGGTGGGGCAGAGATTTATGCAGCCACTCTGCCATTTACGGATCGGATTTATCTCACAAGGGTGCATGCGCGCCCGGAAGGGGATACGCTGTTCCCGCCTTTCGACGAAAAGGCATGGCGGGAAGTCCGCAATGTGCGGCAGGGGCGCAGCGAGCGCGACAGCGCGGACTATTCCCTCATTGTGCTTGAGCGCATTTGATTTTTGGAGGGAATGATGAATTTCAAAACACTGAAACTCACACACAAACCCAATCAGTATCTCGTGGCGCCTGACGGGCTTTGCGAGAATGCGAAACCGCACCGTATTTCCCCCGTGTTCCCTATGGATGCGCAGACGTTGGAAGACAATTTTGCTGACATTGCCCTTGGAGAACCGCGTGTGGTGCGTAAGGCGTCAGATGAAGGGCAGCGCGATTTCGTGCAGCGGTCGGCGCTCATGCGCTTTCCGGACACGATTACCTTTGAGGCGATTGATCTGGGTGATGGAAAATCAACTTGCGCAATTTACAGCCGGTCTGCGATCGGTCATTCAGACCTTGGTGTGAACAAGAAACGCATTGATGCGTGGCTGAAGAAACTGGAAGCCACACTCTAAAATCTATTGAGACTTGAGTATCCGACGGGAGAGTGAGATGGACGTTCGTGCTGCTGTGGCCTTTGAGGCTGGCAAACCACTTGAGATTGAAACTGTGCAGCTGGAAGGTCCGCGGGCGGGCGAAGTGCTGGTGGAGATGAAAGCAACAGGGATTTGCCACACTGATGCATTCACACTATCCGGCGATGATCCGGAAGGTCTGTTTCCCGCAATCCTGGGGCACGAGGGCGCAGGCGTTGTGGTTGAAGTCGGAGCTGGCGTTACATCGCTGCAAGTGGGTGATCATGTGATCCCGCTTTACACGCCGGAATGTCGTGAGTGCGACTACTGCCTCAACCCGAAAACCAATCTCTGTCAGTCCATTCGCACGACGCAGGGCCAGGGGCTGATGCCCGATGGCACGAGCCGGTTTTCCTACAAGGGGCGCCCTGTACTTCACTATATGGGGTGTTCGACTTTTGCGAATTATTCCGTCCTGCCGGAGATCGCATTGGCGAAGATCCGCAAGGACGCGCCCTTCGACAAGGTTTGCTATATCGGCTGCGGCGTGACGACGGGCGTGGGCGCGGTGGTCAATACAGCCAAGGTTGAAGCGGGCTCTACTGTTGTTGTGTTTGGCCTGGGCGGGATTGGCCTCAATGTTATTCAGGGCGCGCGCATGGTGGGGGCTGGCCGTATTGTCGGTGTTGATCTCAATAATGACCGTGAGGCACTGGGGCGTCATTTCGGCATGACCGATTTTGTGAACCCGAAAGAGATTAAAGGTGATGTGGTTGGCCATCTGGTTGAGCTTACAGGGGGCGGTGCCGACTATTCCTTCGAGTGTATCGGCAATGTGACGACCATGCGGCAGGCGCTTGAATGTTGTCACAAGGGCTGGGGAGAGAGCATTATCATCGGCGTTGCCGGCGCAGGGCAGGAAATTTCCACTCGTCCATTTCAGCTTGTGACAGGCCGGTCCTGGCGCGGCACAGCGTTTGGCGGGGCGAGAGGCCGGACCGATGTGCCGAAGATTGTTGACTGGTACATGGACGGCAGGATCAATATCGACGATCTCATTACCCACACGATGCCGCTTGAAGATATCAACAAGGGCTTTGATTTGATGCATGCGGGCAAATCGATCCGCTCTGTTGTGCTTTATTGATCCCTATTTGAGTTGACGAGCTTGCCGTCATGTCCGACGCTCTCCCCACAAAAAATATTTAGAGGGAGTGAGCGTTATGGAAATGGTGGAGATTGCAAGCGGCCTTGAGTTTCCCGAGGGACCGATTGCCATGGCTGATGGTAGTGTGATCCTCGTTGAGATCAAGCGGGGTACACTGACACGCGTTCAACCTGATGGATCAAAAGAGATTATTGCAACGCTTGGTGGCGGGCCGAACGGCGCTGCTATCGGTCCGGATGGGGCTGTTTATATCTGCAACAATGGTGGTTTTGAGTGGCACGATGTGGATGGGCTTACCGTGCCAGGGGGACGGCCAGACACTTATTCAGGCGGGCGCATAGAGCGCGTTGATTTGAAGACTGGTGATGTGACAATCCTCTATACGGAATGTGATGGCATCCCGCTCAATGGGCCCAATGACATCGTGTTCGATAAGTCAGGTGGCTTCTGGTTTACGGATCTCGGCAAACATTATGACCGGATCAAAGAACTTGGCGCACTTTATTACGCTAAGCCCGATGGCTCTTCGATCAAACAGGTCGTGTTTCCGATTGAGACACCGAACGGTGTCGGTCTATCTCCCGACGAGACTGTGGTTTATGTGGCTTCCACTGAGACAGGTAGGCTCTGGGCGTTTGATATTGCGGGTGAGGGGGCGATCAAACCGGCGGGGCCACCTAATCAGGGACGGTTTATCGCGAACCCGGCAGGGCTCAATTATTTTGATTCACTGGCGGTGGATGCCGAGGGAAATGTCTGTGTTGCCACCATTTTCAACGGGGGCATCACGTCGATTTCGCCCGATGGCACTTATGAGCATTTCCCGACAGGTGATTTCATCACGACGAATATCTGTTTTGGCGGGAAAGACCTGAAAACGGCCTATCTTACGCTCTCTTCGACGGGGCGGCTTGTCAAATGTCAATGGCCGCGGGCAGGCTTGGCACTCAATTTTCTAAATAAATAAATAAATCCGTATACCCCCTTCACAAGTTGGTTAACGACGTGCAAGCATGAAGTCTTAGGGGTGCGTGCATTACATATCTTGGAGGATAGGATGCGATTTCTTGTCAGTCTGATTATTGCGACGTTTGCGCTAACCGGGGCGGCTTTTGCTGATCCGTTTGCGAATTTCTACGGTAACACTGTGAGTATTGAGAACCCTGCCGGAACCCGCACGGTTCACATCAACCAGGACGGTACCTATACCAACACAGGGGCTGATGGCGCTGCTGCGACCGGTACTTGGGCGATGGATGGTGAGAATGCCTGTTTTACGCAAGCTGCATCTGAAAACCCACCTTATTGTGTTCCTGCCACTGAACGTGCGGTGGGTGACACATGGGAGCTTGCTGCTCCTGACGGAACGAAAGAAGTGGCGACCTTGGTGGCCGGTCAGTAAGACCTAAAACCAGCTTTCTTTGAAACGGTCGGGCATTGCCCGGCCGTTTTTTGTTTGCCTGATTTCCATTGCCTTAGTCGAAGACGATTTTTGGTGCGGGCTTGTTGCCTGTTTCCATTTTAAGCGTGTGGGCGACCTTCGCTGCAAGCTCGGCAAAGTGTGCTGCTTCTTTCGACTGGGGTGCTGTGGCGGTGATTGGTTTGCCCTCATCCAGCCCTTCGCGGATGGACGGGTAGAGCGGGATTTCGCCGAGGAAAGGAACGTTTAGCTTTTCCGCCGTGCGCCGCGCGCCGCCTTCGCCGAAGATAAATGTCTTCTCGCCAGCGCCGGGGCTCACGAAATAAGCCATGTTTTCAACAATGCCGAACACCGGCACGCGGGTTTTTTCAAACATGGCAATGCCGCGCCGCACATCGGCGAGCGCGATTTCCTGCGGGGTGGAAACGATCACGGCACCGGCGAGCGCAACTTTCTGCGCCATGGTGAGCTGGGCGTCGCCCGTGCCCGGCGGCATGTCGACCACGAGAATGTCCAGCTCTCCCCATTTCACATCATTCATCATCTGCATCAGGGCGGATTGAACCATGGGGCCGCGCCAGATCATGGCTGTGTTCTCGTCCACCATGTAACCGATGGACATTGTTTTGATGCCGTACTTTTCGTGGGGGATCAGCTTTTTGTCGTCGGTCGTTTCTGGTTTTTCCGTGATGCCCATCATGCGTGGGATGGAGGGGCCGTAAATGTCAGCGTCGAGCAGGCCGATTTTGAGCCCGGTTTGTGCAAGGGCGATTGCAAGGTTGATCGCGACGGTGGATTTGCCAACGCCGCCTTTGCCACTGGCGACTGCGATGATTTTCTTCACGCCGGGGATTGTGCCGTCAGAGGTCGGCGCGGGCTTTGTTGGGGCTGGCTGCTTCTGCGTGGCGGCGGGCGGTGTGCCTGAATGGGCGGTCAGGACGGCTGTCACAGACAAAATGCCGGGTAATTTATAAACGGCGTCCTCGCACGCTTTTCGCAATGGTTCGAGCGCTGGTCCACGCGCTGGGTCTACCTCCAGAGAGAAGAGAACGTGACGATCCTTCAGCACCAGACCCTGCACCATGCCAGCGGCCACAACGTCCTGACCCTTGTCAGGGTCTTTCACAGTGCTGAGAGCTGCAAGAATATCATTGTTAGAAATTGCTGCCATGGTCGTGCTTTCCGAGAAATTTGTCGAATTGGGGTTGGTCATTCCCACATTCGATCTTATTTAGTCTATGTATGTGTGGTGGACACGCGTTGCGCCATACTGGTGAGTGTCATATAACCCGCAGGGTGCCGGATTACCATTGAAGTGACCGTGACGGGGTGTCGCGGAGTGGTTGAGCCGGCAAGATGCGCTTCGAGATCGTGCGAATGCGGTCGATAATCTAATGCAAAGGAAGTTCCATGCCCTGGAGCAATCAGAATGGTGGCGGCAATGGCGGATGGCAAGGCGGCGGTGATCGCGGTCCTTGGGGTCAGCCTCCAAAAGGCGGCGGAGGCCAGCAACCCCCAGATCTTGAAGACCTTATCCGCAAAGGGCAGGAGCGTCTGAGAGACTTTATGCCAGGTGGCGGCGGCGCAGGTGCAGCCGGGGGC
>JAVKCY010000017.1:0-61035 GCA_040223265.1 Parvibaculum sp. | reverse complement strand
CTAAACTCGTTAACGCTGCCCGCGCCGTTTCCAATAAGCGAAGAGGCGAAGGAGCAGAGCGGCCACGCATAGGCTTGTGCCTATCATTCCGACCAGCACCATGTCTTCTCCTGCGCCGTCGCCGCGATCCCCCGTCCACCGACCGAGATAAGAGAAGGCGAAGATGATCCACAGGTAATGCATGCCGAAGAGATGCAGTCTGCGCCAGCTGGCCCCCAGTTTCTTTGCGCTGACATTGTTGGAAGTAGCGGCCATCGCAAACATGGCAAGGTAGGCACCGCCACCTCCAATCAGGGTTTCGATGCTTGGTACCTGGTCGATAAAGACGAAGAAGGCTGTGAGTGCGCCCAGATGCACTGTGTGCGCAAGTGCGAATGAGAGGCCCAGATAGCGGCGGTTGCGCAGTAACCAGCGGCTCACTTCGTGGCGCCAGGTGTGTGCAAGCGGTCTTGCAATGTAGGCAAGGAGAAAGAGCGGGAAAGAGACACGGACCGTATAGCGCGCGGCTAATTGGAAGCCTGTCTCGGTCAGGCCGAACATGAGGTAGGGGCCGGCGACGGTCGCCAGGGAGGCAATAGCAGTCGCGACAAATAGCCAGCGTGGGAATGTGCGACCTGCTTCCATAATTTCTCCTTCAGAACCCCAAGTTCATACATACTGTATGAACTTGGGGTTCTGTATAGATCAGGGCCAAAATTCATACAAGCTGTATATTTATGTCTGCACCTGCAAAAAAGCCGTCGAAGAATTATGCCAAGCTCTTGGCGGCTGCCCGGGCGCTTTTTGTGGAGCGCACCTATGCCGGGACGGGTACGGAAGAGATTGTTGCCCAGGCCGGTACGACGCGCGGCGCGCTTTACCATCAGTTTTCAGACAAGAAAGACCTGTTTCGGGCGCTTTTTCTCGTCATGCTTGATGAGATGGCGCTGGAGCTTTTTCACAAGACAATGGATGAGATCACGGAGGACCGCGAAGATCTGGTTGTTGGCACGCGCGTCCTGCTCGATCTTTTTAGCCGCCCTGATATCAAGCAGGTCATCCTTCTGGACGGGCCGGTTGTACTTGGCTGGGCGGAATGGCGAAAGCTTCAAGCACCTCTGCATCACGCGCTCTTGACCCATGCGCTTGAACATCTTGTGGAGGAGGGATCGCTGCCGTCACAGGCGCTGCAACCGCTGGCAGACATGATCGGCGGGTCCTTGATGCAGGCAGGTCTTGCGATTGCCAATGCGCCTGACCCTGAGCTTGCGCGCACAGAATATGCAGCGAGCCTCAACCTGATGCTGACCCGACTTACCAACACATAAGATCGCCAGTCCATCCTTGTTACCGTCAGAAATAAAAAGAGCGGCGCATCGCTGCGCCGCCCAGTTGGTCGTGATGTGAACAGCTTATTCTGCCGCTGTCATCTTATCGAGTGACAGGTATTTGTTTGTATTGCCGTTCAATTCGCGGAGGAACTTAATGCCTTCCTCTGCAATGTCGTCGCCGACCATGCGGTCGCCTTCCTTGTGCAGTTCCTTCATGTCGATAAAGGCTGCGTATTTTCCAGAGGTGCGTTCCGTGATGATGCCGCCCTTCAACAGGGTTTTGATGAGAACACGGAAAATGTTAGTCGCTTCCTGCATGTCTTCGCGGACAACGGAATCTGTCATTGCTTCCATGAAGGCTGACTGGACCCATTCCCATTCAAGGCCAACCTGCGCATAGATGTGTTTCTTCTGCTCAGGGCTGCCGAGATTGTAGAGCAGCACTTCAAATACATGCCATGCCCAGTCTTCAATCTGGTCGCGTTCAGCCGGTGCCAGGTTCGGGATCGTCCGGTCTGCCCAGATCTTGCCGAACTTATGATGGAAGGCTTCGTCCGTCATGGTGAGCTGCATCAGCTTGGTCAGCAGCGGGTCATTGCTTTCCTTGTAGAAGGTTGCAAACGCGCCCATGGCGAGACCTTCAACCAGCATCTGCATGCCGACGATTTTTTTCCAGACGAGTGGCGAGAGCACAAGCTCTGTCAACAGATTGCCAAGTGCCGGGCCCACGGCAACAGGCTTGCCCCAACGGGCTTTGATATAATTGGAGAAACCGGCCACATGGCGGGCTTCTTCGCGGGTCTGGTTGGCGGCATATTCTTGTGCGCCTGGGTCCTTGAGGATGTGACAGAGGCTCGCAGACAGGGCGAGGGCCCCTTGCTCGCCATGCAGGATCGAAGAGAGCGACCATTGCACATCGAGATTAGCAAGCTTGATCCGCTGCTTTTCTGTCAGCTTGTCATTGACGGCTGTGCGCAGCTCGGCAACGCCGATCGGATTGACCAGATATTCGTTTTCCATGTCGAAGGGCAGGGTGAAGTCCACATATTTAGGGTCCTGCGGGTCCCAGAAATGGTCGTGTGTTGCTGAAATGATCTTGTCGAAAGCTGTTGAGCGATTGCCGTAGCGCTCGACTTCCATCATGGCTGCGAAATCATCGGGTGCGACTGCTTCATACGCCGCATCAACGGTGATGTTGGATTGTTTTGTCATCGTTCCTCCAGTGTGTTGGTTCACGCGGTCGCCTCACCCTTTTCCGTAAAAGGGTGTGGCAAGGCTGCACAAAACTCTCCGGCGGGCCGCCGGGTCTCACTTCCCGACAGAACCTTAACCGCATTTCGCGTGTGCGGTCCAACAAAAATGACGCAAGTGTCATTTTTGTGCAGTGCAAAACCCCCCAAATTCGCCAAAAACTGCGAAAGGAAATCCTCAAAAGGAAAAAGGGGAGAGAATCTGCCAAGATGCAGAAAACGCATGGAGGATCAGATGACGCTCGACCGGACATCAACGCCGCATGGCGCAATTGCTTACACAGACCAGCCGGCTCAGGGGACGGCAAGTGGTGTGCCTGTTTTGTTTATTCACGGCAATTCAAGTTCGCATCGCGCATTCGAGCCGCAATTTTCTGCGCCGGTCGCAACAACGCGCCGGTTTATAGCCCTTGACCTGCCGGGGCATGGCGAGAGCGATAATGCGCCGGACCCCGTCAAAACATATGCCATTGATGGCTTTGCAGATGCCGTGCACTGCGTTCTAAGAGCGCTCGAAATTCCCGAAGTTGTGCTTGTCGGCTGGTCGCTTGGCGGGCATATCGCGCTCGAACTTGCAGCTAATTGGTCTGGTGTGAAGGGCGTGCTCATCACAGGAACGCCACCTGTTGGCGGCAACCCTGATGACATGGGGGCTGCCTTCCTGCCGACGGAGGACATGGCTCTCACCTTCAAGGCGGATTACACAGAGGACGACGTGCAGCTCAAAGCGCGTGGACAGTTTGGGAAGAACCATCCAATGGAACAATGGGTGGTGGACGCGATCCGTCGTACAGATAGCCGTTTCCGCTCCCTTTTGCTGCAAGCAACCATGGCAGGTCGCGGGCGTGATCAGAAAAAAATTGCGGAAACACTTGCCGTGCCGCTTGCCGTCTTCCATGGGGAGGATGACCCGTTCATTAACAGCAAATTTTTGGAACGGCTTGCCTACGCCAATCTTTGGCGGGGTGCGGTGCAGATGTTTCCGGGCGTGGAACATGGCCCGTTCCGCGAGGACGCGGCTCGTTTCAATGAGCTTCTCGGCGCTTTTCTGAATGATGTGGGTTGAAGCTCACTCGTAGCTGCGGAAGACGTTGAAAGCGTTGCCGGACAGATCGGATCGCACTTTCCCTTCCGTCGCGGCCCTTCCCGTCGCGGCCCTTCCCGTCGCGGCCCTTCCCGTCGCGGCGATGGCGTCGCTCGTGCGGCGTTCGGCACCGCGATGCAGGTCACCGGTTTCTCGGCGGCGATCTGGCCCCAGATAAGTCGGCGTTCGGATGAAATAGTAGGGATTGCCAATAATCTCGATGATGCGCTCGTAGAGCGTTATCGAGGAAACCGGTTTACCGAGATATTCCGTGACACCCTTGGCGCGGGCTTTTTCAATCTGTTTGGTACCGAGATACCCAGAGAGCATGATGATGGGCACATAGGGATTTGGATTGTCGGGATTTGTACGGATGCGATCGGTCAGCTCATACCCGTCCATCGGGCCCATGGCGCCATCTGTGATGATGATGTCTGGTCGGGTCTCATAGAAGCGCTGTAATCCTTCTTCACCATTTTTTGCATGGATCACGTCTGTGATCCCCATCGCCTCCAGAAGCGCTTGGAGCAGTTCGCGCATCGAAAGACTGTCATCGACGATAAGAATACGCAACGGTGTAAGGTTGGTTTCTTTCATGCTCTTTTTCCTGGCTTCTCTCGAACGAGGGCGGCGTTCAGCGCATTCCCTGCCGCTGTCCGACATGGTGGTCGAACGGCATATGCGCGGCTGCGATTTCTTCAAGTCGATTGATGATGACTTTGGCTGACATGCCTTGTGGTTCCGGCGTGAGCTCGACAATGTGCATAAGCACTTTGATATGTTCATGGACAATGGCGATGGTCGGTGCGCAATGATCGATGTCGAGCGTGTCGATAAGGCTGCAAATCCGTGCGGCAATCTCACTCGCCAATGGCCGTGCAAACGTGCCTGCTATACTGCGAATTTCATGCGCGAGCGCGTAGGTTTGACCTTCCGCCGCACAATCGCCTTCTGCCCATGACTGGCACTCTTTTTGAAGTTTGTTTATCTGGTGAGCGAGGACGCCCACATAGTCTCGCTGCAGCACGCTTACGACGTCGTGAATGCGCGATTGAATGCGCGGGTCCATGCGCAGATGTGTTGCGTCGTCCAGAAGGCATTTGCTTTCGGCGATGGCAGGGATGTGAATAATCTCGGCGGGTATGCCCGTCGCAGTTCGTGGCGTGACGTCTGGCTTCTGCTGCACTCTTGCCCCCTTCAATAGAGGGTCGGTTCCCCAACCGGACCCATTTGAGAGAACAAGCTTAATGATGAAGGGTTAAAAGAACGTAGGGAGCGTGAGGCTTGGATGCCTGAAAGTCCAGAACGCTTCAATGCTCGTGCGCGAGGCTGGACATGCCGCCAGAGGCGATGTCTGCAATCGTCGCTTCTGAGCCAAACTCGTGGCTGATGCGGGACAGGCGCTCGGCCATGACGGCGGCACTATCAACGAAGAGGTCTGCCGTTCGGCTTGTTACGCGTCTCGCCGCGTCAATCTCGGCGATGATCTTTTCCACTTCGGTTTGGCTGGCAAAATCTTCCCGCGGGCGTGTGAGGCCAAGGCCGCCACGCTCAATCGTCAGGTTTGCAACGTGCAACGCGACGGATGCCCGGTGGTGGACATCAAGGAAAATTTCATAGGTTGAACGATTGCCGTCCAGCAGATTTATTCCATTGTGTTCGGAATGCGCGATGGCGATGGCGATCGCCTCAAGCAGCGCATTGTAGCGCTTGGCTGTCAGGGCCCGACGGCCAAGGCTGTCTGTGTCCCGTGCAGTTGCGGCAAGTGTTTCTGCCTCAATCAGCAAATCAGAAATGGTGTCGATGGCGAGGATCGCGGTTTCAAGCGTGTTGAGGGCGGTCGCAAGTTCCGCACCTGCCTTGGCTACAGAGACCGGTGCCCCTTTTGCCATGGTCCGCAGCGTACGCGTGATGGCTTCAGCGCTCGAAAGAGCCTCTACAGTCTGATCCGGGTGTTTCTCCCATCTGCTGATGAACTTACTGAAAAGCCCCATAATCCTTTTTCCTCACACAGAGGGTGGTGACATCTTTGTTCGCTTGCATAGACCTTAAAGTGTTGGCGGTTTACAAGAAGTGAACGGTTTCTCCAGAAGAGGAATAACGGGTTGAAACGACTGGTTTCATGGGCAATTCCGGTGGCGCGGTTCTTTCTTCAGCAATACTGGCGGATCAGCCGGCCCCTGACGGCGGGTGCCCGGGTGCTGGTGATCGACGCTTCGGGAAAGGTGCTGCTGGTGCGCCATACTTATGTGGAAGGCTGGTATCTGCCCGGCGGCGGCGTTGATCGCGGCGAGACGATGCGGGCGGCCGCTGCGCGCGAAATTTGGGAAGAAGCGGGCATTGTCGCGAACGGTGACCTCACGCTGTTTGGTCTTTATGCCAACTTTAAGGAATTCAAGTCCGACCATATCGCGCTTTATGTGCTGCGAGATTTCCGGCAGGAAGCGCGAAAGAGCGCGGAAATCGCAGAGTTTGGCTTCTTCTCAATGGATGCACTGCCCGAAGGGACAAGTGTTGCGACGCGAGCGCGTCTCAGAGAGTGGGTCGAGGGGCAGGTGCCCCCCGACTATTGGGTGACCGGATAGCGCAGCTGTTCAGAAGGCCGGGCGCTTGTCCGCCCAAGTTACATAGAAGGGCGCTTATGCGCCCAGGGATGTGCTGCTTCCAATTGAGCGGCGAGCCTGAGCAATGTTGCGTCCTCCCCAAAGCGTGCGGTGAACATGGTGCCCACGGGCAACCCATCTTTTGTCCAATGCAGTGGCATGGACATGGAGGGCTGGCCGGTCATGTTGAAAATCGCGGTGTAAGGCATGATTTTTGTGAGGTTGCCAAGATAGGTGCCCACGTCGTCGGTCGTCATATCCAAAACGCCGAGTTTCGGGGGCGGTGTGCCCATCACCGGTGACAGGTAGACATCATACTCCGTCATGAAGCGGCCCATCATGCGCCCCATCTGATGCATGAAGAGGGAGGCTTTCGCATAATCGACGCTGGTGCGTCCCTTCGCGGCTTCGGCAATCAGCCAGGTGACATTTTCCACATCGTTCTTAGTGAGTGGGCGGCCCAGTTGTTCGGCTCGCTGATCCAGCGTGAGGGCGACATTGGCGCCGATGATCGAGGCCTGATGGTCGCCGAGCACGGCCGCGTCAATCGGTGGGATCGCTTCTTCCACGTGATGGCCGAGATCTTCCAATTGTTTGGCCGCCTTGTTGATTGCTTCCACGACCTCTGGTTCAGGCAACGTGCCGTCGGGGCGTTTGGCGTTGACAGCAATGCGGAGCCTTTCCGGACGGGCGCCCATCTCCTCCAGGAAAGAACGTGCTTGATGTGGTGGCGCATAAGGGTCTCCCGGTTCCGCACCCGTTGTTGCATCCAAAAGGGCTGCGCTGTCACGGACGGTGCGTGAAACGACATGGGAGATGGATTGACCGCCCCAGCCTTCGCCGCGGTCCGGGCCCATGGGTGTGCGTCCGCGGGTTGGCTTGAGGCCAAACAGACCACAAGCGGAAGCAGGAATGCGAATGGAGCCGCCCCCATCGGAGGCATTTGCAACGGGGATGATGCCACCCGCGACGGCGGCAGCGGCCCCGCCTGAAGAACCGCCCGGTGAATGTTCAAGGTTCCACGGATTGTGGGTGGCGCCATAAAGTCTCGGTTCAGTCGTGCCGGTAAGGCCTAGCTCCGGCGAGTTTGTTTTGCCGAAGATAACGAGACCGGCTTTCAGGTAACGATCTGTCAGGGTTGAATTATGGTCGGCGACATAGCCATCCCACGCGGCGGAGCCGTAACTTGTCATCGTGTCTTTCAACAGGAGATGCAGATCTTTCAGGAGGAAAGGCACCCCTTTGAACGGACCATCGGGCAGACCATCCTTTATCTGCTTGCGGGCCTCATCGTAATTCTTGATGACGACGGCATTTAATTTCGGGTTTCGTGCTTCTGTGCGCTCAATGGCTTCATCGAGCAATTCTACCGCGCTGACGTCGCCCTTGGCGACGAGTGCCGCGAGGCCCAAACCATCATATTTCTCATATTCCTTGAACTGCCCCATGTGGATCTCCCCCTTCATCGTTCGTGCTTTTCGTCAAGTGTATGAGGGGTTCACGCGCTTGTCACATCGCAACATTTGTCGGCACGCTTTCGCCATATTTCCTTTCGAAACTGCTTGCGGGGACAAAGGAGATGGATATGAACAAACTTTCCATCGGCGCGGTTGCGTGCCTGCTGATGGTCGGCCCAATCCTGGTAAATCAAGGTCAGGCACGGGCAGCCTTGCCAGAGATTGAAACGCTGAATGAGGAACATAAGCGGGACGTGCGTCAGGCGCAGCGCGTTTGTTCTGCAGGCCAGCCGCTCGGGTTTTCGCGTCGGCCTGGTCGCGATGCCTGCATTGTCGGTGAGGTAGAGCGCTTTGTCCGCAATCACGAGAACCCGTCTATGCTGCGGTTCCACGAAGCGCTTCCGCTGCGTTACCGCTATGATGGTCAGCGTCCGGGGAATGCGCTTCGCTACGTCGAGTAGTAGGCGCAAAAGCAAAAAAACGCCGCCCTGAGAGGCGGCGTTTTCGTTTGAGCTTCTATCCTTGTGGGATCAAATAAGTTCCTCAAATAGGCTCCCATGGGAACACAGAGGCCGTTGCGCCAAGGTCCGTCATGTCTGCCTTCATAGCCGGGAAGGCGTGAGAGAGCAGGCTCTCTGGTGACCAGCCTTCAAGGCGCGCCATGCCGCGCACCGGGCGGGGTTGGCTGAACAGGAAGACTTCATTGCCGCGCACAGCAAAAATCTGACCGTTGACGTCACATTGCGGTGCAGCAAGGCCAATCGCAACATTTGCCACCTGATCGGCACGCATGGCGTTTTTCATGCGGTCCACGCGCTGGGCTGATGCCTCGTCCTTGACGGGGATGGTCGCGATCATGCGGGTCCAGGCGAAAGGAGCGATGACGTTGGAGCGTACATTTTTGGACGCGCCTTCCATCGCGATAATTCGCGACAGGCCGACAATGCCCATTTTGGCGGCGGCGTAATTTGCCTGACCAATGTTGCCGATCAGACCGGACGTGGAGGTGAAGAGAACGAAATTGCCCTCTTCCTGCGTGCGGAAGTGATTGATGGCTGCACGGGTCACATTGTACGAGCCCTTCAGATGCACTTCGAGAACGGCATCCCAGTCAGCATCGGGCATTTTGTGGAACATGCCATCGCGCAGAATGCCTGCGGGGCTTACGATGGTATGGAGGCCACCAAAGACATCCATCGCTTGCTCGACCATGTGTTCGGCACCGCTTTTAAGGGCGACGCTGTCGGAATTGGCAACGGCTTCCCCGCCGGCGGCCTTGATCTCGTTCACGACTTTCTGAGCGGGGCCGGCACTGCCTTCATCGCCGCCCGAAACGCTGCCGCCCAGATCGTTGACGACGACTTTTGCGCCTTCGCGCGCCGCGATCAGTGCCGTCTCGCGGCCAATGCCGTTCGCTGCGCCTGTGACTAGTACTACTTTGCCTTCGAGCAATCCCATGACTTTCTCCCGTTTGATACGTCTTCGTTTGGGTTGAAACTAAACGATGGGTGCGCAGGCAGGCCAGTCTTTTTGCTGGAGTGGGGCAAAGTTTGCCGTTTGATCTCCTTTACCGCAGCGTCGGCAAAGGAGAGGCCGGGTGGGACCTGATGCGCGCGTGCCCATGAAACCTGTCTGGTACCCGATTGAGTTTTGCTTTACGGGCAGATCATTCCCTGTTACGCAATCCACATTGGGAATGCGCGAGGGCCGGTGGGGCCGTGCGCTGTTTCAGGATCAGACGAGATGGCCGCGAAGGCTCAATTGCGACGACGAACCATGGCACGAGGCATTGTGAGCCTCGGATCGTGTGCGCTTGCGCTTACTTCTCGTTGATCAGCAACAGATAGCGATGAGCGCACACGGAACTTGCGTTTCTTCTTCTGTTGTATCGGACCTGACCCATGCATTTTGATACTTTCCCGGAATCCCCTGAACATTTTGCCGAAATTGAAGCCCTTCACGAGTTGAGCTTCGGTCCGGGCCGCTATGCAAAAACGGCCTATCGTTTGCGCGAGGGTATTCCTGATGTTGCCGAGCTTTGCTTTGTCATCTTTGCCGGTGAAGGGGATGCCTATCGGATGGTCGGCTCCATTCGGTATGCGCCGGTCCTGATTGCTGGGCGACCGGCGCTCATGCTTGGTCCGCTTGCCATGGACCCGGTTGTGAGAGGCATGGGCGGTGGTGCCGAGTTGATGCGCGTCAGTTTGGAACGCGCGCGCGAACTGGGACACGAGCTGGTTATTCTGGTGGGCGATCCTGCTTATTACGCGAAAGCCGGGTTCAAGCCCGTCCCGCGAGATCAGATCAGCTTGCCGGGCCCCGTCGATAAAAGCCGCCTTCTTTACCTGGAATTGCGTGAGGGGGCCTTTGAGGGCGTCCACGGCATGGTGAGCCGCGTCACCGCCTAGCGGCCTTCGCGGCGCCAACCCCACAAGAGCACGCCAAGCAGGCTCACAAGTGCGAGCACCGGGTTGAACAGCGGTACGGCCTTCACCGCTTGCAGCACGTAACCTCCGTTTGCGCGCAGGCCTGCCCAGCCGTTGCCGTTTGCATCGCGGTCCGGGCGCACGGTCCTGAGCGACGGCGTACCCTTTTGTGAGAGCCAAAAAATACCGCCGCCGGTTTCCTCGGCCAGTGCGCGCAACTCTTCGGCTGTTGCCTGCACGTCTTTGAACTCTCGCGGATTGGCGGGGCCGAGCGCTGCAATGGCCCGCAATGCGCCGTCTGTGACCTGATGCAGGCCAAGCTCGTCGCTTGCCACACTGCCATGGAAACGGCCCGGTGCACGTTCTTCAAGGTTGAGCGTTTCCGTTCTCCCTGAAGGCCAGGTGATGGTGACGGGAGGTGTCGTTTCGTTCATGGTGACGCGCTCGACCAGCAATTGACCATTTTCGGCTTCCGCGCTCAGGCGTTCTTCATCCAGATCGGGTTCTTTCATCAACCAATGGGCGAGGCGTCTCAGGAGTTCGCTCTGTGGTCCGCCGCCGTCAAAGCCCCGGGTCCAGAGCCAGGCATGATCGGAGAGCAATTGGGCAACGCGGCCATTGCCGACGGTGTTGAGGACAAGGAGCGGGCGACCTCCCGGTCCTTCCATCACACTTCGACCGTCAATTTGTGTTGCTTCAATCAGCCGGAACCAGCGACCCCATTTGGGCGGATTTGTATTGCCGCCAGGCAGATCTGCGGTGACCGGGTGGCGGTGACCTTCATCGGTAATTTCCGCGCGGAAACCTTCTTCCAAAATCTGACCTGTCGGACTTGCGGGCAAGACGGCCGAGAGCGGTGTGCGGTAGATCGAAAAGGGTGTTGCAAAGGCAGGTCCTGCGGCAGCCAGCACCGCGCCGCCGTTTTCAACATAGCGGGCGACATTGCCCAGATAGGCAATGGGCAGCACGCCACGGCGTCTGTAGCGATCAAAGATCACAAGATCAAACTCATCAAGCTTGGTGGAAAATAGTTCCCGCGTGGGGAAAGCGATAAGTGAGAGTTCTGTGATCGGGGTGCCATCCTGTTTTTCCGGCGGGCGCAGGATGGTGAAATGAACAAGATCAACCGCCGGATCAGCTTTGAGCAGATTGCGCCAGGTTCTTTCACCTGCATGCGGTTCGCCGGAGACAAGCAGCACGCGCAGCCGGTCGCGAATACCCGTCACGACCTGCATGGCTGTATTGTTCTGGTCTGTCAGCTCGCCGGGTATTGTGTCTGCCTTGAGCTCGAAAATCGATTTGCCGCCATGGACCAGATTGAGTGAGATCTTTTGTTCTTCACCCGGCTTTACGTTCATGGTCGCGACTTGTGTCCCATCACGCAAAACATGCACAGGGATTGCGGCACTTGTTGTGCCTTCTTCCTGTACTCGGAACTGAAGTTCGATACTTTCGCCGACAATGCCGAAGCGGGGGGCTTCGTCGATTACCAGCTTGCGGTCGATGGCGTCTTTGTCCCCTGCGATCAGAACATGGAAGGGTGCATCAATGCCAAGGCTTGCAAGGTTTGCAGGTGCGTCATGCACCTGCCCGTCTGTGATCGCGAGAATGCCTGCAAGCCGTTCGCGTGGAATGTCGGCCAATGTGCGCTCCAGCGCACCGAAAAGGGCAGTGCCACCATCTGTGGCGACCGCGTCTGTTTCGACGATACGAACTTCAACGGTCGCTTGCCGATCGAGTTGCATTTTCAGATCGGCGGCGACTTCTTCTGCTATCGCCTCGCGCGCTCCCAGCTTCATGCTGTCGCTTTGGTCGACCAAGATGACCGCAATGTCTTCAATGGGCTGACGATCTTCTTCCCGCAAGGTTGGATTGAGCAGGAGGGTGAGGATGCCGGCCATCACCAATGCGCGATAGGGCGTCCCCGGCGCGCGCTGCCACGCGCCATAGGAGACGAAGGCCACAACCAAGATTGCCAGCAGAACCATCCACTCGCCGTTTAACAATGGGTTTGTGACTAGTTCCCAGTTCATTATTGACCCAGCCGTTCCAGCAGGGCGGGGATATGCACCTGATCTGCTTTGTAGTTTCCAGTCAGGGCGTACATGACGAGGTTTATGCCGAAGCGTGCTGCGATTTCGCGTTGCATCTCCCCGCCGGGCACGGCGGCGTGAAATGGGCGGCCGCTCGTATCACGTGCCCATGCACCGACATAATCGTTTGCGCCGATCAGGATCGCCGATACGCCGTCATTGTTGGAGCCGGAAAGGGCGTCCGGATCGCGTGCGCGCTCAATCCACAATTGACCGCCTTCCCATCGACCTGGAAAATCGACCAGCAGGTAGAATGAACGGGTGAGCACATGATCAGCCGGCACGGGTTCCAGCGGCGGAATGTCGAGCTTTGAGAGAATGTCTTTCAGTGCGCGACCTGCGCCGGTCGTTCGTCCGCTGATCGCCCGGTCCTGGTCTCGCGTGTCGAACAAGATCGTACCACCCTGCTTCATGTAGGTATTGAGGCGCGCAAGCCCCACGCTGCTTGGCACTGGCTGGCTCTCGCTGATTGGCCAATAGAGAAGCGGGAAAAATGCGAGCTCATCCGTTTCGATATTGACCCCGATGGGTGCACCTGGTTCCAGCGCCGTGCGGCGGCTCAGCATTTTTGAGAGACCGTCCAAACCGGCATAGCTTGTCTCGTCGATATCTGCATCACCGGTTACGACGTAAGCGAGGTGTGTTTCCAGGGTTGCCGCGAGTGCAGCCTTGTCTTCTATACTCACTTCGGCTTTGGCGTCTTGCGGCAGTGCCATGGGCAGAAGCATGAGTCCCAAAATCAAGGCGCTCACATTCTTTCGGTTTCTGAACCGCGGGCCAAGGGTTGCCAGATGTTTGCCGATCGATCCTTGTGGCAGGCGCGATGGGCGAAGGCGACCGCTCAGGCTCAGTGCCGCAATGCCGTCGGCGAGAAGCAGGAGAAGGGCGGTTACAAACAAAGGCGCCTTCATATCTGTTTCGCTCTCTCCGACGAAAGCACTTCGTGTGTTCAGATTGTCGAGTTCCGGCAGTTTAGAGAAAGTCTCCATGCTTTGCGTTGCGTTGAGCGCGCGGGTTGCCCCGGCCTGGCCATAAAGACCGGGGAGGTGGGAGGCATCCGGGCTTGCTTCAGCAATGTCTTCGCGGTTGACGGGGACGGCCCAGGCTGGTGGTGGAACGAGATCGCCATAGGCATTCAAAAGCCGGTTGGGTGCGAGCGTTGTTGCTGCATTTGTATCAGCGTCGATCGTAACGCGGCCTTGCGATAGTTCGACCATGCGGCGGAGCATGTCTACATAAAGGCCAGAGAGGGCAAGGTTTGACCAGTCGGTGTTGGCGGTCACATGGACGAGGACGATCCAGCCGCTCCCGTCTGCACGGGCAGTCACAAGCGGTGTTCCATCTTCAAGGCGTGCCCATGTGTGGTCTGCCAGATTGCTTTTGGGATCAGCGAGTACCTGGCGTTTGACGGTTACTTCGTTTGGTACCGCGATGCCGAAGAAAGGGCTTTCTTCTCCAAAGGGTGCAAGTTTTTGAGGTTTGGTCCAGGAGAGTGCGCCCCCCAGATCGCGTCCGCCTGATCGCAGAGGGACAGGGATGAGATCATCGGCGCTTGCCGCCAGTCGTGGGCCCGCAAAGCGGACAAGGACGCCGCCGTCTTTCACCCAATTGCGGACAAGGGCAATGTCGTCTTCTGCCAAACGCCCAAGGTCGGCGAGGAGCAGAAGAGAAAGCGGTGCGCTGAGCAGGTTTGCAACCGGGCTTTCGTCACTTTCTGCGGTGGGCTTTCGAATGTCGACATAAGGTTCGAGGGCGCGCTCAAGGTAATAGAGTTCAGAGAGGAGTGGTTGGCCGTCGTTATCGTCCGAGACGATCCCCATTGTGCGCCGCCGCCAGCGTTCATCGAGGAGAAGTGTGCCGCCTGCGGTTGCATTTCGATCAAGGCGAATGGCTGTGATTTCGTTCCGCAATTCCAATGGTAATTCAAAAAGGGCTTCGGTCTGCAGACTGTCCCGCTCGAAGGTGAAGCTCGCGCGGCCCAGGGATTGACCGTCCTTGTTTTGCGCAACGAGGGCGCCCGTATCACGGCTTTGCGGGCTTGCGCGCAACACCGGCACTGCAAGCATCGCCTCTCCGGTTTTTGGTGCCAGTAGCGCGAGGTCAAGCTCCTCAGGGCTCGGCTCGATGAGATCGATTTTTACGCCTTGCGCGTAAAGATATTCGCTCAGGGCGTGGACATGCCCATGATCCAGCCCGTCTGAAATCCAGATCACCTGATCGGGGAGTGTGCCCAATGTCTCAAGTCGTGTGACAAGGTCCTGCCGGTGTGGCAGGAGCGGTTGGGGTTCCAGCGCAGAGAGGCGGGCGTCAGCGTTGTCCGCGGTTTCGTAGTCAAAGGCGACGGGGCTTTGCTCCGGCACGCTGGTGGTGAGGGCGACAGGGCGGTTCAGTTCGCCCGCCTGCACGATGAAGCTGCGCGCGAGGGCTGTTGCCTGGTTCCAGTGGGTCGCAGATGTCCAGCCATTGTCGATGATAATCAAGAGCGGGCCTGAGCCTGCAATCCGTTCCGCAGGGCGCCATAGCGGGTTTGCGAGCGCGATGACAATCAAGGCCGCGATGGCAAGCCGCAGGAGAAGAAGCCAGAGCGGCGTATGCGCCGGTGTTTCTGTTTCGCTTGCCAGGCCGAGCAAAAGGCGGATGGCCGGAAAGCGGATCCGTTTTGGGGCGGGCGGTGTGACGCGCAAGACCCACCAGATAAGCGGCAGGATCAATAGTCCGAGCAGCACCCAGGGGGCCGTGAATGCGAGAGGGCCGAAGGCGATCACCGATTGGCCTCCCATTTCTCGAATTGTTGATCTGGGTGGCCGGCAATGTGGCCGTAGAGGCTGAGGAGTGCGCTTGTGGGCGAATGGTCGGTCTGGTGTTTTGTGAACGACCAGCCGAGTGTGCGTGTTGTGTCGGCAAGGGTTGCCTGCAATTGCGTCAGCCGTTTGCGATAAGCGTCCTGCAGGTCCTCCGCGCGTTGCACCAGCAGGCGCGTCAGGTCTTCAACGCCTTCAAACTCTGTGCGACCTTCAAACGGCAGGTCCGTTTCTGCAGGGTCCAATATCTGGATCAGATGCCCTTTGACGCCGGAAGCGGCCAATTGCCTCAGGCGTTCAATCAGGGGTTTTTCCGGATCGAGAAAATCCCCGATCAGGATCAGTGAGCCATAGCGCGGCAATTCCCTGAGAGGCGGCAGGCCGGTTGCTTGTGTCTTATCAGTTTTGGTCAGCCAGTTTTCAGCGAGACGTGTCAAACCTGCTTTGCCCGACAGGGGAATGTCATTTGCGTCAAGGGACGCGACACGTTCGCCACCACGGGTCAGAAGGCCACCCAGCGCCAGTCCCAGCAGTAGGCCCCGGTCCTGTTTTGTTGTCGGGGCGAAGGCAGATCGATAGGCCATGGACGGTGTGCGATCACACCAGAGCCAGGCGCTTTGTGCGGCGTCCCATTCATTCTCTCGCACGTACAGGTGTTGGCTTTTTGCTGATTGACGCCAATCGACGGCGCTTGCCATGTCGCCGGTAGTATAGCGCCGGTATTGCCAGAAGCTTTCTCCGGGGCCGGTGCGTTTGCGCCCATGCAGGCCTTGTTCAACAGTGTTGGCGACCCGCTCTGCCTCAATAAGGAGTTGGGGCAGTGTTGCGCTAAGCGCCTCCGCCTCGCTCTGGGAGGTAGAGGTTTCACGGCGACGGTTGAATTGGCTGAGTGGCCGGGACGTCATGAAATATCTATCCGAGCCTCTGGGTCAGTCTGTCGACGACGCCGGCAATGGTGACGCCCTCAGCGCGCGCGGCAAAATTAAGTGCCATCCGGTGACGCAATATGGGTTCAGCCAGCGCGATCACGTCATCAACGGACGGGGCAAACCGCCCGTCCATCAGTGCGCGCACACGGACTGCCAACATTAATGCCTGACTGGCGCGCGGGCCGGGCCCCCAGGCGATGTTGGCTGTGACTTCCTCGACGCCGCCTTCTTGCGGGCGGGCGGAGCGGACGAGGGCCAGGATGGCATCCACAACCCGTTCGCCCACAGGCACGCGGCGCACAAGGCGCTGAATGTTTTGCAGCTCACCCGATGTCAGCACGGATTCCGCCTTTGCTTCGTCGGTACCTGTTGTTGCCAGCAGCATACGGCGCTCGGCCTCCATGTCCGGGTAATGGACATTGATCTCCATCAGGAAACGGTCGAGCTGTGCTTCCGGCAAGGGGTAGGTCCCTTCCTGCTCCAGCGGGTTTTGGGTGGCGAGCACATGAAAAGGGCGCGGCAATTCGTGACGATGGCCTGCGATGGTCACATGATGTTCCTGCATGGCTTGCAGAAGTGCTGATTGGGTACGCGGGCTTGCACGGTTGATTTCGTCGGCCATCAGCAGTTGCGAGAAGATGGGGCCGGGCAGGAAGCGGAAGGAGCGCTTGCCGCCTTCGCCTTCTTCCAGCACTTCGGAACCCAGAATGTCGGCAGGCATCAGATCAGGGGTAAACTGGACGCGCTTGTCTTCCAGCCCCAGAACGGTGCCCATGGTGTGGACGAGCAGGGTTTTTGCAAGTCCGGGCACACCCACCAGGAGCGCATGACCACCTGCAAGGACCGTGATCAGGGTCTGGTCAATGACCTGTTCCTGACCGTAGATAATTTCGCCGATAGAGGCTTTCGCACGGGCAATTTTCTCACCAGCGGCCTCAATTTCCTGAACGATTGCGCCCTCTGGCACGCTGGCGGCTTCACTGAGTGTCTGCATTGCCCTACATATAGGTTGGCGTCGCCCTAAATACAGGCGCGCGGGAGAATCACGGCAAATTTGGCCTTGGCCGGGAGAATATCGGTCTTTCATGGTCAAATGTGGATGCCATTTGGATCTATTATGACCTTGAACCTGGCTTCGTGCATAACTTGGTTGTGAATTAAGCGTGAGATTGCGGAAATTAGATGGCAAAGAGCGAGAAAAACGAAGGTTCGCGGGCTCCAACCGAGATTTTGAAGGGGTTGGGTGCTGCCCAGTCAGCGGGTGACAAAGCGCGCGGCCTGCCGCCGGTGCATTTGTGGCATCCGCCTTTCTGTGGCGATCTCGATATGCGGATCAAGCGGGACGGGAGCTGGCACTATCTTGGCTCGCCTATTGGCCGGCAGCGGCTTGTGCGTCTTTTCTCGACGGTTTTGCGACGCGATGAAGACGACAAATATTATCTCGTCACACCGGTGGAGAAGATCGGCATCATTGTTGATGATGTGCCGTTTCTTGGGATCGCGATGCATGTTGAGGGGCGCGGTCGTGATCAGGTTCTGACATTTGAGACCAGTGTTGGCGACAGGGTGACAGTCGACGGCGATCACCCTATGCGATTTGAGATCGATGAGGAGAGCGGGGAGCCGTCTCCTTACGTGCTGGTGCGCGCCCGACTTGAAGCGCTGATCAACCGGGCGGTGTTTTACGATCTGGTTGAATTGGGCGTGGAAGAAATGGTGGATGACGCGCGCTGGTTTGGCGTCTGGAGTTCGGGGTGTTTTTATCCGTTTATGCGGGCGGAGGAATTGGCGGTTTGACCAATATGGATGAGTACCGCGCGCATATTCTCGCACATATTGACCGCGAGGCACCGAAGCCTCAGCGCATTCTGGAGGTGGCAGGCGCGGGCGTTCGCGGCGATCATGATTTGAACCCAGACGATTGGGTGGACCCGGATGACCGGCAAGATTTGCGGCTCGCCGCCGTGTTGGTTCCGATTGTTGAACATCGCGACGGGCCAACAATTATTCTGACAAGACGGGCGGATCATCTCAATTCCCATTCAGGCCAGGTTGCCTTTCCCGGTGGGAAAGTTGAGCCCGGTGAAACACCTGTCGAAGGTGCGCTTCGAGAGGCGGAGGAAGAGATCGGCCTAGACCGCTCATTTGTTGAGGTGGTCGGTTTTATCGATCCTTACGAGACCGGGACCGGGTTTCGCATTCTGCCTGTTATCTCCTTTGTGCGGCCCGGTTTCACACTGAAGGCGGACCCTGGCGAGGTGGCGGAGATTTTTGAAGTGCCGCTTGCCTTCCTCCTTAATGAGGATAATCACGAACGCCATTCCGTTTTCTGGAAGGGTAAGCGTCGCGCTTATTATGCGATGCCTTACCGGGGGCATTATATCTGGGGGGCGACGGCCGGGATGATCCGCAATCTTTCAGACCGGCTTTCAGACCGGCTTTCAGATCGGCTTTCAGATAAACTTTCTGGCGGGACAAAAAAAGGGATCGCAGACTGATGGCACGTTTCATTATCAATCTTTTGTTCTTTGCAGCACCGTTCGTTGCGTTCTGGGTGTTCATGGTGGCATCGCGCCGGGTTGAAGGTCGACCAAACCTTGCCTGGGGGGATGCGCCCTTTGGCTGGCTTGTGGTTGTGGGGCTGGCGCTTGGCGCGGGGAGCATGGTTGTGATGGGTTATTATACGGGACAAGAAACAGATGCTGCTTACGAACCGGCGCGGCTGATTGATGGCGGTATTCAATCAGGCGAGGCCGTTCGGGAACAGCCATAAAATTTCCGGGAGTGCGACATGAGTGAAGAAAAAAGAGGTGAGCTTGGTCTCCATGAATGGTTGAAGGCGTCGCCTGCGCGCGCTGTTATGTCCGCACTGGGGGGCGAGGTTGGTGAGGCACGCTTTGTTGGTGGGTCTGTGCGTAATGCCCTTCTGGGTGAGGCTGTCGCAGATGTTGATATTGCAACCGTCCATTCGCCTGATGAGGTGATCAAACGGCTGGAGGCTGCCGGTATCAAGGTCGTGCCGACGGGTATTGACCATGGCACGGTAACGGCGGTGACACAGGGGCGGCATTTCGAAATCACGACACTCCGCGTTGATGTCGCGACAGACGGGCGGCGCGCGGATGTCGCCTTTACCGGGGACTGGCTTGAAGATGCCCAGCGTCGCGACTTCACTATGAATGCGCTTTATGCCGACATGGATGGCACGGTACATGATCCGCTTGGTGGTCGGGCAGATTTGGATGCGCGCCGTGTTTGCTTCATTGGTGATCCTCATGATCGCATAAGGGAGGACTATCTGCGCATTCTGCGTTTCTTCCGGTTCCACGCCCATTTCGGCAAGGGGGAGCCGGATGCGGCAAGCCTCAAAGCCTGCGCAGAAGAACGCGAAGGTTTGAAACAATTGTCTGCCGAGCGGGTGCAGGCTGAGCTTTTGAAATTGCTTGGGGCAGATGCAGCGGGTGCCGCCATCCGACAAATGGCGGCGGTTGGCATTCTCTCACTTGTGTTGCCGGAGGCGACGCAGCTTGCGCGCATGGAAGCGGTGATCGAGATTGAAGCGAACCAGCTTTTTACATCTGATCCGGTGATGCGTCTGGGTGCGGCGCTGGACATGGATGCAGCGGGCGTTGAGACACTTGCCGCCCGGTTGCGCTTGTCTAAAAAGGACCGGGAGCGCCTCAAGCTCATGCAGACGGACCCAACGAGGATCGTGTCTTATCTCTCTGTGCGCGAGGTGCACAAGGCGCTCTACCTGATGGGCGTTCAATGTTTCAAGGACCGGGTCATGCTCGGCTGGGCCGTGGACAAGAAGGGGGCGAACGCCATGCAGTGGCGGGCGATGCTTGCAATGGCGGACAGTTGGGAGCGGCCGAAGCTGCCCTTGTCGGGCTCCATGCTCAAGGCAGCCGGTGTGCCAGACGGGCCAGAGATGGGCCGCGTCTATAATGAGGTTGAGGAATGGTGGGTTGATGCAGGCTTTACCGATGATGAGTTTTCGATCATCGAGCGGCTGAAGGCGATCGTGCAGGCGACGGTCTATTGATGTGAGTGCGATGTCTCTGTTTTCTCTTTCCGGTAAGCGGGCGCTGGTGACGGGTGCCACGCAAGGGCTTGGCTTTGAGATTGCCATGGCGCTCGTCAACGCCGGTGCGCATGTGCTCGTGAACGGGCGAGATGCCGGGCGCGCGCAAGATGCGGCGTTGCGGTTGGCTAGCGCTGGTTCGGCTGAAGCGCTCGCATTTGATATTACGGATGAAGGTGCTGTTGAAGCGGCCTTCCAAACCCTATCAGCGGATGGGCTCGACATTCTCGTCAATAATGTAGGCTTGAGGGATCGGCGTCCGCTTGATGAACATGCGCTTGATGATGTCCGGCGTATGCTTGATGTCAATTTGGTGGCACCGTTTGATCTGTCACGCCGCGCAGCGAAACTTATGAAACCCGGCGCGCGGATGATAAACATCACCTCCATTGCCGGACCCTTTTCGCGGAAGGGTGATGCAACCTACACCATCGCCAAGGGCGGGTTGGAGGCCATGACGCGTGCACTTGCCGCTGAGCTGGGCGGTGCGGGTATCAATGTGAATGCGATTGCGCCCGGCTATTTTGCAACGGAACCAAACCAGCCGATGGTGGATGATCCTGCCGTGGCCGATTGGTTGTCCCGTCGCACGAGCCTTGGTCGTTGGGCTCGCCCCGAGGAAATTGGCGGGGCAGCAATATTTCTGGCGTCAGATGCAGCGTCCTACGTGACCGGACATGTGCTTTTTGTTGATGGTGGCTACGCCGCGCATTTTTGAGTCTGTGGTTTTGGGTCCCAGGTCAAGTCCGGGGTGACACCCAGTCTCAAGTTAGCCTCAAGGCCATTTCACTTCCGGTGGCATGGAGGAGAGGATTGAGTCCACGTTGCCACCGGTCTTGAGGCCGAACGTTGTGCCACGGTCATAGAGCAGGTTGAACTCAACATAGCGTCCGCGACGGATCAATTGTTCTTCGCGGTCTGCGTCGGTCCAGCTCTCGTTCATATGACGGCGCACAAGGGTCGGATAGACATCGCGGAAAGCGCGGCCTACGTCTTGCGTGAACGCAAAGTCCTTGTCCCAGTCCCCATTGTTCAGGCGATCATAGAAGATGCCGCCAATGCCGCGTGGTTCGTTGCGGTGGGGGAGGAAGAAATATTCGTCGCACCATTTTTTGAAACGCTCGTAATAGTCTGATCCATGTGCGTCGCAGGGTGCTTTCATCGCGGCATGAAAATCGCGTGTGTCTGCATGTTCCTGGTTGCGATTGCGGTTGAGCACGGGCGTTAGGTCTGCACCGCCGCCGAACCACCATTTCGTTGTCACGATCATGCGCGTGTTCATGTGCACGGCTGGCACATGCGGGTTCTGCGGGTGGGCGATAAGTGAGATACCGCTTGCCCAGAAGCGTGGATCTTCCTCGGCGCCGGGGATTTGCGCTCGAAACTCTTCTGAAAACTCTCCAAAGACGGTGGATGTGTGCACGCCGACTTTTTCAAAGACGCGGCCTTTCATGACGGACATGGTGCCGCCGCCCTTGTCCTCACCAGCATCACCGCGAACCCATGGTGTGCGCTCAAAGCGGCCGGGTGTGCGATCTGAAAACGTGCCGGTCAATTCATCTTCGAGGCGCTCATAGGAGGTACAGATTTCATCGCGGAGCGACTGGAACCATGTTTCGGCGGTTTTCTTCTGGTTTTCGATCGTCATTCAGGAGCCTTCGATTGGGCGTGGGCATGATGTGGGTCAAGGCGAGGGGGTTCGCGCGGGCGCTAATCTCGCTCAACACTTCCCCCTCATCAAGCAAAACCCTGATATTTTTATGACCTGTTCGTCCTTGTCTCTTATTCAGAAGTATGACCGGCCTGTTCCTCGTTATACGAGCTACCCGACCGCGCCGCATTTTTCCGCTGATGTAGGCGAGGATGCCTATCGTCGCTGGCTTGGTGAGATCGCCCCTGGAACCCCGCTTTCTCTTTATGTCCACGTGCCGTTTTGCGCCTCGATGTGCTGGTTTTGCGGGTGCCACACCAAGATCACCCAGCGCTATCAGCCTATTGCCACCTATGTTGGCCATGTGTTGAAGGAAATGCTGTTGCTGGCAGAGGCTCTGCCAGCGCGCATGTCTGTTGCCCATGTGCATTGGGGCGGGGGAAGCCCCACCATGCTGCATGCGGAGGACTGGCAGCGCATGGCAGCGGCCCTTCAAACTCATTTTCACGTGTTGGATGATGCAGAGCTTGCGGTTGAGCTTGATCCGCGTACCGCGACCAAGACTTATGTGCACGCATTGGCGGATGCCGGGGTTACGCGGGTCAGTATCGGCGTGCAGGATTTTGATGCCCGTGTGCAGGAGGCGATTAACCGCATTCAGCCTTATGACCAGACGGCGCAGGTGGTCGATTGGCTCCGGGCGGCGGGCATTCACGCGATCAATATGGATCTGATGTATGGGCTTCCTTATCAGAGTGTCGAGACGGTTATTGATCAGGTTGATCTTGCTGTCTCTCTTAATCCGCAGCGGATTGCGCTTTTCGGGTACGCACATGTGCCCTGGATGAAGACCCATCAGAAGCAGATTGATGAGGCGGTGTTGCCTGACAGTGCTGAGCGGGCAGATCAGTTTGATGCAGCGCGTGCGCGGCTTCTGGCGCTCGGATACTGCGCAATCGGTCTTGATCATTTTGCGCGTGACGATGATGAGTTGGTTACGGGCGCTGTTAAGCGGAACTTCCAGGGCTACACAGTGGATGATGCGCCTGTTCTTCTGGGGCTTGGGGCGTCTTCCATTGGCAGTCTTCCACAAGCCTATCTGCAGAACGAGCCTGCGACCGGGCGCTATCAGGCAAGTGTGGCAGCGGGTCATCTCCCCATTGCCAAGGGGCGCGAGTTGACAGGCGAGGACCAGATGCGGCGGGAGATCATCAACTCTCTTATGTGCGATCTCTTCGCGGAACTGGGGCCCCAGATGGCCCGGTATGGGGATGCGTTGGCCGAACTTCAGCCACTGATGGATGACGGGCTTGTTGTGCTGGAGGGATCCCGGCTTAGCGTCACGGAGAAAGGTCGCCCGTTCGTGCGTGTGGTGGCTTCTGCGTTCGACACCTATCTCGCCCAAGGGCTTGGGCGACACTCAAAGGCTGTTTGAACAGCTTGGCTCAGGGCGCAACTGGATGCGGGAAGGCGTCGAGCTGACGCAGCGCCTCCCCGGTTACAAGGGCGCAGCTTGCTGCGACATTAAGTGAGCGGGCACCCTCTGCCATCGGGATAATGAGACGTGCGTCGGCCCGGTCATGAACATGTTCCGGTACGCCCGCAGATTCCCGCCCCAAAAGCAGGATGTCGTCGGTTTGGAAAACAAAATCTGAGTAACGGGTAGTGGCTTTGGTGCTCAGCAGCAGGAGACGGTGTTTTGGGCTCAATTGACCCAGGAAACTCTCCCACGAATCGAAACGGGTCATGGCGGCGATGGACAAATAATCCATACCAGCGCGTTTCAGGCCTCTGTCTGAGAGGGGGAAGCCGCAGGGCTCAATAATATCCACAGGGACTCCGAGACAGGCCCCCAGCCGCAGGATTGTGCCCGTATTTTGGGGAATATCTGGCTCAAACAGGGCGATCCGCATGGGTTTTTGGCTCCGGTGGGCGGGGTGGGAGGTCTGCTTTTACCAGTTTGAGGGGAGCGGGAAAGGCTTTGTCCCTCTTTCTCTGCGACATCCTGACACTGTTCGTGAGGCAGGGACTGGACAATTATGCCTGCGGATGCCAAAAAACCAGCCAATACAGAGTGGAGGGGACTAAGCTCTGTACATTCCGGCTTTTGGCACTCAAGTGCTTGTTCGCACCCAAGCGTGCTGTTTCAACTAAAGGAGAACTCAACCGTGGCAACAACCGACACGGATGAGCCGACCCGGCGTGATTTTCTCTACGTGGCCACGGGCGCATTTGCTGCCATTGGCGTAGGGGGCATTGCCTGGCCGCTGATCGATCAGATGAACCCGGACGCGTCCGCGCTCGCCCTGGCCTCTATTGAGGTGGATCTTTCCCCTGTGGAAGTCGGGCAATCTATCACCGTCAAATGGCGCGGTAAGCCTGTCTTTATCCGTCACCGCACGGCAAAAGAAATTGAAGAGGCCGAGGGCGTTGATGTTCTTGAGCTTCGCGACCCGCAACTGGACGCAGACCGGGTGATCAAGCCGGAATGGCTTGTGATGGTTGGCATTTGTACGCACCTTGGTTGTGTGCCAAAGGGCCAGCAGGTTTCCGACGAGAAGGGCGATTATGATGGCTGGTTCTGCCCCTGCCATGGGTCGCACTACGACTCGTCAGGCCGTATCCGCCGAGGCCCCGCACCACTCAATCTTGAAGTGCCGGATTATGCCTTCCAGTCCGACGACAAGATCAAGATTGGATAAGGGAACAGACCATGAGCGGTGAAAGCACCTATCAGCCATCCAATGGCTTTACACGCTGGCTCGATGATCGGCTTCCGATCGTCCGTCTCAGCTATGATTCATTTATCGTCTATCCGACGCCTCGCAATCTGAACTATTGGTGGACCTTCGGGGCCATCCTGACCTTCTGTCTGGCGATCCAGATTGTGACCGGTATCGTTTTGGCGATGCACTACACGCCGCACGTATCCATGGCGTTCAACTCCGTTGAGCACATTATGCGTGATGTGAACTATGGCTGGCTTATTCGCTATGTTCATGCGAACGGTGCCTCCATGTTCTTCCTCGCGTGTTACATTCACATGTTCCGCGGCCTTTACTACGGATCGTACAAAGCGCCACGCGAGGTTCTATGGATCCTTGGCGTGATGATCTACCTCTTGATGATGGCGGCCGGCTTTATGGGCTATGTGCTTCCCTGGGGTCAGATGAGCTTCTGGGGTGCGACGGTTATTACGAATCTTTTCGGTGCGATCCCGCTTATTGGTGAGCCGCTTCGTGAATGGCTCTGGGGTGGGTTCTCGGTTGATAACCCAACACTCAATCGCTTCTTCTCGCTGCACTATCTCATTCCGTTCCTGATTGCAGGCGTTGTTGTTCTGCATGTATGGGCGCTGCATGTGACGGGTCAGAACAATCCTGACGGGATTAATGTGAAGAGCGATCAGGACACGGTTCGGTTCACGCCTTACGCAACGATCAAAGACGTATTCGGTCTTTCATTGTTCATGATCCTGTTTGCCTATTTCGTGTTCTTCAACCCGAACGCGCTTGGTCACGCTGACAATTACATTGAAGCGAACCCGCTCGTGACACCGCCGCACATTGTGCCGGAATGGTATCTGTTGCCGTTCTACGCGATCTTGCGGGCGATCACTTTCGACATTGGTCCGATCTCGTCCAAACTGGGCGGCGTGATTGCCATGTTTGGTGCTATTGCTGTCTTGTTTGTATTGCCTTGGCTTGATACGTCGAAAGTGCGGTCTGCGCGCTTCCGTCCGCTGTACAAGCAGTTCTTCTGGATCTTCGTCCTCGTTTGTCTTGGGCTTGGCTATCTTGGTGGCCAGCCTGCTGAAGGCAAGTTCGTTGTCGCAGCCCAGATCCTGACGGCTTACTATTTCGCACACTTCTTCATCATCCTGCCGGTACTGGGTCTGGTTGAAAAAACCAAACCTTTGCCGGAGAGCATTGCGCAAGCTGTGCTGGGTGGTGGTGGCGGTGGGGCTGGCGCAGCTGCGTCGCCCGAGAAACGCGGTTGAGGGGAGCATCGGAAATGACCACACCTATGACTGAAAACGACGCTCGTCCTTGTATCTTCACCCGCGCCTGCCGTGTTGTGCCGTTTCTCGGTGCACTTGCCATCATTGCTCTTGGTGCCTTCTTTCTCTCCATCGGTGGTGCGAAGGCTGCGGGCGGTGGTGTTGAGCTGAAGCATGCGGAATGGTCGTTTGATGCGCCGTTCGGTACGTTTGATCGCTCTGCGCTGCGTCGTGGATATAAGGTCTATGCTGAAGTCTGTGCTGCCTGCCATTCCATGAACCTGATCAAGTTCCGCAATCTGGGGGAACCCGGTGGTCCTGAGTTTTCGCAAGCGGCTGTTGCAGCCATTGCGGCTGAGCACACGATTGAAGATGGGCCCGATGATCTCGGCGACATGTTTGAACGTGCGCGGCTGCCAAAGGACCCGTTCCCGGCACCCTTTGCCAACGAGAATGCGGCCCGCGCGTCAAATGGCGGGGCTTACCCGCCTGACCTTTCCATGGTTGTGAAAGCGCGCGGTGGCAATGAGAATTACATCTATTCTCTGCTCACGGGGTACATGGACGCACCTGAAGGCGTTACAGTCCCAGCTGGCATGAATTACAATACCTATTTCCCCGGTCATATGATTGCCATGGCCAATCCATTGTCGGACGAGATTGTGGATTATGAAGATGGTACGCCGATGACGGTTGACCAGTATTCGCATGATGTAACGACGTTCCTCACCTGGGCGTCTGAGCCCACGCGTGAAGCCCGTCACAAGCTCGGCTTCCAGGTCATGATTTTTCTCGTGATCTTTGCAGGTCTCATGTATTTCACCATGCGCAAGGTCTGGGCTGACGCTCACTGATCTTTCATGAATGTGACTTTGAAAAGGGCTCCCTTGCGGGGGCCCTTTTTGTTAGGTTGCCGTAAATGGTCGGGCGTTCCTGGAAAGGGTGATTTATGACGAAACCTGTAATAGGCGTACTAGGCGGCAGCGGCGTCTATGACTTTCCGGGGCTTGCCAATGAGCGCTGGGAGCGGGTGCAAAGCCCATGGGGAGAGGCGTCGGACGAGCTTCACTTTGGTGAGCTGGACAGTGTTGAACTTGTGTTTCTGCCGCGCCATGGCAGAGGCCATGTTCATTCCCCCTCGTCGATCAATTACCGCGCCAATATTGATGTGCTGAAGCGGGCGGGTGTCACAGACATTGTGTCTGTTTCTGCGGTCGGATCGCTGAAAGAAGAATTGTCTCCCGGGCATTTTGTCATTGTGGACCAGTTTATCGACCGGACCTTTGCGCGAGAGAAGAGTTTCTTCGGGCAGGGTTGCGTGGCGCATGTCTCTGTCGCCGACCCGGTCAATGCGCGGCTTGGTGATCTGCTGGAGGCGGCGTGTAAAGCCGAAGGTATCGCGCATACACGCGGAGGGACTTATCTCGCGATGGAGGGGCCGCAATTTTCCTCCCGTGCTGAATCCGAACTCTATCGTTCCTGGGGCTGTTCCGTGATCGGCATGACCAATATGCCGGAAGCGAAACTCGCGCGTGAAGCGGAGATTTGTTATGCGACTGTTGCCATGGTGACGGACTATGATTGCTGGCATCCAAATGAAGAGAATGTCGATGTGGCGCAAGTGATTGAGATTTTGAACAGGAATGCCGAAAAATCCCGTGCGATGTTGCGCCGTCTTGTGACGGCGATTGCCGGTCGTTCCCGCGAGCCTGATCCTCAGGGGCATGACCGCGCACTTGATATGGCGATCCTGACTGCACCTGAAAAGCGCGATCCGGCTTTGCTTGCGAAACTTGATGCTGTCGCCGGCCGCGTTCTGTAACTCGTATTTAGGGGAAGAAGAGTGAAGAAAGTTCAAGATTATATCCGGACCATTCCTGATTATCCAAAACCCGGAATTCAATTTCGTGATGTCACGACGCTTTTGTCCGATGCGAGAGGTTTTCGCACGGCGGTTGATGCTTTGGTGCAGCTTCATGTGGGGGCGGAGATCGACATGGTCGCCGGGATCGAGGCGCGTGGCTTTATCCTGGGCGGTGCGGTTGCTCACCAGCTTGGCAAGGGGTTTATTCCCGTTCGCAAGAAGGGCAAGCTCCCGTGGGAGACGATCAATCAGGAATATGAACTTGAATATGGGACGGACACTGTCGAGATCCATGCGGATGCTGTGCCCAAAGGTTCCAATGTTCTTCTCATTGATGATCTAATTGCGACCGGTGGCACGGCGGAGGCTGCGGTCAAGCTGATCGGCCGGGCCGGCGGCAATGTGCTGGGCGCGAGCTTCGTGATTGAGCTGCCAGCCCTTGCAGGCAGGGCGCGGCTTGAAGCTTATGACATTGAGGTCCTGTCGCTATGCACATTTGACGGGGACTGAACAATGCACATCCAAGGACAGCCCACACGTACCATTTGGCTGAACGAGGATGGCTGGTCTGTTTCGACCTTTGATCAACGGCTGTTTCCTCACCGCGTTGAACTGGTTCGGCTGCGCGATGTGAACGAGGCCGCGCGGGCGATCAAAGACATGGTTGTGCGCGGCGCGCCCTTGATCGGCGCGACGGCGGCTTATGGATATGCGCTTGCACTGCGCGATGATCCATCTGATACCGGTGTGGCGCAGGCCTATCAGCGCCTTGTTGAGACACGGCCGACGGCGGTCAATCTGAAATGGGCGCTTGATGAGGTACGTGCTGCCGCCATGGCGCATGTGCCACACAACCGTGCGGAGGCGGCCTATGCGCGTGCTGCCGAAATTGTGGAAGATGATGTCGCGGTCTGTGCCCGGATTGGAGAGCATGGACTGTCTATCATCCGGGGTCTGTCTGAAGCGAAAAATGGGGCGCCGGTGAATGTGCTGACACATTGCAATGCGGGTTGGCTTGCCTGTATCGACTGGGGCACGGCGACGGCGCCGATCTACATGGCACATGCCGCCGGTATCCCTGTGCATGTTTATGTTGATGAGACACGGCCCCGCAACCAGGGTGGTGCATTGACGGCGTTTGAACTGGGGCAGGAGGATGTTCCACACACGGTGATTGTTGATAATGCGGGTGGACATTTGATGCAGGCGGGTGCGATCGACATGTGCATTGTCGGCACCGACCGGACGGCGGCAAATGGCGATGTGGCGAACAAGATCGGCACCTATCTCAAAGCGCTGGCGGCCTTTGACAATGATATTCCTTTTTATGTGGCGCTGCCGCACACGACGATTGACTGGACGCTCGCGCGGGGCCGTGACATTCCGATTGAGGAACGATCACCCCGTGAAGTGACCCATGTGACAGGCCTTAATGCGTCGGGCCAGGTTGAGGAAGTGCAGGTGGTTGCGAGTGGCAGTCCTGCCGCTAACCCCGCCTTTGATGTAACGCCCGCGCGGCTTGTCACCTCGCTCATTACGGATCGGGGGATTTGCGCGGCGAGCCGTGAGGGGCTTTTGTCATTGTTTCCGGAGCGTCGGTCATGAGTGAGCTTGCCCAAACTGTGATTGAAACGGCGCAGGCCATGTCTCGGTCGGGTCTCTCCGCCGGGCGGTCCGGCAATGTGTCGGTGCGCGATGGTGCGCGTGTTCTCATCACGCCCACCGGCATGGCCTATGAGGGGCTCAAGCCTTCCGACATTGTTTCCATGGCGCTGGATGGGTCTGTGCCTCCCGGCTCCCGCAAGCCATCATCTGAATGGCATTTTCACGCCGCGATCTATGCGGCGCGGCCCGATATTGGCGGGATTGTGCATACGCATTCAAACGCCGCTACGGCGCTTGCCTGTCGCGGCGAAGGTCTTCCCGCCTTTCATTATATGGTTGCTGCTGCAGGGGGGCGTGACATTCGCTGCGCGCCCTATGCAACGTTTGGCACGCAGGCACTGGCTGATGCAGCGCTTGATGCGCTTGTGGGTCGCAAGGCCTGTATTCTTGCGCATCATGGTGTGATCGCCTGTGGAGCGTCGCTCGAGAAAGCCTACGAGCTTGCCTGGGAGGTGGAGACGCTGGCTGATCAATATATTCGTGCGCGGTCGCTCGGCGAGGTGCCGCTCCTCAGCGATGCTGAGATGGATATTGTGCTGGAGAAGTTTCGGTCCTACGGTCAACAGATCAAATAGTACATGCTTTGGGGAGCGCGCGCATGTCAGAGGACCGTGTTAAGACACTAAACGAATTCACGGCGAACAAGCATCCGGGTCATGTAGGCGTATCACTTACCTATTGTGAGGCCGACCGGGTGGAGGGGCGGCTCACGGTGAGTGAACCAGTGGTGGCGGGCACCGGTTTTCTGTGGGCGCCGGTGGTGATCACCCTTGCCGACTGGCTTTGTGCCGCCGGCATGTCACCCAATTTGCGCGAGGGGGAGAGCTTTACCACGGTTGAGCTCAAGACCAATTTTCTGGGCAGTGCCAAGGTGGGGGAGGTTGTCTCCGGCGTTGCGCGCCCGGCGCATCGGGGTCGGACGACGCATGTGTGGGATGTTGAGGTGAAGAACGAGGCCACGGGCAAGATCATCGCGCTTTTTCGTTGCACGCAGATGATCCTCCAGCCCCGCTGACCTCTACCTAATCATTGGCGGCAAACCAGGCGAGGGTGCGTTCCAGCGCGAGGCTTGCCGCTTCCTTGGAATAATGTTCGCGGCGGTCTGAATTAAAACCATGGTCTGCATCATAAATGTGGACTGTAATGTCTTTTCGTTTTTCCTTGAACTTGCGCACCCAGTCGATGGGGATGGAGGCATCTTTTTCCCCAAAATGCAGCATGGTTGGCACCTTGGGGATGTCGTCCTCCCTGTCCATGATGAGGCGGCCATAATAGCCAACGGCTGAGGCGAGCCCATCGCATTTGCAGGCCGCGAGCCAGGCCATGGCACCGCCATAGCAATAGCCGGTGACGTGGATGGCTTTTGCGCCGTCTGCCTTCAGCGCATTGATGGCGGCCTGCATGTCGCCTTGCGCATTGGGAAGGCCGAAGCCTTTTGCCAGTTCAATGGATCTTGCAAAGCCTGGACCGGAATAGTCTGACTGCCAGCCCTTTTCGCCGCGATCATACATGGAAGGCGCAATGACATCGTAACCTTGGGTGGCAAACCCGTCGCAGAGTTCCTTGATATGGTCGGTGACACCGAAGATTTCCTGTACCAGCAGCAGGCCGTTGCCGTTTGAAGCCGCGCCACAATCGGCCGGGGACACGCGGTAGGCACCCAGTGCAAACCCGCCATCACCTTTGAGTTCAATCATCTTTCCTGCGGACATGTGTCATCTCCCTTTTTGGTTTTGCTGCATCGTGCCGTGAGTGTTGCTGCGATGCAAGGCGGAGGTTTGAGCGTGAAGAGCTTCACATTCGTGTGGAATGGCGGTTCGGAGATTGACCCGGCAGGCTTTTCGGTGCGAGCCTTGATGTAAACGGGGGAAGCATATGAAACGCCGACATTTTTTGGGGATGGCTGGTCTTGCCGGGCTTGCGGGTATTGCCGGATATTTTTCACTGCGTGGCGAGCGCTTTTCTGACCGTTACACCGCTGAAGAGGCGGAGGCACTGATTGCGCAGAAAGCGCGTGAGGCTGCGCAGTCCGGCACCGGGCCTTTTGGGCGGCATGTGTATCAAGGCTATCGGGGCTTGGCGGAGCTTCCCTGGTATGAGGTGAATGGTGAAGGAAGGCTCGTGCTTGTGGATGAGAGCGTGTCTGCAGCCATTGATGTTCACGCGCATCTGGGGATGAACATGTTGTTTGCGCCGGAGATTGATCTCTCCCAGCGCACAGCGCGCGTTGAATATATGCTTGATTGCGACGCAACCGACCCGGGCTCACCGCTTGATCTTGATGTTTATATCAACGCCAATTTTTCCGATGCGGCCCTTCGGCGGTTGCAGCTCATGTCACTCGCACAGCTCCTGCATGGGAGCGGGGCCGCTGCAACACATACCATTCCCAATATGCTGGCGGAGATGGATGATTGCCGGGTGGAGCGGGCGCAGATATTGCCGATTGCATGGGGGTTGCCGTTTGGGGATGCTCTCACGGCAAACTGGCTCAAGGCGATTGAAGGCGCGAAGGCTGAGCCGCGTTTGTTGCGCGGTGGGTCCGTTGTGCCGGGGGACCCTGAGGCACCGGCGAAACTGAAAGCGCTTGCGGAGCAGGGCATCCGGATGATCAAGCTGCATCCGACCATGCAGCGATTTTATCCTGATGATCCGGTGATGGCCCCGATCTATGAGGCATGTGGTGAGCTTGGCATTCCCATCCTCTATCATGGTGGGCGAGCCGGGATTGAACCTGAGTTCTCCCACAAATATGCGCTGATGCGGCATTATGAAGGTGCGATCCGCGATTTCCCGCACGTGCAATTTGTGCTGGGGCACGCGGGCGCGCGTGATGTTGATGGCGCCATTCCGCTTGCGCAGAAATACAAGAACCTGTGGCTTGGTATTCACGGGCAGGGTGTCACCAAGCTCGACCAGCTGGTGCGGGAGGTTGGACCTGACAAGCTTCTTTATGGGACCGACTGGCCGTTCTATCACCTGGCCGCGACGCAGGCGAAAGTCCTGATCGTAACGGAAGGCAAACCTGAGGCACGTCACGCCATTTTGCGCGGCAATGCGGAGAGATTGTTCGGTTTTACCTGAGTTGAGGCTTACAGGTCGCTTGTTTGTGCCTGAAAGGGTTCGCGGCGCTCCACCAGGCCTTGTCCGATGAAGGAGAAGACCAGCGTTCCGTCCTGATTGAAACCTTCGTTGAAGCTTTTCAGGATGCCCTGATAGGGACGGCTTTTCAGGTTCACCTTTTCCATCGTTGTGGCGCGATAAGAGATCGTGTCGCCTGCGCGGACGGGCTTGATCCATTTCAGGTCGAAAAACCCGGGCGAGGGTCCGCCGCGCGGTGCTGCACGACCATCCGGTGCGGGCGGTGTTTTTTCTTCGGGCTGGTTTTTGCGTGTTTCCAGCATCAGCTTCATCCAGACCGCCGCGATGTGCCATCCGGCCGCGACAAGACCACCGAAATGGCTCTCCTTTGCCGCTTCCGGGTCTGTGTGGAAGGGTTGCGGATCATACTTTTCGGCAAAGCGGATAATGTCTTCCGCTGTAAAAATGTGAGAGCCAAGCTCCAGCGTCTCGCCGAGCTTAATGTCTTCAAACCAGGCCATCAGATTTCCCCTACCGGTTTCGCGCCTTCGGGCCGCCTGCCCATCATCAGCCAGCTTTCAGTGGTCATGATGGTTTTGCCGTCATCATTGGTCATTTCCCACGTCCAATTGGTCAGGCCCATAGTGGGGCGGCTTTCTGACGGGCGAGCGTCAATGCAGGTGACTTTGACTTTCACCGTCTCGCCCGCGTAGAGAGGTTTTTTCCAGCGACATTCTGTAATGCCGGGCGAACCTTGTGTCGCGGCGTTGATATGAAAGCGATCATAGACAAGGCGCATCGCGATGGCGCAAGAGTGCCAGCCGCTCGCGCAAAGCCCACCCAGAATGGAGTTTTTCGCTGCCTCTTCGTCCAGATGGAAGGGCTGTGCGTCATACTCGCTCGCGAACTCAATGATCTCCGCCTTTGAGATGGTTCGGGCGGCCGTGATAAAGCTGGTTCCGGGTGTGACATCTTCCCAATAGATCATGGCTTCGCCTTACGTGTTAAAGCGGAAGTGCATGACGTCACCGTCCGCGACGATGTATTCCTTGCCTTCGAGGCGCATTTTTCCGGCATCCTTGGCACCGGTCTCCCCTTTCAGGGCCACATAATCAGTGTAGGCAATGGTTTCTGCCCGGATGAAGCCTTTTTCAAAGTCGGTATGAATGACGCCGGCGGCCTGGGGCGCTGTTGTGCCTTTGGTGATTGTCCAGGCACGGGTCTCTTTTGGACCGCAGGTAAAATAGGTGATCAGATGGAGGAGGTCATAGCCTGCGCGGATGAGGCGGTCGAGACCGGCCTCTGCAAGTCCGAGCTCTCCCAGATAGTCCGCGCGTTCGTCTTCATCTAGTTGTGCCAATTCTTCTTCGATGCGGGCGGAGATGACGACGGCGACAGCGCCTTCTGCGGCTGCACGCTCTTCTACTGATTTGGAAAACGCGTTGCCGGTAGAGGCGGCTGCCTCTTCCACATTGCAGACATAGAGAACCGGTTTTGAGGTGAGAAGGTTTAGACCTTTGAAGGCTTTTTCCTCTTCGGGTGCGCGCTCAGTGAAGCGGGCAGGGCGGCCTTCGCGCAGGTGGACCAAGGCTCGTTCGATGAGTTCGATAATCGCTTTGGCTTCCTTGTCCTGACCTTTGGCTTTTTTCTCCAGGGCAGGCAGTCGCTTTTCGAGGCTTTCCAGGTCGGCGATCATCAGTTCGGTTTCAACGATTTCCGCATCTGCCAACGGGTCAATGCGACCTTCCACATGGGTGATGTCACCATCTTCGAAACAACGCAATACATAGGCGATGGCATCCACTTCCCGAATGTTTGCGAGAAACTGATTGCCGAGACCTTCTCCTTTGGAAGCGCCTTTTACGAGGCCCGCAATATCCACAAAGGTAAGGCGTGTGGGGATCAATTCCTTGGAGCCCGCAATGGCCGCAAGGTTCTTCATGCGGATGTCGGGCACGGCCACTTCGCCCACGTTTGGCTCAATGGTGCAGAAGGGATAGTTTGCAGCCTGGGCAGATGCGGTCTGCGTCAGTGCGTTGAAGAGCGTTGATTTGCCAACATTCGGCAGGCCAACAATGCCGCATTTAAATCCCATCGGGTTGATCCTTACTCGGGGCGTCTTGACGCCTAGTTTGTATTTTCTTCGTCAGTTGGTTTGCCGGGTGTTGGTTTTGCAGGTTGTTTGACGGCTGGTTTTATCGGCTCCGGGTTAAGGAGCAAATGAACCTTGTTTGCGAAACTCGCATCCTTGCCTTCTGCCAGAAGGTGGGCGCAATCTGCAACCGCCTCCAGCAGCGGGTCCAGCCATGTCTTGTCTGCTTTGGAGAAATCGCCAAGAACATGTGATGTAACACGCCCACGATCTCCCGGATGTCCGATCCCCAGTCTTACGCGCCGAAACTCCGCACCAATATGTTCGGTAATAGAGCGAATGCCATTATTGCCAGCTGCACCGCCACCGGTTTTGATACGTATTTTTGCGGCAGGCAGGTCCAGCTCGTCATGGATGACGACGACATCTGCGGGGGTGAGCTTGTAGAAACGCATGGCTTCGCCCACCGACTGGCCGCTCAAGTTCATATATGTCTGCGGTTTGAGTAACAGTACCTTGTGGCCATCGAGTGTGCCCTCGGTCGCGAGCCCCTGAAAGCGGGGGCGGAGGGGGGCAAAAGAATGGCGGCGGATGATTTCATCCACCGCCATAAAGCCGATATTGTGCCGCTGTCGGGCATATTTTTCGCCGGGATTACCAAGGCCTACAAGCAGGATCATGTGACATGCTCTTCAAGGTTTGGCCAAAACTGGCGACGGTAACTTACTCGGTTGTTTCTTCTGCAGCCGGTTCTTTTGCTTCTTCAGCTGCCTCAGCAGTTTCATCAGCCACCTTCGGTGCGATGATTGTTGCGAGGGTGAAGTCACGGTCGGTGATTGTTGGTGTCACGCCGGCCGGCAATTTGACGGCGGAAATGTGGACGGAGTCACCGACATCAACACCGGTCAAATCAACATCAATGGATTCTGGAATGGCGTCTGCCGGGCAGCTGAGTTCAACTTCATGGCGTACAACGTTCAGTGCACCGCCGCGTTTGATGCCAGGTGAGGCTTCTTCGTTGAAGAAATGCACTTGCACTTCAACGACGATTGTCGAGCCTTTTGCAATCCGCAGGAAGTCAACGTGCTGAACGAAGTCCTTTACAGGATCAAGCTGGACATCACGCGGGATCACGCGCTGCACCTTGCCGTCAACTTCGACGTCGAGAAGGTGGCTTGTGAAGGCGCCTTTGTTCCAAAGGTTGTTGATCTTGTGGTAGTCCACAGAAATCAGGTCCGGGGTCTTTTTGTCCCCATAAATAACAGCAGGTACACGTCCCTCGCGACGAAGTGCCCGGGCGACCCCCTTGCCAGCCCGATCTCGTGCTTGAGCCGTTAGTTGAATAATGTCGGCCATAGCTAATTCTCCAATAAAAACAGGGCCCTATGGCCCTTTTAGCCGTTCGCAAGTCTCCTCCAGGGGTGTGGAAGTGCGAACTGGAGGGCGTGATAGCGCAGAAATGAGGGAAAAACAACCTTTGAGAGGCCGATTTCGGCTTCACTATAAGGGTTTGGCCGTTTTTGGCCCTTAGTCGAACAGGCTCGACACGGACCGGCTTTCGGCTGTCCGTTGCATTGCCTCACCGATGAGGGGAGCAATAGACACGGTGCGGATGTTGTGGCTCACCCGAACGGCCTCAGTTGTCTGGATACTGTCGGTGATGACAAGCTCCTTTAGCTGAGAGCCCGTTACCCGGGCTACAGCGCCGCCCGACAGCACGCCGTGGGTGACATAGGCGGATACGTCCGTCGCGCCTTGTTCTTTCAGGGCAGTGGCTGCGTTGCACAGCGTCCCGGCAGAATCGACGATATCATCGACCAGAATGCAGGCACGGCCTTTGACGTCGCCGATAATGTTCATCACTTCGCTCTCACCCGCACGCTCCCGGCGCTTGTCGACGATGGCAAGGTCGGCGTTGAGGCGCTTTGCCAGCGCGCGCGCGCGGACCACGCCGCCCACATCTGGCGATACGATCATGAGATTTGAGCAATCGTACCGCTCTTCAATGTCGCGGGTGATCACGGGGGCAGCAAAGAGATTGTCTGTCGGAATGTCGAAAAAGCCCTGGATCTGGCCTGCATGGAGATCAAGCGTCAAAACGCGATCGGCCCCTGCCTTGGTGATCAGATTGGCCACAAGTTTGGCTGAAATCGGCGTCCGGGCACCGGGCTTCCGGTCCTGGCGGGCATAGCCGAAATAGGGGATAACAGCCGTGATGCGCTGTGCTGACGCGCGTCTCAGCGCATCAATGATGATCAGCAATTCCATCAAATGGTCGTTTGCCGGATAGGAGGTGGATTGAATGGCGAAAACGTCTTCGCCGCGAACGTTTTCCTGAATTTCGACAAACACTTCCATGTCGGCAAAGCGCCGGACGACGGATTTTGTGAGCGGAATATTGAGATAGGCTGCAATCGCTTCAGACAGACCGCGATTTGAATTCCCGGCAACCAGTTTCATTCCGCATCCCCTTATCGCAGGTCTTTTGCCCGCATGTTTGCGTGGTGGTCAGACCACAAGCATATGTCGTGTGGCTCTGGGCGGTTTGTAACAAGGGGGGTTGGCTTCTGTAAACCGGTCTCTGCGTCAAACCGGGGATTGTGGCAGGCTTGGGAGAGGCTGGTGTGCGCTGGCGCGATCAGGACTGGCAAAAATCACATTGAATCAGCCGATTAGCGACGTCGGAGGTCGGGCGTCGCATCGTGCTGGGTCTTTGTTTTTTTGGTATTGTTTCGTGTGGGTGGCGCGTCGGCCACATGTCAGTGCCTCAATGCACTCACGCTTTTGGTCGTGTCGGGTTGATGAGTTGGAGAATCCCCTGTGCCGCGGCGTTGCCAGCCTGGGTTGCCACGTCACCCCAAATGCCGGAAATCTCTTCTGCCTCAACAATATTGGATTGAGAGACGAGGCCAAGCGGTGCGCCATCTTTGGCGGCGACCGTCCACTCGATGGTGACATGGGCTTTGCCGGCTTCGGCTTTGCTCAAGGTGACGTTTCCGAGGATGCGGTAGGCGGACGGCGCGTTTGTGCCTGTTGGCAGGTCGAGCAGGGCTTCCTGAACGGCGGCGGCGAGCGCAATCTGGCCATTCCCGGGGGAGGTGCCGACGGCGACATCGAAATAGTTGCGGGCAGCGAGGGGTGCAGCGCCGTTTGGTTGTGACGGCGTCTCAGTGGCGATTGACGCGGTGACAATAGGGTCCGCAACCGGCGGGGCACCCGGTCTTGTCACTGTTGCGATGATGGTGGGCGCGGGGGACGTTGTCTCAGCTGCCGCAGTGGCAATTGATGGCGTCGGGGTCAGGTTCTCCGCCAATGTCGCATCGCGCTTTCCGGTGCCTTCCTGGATGATTGCGGTTTCGCCACCTTCCGCCGTCGCGAGGAGCGATGGTGTCGTAAAATCAATCGGATTGATCGGGGTTTGTTCTGTCTGAGGCAAATCCGGTTCTGGATCTTGTCTCGGGTCTTGTTGGGGGCCCAGTGCCGGATTAGGGGCCTGATCGGGCGCAAGACTTGCCGTCGCGATATTGCTTTCATCGGGGCTCAGGAAGTCGGCCTGATACCAGCCTGCGATCTGGAATGCTGTCTGATCGGCAATCTTTTCGATTGTTTTGGCATCTACCGTCGCCCAAGGGTCGAAGCGGTCCAGGGGAGACGCATCGGGTCGTCGCACCAGCGCGTCATCGGTAATCAATCTCAGGCGATTGCCCTTGGCGTCAATCACCTCCCATACGAGCGCGATGGCGGTGCCGGTGGGGGCAATACCCGCCCGTGCGACACCCTTGATCGTGATCTCGGGGATTGTCCCGGTCTTTGCCAGCGGGAGACCGCTTGCAACACTTGCTTCCTGAATACGGGCGAGAAGGAGGCTTGCAAGCTCCGTTGGCAGGCCAGTGGGAAGCTGGATGAAGACACCTGTGCGTTGGAGCGTCGGAATTGATGCTGTGTAGAGTGGCGCGTCCAGTGGGTCTGCAACATAAGGACTGCTGAGCGATTGGGGACTGTTGAGCGTTTGCTTTTCTTTTTCATCATCGGTGCAGGCAGCCAGCCCACCGAGGAGGAGTGAAATCAGGACGCCGCGCAAGACGTGAGAAGACAGGTGTGCTGCACGGATGCGCGCGCTGTCTCCTTTACCGTCTGGTTTTGCCCTCAACTCCTGCACGCTTGTACCGTTCCCTCAGATAATGATTTGTAGTGACTGGTAATGATTTGTAGTGACTGGGCGCTGAAACTTGATCTGTCGCGGGTGCGCCCGCGATTCGCATTGATCCTAAAGTAGCAAGCTCAGCCTCTGGACCCTAGTGCTGCGTTCCCCAATTCCTAGCCATTTAACCGGGAGCTTTCAGTGTGATCGCCGAAATCTGCCGTCCATAGTCAGGTTCGCCCGCATGGGTTGTGCGCCGATAGGAGAAAAAGCGGGCCGGGTCTGCATAGGTGCAAAGGTTAAGCCGTTCAATCGAGGCGAGGCCCGCCTGTTTCAGGCGGTCTTCCACGAAGGCAGGCAGATCAAACTGTAAGTGGTCCTCACGCGCACTTGGGATGAAGAACCTCTCATAAGCGCTGTTTCGCGCGATGAAGGTATCCGCAAATTCCGGTCCGACTTCATAATTGGTTTGGGAAATGGTGGGTCCGATTGCCGCGCTGATGTTGCTGGCGGAAGCACCAAGTTTTTCCATTGCGATGAGCGTTGCCTCCAGGACTCCGGTGACAGCGCCTTTCCAGCCCGCATGGGCGGCACCAATGATGCCTGCCTGGTCGTCTGCAAAGAGAATGGGTGTGCAATCTGCGGTAAGAATGCCGAGTGCAATACCGGGGCGCTTGGTCACCATTGCGTCAGCTTTTGGTGCGGCCTCGTGCTCCCAGCGTTGTTCTACAGTGACAACATCTGGTGAGTGGATCTGATACGCGGTGACGAGGTGCATGCGCGGGACGCCAAGATCGTCTGCGATGCGGCCGCGATTTTCAATAACATTGGCACGTAGATCGTCTGATCCGAGCCCACAATTCCGCCCTTCGTAGATGCCAGTTGAAACACCGTTCTTTCGAGAGAAGAAGCCATGCTCGATCCCGCTTTTGGCGGCAAGGTTTTCAGCGCGGATCATGAGCGGTCCTTTGTAAACCGGTGGAGCTGGATTCTTTGTACCAGAAACAGGTGTCGATCAGAAGCCTGCCGGTGTTTGCACGCCGTTGCTGGTGACGGCCATGACTTTAAAAAGGTTCCCCATTTGATCTGTGCCTGTCAGGCGGGTGAGTGCTGTATCAATCGCGTTTGCCTGCTCACTGCTTGCATCGCTTTTCAGGAAATCTGCGCGGACATGTATTCCCAGTCCGGTGAGGAACGTACCTTGACTGATCGGCTCGTAGATTGTTGTGCCTTGCATGGTACGGGCAAGTGCCTCGAAATCAACATGGGCCGTGAGGTCTGCTTCGCCCAGATGCGCGAGGACATCTGCATATTGGTGATTGTGTAGAGCCTGCAACGTGTCGCCGATGCCGCTGTGGGCGTGACCATAGTCGATAAAGACAGCGGCCCCGGGCGCGCGCGCAAACCGCGCAGAAATATGGTGGGCAATGTTTTGGCCAGCCGGACATGTCTCGGCAATGTCGCCTTCTTTTGCATCTTTGAGCGCGTGCGGAAGGTAGGCCGGGTCAATGACATCTGGCAAAACAGTGAACACGAATTTGGGTACGTCGCCCGTCGTTTCTCGGGCCAGCGTTACCGCACGTTCGTGCCACTGGCCTGACTGTCTTACAAATTGCCTGATCGGGAGTGCGTCAAAAAATTCGTTGGCGAGCACAATGAGCGGGCCATCCGGCAGGGCTTTCACATCGTTGAAATGCTGGGCGAGGGGCACGTTTTTTCTCTGCACAGAACGGAGTACCGGACTGGTCTCAATGAGGGCGATAGTGGCGCCTTTGGCGAAGCCTGGCACCCGTGCCGTGGCGCGGAGTGCGTCGGCCATCAAGGTGCCGCGTCCCGGTCCCAGTTCAGCCAGGGTAAACTTTTCCGGGCTGCCCAGTTTCATCCACATGTCGGCTGCCCACAGGCCCAACAGCTCCCCAAACATTTGGGAGATTTCCGGCGATGTCGTGAAATCACCTGCTTGGCCCAGTGGGTCGCGGGTGATGTAATAGCCATGCTCGGGATGGGCGAGACAAATTTCCATGAAATGCTCAACGCTCATGGGCCCGTGCGTTTTGATCTTGTCGGCGATGTGCCGTGCGAGAAGTGTCACCGTCTAATTCGCTGACTTATTTGGCTTTGCTGGTTTCACTTTTGTATTCGGGTGTTCGATCGGGTGTTCGATCGGGTGCTTCTGGGCCCAGGCAATGATCGCCGCACCAATGAGGAGCATCGGGACAGTCAGGACCATGCCTTGTGTGATGGGACCCCACAGGTAGCCGATATGGGCATCCGGCTCCCGGAAAAACTCAACGAAGATGCGCGCCAGCCCATAAAAGATGAAGAAGGCGCCTGCCACAATGCCCGGTGATTGCAGTGCTTTCGTGTGGTGAGTGAGGTAGCGCAGCACAATGAACAGAAGCAGGCCTTCAAGTGCTGCCTCGTAGAGCTGGCTCGGGTGGCGCGGCAGTGGACCGCCATTTGGAAAAACCACGCCCCAGGCGACGTCGGTCGTGCGGCCCCACAATTCAGCGTTGATTAAGTTTGCCAGCCGACCGAAGAGGAGACCAAGCGGTGCAACGGCGGCAACGCCATCTGCCAAAGACCAGAGCCTTATTTTGCTGCGGCGTGCATGGACGTAGACGGCAGCGATGACACCGGCAAAACCACCATGGAATGACATGCCGCCTTTCCAGACAGCGAAAATTTCGCCCGGGTTTTCGATGTAGAAGCCCGGATTGTAAAACAACACATAGCCCAGACGACCGCCAAGGATGACCCCGAGTGACGCCCAGAGCAGCAGATCATCTGCCTGCTCAGAGGTGAAGGCCGGTTTCTTGCCCCAAATGTTTGCGTCCCCCGCAAGACGCATCAGGTAGCGCCAGCCGAGCACAAGGCCTGCAATATAGGCGAGGGCATACCAGCGGATGGCGAAGGGGCCGATCTGGATCAGGATTGGGTCAATTTCTGGGAACGGCACAGGTGATCCTTGGTTTCGCTGGCCTGCACATCTTGATGCGTGAGCCAATTGGTTCAGGTGGCTTATCTGACGCAAAGTGTCGGTTGGACAGTGGTTCTGTCAAGCTGTGGGCATGATGCCCTGAAAAAGGGCAAACCGTCACAGTGTGCGGTTCTGGGTGGCAAAATCCTGTCCGGGGAGTATGGTCGCCTTTCTGATGAATGATGACGCCCACAAGAGAGATTTCCCATGACGCAATATGACAACCGCATTCTTGATGATGTTGCCAAGCTTTTCACTTCTGCCGCCGGTGCAGCGCAGGGTGTGCGTCAGGAGGTCGAATCTATCGTGAAAAGTCAGGCGGAGCGGCTGATTGCTGATCTGGATCTGGTTTCGCGCGAGGAATTTGAAGTGGTTGAGGCGATGGCGGCCCGTGCGCGTGAAGAAAATGAAGTGCTTTCTGCCCGGATTGAGGCCCTTGAAAAGACCCTCGCCGCAAAGGGCTGATCAAACGTCCCTGATACCATTTGATACTATTGGGGTTCTCCACATGTTTTTTTATGTCGGGCGTCCCTCGCGGGCTTGCGCCGACTCACGCGTTCGGGCACGTTTTGTAGTGTTTGAAGATGATTTGTCCACAAGATGTGGGGTGCCGATAGACGGTGTTTGCGCAAATTCATCGACAGGTGGCACATCCGCAAGTGCCACCTCCGCAAGTGGCGCATCGACGAGCAGGGGCGATCCATGAAATCGACGGTCATACCGGCAGAATATGTGGATACCAATCCTCTGGATCTGCTTGAGCAGGTCGCAGACATCAAAAACTGGGCGTTTGACCGGTCGCACGAACAAGAGCTCAATCTTGCTGTTCTGGGGGAGTGGCGCGACTACCAGATATCGTTGAACTGGCGGGATGATTTTTGCGGTCTCCACATGGCAAGTGCGCTTGAAATTCGCGTACCTGCGGCGAAGCGCGCCGTGATGCGGGATTTGTTGAGCCTCATCAATGAACAACTCTGGTCGGGCCATTTCGACATGTGGTCGGAGGATGGCACGATCTTGTTCCGTGACACGCTTTTGCTGTGCGGCGGGGCGGCAGCAACACCGGAGCAGTGTGAGGCATTGCTTCGTTTGGCCGTGGAAGCGTGTGATCGATATTACCCGGCCTTCAATTTCGTCTTGTGGGCAGGGCGCAACCCACAAGAGGCCATGGCTGCGGCCCTGTTTGAGACACATGGTACGGCGTAACCCGGGTGATGATGCGTTGTGTCGCGCGCTCCCCAGACTTCAAGTGAGTTAAGCGGATGCTGAGTTCTTCAGATGCTTTGGTGTTGATCGGTGCGGGCAAAATGGGTGGCGCCATGCTGTCCGGCTGGCTTGCAGGGAGGCTTCAGGGCGCGCAGGTGCATTTGCGCGACCCCAATCCACCAGCGGAGATGGCAAAGCTTGTCGCGACGCAGGGGCTCAAACTCAATTTCTCGATTGAAGATATTGCCGCTGAGGCACCGCGCGTTGTTGTTCTTGCAGTGAAGCCGCAGATCATGGATGCCGTGCTGCCGGAGCTTAAGCCCTTGGTTCGGCCGGGCACGCTTTTCCTTTCGATTGCCGCCGGTGTGGGGTTGGACCGGATTGAAGCTGGCCTGGGCAGTGGAGCGGCGATTGTTCGCACGATGCCCAATACGCCCGCTTCGGTTGGTAAGGGGATTACGGCAGCGATTGGTAATGCTCACATCACACCAGAGGATCGCGCCCTTTGTGATGAGCTTCTATCCGCCATTGGAGCGGTTGTCTGGCTCCGCCAGGAAGCTGAGATGGACGCCGTAACGGCGCTGTCGGGCAGTGGGCCTGCCTATGTGTTCGCGCTGGCGGAGACGATGGCTGCGGCAGGTGAACAGCTCGGGCTGGACCCGGTGCTCGCCAAGAAGTTGGCACGGGCGACAGTGGCGGGTGCGGGGGCCATGCTGGATGTTTTGCCAGAAGATGTATCCGATCTTCGCAGGAACGTGACCTCGCCCGGTGGCACAACGGCTGCGGCTCTCGACGTGCTGTTGGGGGATGAAGGGCTTTGGCAATTGATGCGGAACGCCATGAATGCTGCGCGTGCGCGCTCCCGTGAGCTGTCGAAATAGCGTTTGGGTCTGCGGGATGTGCTTCAGGGGATAATGGGTTATGCTCATTTCAGGATCTGAAAGAGTAGGCTCGTACCCCCATGTCTAGTTCAAAACATGTCTAATTCAACAAATTCTAGTTCAACAGGTTCCGGTTCAACAGGTTCGGGTTCAACAGGTTCCGGTGATGCACCTGCTGCACGCTCCAAGCACAAGCGCAAAGCTGGTGAGGCGACGGCTGCCCTGCCAATTGAAGATCGGGTGATTGAAGCAGCTCTCGCCCTGATCGCTGTCAACGGATGGTCGCGGGTGACGCTGGCTGACATTGCGGCAGCGGCAGGACTTTCGCTGGTTGAACTTCATGATCAGTTTCCGGGCAAAGGGGCGGTGCTCACCGCCTATTCGCGACGGACGGATGTGCGCGTCCTTCGCGCGGTCGACCCTGAAGACCAGGAAGGCGAGAAGCCAAAGGACCGGTTGTTTGAAGTTCTCATGCTGCGCTTTGACGAGATTGGTCAGCATAAGGAGGCCGTGCGGCAATTGGCCCGCGATCTTCGGGACCCGTTTGATCTTCTGTCCGGTGTGAAGCCGGCGCTTCGGTCCATGCATTGGATGCTGGAGGCGGCAGGTATTGATTCAGGTGGTCTGTTGGGTGCCGCGCGGGCACGTGCGCTTGCTGTGATCTGGCTTGCCGCTTTTCGCGTCTGGCTCTCGGATGGAGAGGGGCTTGCCAAAACCATGGCAGAGATGGACCGCCGTCTTGAGCAAGCGTCGTTCCTTTGGGGACGCGACGAGGGAACGAGCGCCCGTCACTAAGCTTTTGTTTCGCGTTCGGAGATAATTCGAGACGGACCGTGTGATCAGAGCGGTAGTGTGACTTCCGCACGTAGGCCACCGAACGGGCTTTGGCCCAGATGAATGTCACCCCCATGGGAGCGTGCAATGTCCAGCGCAATGGCAAGGCCAAGGCCGGTGCCGGGATGGTCCAGATTGCGCGCTGTGTCTAACCGGTAGAAGGGTCTGAAGACCTCTTCAAGCTCGGTATCGGGAATGCCCTCTCCATTGTCGTCAACACAGAGGCGGACTGTTTTTTCATCTTTGGAGAGGGTGACGCGCACTGTGTCACCATGCTTGGTCGCATTGTCCACAAGATTGTTGATGCAGCGTTTGATCGCGTTGCGACGAAGTGTTGTATTCATGCTTGCCGGTATCTCAAGGGTAATGAGATGACCTTTGCGTTCATTGTCCGACCGGATTTCCTGAAGCAGGTCGACGAGGTCCAAGGCGCCTGGCATCTCCCCTTCTTCGCCCCGCGCGAAGGCCAGATAATCTTCAAGCATATGTTCCATGTCATGTACGTCCGCCTTCAGATCTTCTATCTCCGGACCGTCGCCCATCATGGCTATCTGAAGTTTAAAGCGGGTCAAGGGTGTGCGCAGGTCGTGACTGACGCCGGCAAGCATTGCTGTGCGTTGCTCGATCTGTTTCAAAATACGTTCCTTCATGACGATGAAGGCGGCTGCGGCGCGTCTTACTTCCTGTGCGCCGGCAGGTCTGAAGTTGGAAATCTCGCGTCCCTTGCCGAAAGCTTCCGCGGCGATGGCAAGCCGTTCAATCGGCCTGATCTGGTTGCGAAGAAAAAGAATGGAGATGGTGATCAGGACGATGGAGGCGCCAACCATCCAGACAAGAAAGATATGTGAGTTTGTTGCATAGACGCGGCTGCGAAGGGGCAGGACGCGAATAACCCCGTCTGGCATTTGAATGCGAATGTCGACAAAATCTGACTGGGTTATTGTGTCGATCCAGTAGGGGCGTTTGATACGCTTTTCGATCTCCGCTCTGAGCGATGTGTCGAGCAGGGAGAATTGTGGTGGGATGGCTTCTTCTGGCAAGCGTTCACCCGACCGGAAGGAGACACTCATTTCCAATTGTTCCCAGGCAAGGGCGGTGAGTTGCGGCGCTCCTTCTGTCGCCTCCGGGAATATCGCGCGGGCTTCTACCAAGAGGGCAATGTCACTGACAACGGCGCTTGAAAGTCGCTCTGTCACCATTTGCCAATGGCGCTCGAGGAAGACATAGGTGACGACGGCCTGCAGGAGCACGATGGGCGCGACAATGATAATGAGTGAGCGCGCGTAAAGGCCGCGCGGCATGAGCCGTTTCAACAGCAGGAATGGGTGTAGACCCCATTTGGGCCGGGTGGTGGGCCCGGCTTTGTTTTCAATGTTCGTGCTGCTCATCACAAACCCGTTGCCTTCGCTAAACAATTTGTGTGTGGCGTGTCGGGAGATGCCGCCATTGACTGATTACCAAGTGTCACTCGCTTACCAAGTGTCCCTTAGTCGGGTTTGAGAACGTAACCCAGACCGCGCACGGTTTGGAGATAAATCGGATTTTTGGGGTCATTCTCGATCTTGCGACGCAGGCGATTGATTTGCACATCAATAGCACGCTCTGTGCTTGCATCGTCGCTCAACAGGAGTGCGCGGGACAAGATCTCGTTTTTGCGGCTGGAGAAGAGTTGCAGCAATTGCACTTCCCGATCGGTGAGGCGTATCAATGTGTCATCACGCCAAAGCTCGCCCCGCTCCCGGTCGAAGCGGCAAGGGCCAAGGCGCACCTGACCGGCATCGATCTTTTCCGGCACGGTGCGGCGCAGGATTGTGCTGATCCGCAGCAACAATTCTCGCGGCTCAAAGGGCTTGGCGAGATAATCGTCTGCACCGCGCTCCAGCCCATCAATTCTGTGTTCGGTTTCGGCCCGCGCGGTGAGGAGAAGGATCGGGACTGTTGATGTCTCACGAAGGGAGCGCGTGAGGTTGAGGCCTGTTTCGCCCGGCATCATGACATCAAGAACGATGAGATCAAACGCCAGGCTTTCGAGCCTTTGTCTGGCTTCGGCGGCATGCTGGGCGGTGGATACGCGGTAGCCATTGTCGCTCAGGTATTTTTTCAGCAGCTCTCTGATGCGCCGGTCATCATCCACCACCAGAATATGTGGGGTCTCTTCGTCAAAAACTTTCTTCTGTATGGCGGCAACAGGCGTCTGGCTCATGGTACATCTCCGGTGGAGATGAGGCTTTCTACGCCTGCGCGATCTTCCTCATTGATGATGTTCAAGAGGACCTTGCGCCAGACGGTTGCAGCTTCCGGCCCTGCGGCTTCGAGCGCCATGCCGACCCGGTCATATTGCGGGACGGCGAGGCGGCGTTCCAGATCAACACCATCGCTTGTCAGGTGCAGATGACGCTGGCGCCGGTCGCGGGTGCCGGTCTGCTGTTCGATGAGGCCGCGCTCAATAAGTTGGCGAAGAACGCGGGCGAGGCTCTGTTTCGTGATCCGAAGGATGCTCAGCAATTCGGCGACTGTGATGCCTGGATGGCGACCGACAAAATGCACCACGCGGTGATGGGCGCGTCCCCAGCTGTCCTTGTCGAGAATCGCGTCAGGCTCGCTCACGAAATCGCGGTAGGCGAAGAAGAACAATTCGATTGCTTCGATCAGCGCTTTTTTTTCAGACAGATTGTCCGGTTTTCCCGGATTTTCTGGTGAACGACCTGAAGTTTTTATGTCAGCCATGTTGACGTATCTCAATCACATGATTAGTTTGAAAATCAGATATACGGCAGAAATGAACCCGTCTGGCGTTTTCGTTCCCTGAGTGCCAGTATTTTGGCCTGAAGCCAGTATTCTGGCCCAAAGATTGAGCTGACTGCAATTCGTGCAGGCAGAAAGATCCTTGGGCGGATTTTGCTAGTGGCAGCTCAGCATTTGAACGAAATGCGCTCGCAGCGGTCAGAAAACAATCAGGACTTAGGGACATGGCAGATATTCCATTTGATAAGCGCGATGGCTTCATCTGGTTCAATGGTGAGCTTGTTCCATGGGCCGATGCCAAAATCCATGTTCTGACGCATGGGCTTCATTATGCGTCGAGCGTGTTTGAAGGTGAGCGCGTCTATGGGGGCGAAATTTTCAAGCTTCGGGAGCATACGGAGCGGCTTTTCAAATCAGCTGAGATTCTGGGTTTCAAGATTCCCTATAGCCTACAGGAAATTGATGATGCATGCCGCACTGCCGTGAAGGCTCAGGGTATTGTTGATGGGTATATTCGTCCTGTGGCGTGGCGGGGCAGCGAGATGATGGGTGTTTCTGCCCAAAATAATCGAATCAATGTAGCGGTGGCGTGCTGGGAATGGCCTTCCTATTTTGATCCAGAGCAGCGGTTGAAAGGCATTCGCACGGAAATCGCTGAGTACCGCCGCCCGTCGCCGCAGACGGCACCCTGCCATGCGAAAGCTGCGGGCCTCTACATGATCTGCACGATCTCCAAACATGCTGCGGAAAGTCGCGGTTATGCGGATGCGCTGATGCTCGATTATCGTGGCCTCGTCGCCGAGATGACGGGGGCGAATGTTTTCTTTTTGAAGGATGGCGTGATCCACACGCCGGTGCCGGATTGCTTCCTTGACGGGATTACACGTCGCACGGTGATGGAGCTTGCCTGTCGTCGTGGCATTGAAATTATTGAACGCCAGATCAAGCTTGAAGAGCTTTCGAGCTTTCAGGAATGTTTCATCACAGGCACGGCGGCAGAAGTGACAGCAGTGGCGGAAATAGGGCCGTACACATTTACACCGGGTGCGGTCACCAAGGCGCTGATGGATGATTATTCCGCTGAAGTGCAGCCAAAGGTAGGTGCGGCTTAAGCGCACGAAAAAGAGTTAGGATTTTGGTGACGCCGTCCATCTTTGGGCGGCGTTTTCGTCTGTGTCCTTTGCCGCAACCCAGTTCGTGCCGTCCGGACCTTCTTCTTTTTTCCAGAAGGGGGCTTTGGTTTTAAGCCAGTCCATTAGAAACTCTGCCGCTTCGAAAGCAGCCTGCCTGTGGGCGGATGCAGTGATGACGAGCACAATCCTGTCGCCCGGTTTTAGCGGACCGACACGATGAATGATCAGGCTTGCGTCAAGCGGCCAGCGGTCGCGGGCTTCCGCCTCGATCCTGGCAAGCGCCTTCTCCGCCATGCCCGGATAATGTTCAAGGGTCATGGTCTCAACGGCACGACCATTATTGCGTGCGCGCATATGGCCGACAAAGCTCACCGAGGCACCAATGTCGGTGCGGTCTTTGACGAGCTTGTCCAGTTCATGTCCCGGGTCGAAGTCACTTTGCTGAACGAGGATCATGTCAGCCCCCGGTAAAAGGTGGGTAGAAAGCAAGTTCTCGGGCCTTGCCGATGGGGGTGGTGAGCGGCACTTCCTCCATGTCGAGGGCGGCATGCACAACCGATATGTCCTCGAAGGCGGTTGCGTATTCCTCGCCCCGTTCGACAAGCAGGCGGATCAGGTCTGCGATGGTTTTGTTTTCGCAGTCGGCGGCATTGATCGTCTCTTCCGGTTTGCCGATACGGTCCCGAAACCATGCAAAATAGAGGATCTTCATAGGTCACACTTTCCGAAAGTCTTAGCTGGGCGTGTCTTCATCATCCTTGATGACGTGACGCAGGCCGCTTCTGAAATAGTCGTAGCCCGTATACAGGGTCAGCAGCGCTGCCATCCAAAGCAGCCAAATGCCGATGTCCAGCGTGTGGGGCAGTAACCAGTCTCCGGCTTCCCCCACCAGCAGAAACCCGATGGCGACCATCTGGATGGTGGTCTTCCATTTGGCGAGTTGGGTGACGGGTACGCTCACGCGAACCTCCGCCAGAAACTCCCGCAGGCCGGAGACCAGAATTTCCCGCGACAGGATGATGATCCCGGCAACGACCGAACCCCAGCCAATGGTTCCGTTGGCGACCAGCATGAAGAGTGCTGCTGACACCAGAAGCTTGTCGGCAATCGGGTCCAGCATTCGACCAAGGTTTGATGTTTGCTCCCAGGCGCGCGCGAAATAGCCGTCGAAATAGTCGGTGATTGCTGCAATAACGAAAACACCGAACGTGGTCCAGTTGGCAGCTTCCCCCTCCAGATAGAAGGCGGCCACCATTGCCGGCACCATGGCGATACGGCCATAGGTGAGCATGTTGGGAAGACTGGTCAGCACGCGAGCCTGCATTGGCTTTTTTTCACTCATCTGATTCTGATCTGTTTCAGGGATTGATCCTAGCACCGCTTTTCTCAATCGGGGTTACCATGGAAATGATTGTAGACGGCAAGGGCGACTTTCTCCGAAATTCCTTCAACGCTTTGCAGGTCCGACAGGCCAGCCCGGGACACGGCTTTGGCGGAGCCGAAATGGTGAAGCAAAGCCCGTTTTCGGCTTGCGCCCACGCCTGGCACTTGGTCGAGCGGGTTTTCGTGGGCCTGTTTCGCCCTGCGGGCCCGGTGGGAGCCGATGGCAAAGCGGTGGGCCTCATCTCTCAGCCGTTGCAGGTAGAAGAGGACGGGGCTTTTTTCCGGCAGCGAGAAGGGTGGGCGGCCGGGCATGAAAAAGCGTTCGCGGCCGGCGTTCCGGTCGGGGCCCTTGGCAATGGAAATGACGGTCACATCGGTGATGCCCAGATCGCGCATCACCTCCATCGTGACGGACAATTGGCCCTGGCCACCATCGATGAGGATAATGTCTGGCCAACCCAAGGCACGGCGTGCGTCCAAAGCGTCCTCGGCGGATGGCGAGCTGTTTTGGTCGCTGCCGGGCTGGTCGGCATTCTCGTCGGCGCTGGCGCTTTCTTTCAGCAGGCGGGAGAAGCGACGGGTCAACACCTGCCGCATCATGCCGTAATCATCCCCCGGTTCGACATCGCCCTCCTTGATGTTGAACTTGCGGTACTGGTTTTTGAGGAAGCCTTCTGGCCCGGCGACCACCATGCCGCCGACCTGGTTTGTCCCCTGGATGTGGCTATTGTCGTAGATCTCGATGCGTTGCGGTGAGCTCTCAAGGTCGAAAAGGGCAACCATCTCGCTCAATAGTTTGCGTTGTGTAGCGCTTTCTGCGAGGCGTCGCGCGAGCGCATCTGTTGCGTTTCGCAGCGCGTGTTCTACAAGCTCGCGCTTTTCGCCGCGTTGGGGAACGGACACGGACACTTTGCGTTCGCCGCGAATGGTAAGGGCTTCGGCAAGCAGTGCGCGCCCTTCCACCTGTTCGCTGAGCATGAGGTGCGAGGGGGCCGGGCGTTCGTCATAGAATTGTGCGAGGAAGGCATCCAGCACCTCGGCACGGGTGACATCCTTGTCGTGGCGCGGGAAATAGGCACGGTTGCCCCAATTCTGCCCACCCCGGAAGAAGAAGACCTGCACGCAGGTCTGGCCGCTGTCATCAGCAACGGCGAAAACATCGGCGTCGGTGACCGATTGCGGATTGATGCCCTGATGGGACTGGATCTGCGTCAACGCCCGAATGCGGTCGCGGTAAAGGGCAGCGCCTTCAAAGTCGAGCTTTGTGCTTGCTTCCTCCATCAGGTGCAAAAGATGTTCTTGCGTCTTTCGGCTTTTCCCCCGCAGGAAGTCGTGTGCCTCCACCACCAGCTCCTGGTAGGCGGCTTTGGTCACCTCCCCGGTGCAGGGCGCTGAACAGCGTTTGATTTGAAACAGAAGGCAGGGGCGGGTTCTGTTTTCAAACACACTGTCAGAGCAGGACCTCAGCAGGAAGGCCCGTTGCAGCGTATTGAGCGTCCGGGTGACAGAACCTGCGGACGCAAAAGGTCCGAAATAGTCGCCTTTCTGGCTTCGTGCACCGCGGTGTTTTAACACTTGCGGGAAGTCATGATTGCCGGTCAAGAGAATGTAGGGGAACGACTTGTCGTCACGCAGGAGGACATTGTAGCGTGGCTTCAATTGCTTGATCAGATTGGCTTCAAGCAGAAGCGCGTCGGTCTCCGTTGCGGTGGTGATGAACTCCATGTCCGTGGTGGAGCTGATCATGCGGGCAATGCGGTTGGAATGGCCGAGCAGCTTGGTATAGCTGCTGACCCGTTTTTTCAGGCTCCGGGCTTTGCCGACATAGAGCACTTCACCCTTGGCATTCATCATACGATAGACGCCTGGACTGTCGGGGAGGGTTTTAACCTTCGCCGCGATCAGGTCTGAACCTTGTAAGGGGCTGTCTGTCATGCTGTTGGGTTCGCTCATGGGTGATGAATAGCGTATTGCCTTCGGGTGCGGCCATCCTTCATAGCGCAAATCTCGGTGAGAACGGGCTGGTTTGGCTGAAGGGCCTCATTCTCCCGACAAAACCTGTCAGGAGCACGGCAAAGGCGGGCCGTGATCCTGTGTTTGCGGGGGAGATGTCTGTGGATAAGTTTGTTGAGAAACTTTCCGAATCGAGCTCAAGCTTTTGTGACAAAAGGATAAATCGGACTTTAGACCCATAGGCCTGTTTTTATAACCTATTGTTTTTAAAAGAAAAAATTAGCCCCTCTGTGCGGCGGTGCGAATCTCGTCAATCTCAAATGTCAAGCGAATTTGGTTAACGGCAGAGATTTCCGTCTGTGCACAAATGTCCGTGGGCGGTTTATTTTCCGTGTGACGAAATTGTGAATAAAACCAATAGGCTAAGTGGTGACTTGGGTGTTTTACTCTACAGAAAGCGCCCCTAAATGCCGGCGCGGCCGCGCTCAATTTCCACGCCGACGCTTGCTGTTTCTGCTATGGCGGCAAGTTTTTCAACACGGATACGGGCACGTTCGACACGTGCATCCTCTAGGCAGCGGGAGGCCACCCGTTCGGCCAGGGTTTCCACCAGATTGACGTGGCCCTCTGCGATCAGGGCTTTCACCTTGTTCACGATTTCTTCGTAGCAGACGACATTTTCCAGTGCATCGCCGTGGGCGGCTTCGCGGACCGTCAGGTCGATGTTAAAGCGCATGGGTTGGAGGAACCCGTCTTTTTCATGGGCGTAGACGCCAATTTCGCCTTCCAGCACCAGATCACGGACAAAAACATGGCGAATTGCCTTTCCTGCATCTGCGATCTGAAGGCGGGTCACATTGTCTGGATTATTCGACATGGTTTGGCTCATTGGGTGATCCTTTCCATTCTGGCGATAGACTTGCAGGCGATCCCCAAAGTCTATTTTTTGCGGCCTGTTCTTTGGGCTATTCCGGTCCAATAGCGTCTGGTGTTGCCCAAGCGAGGTGTTGGCCACCATCCAGTGCAATCATTTGCCCGGTCATGGAGGGCGCTGCAAGGATAAATCGAATGGCCTGGCAAATTTCATCCAGTTCAGGCCCGCGCTGTAGCAAAATGGCCTCGACCTGAGCGTCAAAAGCAGCCCGGCTCTGCCGCTCGTTGGCGAGGGCGGGACCCGGCCCGATCGCATTCACCCGGACATGAGGGGCGAGGCTCTGGGCGAGCGTTTGGGTCAGCGTCCAAAGGCCCGCTTTTGAGGTGGTGTAAGACAAAAAGCGGGGATTGAGCCGCCAGACCCGCTGATCAATAAGGTTGATGATATTGGCGTGAACAGCCTGCGGCAATTGTGTGATGAAGGCCTGTGCCAGAAAGAGGGGCGCACGCAGGTTGGTGTCGATATGTGCCGCCCAGCTTTCCGGCGTGAGTGTGGTCAGGTCATCATCTTCAAAGAGCGAGGCGCTGTTGACGAGAGCGGTCAGGCTTCCAAGTTCTTTGTGCGCACTTGCAACGAGTGGCGCGATTGCCCTCACATCTGCCAGATCGGCAGGCAGGCAGGCAGCGCGGCCACCGGCTTTGGTGATTTCGCGGACCAGCGCCTCGGCATCCGATTTTGAACGATGGTAGTGAACGGCGACGCCCCAACCTTGTTTGGCGAAGTCGAGAGCGATGGCGCGCCCGATCCGTTTGGCCGCGCCGGTGATGAGAACATTCCCAGGTTCGATGCTCATGGATTATCCGGCTGCGGCCGCTTGCGCTGCGTGGTCCGCCACAAAGAGGAAGTAGAGGTAGGCGACGTAGCCTACGACGAAGAAAAAGCCAGCGGACCGTGTGATCGTTCCGCGTGACATGGCGAAGGGGACGACCAAGAGGGCGGCGATCAGCATGACCCACAGATCAAACCAGATAAAGGCTTCCGGCACCTCGATTGGGGTAACCATGGTGGTGATGCCCATAATGGCAAGAATGTTGAAAAGGTTGGAGCCAAGTACGTTGCCGACGGCGAGATCTGGTTCGCGGCGGAAGGCGGCGACCATTGTGGTTGCAAGTTCCGGCAAGGAGGTACCAAAGGCAATGAGGGACAGGCCGATCGCGGAATCCGAGACACCAAAATTCCGCGCAATGCCGGTGCCGCCTTCGACAATAAAATGAGCCCCGAGCGGGAGCCCACAAACGCCGACCAGGAGGAAAAAAGCGATGGTCCAGCCGCTATGAGGTAGCCCTTCGCCGTCTCGGGGAATTTCAAACTCGGCGACAATGTCGTCGTCGGTCAGGTTTGATTTGAAGGCGTGATTTGCGATGTAAGCGAGAAAAAGCAGCACCAGAGAGAACAAGACCACGCCTTGCCAAAAAACCAGGGTGCCCCACAGGCAGAAAACAATGAACAAGAGCGTGGCGCCGACCATGAACATGGTGTTGCGGCGCACGACTTCCTGACCGCAAAGGGTCGGATAGATGATGGCAGGGAGGCCGAGGACGAGGAGAATATTGGCGATATTGGAGCCAACCACATTACCGATGGCAATGCCGCCCGCGCCGGAAAGGGCGGCCTTTATCGAGACCACAAGCTCTGGCGCGGAGGTGCCGAAGGCAACAACGGTCAGGCCGATCAGAATAGAGGGGATGCCCAGTTTCAACGCCAAAGAGACAGAGCCGCGAACCAAAAGGTCGCCACAGAAGAGCAGGATGACAAAACCGCTGATCAGCGAGAGATATGTCATTGGCTGCAACCTGGCAGCGGCAATGCGAGCATATCCGGTTCAGGTATCATCATGATCGTGAAGGTCATTGGTCTTGTCTACTCCCTGGCGGTCTGCTTTAAGCCATCCAATTGCCACCTGTTGGGGGGTGACTTTCTGTTTGGCACATTGTTTTATTCTTAGACCGTCGAATATTTTCTTTCTCTCAAGCATTCCTCTATCTTTCATATATAGGAAGCATGTCAGTGAAGTAAATTCAGTTCGAAGTGCCATACTAGCAAAAAGCGGTGAAAGGGACAGATAGAGTAAATGGAAGCTGTAGACGCGGGAGCGGGGCATGCCGAGACTGTTCCTTACTTGAAAGAGATTGTGGTCTTTCTGGTGGCATCCGTGCTTGTGGTGCCGCTTTTCCAATGGATGCGTGCGAGCCCGGTTTTTGGCTATCTGGCGGTTGGGGCTCTGATCGGCCCGTTTGGCCTTGCTGTTATTGCAGATGTGGAGGGGGTGATCCGGCTGGCTGAGCTGGGTGTGGTCTTCCTTTTGTTCACAATTGGGCTTGAACTTTCTTTTGAGCGCTTGCTTGCGATGCGTCGGCTGATATTCGGGCTGGGCGGGCTTCAGGTGCTGATAGCCGGGCTTGTGATCGTGTTTTTTGCCCTTCAATGGGGTAACTCGGTCGAGGCATCGCTTATTATTGGCTTCTCCCTCGCTCTTTCTTCTACCGCTATCGTCACCCAGGTCCTGATAGAGAAGGGGGAGTTTGCGACCCCGCTGGGCCGACGGTCTTTTGCGATCCTGCTTTTTCAGGACCTGGCTGTTGTTCCGCTCATCATGCTGGTTGCTATCTTGGCAAATGGTGGCACGGAAATTGGCGCGTGGGAGCTGACCAAGTCGGTTGTGATCGCTCTCGCGCAGGCAATTGCAGCGATTGCCATTATTCTGGTGGTGGGGCGATATGCGCTTCGATATCTCTTCCGTCTTGTGACCTGGACCAAGTCGCCTGAGTTGTTCATGGCGCTCACGTTGCTCGCTGTGTTGAGTACAGCGTGGGCGACCGGCCAGTCCGGTCTTTCCATGGCGCTGGGGGCCTTCCTCGCCGGGCTTGTTTTGTCGGAAACGGAGTTTCGTCCGCAGGTCGAGATCGACATTCAGCCGTTCAAAGGGCTTTTGTTGGGTCTCTTCTTTATCAGCGTTGGCATGGGGCTCGATTTCGCGGTCATGCTCGATAGGGCGTATGAAGTTTTTGTGGGCGTTTTCGGGCTTATTCTCGTTAAAAGCATCATCATCACTGCGCTCTCGGTCATGTTTGGTGTGAATACCAGTCAGGCCATCAGGACGGGGCTGCTCCTTTCGGCTGGCGGTGAATTCGCCTTTGTTGTATTTGGCGCGGCGCTTGCGACCGGTGTAATGGAGCGCGATGTTGCGCAATATATGTTGATCGTCGCCGGTGGTTCGCTCGTGCTTACGCCGCTGCTTATGCTGCTTGGCGACTTTTTGTCTGCGCAGATCGTACGGTTTGCAAAAGTTGACCCGGAGGTTGATGTGGCGGTGATCGACGATGATCTCAAGGGTCATGTCATCATTGCGGGCTATGGACGGGTTGGGCGGACAGTCGCCCGTGTTCTGTCTGAGCAGCGGGTCCCATATATTGCTCTTGATATGAATGCGACCCGTGCGCGGCTTGCGCGGCAGCGCGGCGAACCGGTTTTCTATGGAGATGCCGCACGACATGACATGCTGGACCGGGTTGGTGCTGACAGGGCAGCGGCTATTGTCCTTACGCTGAATGATATTGCTGCCGCGACGCGGGCTGTGGGGGCTATTCGGTCCAAATGGCCAAAAATTCCGGTCTTTGTGCGTGCGCATGACCTCACGCACACAAAAGATTTGTTGAAGCTGGGTGCGACGGGGGTTGTGCCTGAAACGCTTGAGACGTCCTTGCAACTTGCAACCGAGCTTCTTTACACAATCGGCATCCCGCATGAAGCGTTGACACCCTTGATGGATAAAATGCGCGAAGAAGGTTATGCGCGCGTCAATCCGGACAAGGAAACGGAAAAAGCCTCCTAGAACATGTCGTCTGGCTCATTTCGTTTTTCATTTCGTTTCTCATCTAGTCTTTTGGGTTTTCGCGGTCGTTCGTAGAGGACGCCCGGGAAGCCTTTAAGGTCTGAGAGTTTTCCGCCATCCCATGCCCATTCTGGCCGCTCGCGCATGCGGACATGATAGCGAGGCTCTCTGCCGACGCCTTCTGCGAACAGGCCACGGGGAATGTTCAGCATGTGTGGGGAGGCGTCTCGTTCGTAGGTGATCGGCGTGCCGCACTCGATGCAGAAGCGCCGGGTGATGCCCATCCGGTCATCGCGATAGTCTGACAATTGTTCCTCGCCGGTGATCAACCGAAAGCGCTTTCTCCACGACCCTATATAGGTGGTGGCGGCATTTCCCGTGACGCTGCGGGTGGCGGCTGAGTGATCATGATAGGCCCATCGGGCCGGGTGCTTGATCTCGAACGAAACCAAACCACAGCCACACTGGCCCTTTATCCATTCCCTGGTCGAAAGGATGGCTTTCTGCACCATGGTTGGGTCTCCCCTCTAACGAAAATGTGAGATGCGCCTTTGGCTTTAACAGTTCAAATATGGCATCGTTTTTCAAGAGCCAATTCTGATGATCATTTGAGGTGGAGGGGAAAAAATATGTTTACTGAATTTATGGATGCATGGGCCATTGCTCAGGTGGAGCAGGAGGCTTACATCGCGGCGCTGCCGCAATGGGTTCAACTTTGGATGAACTGGATGGCGATCGTTCTCGGACTAGGCGCGATTATATTTTCGATCTTCAAAGTGGAAGCGCGCTGGCTGCTGCTTGCGATGTTGCTGACTATTCCCGCGACCATGGTAATGGGTGTCTATGTCGGCTGGAACGGGCTGTGGGGCCTCACGCATATTGCATTATGGACGCCGGTTGCGATTTATATGACGCGGCGGTTTTCCCAGATCGAGGTGAAAAGCGTCTACGGGGTCTGGTATGTGGTCGCGCTCGCGACGCTTGTGATCTCCCTGGTCTTTGACTTCAAGGATGTTGGTCAATATCTGCTGAGCTGACGCGATCTGCTGAGCTGACGCGACGTGGGTCTGAACGCGCTCAGGGCAAGTAGATGGCGTAATGCTTGCGTGTTGTCTCCACAACCTCCCATGTGCCCTTGAAGCCTGCGGGCAGGGTGAAGGCATCGCCTGACTTGACGGTTGTGGCGATGCTCGTTCTCTCATCGATGATGATGCTTACGCCCTCGATGATGTGGCAGAACTCTTCCTCGTCATATTCGATCCGCCACTTGCCTGGCGTTGATTGCCAGATGCCGGAGAAAAATTTTCCGTCGGCGCTTTCCCGGTAGTTCCAGGTCTTGGACGCGGGCGAGCCAGAGAGAATGCGCTCAGGCGGGGGGGTGCCGGTCTCTGCTTTAAGGTCAGCGGCTGAGAACAGGCAGATACTTGGATGGCTCATTGTCGTTTCCTATTCTCCCTATTCTGCGGCTTGCTCTTCGATCCACAGGAGTGAGGCCACCAAGCCTGCGAGCGAGAAGGAAGCGGAGGCGGGCTTTCCTTCGTCGGTTACATAGTCGAAGCGGATTTCAAAACCCTTTTTCATCGCGTCGATGAGAAAGTCTGCATGTTCCTGAGGGCCGATGAAATAGTCATTGATGGCTTCCGGTGTTTCGATTTCATCCGGTGCCAGCATGATCTGCCGTATGCCGTCTATGTGAATGTCCACGGCGTCCTTGCGGCTCATCAGGTCAAAGACCGCGATCAGCGAGATGCGCAAAGGCTCGCCCGCGCGGTCCCGCGAGACGCGCAATTGGTAATCATAACCCGCAGGCGCGTTCGCGTTGTGAACATAGGCGTTGGCGGAGCAGTAGCGTCCACTACCTTGTGTTGCGGGGCGGCAGGCGGCGAGCCAGTCTTTGAAATAGCGGCGATCTTCGCAATAGGGCGCCTGGCTGCAATCTTGCGCCTTAGTCTGGGGCGCGGGTGCGTCCGGCTTGTCGGCGGTACGCTGGTAGATGAGGGGCCATTCATCGGGGAGGCGTCCATTACATTCGCCCTCATAGGCATATTCGATCATGGCGAAATCTCCGCCCGTCCATGTCCACCGGGCGATGGAACCACAGTCACCCACGCCGCGTCCTTTTGAAAATTCGGAAAGCTCTCCGGTCTTTTCGTCAATGTCGGCATTGATGAGGTCAGTCCGCGCATACCAGCCGAGCTCGTCTGCGAAGCCTGCAAAATGGGCGAGGCTATATTCACTTACATCACTTTCATCATCGCGGCGTTCGAGGATGAGCCGGTGGCTGACATTGTAGGCAGCGAGGAAACAGGGGACGAGATGCGCGCGGGTGTTGGCGTCGAGTGCTACGCCCTGCCACATGTTCTGCCAATCGGGATTGTCAATTGCTTCGCAATCATCATCGTTCGCAAAGCGTTCAATGATGTCGGCTGTGGGTGGTGTGATGTCTGCGCTCTCGAAACCCGCTAGCGCCGGAGTGATGAAGAGAGCGGCGAGCGCTGCAATGAGGAAATGTTTCATGGTCGCTTCTCCCGAGGTTCCAGCATGCCGGCGATGGTGCGTGTTTCAAAGCCGCGATGCGCACGGAGCACGGCTGCGGAAATCTCATCATGGGTGAGCCAGCGCGATGTGTCACCCTCGATCATGAAGCCCAGAATGAGCTGGCGGTAGGTGCGACCGGGCAGGCGTGACATTTCATCCAGCCGTTGGTCGGCAAAACCGCCGGGCTCCCCCGCCTTTGAGCCCATGACCTCGATGATCTTGCCGCCGGGCAACACACATTCGGCAATGGCGTTGCGGAGCGCATGCGCCTCCGGCCGGATCCAGGTCAGCGCGAGGTCCACCGGTCCGCGAATACGCAACGTGTCCACAAAATGCGTTTCGTCGGCATAGTCGAGCGGGAGCCGCATAACCTTGTTGTCGAGAAAATTTTCCCCGAACGAAAATGTACTCGCGCCCCGCGCGCACAATGTTGCGTGTTGGCTTTCGCCGACAATTTCGCGGGCGGCCTTCGCCAGCATGCCGGTTGTACCGATAAGGAGTGCGTGATCTGCCATGGGCCCTTTTTAAAGGGTCAGGCGGCGTTTGTCGCGCTTTTCAGACAATCGGCATCCGGGTCTTGTGTCATCCATTGGGGGCGGGGCCCAGATGCGTTGAACATTTTCGCGGCGCGGTCCGGGTAGCGCTCCACAATTCCCTCGCCATAGTCGAGCGTGGCCAGCCCGGTTACGAAGGACATGAAGCGGACGGAACCGTCGGTCAGTTCCAGATAAGGGAAGGTGAGATTTTCAAATTCCAGCAGGCGACCGGTGCTGGTGCGTGCTGCGCCGATGGTCCAGCGGCCGAAAATGGCGTCTGCCCCATGTTCAGCATAGAAGGCCGACCGGCTGGCGTTGAGCTGGTTGCGGGCTTCCTCTGTCATGGGCCCCTCGACATAATCACCCGTCAGGTCCCGGCCAAACAGATTGACGAGATTGGTACCGAACAGGATGTAACGAGCCCGACCATCATCTGTATGCTGAACAAGCGCCATGTTGGGCATAAAGCTTGCGAGCTGTCGCATGGGAAGATCCGTTTTAGCGGGGAGGGAGCCGCCCACTGTGTCGCGCGCGCCGTACCACAGGTCGGCATAGGCGACGGACCTGGGGGACTGGAGGGCGGGGAGAGTGTTGATCGCGGACACGGAACAGAAACCTTTGGCTAGTGTGTGTAGTCTTTAGTCTAGGTTTGCGAGGTTAACGCTTTACGACCGCCACTGGTTAAGGAAACGTGTGTTTTTCTCCGGTGGACCTTTGATGTGGTCCCCGGGGGGGCAAGGTGAAGGGACACGGAGCGCCAAAAGGCCTCATGTGTTTTATGTTTGAGAGGTCTTCCGACGCTCCGTGTGCGGCTGCTGCAATCGAACTGACTCCTGCTCACTAGCAATGTGCTGTTTCTTACGCGGAACCCCGTGGCTTTCGCCGCAGGGCGGAACGCAAGGCTTAGCAGATCACCCCAGAGGTCTAGCCTCCAGCCTCAACAGTTTGCTCCGGTCCCGGGCCGTTACCCCCTGGCACACCGAAAGCCGCACTCTTGCCCGCTTGCCGGACGGTCGACACGCCCCTTCATGGACAAGAGATGGAATAAATATGGGGGCGCGTTGAGGGGGGAGGATAAGTTTTTTGGTGACACAACTGTTTCAGTATGGTTTATCCAGTTTGGGAATTTTCTATAAATTTGAAGTTTCATTATTTCTGAGGGGCTATGCCTACATTTGACCTTTCTACCAAGGTTGTAGATTTAGGAACGTCAATCTGGGTTGTTCACCCGGGAAGGTCGAGGCGATTCTTCAACCACTTCTACGAGCACAATGTTCTGTTTTTGGAGTTGCCTGGCTTAAACATTAGCCTCGAAGCGCTAAAAAAAACCGAAACCGTAAGGCAGCACATTCGTATGTCGCTTGCTTTCATGGAATATTATGGAGGTCGGTCACGCGAGGGAAAGAAAGTACCAAGCGCTAACCCCCGTAGTTATGATGGTTCCGCCGGTGATGGGCAGTTAGCGTCGCTTGTGGGTAGTGCCAGAAAGCTTTTTGCTGTAGCCAAAAGGGGCGATTTGGTGATTGTTCCCGGAAAAGGTGGAACATCT
>JAVKCY010000011.1:0-23202 GCA_040223265.1 Parvibaculum sp. | reverse complement strand
CCATCAACTTCCACCCTATACGACGCATCCCCCGCTACCTTCGGGGAAACAAGAAGCGACGACGCGCTCACGCGTTGAACCCAGGGCATGGCGTGAACCATCCCAAGTGCCAACCCCAAAAAGTAGAGTGCAAACGCAAGGCGAGAACCTGAGCGGAACAGAAAGACATCAAGCCCCGGCGAGGTCACATCAGTCGTCCGGGACAGAGTAAAAGGGCCGGCATAATGCCGCGCATTTGTCACCACCATCCAGGCGACACGATGAGAGACCCCCTCAAGCACAACCTCAAGTGCACTCGCTGGGCCCTTGAGCCAGTGCTTCAACCCTTCCCAAATGAAGGCAAACTTTCCAAATCGCCGTTTCTGCGTCGGCACAATATTGGAGACCACGACCCCATCAAACCCCACCCCCACCATAAGCAAAAAAAGTTCCTCATTGACGAGACCGGTCCCGATGAGCTTCGCATCGCCATGAAGAAGTGTATCGGCAACAGATCGGACGCGGAGCTTCTGGCCAATTTCAATCGCCAGCACATTTGCCGTACCGAGCGGCAGAACACCCATCGGCACCCCCGTCCCCATGAGACCTTGTGCAACTTCGTTAATGGTGCCATCCCCGCCAGCCGCAACAATCACATCTGCGCGGCCTTCTGCCGCAGCCTCCGCCGCGAGCGCAGTTGCATGCCCTGGATATTCCGTATCAAGACAACGGACAAACGCACCCCCATCGTGTAATGCGCGCAAAACCGCATCAAATAGGCCATTGCGGCGCCCGCCAGCGGCCGGGTTCACAATGATGTCGATCCGCTTTCGCCCCGTCATAACGTCTCCGATCTTAACCCTACACAAAAGTCTCGCCGAGCTGACACGAAACTGTCACCGACAAGCTGGAATCTGCAGCCGATGAATCAGCGGACCGTGGTTCCATAGAAAAATGCCCGCGCCCACTGCATTCTACTAATTAGGAAAGTGTGACATAGGCATGACATTGTCCAACAACACCCCATCCGACCCCGCTGCCGGCTTCCTTCTACCGGCATTCTTCCGCACCCGTCAAAACGGCCCCCCAACGCACGCTTCATCACAATCCGGCATTCAAGACAAGTCCAGAAAACGGACAACACCGTTCGACCGTATCAGGCAGACACCCCGTCCCCTCGATACAACGAAACACCGTACGCTCTTTCTCTCGGACATTCATCTAGGCACGCCGGGGTGCAAGGCAGACCTCCTTCTTGACTTTCTCCGCCACAATGATGCCGAGACCATCTTCCTCGTGGGTGACATTATCGATGGCTGGCGCATCAAGCGCTCCTGGTTCTGGCATGAAAGTCACAATGCCGTAGTTCAGGAAATCCTTCACAAGGTTCGCCACGGAACCCGGGTTGTGTACGTGCCGGGCAATCATGATGAAGCCCTGCGCGACTATACCGGGCTCGACTTTGCGGGCATCGACATCTGCGACGAGGTCATCCACCGCACCGCCGACGGGCGCGAACTGCTGGTCCTGCATGGAGACCAGTTTGACAGCGTTGTACGCTACGCCGCCTGGCTCGCCCATTTGGGTGACCGCGCCTATGGGATCGCATTGGCACTCAACAACTGGCTACACCTCGCGCGTCGCGCCATTGGCCTGCCTTATTGGTCTCTATCTTCTTACATGAAGCAGAAGGTAAAGAACGCCGTCGAATATATTTCAAGCTTCGAGACCGCCGTTGCCCGCGAGGCCCGCGAACGCGGCGTGGACGGCGTTGTGTGCGGGCACATTCACCACGCTGAAATGCGAGAGATTGACGGCATACTTTACTGCAATGACGGCGATTGGGTCGAAAGCTGCACTGGCCTGTCCGAAGACTTTACCGGCGCTCTGTCAATCATCCATTGGCAACGCTTTTCCTGGGAAGAAAACATCAACACGCCGCTTGATAGCACCGTCGAAGAAAACACCCGGGCCACCGCCGCGTGAACCGCCCTCGGCGCCACATTGGAAACCATAATGAACATGATCTCGTCATTTGAGCGTCCGTTGGCAAACGGACGTGGCCTTCGCATTGCCATTGTTACAGACGCAGCCCCGCCGCAGGTCAATGGCGTTGTCCGCACTCTGGGAAAACTGGGCGAAGAGCTGAAAAAGCTCGGCCACGAAGCGCATTACATCACACCGGACCAGTTCCACACAATTCCTCTTCCCAGCTACAAGGAGATCCGTATTGCCCTCTTTGCCAAGCGCCGCGTCACGCAAATGCTGGATGAGCTGGCACCCAACGCCATTCACATTGCGACCGAAGGTCCACTTGGGCTGGCTGCGCGCAAATACTGCCTCAAAAACAAACTCCCCTTCACAACCTCGTTCCACACCCGCTTTCCGGAATATCTCCACGCGCGCATCCGGTTGCCGATGAGCTGGACCTACGCACTCATGCGCCGGTTCCACGCCCCGGCCTTTTCGGTGATGGTTGCGACACCGATCCTGAAGAGCGAACTGGAAGACCGTGGCTTCAAGAATGTCCGCATCTGGTCGCGCGGTGTGGATTGCCAATTATTCCACCCCCGCCCGCCAGAAACCCCCAATGAACGGCCCAACCAGGAAACCGACGCTGCCTCCCCTCCACGTCCTCATTGGCTTTATGTCGGACGCGTCGCGGTTGAAAAAAATATTGATGCGTTTCTTGAACTCGACCTGCCAGGAACAAAAATCATTGTGGGTGACGGACCCCGCCTTGAGCACCTGAAAAAGAAGTTTCCAAAAGCAATTTTCAAAGGCGGTCTCTATGGCGAGACGCTGGCAAACGCCTACGCCGCCGCCGATTGCTTCGTCTTCCCCAGCAAAACCGACACATTTGGTCTAGTCCTCATTGAGGCTCTTGCCAGTGGTACGCCAGTGGCGGCCTTCCCGGTTCAAGGCCCCCTTGATGTGATCGGCGATGCCCCCGTGGGCAAACTGGACCAGGATTTACGCCGTGCCTGCCTGGAGGCGGTGAAGGCTGATCGGGCCGCCTGCCTCGCCTATGCCGCCAATTTCTCGTGGGAGGCCTGCACCAAGCAGTTTCTGTCAAACCTGCCCGCTCATCCGCAAATCGCGGCCCCTGCCCCCCAAGCCCTGCTTGAAACCACATAATCGCTTTTTGGGGGCGACCTGTTACACTTCCTCCCGGTCAAAACTCCAACGAAACACACATGAGGGAGAAACACATGAAACAGTCACTTGCAGCCTTTGCATTCAGTGCGTCACTTCTGGCGGGGAGCCAGGTAGCCCTCGCAGAAAGCTATACGATTGATGAAACCCACGCCCATGCCGCCTTCCGCGTGAGCCATCTGGGCTTTTCTCACACGCTCGGTCAATTCAAAGACATTACAGGCACGTTGGAATTTGACGCAGAAAACCCGGCCGCAAGCTCGGTTTCGGTCGCAATTGCCACCGCAAGCGTCGACAGCGCCAACGAAGCGCGTGATGAGCATCTCCGCAAAGCCGATTTTCTGAACGTGGAAGCCCACCCGACAATGACCTTCACCTCAACAGGGATTGAGGTCACGGGCGAGAAAACAGGCAAAATCACAGGTGATCTCACGCTTTTGGGCGTTACCAAGCCTGTGACACTGGACGTAACGCTGAACCAAACGGGCCCTCACCCGTTCGATCCGGCCAAATTCATCGCTGGTTTTTCCGCCACAACCAGCATTAACCGCTCGGATTTCGGAATGGCCTATGCTGTGCCTGCCATTGGCGAGACGGTTGAGATCATGATCGAAGTCGAAGCCCGCAAAAACTAACCATTTCCGAAATCACTAACCATTTCCGAAGACATAAGGCGGCTTTTGCTTGAGCGAGAGCCGCCTTCAGCGTATAAGGCGGCAAATTCCTGTGAGAGCCCGCAGATCCCCTGTATATGGCGGTCGGCGGGCTGTCCTTTTTTGGGCCGCCCTGGCTTGTTCGCTTGGGGCCGCCGCTGCCCCACGGATACAATATGTCGCTTCGCAATATCGCCATCATTGCTCACGTTGACCATGGCAAAACAACTCTGGTCGACCAGCTCCTGAAACAATCTGGCACGTTCCGCGTCAACCAGGATGTGGCGGAACGGGTCATGGATTCCAACGACCAGGAACGCGAACGCGGGATCACCATTCTCGCAAAATGTACAAGCGTGCTCTGGGCGGACCCAAACGGTGACGAACCATTGCGGATCAACATTGTCGACACGCCTGGCCACGCCGACTTCGGCGGCGAAGTCGAGCGCATCCTGTCAATGGTGGACGGTGTGGTTCTGTTGGTAGATGCCGCAGAAGGCCCGATGCCACAGACAAAGTTTGTCACATCGAAAGCCCTCGCGCTGGGCCTGCGCCCACTTGTTGTGGTGAACAAGGCTGACAAGCCGGATGCACGTCCTGATTGGGTGCATGACGAGATTTTTGATCTGTTTGCAGCGCTCGACGCAACAGACGAGCAGCTCGACTTTCCCGTCATCTATGCCTCAGCGAAAGAAGGCTGGGCTTGTGAAAGTCTCGACGCGCCCGACGCGAAGACCCAAGGCCTGACACCTTTGTTCAAGCGTATCGTCTCCCATGTAGCTGAACCAGCTGCACTGACCAATGGTGACGCTGACAAACCATTTGCGATGCTTGTCACAACCATTCAGCGCGATCCCTATCTCGGCCGTATTCTGACAGGTCGCATTGAAAAAGGTGTCGCCCAATCCGGCATGGCGATCAACGTCCTTCGCACAGGCAAAGGCACGATCGAAAAAGGCCGCATCACACGCCTTCTTGCCGTGCGCGGGCTTTCACGCGAACCGATTGAGACAGCAAGCGCCGGTGACATCGTCGCCATCGCAGGCTTTGAAACTGCAACAGTTGCAGACACGTTGGCCGATCCTGCCATCAGCGAACCATTGAACGCGCTCCCCATTGATCCGCCAACACTCTCCGTCACCTTCGGCATCAATGACAGCCCGCTGGCAGGTCGCGAAGGCTCAAAGGTTCAGTCGCGCGTCATCCGCGAACGTCTGATGTCGGAGGCTGAGGGCAATGTCGCGATCAAGGTGCGCGACACAGAAACGAAAGACGCGTTCGAAGTGTCCGGCCGCGGCGAGCTTCAGCTCGGCGTCCTGATCGAAACCATGCGTCGCGAAGGCTACGAGCTTTCCATCTCGCGACCGCGCGTGATTTTCCGCAAGGACGAGAACGGCAACCGCTTGGAGCCAATCGAAGACGTGACCGTTGACGTGGACGATGAATATGCAGGCGTCGTGATTGAAAAGATGGGCATACGCAAGGGCGAAATGGCCGACATGCGGCCGACAGGCGGCGGCAAAACCCGCATCTTGTTTCATGCACCCTCACGTGGCCTGATCGGCTATCATGGCGAGTTTCTGACAGACACGCGCGGCACCGGCGTTATGTTCCGCGTGTTCCGTGAATATGGTCCCTATCGCGGCCCGGTTGAAGGCCGCCGCAATGGCGTCCTTGTTTCCAACGGTCAGGGCGACAGCGTGCCTTTCGCACTGTGGAACCTTGAGGATCGCGGTACGCTCTTCATCGGTGCGGGTGAGAAAATCTATGAAGGCATGATCATTGGTGAGAACGCGCGCCCGGACGATCTGATCGTCAACCCGCTAAAGGCAAAAGCCCTCACCAACATGCGAGCATCCGGCAAGGATGAAGCCGTCAAGCTCACGACGCCGCGCCGCCTGACCCTTGAGCAGGCCATTGCCTATATCGATACAGACGAGCTTGTGGAAGTAACACCGGAATCGATCCGCATTCGCAAGATCCACCTGGATCCAAATTCCCGCAAAAAGGCAGAGCGCGCAGCCGAGTAAGGCGCGCTCCCGCCATTGCCAATCGGCGATGCATCGCGTAAGTCTGACCTCTCACCAAGCCGGGGAAAGACCCATGAACGCGACTGAAATCGATAGCCTCACCGCATTCGCCGGCAAACTGGCGGATGCGGCAGCAGGCATCACGCTCAAACATTTCCGCAGCCAGGTCGCCATCGACAACAAACTCGATGGCCAGGCCTTTGACCCTGTCACCATTGCAGACCGTGACGCGGAAACCGCGATCCGCAGGCTCATCAAAAAAGAATACCCGACCCACGGCATTCTGGGTGAGGAGCATGGTCGCGAAATGGGCGAGAGCGCCTATTATTGGGTGCTGGACCCGATTGATGGCACCAGGAGCTTCATTTCCGGTGTTCCACTTTGGGGTACGCTCATCGCCCTCAACAATGGTACCCGCCCCACCATCGGATTGATGGATCAACCCTATCTGGGTGAGCGCTATCTAGGATTTCCGGGTGGGGCCCGCCTCGTTCGGCGAGACGAAGTGCATCCGCTCCGCACACGCGCCTGCGCAAGCCTTGCTGAAGCGATCATGGGAACGACAGATCCCGCCATCTTTAACCGGGAGACCGAGCTTCCTGCCTTTAAGGAAGTCCGGGCCAAAACCCGCCTCACCCGCTATGGCGCTGACTGCTATTTCTACTGCCTCGTCGCTGCGGGCCACACCGACCTTGTGATTGAGGCAGGCCTTCAGGCGTATGACATTCAAGCGCTTATCCCGATCATCGAAGGGGCAGGCGGGATCGTCACCGACTGGCAGGGCGGTGATCCGCAAATGGGAGGCCGCGTCATCGCGGCTGGCGACAAGCGGGTCCACGAGGAAGCGCTCGGGATTCTCTCACGCGTCTGAGAGAGCGAACGCTTCTTGAGGGGGCAAAACCCTCTCAACGAATTGATCGAAAGCAGACCAGAACGCAAACCGGTAATCCTCCTGCTCCATCAATATTTCGTGTTGAGAACAAGGAATGGTAAGACACTGCCCGTTTGGCAAGCGCTCAACAAGGTCGCCCACCGCTTCATTTTTCACAAGCTTGTCTGCACCTGCCGCGCACGCAAGCACCGGCACGGTAATCCGCGAAAGATAGTCGGGCATATTCATCTCTTCAATCGCGCGAAACGAGGCGGCAACCCATCCAACCGTTGGCCCTCCCAGCCCGATACTCGGTGCCTTTGCAATCACACGCTGCTGGCGCGCAAATCGCTCACGGTCAGAGGTGACAACATTCTGCTCAAACGCTTCTTCATCAGCCGCCGCAGGGCCACTGCCCGGCACGTAGCTGTCTTGTAGACCGACCATGCCCATGACATTTACGAGTGCGCGCGTAATTTTCTCCATCAAAGGACTACCAAGATTGAGGCCGAGCATCGGCGCACTCAAAACAACGCCAGCAAACTCATCCCCATGATTATGCGCCGCGCGGAACATCAAATTGCCCCCCATGGAATGGCCGAGCGCAATATAGGGCTTGGGGCAATTAGGTTTCACGACCTCATTGAGGAACGCGGAAAAATCATCGTCGAACGTCTTGAACGCATCGATATGGCCCTTGCGCGGATCTTCCAGCATTCGGCTAGAGAGCCCCTGCCCACGCCAGTCAAATGTGGCGACCGCAAACCCGCGCTGCAGCAACAAGTCAATCACCTCAAAATATTTCTCGATAAACTCCGTGCGCCCTGTCGCCAAAACCACGGTCCCACGGCAGGGGGCTTTTGCGTGCGTGGACGCCCATGTCATCACGCGAAGCATCGCCCCGTCGGGCCGTGCAAGCCAGCTGGCCTCTCCGCCTCTTGGAAACGGATCATCATCCACGCGCACCACCGGGACGATCATGCAGCCTCTCCCGGCAGGCGAAAAGGGTGCGCGAGCAAAGGTGCAAGCCGGAGGGCAACTCCGAGCTCTCCCTGTACCCGCATCTTGCCCATTCGGAACGCCTCAGACTGGTTGAGTTCAAATCGCAACATGGAAGCATGCACAGCGGAGGCAAGTGTGACCGTACAATCTGCGGCAATGTCTTCGGACGTCACTTTGTTTATGTCGCCGCTCCCGTCAATGGAGATTGTGCCGCCCTCGAGATAGACAAATTTCAAGCGGGCCCCGATAGGCCGGGCATTGCCAAGCTCCCGCACGAGAAACGCCGTGAGCGCCAAAACAAGGTCAGAATGGGAAATTTGTTTCTGGTTCATCAGGCAATCATTTCTTATTGATGGCCGCTTGGCCAGCCTCAAAACCAACGATCTATCAATTTTTGACGGACTTTCCTAAGCTAAACAGCATCGAAACCAAACATAACGAGAAACGACGCGAGGACGCCCGCATGACCTGGGAAAAAGAAGCCGCCGAAATCAAAACCCGCCGCGTCCTCGCCAAGCAACAAGGCGGGCCGGAGGGTGTGCAGAAGCAGCATGCCAAAGGTCGTCTCACCATTCGGGAGCGGATCGGCCATCTCGCCGACGCTAAAAGCTTCAAGGAGCTGGGTGAGGGCGCAGGCGTCCCGGAGTTTAACGATGATGGCAGCCTGAAAGGCCTCCAACCGGCGAACTATGTTTTGGGCTTCGCAAAAATCAGAGGTCGCAGGGTCATCATCGGCGGGGAAGATTTCACCGTCAAAGGCGGCTCTCCCAATCCGGCGGGACTTCGTAAAAGCGTTTACGCGGAAGATGTGGCACTCGATTACAAACTCCCCCTCGTCCGGCTGCATGAGGGCGGTGGCGGCTCAGTCGCGGGATCAAACGGCAACAAACCATCAAGACCCACGGGCGACCCCGTCTATTCACGCGCCCGCTTCCTCTCCCTCGCAAAGACCCTCGGCATGGTACCCGTCGCCTCAGCTGCTCTCGGTCCTGTTGCCGGCATGCCCGCTGCGCGGTTGGTCGGCTCTCACTTCACCGTCATGTCAAAGAACGCTCAGGTTCTCATCGCAGGCCCGCAGGTCGTGAAACGTGCCCTCAACGAAGACCTGACCAAGGAGCAACTGGGCGGACCGGACGTGCACGCAAAAAGCGGCGTCATCGACAATGTCGCAAAAGACGAAGAAACAGCGCTTGATGAGATCGCAACCTTTCTCTCCTACATGCCGGACAATGTCTGGCAGCTGCCCCCTGTCATCACAACCAATGACCCGGCTGACCGAATGGAAGAAAGCCTGATCGACATCGTTCCGCGCGACCGGCGCAAACCCTTCCAGATGCGCAAAATTGTGAAAGCTATTGTTGATCGCGATAGCTTTTTTGAGATGACCAAAAAATACGGGCCCTCCCTCATCACCGGCCTCGCGCGCCTCAATGGAGAGCCTGTTGGCATCATCGCAAATGATTGCATGTTTTACGCAGGCGCCATGACAGCTGAAGCCGCACAGAAGCTCCGTCGGTTTGTGGATATGTGTAACACATTCAACCTGCCCGTCCTTTCCTTTGTTGATGAGCCGGGCTTCATGATCGGCTCCGCCTCAGAAAAGGCCGGGACCATCCGATATGGGACCGCCGCCATTGCCGCCGTCATGCAGAGCCGCGTCCCCTGGGCCAGCATCATTGTGCACAAGGTCTTCGGCGTTGCAGGGGCTGCGCATTTCGCCCCGGATGGGTTTGTTCTGTCCTGGCCATCAGCAGTCACTGGTGCGCTCCCGGTGGAGGGCGGTGTCGCGGTCGCCTTCGCCCGACAGATCGCAGCAGCAGACGATCCCGACGCGCTGAGGAAAGAATTGGAGGAACGCCTCGCCGCCTCCCAGTCACCCTTCCCGCGCGCAGAAGGCTTTTCGGTGCACGAACTCATTGACCCCCGCGAAACAAGGCCGCGGCTTGTCGAATGGCTGGACTGGCAATCGAACAATCGTGAACTGACATTGGGGCCCTACCTAACCACAATGCGCCCTTGATCATCTGACAAACCACCCAAACGAACCATAAGGACCATCCGATGGGCCCCATCCAGCACGACGCGACAAAATTCAACCCGAACAACCTGCCGATGCAGCTTGCGGCCCGCTATGAACGCGTGGTTGGCGCAAGCCTCGCCAGAGTTTGGGAAAATGTGCTGGATTGGGAGCATCTGCCCCATCTTCATCATTCCAGTTTCTCGTCGCTCGAACTGGAGGATGCGGGCAATTGGGGGTGGCGTGCCCTCACCAAAGGCCAGCCCGCAGACAAAGCCCCGGAAACGAGGATCGAACTAGCCGTCGACAGACAAAACAGTCGTTACGTTTCCAGAACCTTGGAAGGAGGCCTGCCGGGCATGGAGATATGGACAGCACTTTCAGCGCAAGGCGATCGCAAGACGGCGATCCAGGTTGATTTTCACATCCCGCATCTCAGCGAACAGGACACCAAAAAGCTGGGGCCCTACATGATGGCACTTTACACCAATTTGTGGGACGAAGATGAACGCATGATGCAAGAGCGACAGATCGCCTTGGACACACGCAGCAAGGCGCGGGCTCGCGAAGCTCTCGACTTGGGCCCGACCATTGACCTCAAAGCCCGCCTGCCGCTCACCCTCACATGGGGAGACCATAAAGTTCACGTTGCAGAGATTGACGGGAAGGCACATGCCTTTCATGCGGAATGTCCGCATCTGCTCGCCCCCTTAGATGAAGCACATCTCGGCACCGACGGCATCATCACCTGCCCGTGGCACGGCTATCGCTTCGACGTCCGCACGGGCACCTCGGCGGATGGAAAATCATTGCAAATGAAACATTGTTTTGAGCTTCAGACAGAAGAGAACGGCCACACCTACCTCCGGCAAACGAAAAAAGGCCCCGCACAAAAGTGCGAGGACCCATCTTCGTTGCGATGAAACTCAGCTTCACCGATAGGCTGATTGCAGAACCCGGCCTGTGCGGGCACAAATGTTGAGCGAAACATTCCGACCACCACGATCTCGCGCGTCCACGGCGTAATAGTCATCGTGGCGGACCGCCTGTCCAAAATGGGTGTAGTGCTGGTTCTGCAGGCTTGGACGCCAGTGATTGAAATCACGCACCTGTTGGCGCAAATGGCCTGACCCATTGTAATTCCGCGCCGCATTCACCGCGAGAACGCGACCATTACGGGCATTAACCCGAATACGCACCGGCTCACCACGCCGATTGAGCCCGCGAACCACATAATCACCACGCTGCTGCACAACCCGGTCGAAACCATAAAAACCATCATTACCCAGATCCCGCAAAATACGTGGTATCGGCTTGCCATGCAGCGGCTGTGCGCCACGACTATGACGCTGCACATTGGAAATCTCACCTGTAAGAGCATTTGCGCGTGCCGTTACAAAACGGCCCCCACGGCCAACACCTTCGATCTGGTAAAACCGTCCATTGGGTTGCAGGGTCACGCCTGTAACCTCGCCACCCGTATCACGCTGGATTTGGTGCACCAATTGGGCAATGGGAATGACCTGACGTTCATCGCGCCAGTTCCGATTGTGCTGGCGACCGCCATGGCGATCCTGATCTCTGTATGAACCACGGTCATTCACATCGACATGTTGAACAATGAGCGCACGCAAAATGTCTTCAAAATCAAGACCACGCGTTTGCCCGGCCTGGGCTGGGGCCATGGTGGCAAGGGTGAGAGAAGAAACAACGGAACCGACGGCAAGAAACTTTTTCATGGGACAATCTCCTAAAGAGCTAATCATTGGGGTCACGATCATTCGATGTCCCCAAATTAGGAGATCGGCGCTGAACCAAGTCTGGGAGCTCGGTTCATTTTGGGTTTAGGTCACATTCATCCGAGCTTCATCTGGAAAAACTCGCAAATCGACCCTTGAACACCCGAAATTCGCTTCCCATCTGTGTCTAACAAGGCGCCGCACAGGCGGGCCTTGGACAATCAGCAGAACCGCCGGTTTCCGGGGTTCAGCAATCGCTCTGCAATGGCCTGTCTCGTACATCACGAAAACAAGCCGGAGCAGAACCAACATCGCTTACGAAAGGATGTCGCAGATGCGCACGTTTGATTTTTCTCCTCTCTATCGCTCTACCGTCGGCTTCGACCGTTTGGCCAGCCTGCTTGATGCTGCCACAACAGATGGCACGCAAGGCGGATACCCCCCTTACAATATTGAACGCACCGGTGAAGCCTCCTATCGCATCACTATGGCTGTTGCAGGCTTCCGCGAGGACGATATCGCGATTGAGGCACAGCAGAACAAGCTCACCATTACCGGCAAGAGAGAAAACGCCGACGATGAAAACGTGAACTATCTCCACCGCGGCATTGCCACCCGCAGCTTCCAGCGCCAGTTCGACCTTGCAGACTATGTTGAGGTGAAAGGCGCATCCATGGAGCATGGATTGCTGCATGTGGATCTGGTGCGGGAAATTCCGGAAGCCATGAAACCACGACAGGTTTCGATTGCGTCAAGCTCACCAAAGCAAAAAACAATCGAAGGAAGCGCATCGAAAGACGCATAACCACCTGTCCGACCCTAAGACAGATCAGGACGCATCGGCAACGGTGCGTCCCTTTCTCAGTTCATGCCGACAATTTCAAAACAACTTCATAGAGGCCCGGTTCTCCCGGCAAATTGTGGCGGACAAACCCAAGCTCCTCGCACATGGCAAGCATCGGCCCGTTCTCCTTGATCACAATGCCAAACAGCTCCCCCACGCCAATGGACCGCGCATAGGAAATCACATGCTGCATCAAGGCGTAACCAAGCCCTGTCCCGTGACAATCTGATCGCACCAGCACAGCATATTCAGCGCGCCGCCCATCCGGGTCCATACTGAGCCGCCCGACGCCTAAAATTTCCAGGGGCTTCACATCTGGCTTGTCGAACAGAACAAAAGCCATTTCGCGGGCATAATCGATCTGCGTGAGACGCGCGACAAGCGCACCCGGCAACCGCTTCAACGCGGAGAGAAACCGGAAGCGAAGATCATCAGCATTGGTCTGCGCAACAAATGCTTCGAGCAGGGGCGCATCGTTCGGGCGAATGGGACGAACCGGATGCGGCTTCCCAGCCCGGTCCGCCAGACTTGTCTCCAGGTGCTGCGGGTATGGCCGAATGGCAAAATGCTCACCTGGAAGGGAGACCGCTGCAGCCCCCACTTTGATCCGTGCATCAAGCGCGACAAACCCGTCACTCGACGCAAGAAGCGGATTGATATCGAGCTCCAGAATTTCCGGGAAATCAGCCGCGATGTTCCCAACCGCCATGATCAGCTTGGAAAGCGCGTCTTCATCTACTGGCTTCACATGCCTGTAGCCTTTAAGGAGCCGTGAAACCCGTGTGCGCGACACAAGGTCCGCCACCAGCTTTGCGTTGAGTGGCGGAAGCGCAATCGCCTTATCATTCAAAACCTCTACTGCCGTTCCTCCTTGCCCAAAAAGAAGGACCGGACCAAACACTGCGTCACGGGCAAGCCCGAGAATAAGCTCTATCCCTTCGCCCTTTTGCACCATAGGCTGAAGGACAAAACCCTCAATGTGAGCGTCAGGTTTCGCAGTAGAAATTCTATCCTTCATCTTTCGTAGTGCCTGGCGCACCGCATCTTGAGAGAGCAAGTTGAGCGCAACACCCCCGATATCGCTCTTGTGGGTGATCTCCTTTGACAACACTTTCAGTGCAACCGGATAACCCATACGGGAAGCCGCTTCACTCGCAGCCTCTTCATTCAGAACGATCTCCGTCGGTGTCACCGGAATGCCATAAGCATCAAGAACGAACTTTGCCTCAACCTCGGAGAGCCAGCTGCGCCCTTCCGCAAGCACAGCCTCAATCAGGGGACGAACGCGGGCGACCACATGCGGATCCGGAACAAGGACCGGTGGCACTTCTTGCAAAAGCATTTGGTTGCGGCGATGCCTGACCAAATAGGAGAACGCATGTACGGCCTGCCCGGCTGTCTCAAAGGTTGGAAACCCTGCTTCATTCAACACATGCCGCGCATCCTGTGCCGCTTGATCACCGAGCCAACAGGTGAGAACCGGCTTGTTACTCTCCCGCGACGCTGAAATGACGGCGCGCGCCGCTTCAACATTATCCGCCGCCGCTGTCGGGCAATTAATAGCGAGGAGCGCATCCACACCCGGATCCTCCAGCGCAAATTTCACAGCCGCCTCATAGCGTGTGCCTGGTGCATCACCGATAATGTCAATCGGATTGCCATGTGACCAGGTACGCGGAAGACATGTATCAAGCTGCGCAATCGTCGATGGAGAAAGTTCCGCCAGTATCCCGCCCGTCTCCTGCAAAAAATCAGACGCCAGCACGCCGATACCGCCTCCATTGGTGAGGATACCAAGCCGCTCTCCTTGAAGCCGGCGACCCTTGGGCGAACGCAGAACCTCGACCGCCTCAAACAGCTCATCCAGCCCTTGCGCGCGCAACATGCCTGCACGACGAAAGGCCGCCACATAAACCTCATCAGACCCGGCAAGCGCCCCGGTATGAGAGGCGGCGGCTTTCGCCCCCGCCTCACTTCGCCCGGCCTTAATCACGATGACGGGTTTCAGCCGTGACACGGCGCGCGCCGCCGACATGAACTTGCTCGCATGCGTGACAGATTCCACATAAAGCACGACAGCCCGCGTCGTCACATCGCTCGCGAAATAATCGAGCAAATCCCCGAAATCAACATCCGACATGGCGCCCAAGGAAACAATTTTGGAAAACCCGATGCCACGCCCCGCCGCCCAGTCAACCACACCGGTCACAACGGCACCGGACTGCGAAATAAACGCAACATCGCCAACCGGCGGAGCAATGTGACAAAAGCTAGCGTTCAGGCCGATCTGTGGCGCCATCACGCCCAAACAATTAGGTCCGACAATGCGCAACAGATGAGGCTTTGCTGCATCCAGCATCTCCTGTTGAAGCCGCCGACCTTCCTCGCCCAGCTCACCGAACCCCGCCGTGATGACCACCGCCGCCCGCGTCCCCGCCCGACCCAGCTCGTCAATCAGGGCAGGAACGGTCTGTGGCGGCGTGGAGATGACAGCAAGGTCCGCGACCATGGGTAGGTCTGCAATGGCGGCATAACAGTCAATTCCATCAATTTTGCCGCCAAGCTCCGCAGCACGCGGATTCACAGCCATCACCGTGCCGCCAAAGCCACCCTTCGCCAGATTTCTTAACAAGACATGACCAAGCGACCCAGGTTTGGCACTCGCGCCCACCAGAACAACGCTCGAAGCATCAAACAGAGCGTTCAGATTGCGTATCGTCATGAGGTGTCCCCGACATAGACAGTTTTAAGTAAGTACCACCACCAATTTTGCAGCTTTTAAGAAATATTTCACTGCGCCAGATCAAACTCCAATGGCGTGACAATCTTATGTGAAAGGCACACATGTGTCTGCGCGCGTTGAAGGCAGTAAAGAAAAACATGAAACGCACACACCAAGCGAAACAAGCCGCACCGCGCCACTGGCAGACCGGGTCCAAAGTAAGAGCCACATTCATTGTTGGCACTGCTATGCTATACACTGCTTTTCCAACAATTCTGTCCGCCGCCACAATTGACATGCCAACAACGATCCCAACCGGAGCAATGACCACAACCGAACTGATGTGGTTTGGCGGGCTGTTAATCGCCCTGTTTATTGGCACTGCCGCGGGGCATCTGATCACTGAACGAAAATGGCGTCGACATATTGCCGCACCGCTCTCACACGCTGTCACCGCCGTTGACGCTCTATCAAAGAAGTCCCTGAAACCGTTCAAGGGTGGCGCGCAAAATGCCGCTGCGGCCCTCATCGATATGACCGAGGAAATAGGTAGATTTTCCATCCTTCATGAACGCTTCGAGATGGTTGCCGACACGACCCACCATTCAGTGGTGGTAACTGATAAGAGCGGAAAAATTCTCTGGGTGAACACAAGTTTCACCAACCTGACTGGCTATACGAGCGAAGACGCCATCGGCTTTAAACCCGGCCACTTCCTGCGTGCACCAGAAAGTGATCCGTCGATCGGATCAAATATTTCAACCGCCCTCGCCGAAGGACGCGGCATCAACACCGAAGTTCTCAACATACGCAAAGATGGCACCCGTTTTTGGGCGTCACTTGAAATCAGGCCTGACTTGGATTCACAAGGAAACATTCGTCATTTTGTCGGCGTTGAAAGAGACATTACCGACGACAAGCAAGCAGAGGCGGCATTAGAGGCCAGTCGCCGCGAACTACAGAAGCGCATCGTTGATCTACAAGGCGCGAAGCAGGACCTGGAGAAGGAGCGCACAAAACTCGCCGCCTCAACAGGTGAACTTTCCCTGGCCAAGGAAGCCGCAGAACAGGCCAACCGTGCAAAGTCGGAATTTCTCGCGACCATCAGCCACGAACTGCGCACACCCATGAACGGTGTACTGGGAATGGCCGACCTTCTGTTGAATGACGACCTGACGCCCTCACAGCACAATCTTGCGTCAACCATCAAGGAATCCGGAGAAAGTCTTCTTGTTCTGCTGAACGATATTCTTGATCTGTCTCGCCTTGAAGCAACGGGCTTGCAGCTGGAATCGGTCCCCGTCCGCATACCTGAGATTGTCGAAGCGGTCGCCGATGTTATGCGCTTCACCGCTCAGTCAAAAGCTTTGGATCTGATTGTCGACATTGATCCCAAAGTACCCGAAACAATCATCGGCGATCCAACGCGGCTGCGGCAGGTTCTCTTCAACCTCCTCAGCAATGCTATCAAGTTCACCGAGCAAGGCTCCATTCATGTGGCCGTCGCGCCGGACCTTTCGAAAGGTGAGAATGTCATCCGCTGCGACGTGACCGACACAGGCATCGGCATCGCGGATGAAGCAAAAAATCGGCTCTTCGAACGCTTTTCTCAGGCTGATAGTTCCATCTCCCGCACCCATGGCGGCACTGGCCTTGGACTGGCCATCTGCCGGGAGCTGGTCACCCTCATGGGGGGTAGTATCTCTGTGGAAAGCACCCTCGGCAAAGGGACCGTTTTCACTTTTTGGATTCCCTTCGATGTGCCCGCACCGGTCACGAGGAAGACGAGCACACCAAAGCAGATCAGACCTGAACAAGCCACAACAGTTGAAACGCCAACCACCAATAAGGGCTGGCGGATTCTGGTGGCAGAAGATCAGCATATTAACGTGCGCCTCATTACAGCCATCATGGATCGCCTCGGTCACAACATAACGGTCGCGCCAAACGGCATCGAAGCCGTAAAGCGCTTACGCGAACAGCCATTTGATATGGTCCTCATGGATATTCAAATGCCTGAAATGGATGGCGTGCTCGCCACCAAAGTGATCCGAAGTTCAGACGCTGATTGGGCGAACATTCCCATTATCGCACTCACCGCCCATGCAATGGTGAGCACGAGGAACGCCTATTTTCAGGCGGGAATGAACGGGTTCGTCTCCAAACCCATCAGCATTGATCTTCTGGAACGTGAAATGGCGCGGGTGATGCGCGGAGAGCTCTGTCAGCAAGAACTTGAGGCAAAACAAGGCACTTATCGACACGCACCTCGCGTGGAAGAGCTCGCTGACTTGGAAACGAACAGTGACGAGGAAAAACCCGTTCCTTCCCTCGCCTCCATCGCAACGAATGAGACCGTTCCCGCATCCGATGATGAAGATGCGTTCCTCAATGACATGCTGGATGAATTGACAGCCGAAAGTGATCAGTCAATCGCGTAAGCCGCGAGAAGAAGAAACCTAATCCCGTCGGCCAATTTATCGAGAGGGCAAGGTCTCAGAGTGTGCCAAGCAGAGAAATGATCTTGGCACCGGTCTCACCACCGTCACCTTTCACATCCTTGGCGACGACCTGATCGAGAATTCGGACATGCTTGTCGAGGGCGGGAACCCGTACCGAACAATCTGGGTCATCACGCGTAAGCTCACAAAGTGACGCTGCAATTTTTGTCACAAGTTCATATCCGAATGAGCCTGCCTGCCCTTTGAGATTGTGGGCAAGGGCGAAAATCTCGCGGATATGCGTAGGCGAAGGAGAGGTTTTGTCCGTCTCAGCCCAGATTTTTTTCAGCGAACCAACATCGTCACGCAGCTGTGATTTATAGTCTCCCGCAAGCTCCATGATAGCGGCTTGCGCCAGCGCAAGCCGGTCCGCCCGAGAGAGATTTGCCGCATTGCTAGACATAAAATTCGTCTGTTCAATATTCGTTCAACACACGCTCACCGTAAAAGCCTCGGCTTAACATTGCCTAAACGCCCCTTCGCCCAAACACCCCCCAAACAAGCGATATGCGCCCGGCACGCAGGAGCCTTACGAAAAGCGTTGCTGAACAAGCCGATCAAGAGTTAACGCGCCACCGCCTTTGGCCACCAGATATGTCAATATCGCAGCCCACATAAGATGAAGAGGCCAAGCACCAGGATAGACAAAAACCTGGATCACAAGCGTCATTGCCAAAAGACCCAGGGCGGCAAACCGTGTCCCCAAACCGATCACCAAGAAAAACGGCAAAACATGCTCCGCATAGGTCGCCATGTAAGCCGCCCACTCAAACGGAATGATGGGCAAGGCATACTCATATTGAAACAGAAAGAAGGTGCTTTCCTTCACCGTAATAAGGCCATCAACCTTGGTGCGCGCAGATTGCCAAAACACCAAAGCAATACTGATCCGCATAGCGAGCTCATAAACAAAAGCTGGGATTTTTTCGGCCAGAGAAACACCAAGCTCAACAATATTTTGCACCGGTTGCACCAGCCCGACAGCAGCAGCGCCATTTTGGTTTTCAGAATTCGTCCCAGTCATATTTTAAACTCCTCTCATGCCAGTTGGGTGGAAGCGCGAAAACCCGCCACCGCTGAGAAACAGGCCAAGTATTCGTGATGGATCGAAACTGGCGCCCACCTTCATACCCGCCTCAACAGCGTCGCCGAGCATCCGCCCGTCGGCGAGCGCTTCCACAAAAACAATAGTCGCCACATCAACCAGATGCAGCTCAACAGCAAATTTCGGACGCATCATCAAAACAGATTCGGGTTTTTGCGCGACCTTCGGCCCGTCATACCCGTTCTGGTTGGATTGCCAGATCGACCAGACAGGAAAGTCGGATGAAAAAAGCTGAACACCTGGATGCAGTGTCAGTACCAGACCATCCATCTCCCTTTCGGGAACGTCGGCGAAGTCCTGTGGACCGAGTGCCCCCTCATTGCCTGCGTGATACGAACGAAGCCAGGCGCATTCCAGGCGCGCCACATCACCAAGATAGGCAAGCGTCGCGACGGGTGGAAAATCATCAAGGAAGGCCGGAAATTCTTCGCCGAAGCCGATCAGGGTTCGGGATCGCGGCATATGCATCCGCAAAAACTCGCGCGCCATCGCGCGGAAAAATTCCTCTCCGACGAGCTTTTGCACAACAGAAAACGCCGAGGCCAATGCATCAATAAGACTTGCATGCACATTGTTACGGTATACATCCATGCGCCGTTCAAGCGGTATGCCACGATCATCACCCGTGTTCAAACCATCCGCGGGCGCACCATTAACAGCGGCGGCGAAGCGAACTTGAAAATCACTCAGACTATTATCAGCACGACTATTCATGGCCATGCCGCCTGCCGAGCACCAGATCATGCTGTTTCATCAATATATCGGCTTTTTGTGCTTCAAAAAAAAGAACAGGCCAGGCCGGAATATTTGTATCCCATTCGATGAGACTGGGCTTTGGCCCCACCCGTGCAATAAGCCGCTCGTAGAGATACCAGACATCACTGACAACCTCTGAGCCATGATCGTCGATGCGTAATTCGACACCATTTATCACTTCCACCGCATGACCGGCGAGATGAACTTCACCAATGAGAGAGCCAGGCACCGCATCAATATAGGCCGCCGCATCAAACCCATGGTTCCGCGCAGACACGTATACATTGTTCACATCAAACAAGAGCTTGCAGCCAGTCCTGCGTGCAAGGGCAATCAGAAAATCTGCCTCCTTCATCGTTTCCCCCTTAAACGTGAGGTAGGTAGATGGATTCTCAACAAGCACTTGTCGCCCAAGCGCTTCCTGCATCTGATCAACATGCTCCACCATCAGGTCAAGCGCATCATCTGTGAGCGGCAAGGGCAGGAGGTCATTGAGGAAATGACCGTCATGCGCGGACCAGGCAAGATGCTCAGACACGAGGCCCGGCTCATAGCGGGAGACAAAGTCACGAAGACGATACAGATGATCAGCATCCAACGGTCCCACGCCGCCGAGCGACAGACCGACACCATGACAGGACAAGGAATAATGTGACCTTATGTCCGTCAGGTAGGCGTGCGGGCTTCCACCCTCGCCCATGTAATTTTCCGGATGAACTTCAAACCAGCCAATGGCTGGTTTTGTTTCGAGAATGTCGCGAAAGTGTTGGGGCTTCAACCCGACCCCGGCAGTAGCCGGGATCGGGTCAGGCTGAAAAACTGAATGATAGGTCATGGGGACATTTTGACCGGGAGGGGTGCCCGGCTCCTTTCATCCAGTCAGCCGAAATTAGCCTTCGATCACGTCAAGCGATCCGTGACCATTTGGTGTTTCGATTGATGTGCAAGTGCCAGCAGGAACGAGCTTCCAGGCATTGCCCTGATAATCGATCGTGGACGTGCCCGCACAAGATGTACCTGGGCCAGCGGCGCAATCATTTTGGCCTGCAAGCGACACACCGTAGCATTTCTCCATGCCCTCGCTGTCAGCGGCAGAAACAGGGGCCGTCGCCATAGCAAGAGCCGCGCTCATAGCACCGGCAACGACAAAAGCAGATGTAACAGACTTTTTCATTTAATTTCTCCAGATGGACTGAATATTTGTTCCATTTCGAACTTTCCAGCGTTCGGAGCGCTTTTACCCCTGGCACCTTCAAGCCCTGCAGGCCAGCCTCATGCCGTGCTTGCAAGGTCAAGAATGAGGGTATTGCCGATAAAGTGGAAATCACGAAAGCGCGCCCGTCTTCACGTCCATCCTCACCAGACCGTGATACCTGCGCGAACCGAAATTTCAGGTGATTCTCCCTTTTGGAGCCTTTTTGACGCCATTTTTGAGGCAAGATCTCATCCAGCCGGCGCACCAGCTTGCGCAAACAGGCGATTTGATTGGGCAATTTTATCAACTTTCAAGCCAAAATCGGCTAACACATTGATCTATATGGAAATTTTATAGGTCAGCTATCCTGACTTATTCTCTTGTCCCGTTTCGCCTTATCTGGCAATATCCCCCAGCTTCGGGACTGGCTTCCCGAAGGACGCAGGCTTGCGGCCACCAGTCAAAGCTTGCGGGAAGCGCCCGGCCCGGGCGCACTTAAGTAAAGGGCGTTCAGCAGAAAAGTCCGCTGGCGAAGCGGCGCTGCGAAGGAAGACGTGGCAGTGCGTTGTTTTCAACTCACTGCTGCGCGCAAGGGCTGCGATACGGTCTGAAGCTTAAGAAAGCGTCAACCATCGCACCAGCGAAAAGCAGCGGCAAACGGCCTTCGCGTCTCGTGACGCGGTTAACGTGCCGAATAGACGATCTAAACATGTCCAAAGGCCCGATGGGCCGGCGAACACGCAGATCAGACAAAGAAGGTTTGAAATGGCAAAGCGTATGAAGCAGAACCAGGAAAGTGGACAGACCCCGGTGACATCAGCTGACGAACGGAAGAAAACCGTGCGCGCTGCGGGCCTCCCCTCTGCGCGCGGCCTTTATGATCCAAAAAACGAGCATGACGCATGCGGCATCGGTTTCGTGGCCAATATTCACAACCGTAAAAGCCATGACATGATCTCTAACGGATTGAAAATCCTGGAGAACCTTGAGCATCGTGGTGCCGTAGGCGCTGACCCGAAGGCAGGCGACGGCGCGGGCATTCTGATCCAGATGCCAGATGCTTTTATGCGCAAAGTCACCAAGGCTGAAGGTTTTGGCCTCCCGGCCGAAGGGGAATATGGCGTTGGCGTCTTTTTCCTTCCAAAAGAAGAGAAAGGCCGTCAGGAAATCATTCAGCTGGCCGAAGACATGATCGCAGCCGAAGGCCTGAAACTTTTGGGCTGGCGCGACGTACCGGTCGACAATTCCGACCTTGGCTACTCGGTTCTGCCGACCGAGCCGCACCATGCGCAGGTATTCGTCACCAAAGGCGAGAAGACAGGCGACCAGGATGCTTTTGAACGCAAGCTCTATGTCGTGCGCAAGCGCATCGAGCTCGGTGTTTCGTCGATGGAAGATGAGGAGGCTGCAAGCTATTTCTATATTCCGTCCTTCTCATCGCGCACAATCACCTACAAAGGCATGCTGCTCGCTGTCCAGGTTGGTCTCTATTACAAAGACCTGAGCGACCCGGATATGGTCTCAGCGCTTGCCCTCGTGCATCAGCGCTTCTCAACCAACACGTTCCCTACATGGAGCTTGGCCCACCCGTTCCGCATGATTTGCCACAATGGCGAAATCAATACGAAGCGTGGCAACGAAAACTGGATGTTCGCCCGTCAGGGATCAATGGCATCCAAGCTTCTGGGCGACGACCTGAAAAAAATCTATCCGGTGATACCGGAAGGCCAGTCAGACACGGCAAGCTTCGACAATGCGCTCGAACTGCTTGTGCAGTCCGGTTATTCGCTTTCTCACGCCATGATGATGCTGATCCCGGAAGCCTGGGCAGGCAATCCGCTCATGGATAAGGATCGCCGTGCATTTTACGAATATCATGCGGCCCTGATGGAACCATGGGATGGCCCTGCCGCCGTTGCCTTTACCGACGGTCGCCAGATCGGCGCTACGCTTGACCGGAACGGCCTTCGCCCTGCCCGTTATTATGTGACAGACGAAGGCGATGTCATGATGGCGTCCGAAATGGGAGTACTCCCACCGGACGAAAGCAAGGTCACGCGCAAGTGGCGCCTGCAGCCGGGCAAGATGCTGCTCATTGATCTCGAAAAAGGCCGCATCATTGATGATGAAGAATTGAAAGCAGATCTTGCCAAGTCGCACCCCTACCAGGAATGGTTGGATCGCGGCCAGATCGTCCTTGATGACCTGCCAACGACCGGGAAGAAAAACCCGGAGCGTTCAGATACGGATCTGCTCGACGCACAGCAGGCCTTTGGCTACAGCCAGGAAGACATCAACATTCTCCTCGCCCCGATGGCAGAGACGGGACAAGAAGGCATTGGCTCGATGGGCACCGATACGCCCGTGTCCGCCCTCTCGTCCAAATCGAAGAACCTCTATAGCTACTTCCAGCAATTGTTTGCGCAGGTGACAAACCCGCCGATTGACCCGATCCGTGAAGAAACGGTCATGTCGCTCGTCTCTCTTATTGGTCCAAGACCAAACTTGTTGAACCTGGATGCAGCCGGAGACCAGAAGCGCCTGGAAGTACGCCAGCCGATCCTGTCCAATGACGATCTGGAAAAGATCCGCGCCATTGGTGAGATCAAGGACAATAATTTCCGCGCCGCCA
>JAVKCY010000004.1:0-12083 GCA_040223265.1 Parvibaculum sp. | reverse complement strand
CTGATGGTCATCGCTTTTTCTGCCGCGCCCGCACAAGCAGGGGACGATGCCGCTGAGGCCTATGTGAACAGCCTCGCCTCGCGCGCCATGGAGATTCTCAACCAGCCAGAGATAACACCCGAAAATCGCGAAGCCGCTTTTCGGGATCTCTTTGCAGGCAATATGGACATTCCCCGCATCGGCGCGTTTGCACTGGGCCAATATGCCCGCACACCAACGCCAGAGCAGAAAAGCGAATATCTTGCACTCGTTGAAGACTTCATTGTGAAAGTCTACGCAAACCGTCTGTCGGGTTATGAAAATCAAACATTCGCCGTGACAGGATCGCAGTCGAAAGGCTCAACAGGCAAAGAGGTGATTGTCGCAAGCGTGATCGAGTTTACCAATGGGCGCGACGATGTGCCGGTCGAATGGTGGCTCCTGAAAGATGGCGATACGTTCAAAGTCTTCGACGTGAAAGTTGTTGGCATCTGGATGGCGCAAGAGCAGCGCTCAAGCTTCATCTCTGTCATCCGCAACAATAATGGTGACTTCTCCCACCTCTTGAAACATCTGCAAACACAGATACAGCAAGCCACAAACCATAGCGACACGTCCGTTGTGAAAACCGATGTGGCGGTTGGCGGCTAAGCCTCTCACCACCAGCCGAAATGAACCAGTCAAAACGAACCCGCCAAAAATGAAAAAGGCGGCCCGCAAGGCCGCCTTTCCTTTTACCTGCGGTTAAAATCAACCACGTGTCAGGCGCTGGTATTTCAAACGATGGGGAATGTCAGCTTCCGGGCCCAGACGACGACGACGGTCCTCTTCATAGTCCGCATAATTCCCCTCAAACCATTCCACATGGCTATTGCCTTCAAAGGCCAGGATATGCGTCGCGATCCGGTCCAGGAACCAGCGATCATGGCTGATGACAACAGCACAACCGGCAAAGGCAATCAGCGCATCTTCAAGCGCACGTAGCGTATCCACGTCAAGATCGTTGGTCGGCTCATCAAGGAGCAGCAAATTGGCACCCGACTTCAGCATCTTGGCAAGATGCACGCGGTTGCGTTCACCACCAGACAAAAGACCAACCTTTTTCTGTTGATCACCACCCTTGAAGTTAAACGCCCCTACATAGGCGCGACTGGGGGTTGTCTGTTTGCCAAGCTCAATCACATCAGACCCGCCCGAAATCTCTTCCCAGACGGTGTGATTGTCATTCAGCGCATCGCGGCTTTGGTCTACATACCCAAGCGTCACCGTCTCCCCGATGCGGATCGCGCCATTGTCGGGCGTCTCAACACCGGTCAGCATTTTGAACAGCGTCGATTTACCAGCACCGTTCGCGCCGATAACCCCAACGATCCCACCCGGTGGCAGTTGGAAGCTCAAATCGTCAATGAGCAGCTTGTCGCCAAAAGCTTTGGTCAGATGATCGGCCTCGATCACAACCCCGCCAAGACGCTCGGCAACCGGAATGATGATCTGCGCTTTGCCAATTTTTTCATTGCTTGCTTCAGCAACCAGATCGTCATAGGCGCGGATACGTGCTTTCGCTTTGGACTGACGCGCCTTCGGAGACTGGTTGATCCATTCGAGCTCGCGGGCCAGCGTGCGTTCTTTCGCAGCATCCTCGCGCCCTTCCTGCATCATCCGCTTTTGCTTCTGCTCAAGCCAGTTTGAGTAATTGCCCTCATAAGGCACACCCCGGCCGCGGTCGAGTTCAAGTATCCAACCCGTGACCTGATCCAGGAAATAGCGATCATGGGTCACGAGAACGACAGAGCCTGGATATTTCACCAGATAGTTCTGCAACCAGGCGATAGATTCAGCGTCCAGATGGTTCGTCGGCTCATCAAGGAGCAGCATATCAGGTGCAGCAAGCAGCAATTTGCACAGCGCAATCCGGCGGCGTTCACCACCGGACAGGTTCGTCACTTCCAGATCCCCTTCCGGGCACCGCAGCGCGTCCATCGCCATTTCGACCTGACTATCCAGATCCCAAAGGTTTTGCGCGTCGATAATATCCTGAAGCTTCGCCATCTCGTCGGCGGTCTCTTCCGAATAATTCATGGCAAGCTCATTATACTTGTCGAGCATCGCCTTCTTCTCGGCGACCCCTTCCATGACATTCTCAAGCACCGTCTTGTCAGGGGTGAGTTGTGGCTCCTGCGCCAGATACCCGACCTTCACGCCGTCAGCCGCCCAGGCCTCACCGGTAAAGTCTTTGTCCACCCCGGCCATCACGCGCAACAGGGTCGACTTACCCGCCCCGTTCACCCCAACAACGCCAATTTTGGCGCCTGGGAGGAAGGAGAGCCGGATATCACTGAAAACCTGTTTGCCGCCCGGATACGTCTTAGACAGACCATCCATCACGTAAACATACTGATACGACGCCATTGCTAAACCTCTTTCGAATGCGATTTCGCACACTCTTAGCCGATTGAGCGCCAGCAAACAATGGAGGGGTCGGATTAGCCGCTGATTAGGTCACACCACCACAAACAGGTTTCACCAGCCGGCCATATAGATGGCACCCGCAAGCCCCGAAAGCAGCACGACCCAGGTGACGAAATTCGTCCAGAGAGACCGCCTTGCGCCCTTCTTCTCCGCCCATGTGCGCGGCAGAATTCTTTTGACCACAAAGACAATCTGCGCGGCAAGATTAATGCAGACAATATTGACCGCCAGAAGAAACGCCGCCCCACCCGCGGCTTTCAAATCACCACCACCGAGCATAAGCCCGGCTGTCACCGCAGGGGGGAGGATTGCCACCGCCACCATCACGCCGACCAATGCACTCGATACACCGGTGGTAAGCGACAGAACAGCGGCTGCCCCTGCCGCAAGCCCGATGGCGATGGAATCATAACCGGCAATCGTCCGGGCAGACAGAGCAGCGGAGCTCATCGGCTCCCCCAGCAACAGACCCAGCAATGTTGCAAACAAAACCGCAAAAAAAAGACCGACAATATTGGTCACCATGGCGCGGCGCATCAGGTCCACATTTCCAAGCGCCACACCAAAGGCAAATGCAAGATTTGGCCCCAGCAAGGGGGCGATCACCATCGCGCCGATCAGCGCAACCACACTATCGTTCAGAAGACCGACAGCAGCAACAACACCCGACAGCGCAATGAGGACAAGATAGTCCGCATTAAGCTCCGCACCTTTTTCCACTTCATTCAGTATTTCTTCGCGCGGTGCCGTGCGCCCCCGAAAGGAGAAACGGGGCACAGCGTCATCGCCCGGTTCCACTTTCTGCATTTCAGGCACAACCACCGCTTCTACCGGCAAGATGGTCAGCCGCCAATGTGCACCCTTTTCAACCGCTTTATGGGTCCCATCCACAATCGCCTGCACCTTGGCGGTATCACAGACAATGCGCACCAGGCATCTGTCTTCTTCGCCAAGCTCGGAATAAACATCTTCAGCCTCCTGCTGCGTGGCAATCGCAGCCAAGGTCGCCGCATATCCCGCAGGTGCCGTAATTTCCAATTGTCGCTTGGCCATAACTGCTCCGTGCCCCGAATCGACGTGTGTATGAGCTTACCAGACCAGAGGCGCGGCCCGGAGACCATCCGGCCCCCGCGGAGGCGTTGAGCAAAGCGAAACCGCCGTGAGCAAAAAATGGAGGAGATAACGAGGTGAAACTTCGCACTGCATCAAGGCCGCGACCGCGGCCCGGGCTGTTGCCCGCCCCCGCGGAGGCGTTGAGCAAAGCGAAACCGCCGTGAGCAAAAAAATGGTGGGCCCGGCAGGACTCGAACCTGCGACCAAACCGTTATGAGCGGTTCGCTCTAACCAACTGAGCTACAGGCCCCCCAAGTGCAAGAAATCCGCACAATATAGACACGCGGTATAGCAGATGATGCCCCGCCGCCAAACAGGAATGAACAAATATTCATAAGAAAAAGTGCCGCATTTTCGACGAATTCTTCTGGGAAAAGATAAAGCATAAGTTATGCCCACGACGCGCAAGGCCCGCCCCCCCAGCACCTTGCGCCCCCGCAGCACTTCCACATTGAGGAAAAACCTATGGCTGTCGCGATACGTACTTTCTGTTCCCGTTCCTTTTTGACCAGCATCGCCGCTTTGGCGCTTATCCTCACTCTCCCGATGAGCCTTGCGGCGCAGGCAGAACCACTCCCCCGCACAATCACCGTCTCAGGCGAGGGTCAAATTTCGGTCAAACCAGACATCGCCTATGTTCAAACGGGCGTAGTGACCCAGGCGAAAACCGCCGTCGACGCACTGACCGCCAACACCCAAGCCATGCAGGCCGTATTCAACGGATTGAAAGAGCTCGGCATAGAAGATCGTGACATCCGCACATCGCAACTTTCCATCAACCCGGTTTATACCCATGAAGCGCGCGGCACCAAGCCAGTGATCACGGGCTACCAAGCCTCCAACATGGTGTCTCTGACATTGCGCGATCTGGACCGGGTCGGCGAGGCACTCGACAAGATCGTGTCGCTTGGCTCCAACCAGCTCCATGGCATCCGCTTTGATGTGGAGAAACCGGGCCCCCTTCTGGACGCTGCCCGCGCCGATGCAGTGAAAGACGCGATCCGCAAGGCAAAAATTCTGGTCTCATCTGCTGGTGTAGCGCTCGGTCAGATCATCACCATCAACGAGAATAGTGGTGGCGGTGGCGGCCCTCAATTCTATGCACGCGCCATGACAATGGAGAGCTCAGACGTGCCTGTCGCCGCAGGCGAGCAGATGCTGACTTCCAACGTGACACTTGTCATCGCGATTGAGTAATTGAATCTCTGGTCAGGCGGCGATCATGCATCGCTCAAAAAATTGAGCGATGCTGACCACCGTCGATCACAATATTCTGCCCCACGGTGAACCGGGAGAGCGGGCTGCATAGAAGCGCTGCCATTGGAGCCAGATCCTCGGCTTCTCCCAAATCGCCGGTGGGAATCTGGTTATTGTCCAGAAAGTGTTTCAGCACAATCTCCTGACTGGGCTCCAGCCCGAACGCATCAGCATAATCCTCCATGAGCTCGCTTGCCCCTTCGGTCCTGAAAAGGCCGGGCAGGATGTTGTTGATGTTGACGCCATACCTTGCCACTTCGCGCGAAACGCTTGCTGTGTAATTGATCAAAGCAGAGCGCGCCGGGCCGGACAGAAGCCGCCAGATCATCGGGTTTTTCGCCGAGAAAGTCGCAATGTTGACGATCCGTCCCCAGCCCTTCTGCTTCATCACCGGGATATAGTGCCGCATGATCTCAATGGGACCGATAAGCGTTGTCTCGATAGAGTCTCGCCACATTTGCGGCGTGACTTTAAGAAAGTCACCATTGGGGCTCGGCGGCTTGATGGTAATGGCGAGAATATCGGGGTCGGGGCATGCGGCGAACAGCGCATGTCTGCCTTCCTCTGTCGATGAATCGGCAACGACGGGAGTAACGTTCGTATTGTATTTCTCCGACATCTCCTCCGCTGCCCGCTTCAAACGGTCTTCGCGCCGGGCAGAGATAAAAAGCTCAACACCCGCCTCCGCAAGCCTTTCCGCCGTTGCCCGCCCCATACCAGCGCTGCCGCCGGCCATAATTGCCTTCTTGCCTTTGATTTGAAGATTCATTTTTTCTCCTCTTTCCGCTCTGCCACGCTGTGGCGGTTTTTCTTTCAGTACGGTCAGCGATCAGGTCATCGTTCGCATCACTTGCCGTGTTGTGCGCGCATCTTTCGCGCGACACGTTCTGCGATCATGACGCAGCCTAGGTATGTATTGCCGGTGGGGATGGTCGGCATCACCGATGCGTCGGCGACACGCAAACCTTCAATGCCATGTACACGACAATCCGCATCAAGCACGGCTCCCATCGGGCAGGTACTGGTCATGTGGTAATAGCTCAACGTGAGACGCTCCAATGCCGTTCTGACCGCATCAGGAGCTGAAAGGTCGTGACCTTCCACAGGTTCGCACCCAAGCCCACGCGCAACCTCTGATCGTTCCCACGCGGCGATACGGTCAAATGCATGGCGAAAACGGCCAACAGCATCATCAGGGAGAGGTGGCGCCGTGATCACCGGATCGCTATCAAGCGCTTCGCCCAAACGCACGCTGCCGCGCCCGCTTGAGCGCATGAGGAACACGGCCATGATGAAATCTGTTTCATTGTCTTCGGAAGGGGCAGGCGCAATCGGGAAGGCATGATAGTCAACATCGACCCCGTTTGATGCGCCTGCCAGCAACACCTGGGCCGGTCCCGCAATTCCACCCCGCCGACCCTTGTGACGATAGGCAATGCCGGGGCCAAGATGATCACTCATTGTGGACCCGACGGGAAGATCGGCATGGAGCCTGATCCCCCGCTCAGCAAGATGAGCCTTCGGCCCAAGCCCTGAACGCAATAACAAGACAGGGGAAGAAATGGCACCCGCCGTCAGCACAACTTCGTCGGTGGCAAGATGCTCGCCCGTGGTGAGAACAACGCCGAGAGCACGACCATCTTCCAAGGCAATTCGCGCGACATTTGTGTTGGTGCGGATCACCAGATTGTCCCGTGCCCGCACCGCTGGCGTAAGGTAGGCAAGGCTTGTCGTAACGCGTTTCCCTGCTTTATCAATAGAGACGGGAAAGACACCAATCCCTGGAAGTTGTGAAGGATCGTTAATATCGGCGACTGAAGGTTCGCCCATTTCAACCATGGCGTCATAGAAGGTGCGCTGCGCATGGCTCAATTCACCATGACGCCACCGACGAACAGATAATGGACCGCTATCGCCGTGAAGCGGAGACGCCCCAAAATCCATATCGTTTTCAGCGGCGATAAATGTGTCGACGACATCTTTCCATCCCCAGCCTTGTAGCCCCGCCGCGGCCCACTCGTCATAGTCAGACGGCAAGCCGCGCAGTGTCGCAAGACCGTTCACGGCGGAGGTTCCACCTAGAATGCGCCCTTGGAACATGGGGATGGTTCCAGCTTCCGTTGCCATCACGTTGATAGCAATCGGTGTATTCCCGGCCCACGCGCTCGCGGCACGGGCGGGCTCAAAAACATCGGCGCCGTACATATCATCATCCGGCCCGGCCTCTAGCAGCGTGACAAACAAATCTGGATCTTCGCTCAAGCGCGCGGCGAGAACCGTCCCCGATGTCCCCCCTCCTACGATGAGGATATGTCTTTTTCTCGTTCTCAACCGCCTCCACCGCCCTTCCCGAAATGACCTTGTTAGGTAGATTTACCTAATATTAGGTTGTGTAACCTATTTTGTCAAAGTAAAAATCACAGCACCCAATAGAGGCCGGATCGCATGAAAACCAGAACAGCAACGGCGGAGCGGATCCTTGACGCCAGCCGACGCATTTTCAACGCGAAGGGCTATGCCGCCACAACACTGACGGAAATCGCGGCCGATATCGGGATATCCCAGGGAAATCTGACCTATCACTTCCCGACCAAGCGCGATCTCGCCATGCGGCTTGTAGCGGATGCGCGGCAGCAATCGCAGGCGCGGCGCGCTGCAAAATGCCCCGCCGCCATCGCGGATGATTATGTGGAACACCTACTGTTTGCGATGGACCTGACCTGGAACAGCCGCTTCGTGCTGCGGGATCGTGCGCAACTGAAAGAGCTGTTGGGACTGGGCGGCACAGATACGGAATTGTCGGCCGATTTCAACGAGCTCTATCAACTGATCCGTAGAATTTCGAAGGAAAAATTGTTCCGCCACGATCTAGAAATTGATCTGCAGAAACTGACCCGGTCTCTCTGGATCGTCAGCCGGTACTGGATGGACTATCTGCGCGAATCAGAGGATTTGGAAGAAATCACCTGGGCACATCAAGAGCGTGGCATTGAACAGCACTTCACCGTACTGCTCCCCTGCCTGACAGCGTCAGCGCGAAAAGAGTTTAATGCAGCTTTAGCAAAGCAGTCCAAAAGGCTCGGAGCATAACGGCCTTCTCTGGTCCGCCACAAAGCTTCGGGCAATAGTCTCGGGCGCGCGGGATTGCCCCACCCCCCGACACGGTGCAACGACACTATGCCGCTTTATTGTCCGCGCCCATCAGGATCACTTTAGGCGTGAAAGAATTGGCTTCCACATCGCTCATCTGCCCATAGGCAACGATAATCACGAGATCGCCCACCTGTGCCTTGCGCGCGCCCGCACCGTTCATGCCAATCATGCCCGACCCCGATGGTGCTTCAATCGCATAAGTTGTCAGCCGTTCGCCATTGGTAATGTTCAACACATCAACCTGTTCGTTCGGCAGAATGCCGGACGCCGCCAACAGATCCTTATCAATCGAAATCGAACCTTCATAATTCAGGTCGCATTGCGTGATCGTGGCCCGGTGAATTTTCGCCCGCATCATTGTGAGGTTCATGACCATACTCCATATACAGTTTGGCCCGGCAGGGGTATCCCATGCCGGGCCGGATCTCAAGGTTCAGTTCAAGTTTTAACTTCGAACCTCAATTGTCGAGAAAGCTGCGCAGCTTGCGGCTGCGGCTCGGATGCTTGAGCTTGCGAAGCGCCTTAGCCTCAATCTGGCGAATACGCTCACGCGTCACCGAGAATTGTTGCCCAACCTCTTCCAAAGTGTGGTCGGTATTCATACCAATGCCAAAACGCATACGCAGCACACGCTCCTCGCGTGGTGTCAGCGAAGCCAGCACACGGGTTGTTGTTTCACGCAAGTTGGACTGGATCGCCGCATCAATCGGCAGGATCGCATTCTTGTCCTCGATGAAATCACCAAGATGGCTGTCTTCTTCGTCACCAATGGGTGTTTCAAGAGAGATCGGCTCTTTCGCGATCTTCAGAACCTTGCGCACTTTCTCAAGCGGCATACCGAGCTTCTCAGCCAGTTCTTCCGGTGTCGGCTCACGGCCAATCTCGTGCAGCATCTGACGCGATGTCCGCACCAGCTTGTTGATCGTCTCGATCATATGCACCGGAATACGGATCGTGCGTGCCTGGTCAGCAATCGACCGCGTGATCGCCTGACGGATCCACCATGTCGCATAGGTCGAGAACTTGTACCCGCGACGATACTCAAACTTGTCCACCGCCTTCATCAGGCCAATATTGCCTTCCTGAATAAGGTCGAGGAACTGCAAGCCGCGGTTTGTATATTTCTTGGCAATCGAAATTACCAGGCGAAGGTTGGCTTCCACCATTTCCTTCTTGGCGATCCGTGCTTCGCGTTCGCCCTTCTGCACCTTGTGCACAATGCGGCGATATTCCGCGATATCAAGACCGGTTTCAGACGCCAGCTCCTGAATATTGTCGCGAATGTCTTTGATCGTATCCTTATCGTTCTTGATAAAGTCCGCCCAGCCCTTGCCCTTCAGGCGGCTGACGCGGCGCGACCAGTTCGGATCAAGCTCGTTTTCGTAATATTGCTGCAGAAACTCTTCACGGCTCACACCATGTGCTTCAGACGCACGCAACAAACGGCCCTCAAGCCCCATCAGGCGCTTGTTGATCGAGTAGAGCTGATCGACAAGACTATCAATACGATTATTGTTGAGCGCAAGGCTCTTCACTTCGTCAATAATGTCGTCTTTGAGCTTTTTGTGACGGCGTTCTTGCGACGTTGAAAGCTCATCGCTCTGCAAGGCAAGATCATGCTTCTGATCCTGCAAGCGGCGGAGCTTCTTATAGTCGGACGCAACAGCGTCAAAAATCTCTAGCACCTTTGGCTTCAGCTCAGCTTCCATCGCCGCGAGCGAGAGATTGTTCTCAGCATCATCGTCTTCGTCTTCTTCCTCTTCAGGTTCTTCTTCGAAGACTTTGCCTTCTGCCTTGGCGCGTTCTTTTTCAAGGGCGGCCTGGCTCTTGTCCACCTTCTTCGCGTCCGGCCCTGCATAGGTCGCATCAAGGTCGATAATGTCGCGCAGCAGGATCTTCCCTTCATTCAGCTCATCGCGCCAAATAATAATAGCCTGGAAGGTCAGTGGGCTTTCACAAAGCCCGGCAATCATTGTTTCGCGGCCCGCCTCAATACGCTTGGCAATCGCAATTTCGCCTTCGCGGGACAATAGTTCAACCGAACCCATCTCACGCAGATACATGCGAACCGGGTCATCGGTGCGATCGAGCGTTGTGGTGGTTGACGTTGTTTCTGTTTTGGTGACGGCCGTGCCCGAAGGGCTATTGTCATCGTCATCATCATCATCGTCGTCGCTCGAACTGTCGGCAGACTTCGCTTCGTCCTGGTCGCCTTCGGCGTCCTCATTCTCAATGACGTTGATGCCCATCTCGGAGAGCATTGCCATTGTATCTTCAATCTGTTCGGAAGAAAATTCTTCCGATGGCAGAACCTTGTTCAACTCGTCATAAGTCACAAAACCGCGTGCTTTCGCGGCCTTGATCATTTTCTTGACGCCAGCATCCGACATGTCGAGCAAAGGGCTATCCCGTTCGTCGCCAGTCTGTTCTGTTGTTTCTGTTTCCGCCGTCTTCGTCGCCATTCAACAACTCTCCGCCTGTCTTGTTCGACCGCCTTAAGGGCTCCAACTACGCGGTGACTGCTTCCCCACTTGATACTGCAGTCAAACCGTTCAATTGGTGTAAACGCGGGGTCACTGCTTTCGCATCGTCACCACGTTCCTTAGTGCGTCAAATTCCCAGGTTGGTTAGCTTCCTTGCCAATCACAGTTTCGAAAGTCTGGCGAGTTCGTCTTTCAATGCAGAAAGTCTTGCCAAATTTTCGTCCGTCAGTTCTTCTGCCAGCGCACGTTCCGCTGCCTTGAGTTCATTTTGCAAATCGCCCGCCCGGTCATGCCAGTGCAACAAATGAAGCCATGCATCTTCGACCTCATCATTTGGCGCATCAGGCCATGCGAACGTCTCGCTTTTGAGCGACATCCCGCTCTCAAGCCGACGAGCAATATCCAAAATTCCCCTCTTATCCAAGTGGCCCCTCAACCCTTCCCTGTCAAGGGGCACATGAAGAGCGGCTATATCTATGATTTCATTGCGTATTTTGTCAAGCTCCCGGTCGCCAAAATCGGCAAAAGCAAAGGCTTCACCATGTTCATCCAAAAGCCAGGGGTGATTGAGCAATGTGAGGACCAGCAATCTCTCCCGCTTGGCAGCCCCTACGTCACCCCCACGAGCCAAGGGGCTCTGCTTGAGCTGCGGCGTCGCATTTCCTAGGAATAAATCCTTATTTTGCCCAAACCGACCTTTTTTCCCCGAGAACGAGCCGGTTCGTTGCCCGGTCCAACTCTTCTGGCCATTCCACGCCCTCTGGTTCTGCCATCCTCCACCCGCACCCGCCGAGCCGCGTTGCGGTCTCAACAATTGTTCGAGTTTCGCCTTCATCGCATCCCGGTAAAAGCCCTGAACGGTCGGGTCCGCAATTTCCCGGATCACAGCGCCGATGCGGGCCTGCAATTGCGCCTTTCTCTCCGGCGTGTCCCATGTACCTGCGGCAACCTCCTTGTCCCAGACCATTTCAGACAAGGGTTTGGCCGCCTCAAGGATCGCCAGCATGGCTTCCTTCCCGCCGGACCGCACAAGGTCATCCGGATCTTGGCCCTCAGGCAAAAGCGCAAAACGCAAGGAATGACCGGGTTTCAGGAGCGGCAACACCCGCTCCACCGCCCGGTGCGCGGCGCGAATGCCAGCCTTGTCCCCGTCAAAGCACAAGATCGGCTCAGAGGCCAAGCGCCACAAGAGACCGATCTGCTCTTCAGTCAACGCGGTCCCGAGCGGCGCCACGACAGGGTCAATGCCTGCCTGACCAAGTGCCACCACATCCATATAGCCTTCAACCGCGACCACCATGCCACCGTCATAGGCGGGCTTGCGGGCCTGGGCGAGATTGTAGAGCAGATGCCCTTTGTGAAAGAGTGGCGTTTCCGGCGAGTTCATATATTTGGCCTTCGCCGCCGGATCGAGCGCACGACCGCCAAACGCCACGACCCGGGACCGCGCATCGGCAATGGGGAACATCACCCGATTGCGAAACCGGTCATAGGGCTCGCGAATGTCCTCGCCACCGATCAGAAGTCCCGCTTCAATCATCTGCGGCAGCTTGAAGTCCCGCCCGAGCATGTAGGATTTGAGCCCTGAGCGATCATCCGGTGCAAACCCGATCCCGAACCGCTCAATCG
>JAVKCY010000005.1:0-2337 GCA_040223265.1 Parvibaculum sp. | reverse complement strand
GAGATCGGGCAGGTGGTGAATTTGCCGGCGCTGGCGGCAAGCCTCAAAATCATTGCCGAAAAAGGCCGGGCCGGATTTTATGAAGGAGCGCTCGCCGAAGATATGGTTGGCAAGCTGCGCGCGCTCGGCGGGTGCCATACGCTTGATGATTTTGCCGCAGTGGCTTGCGATTATGTGACGCCGACGCGGACGCAGTATCGCGGTTTCGATGTGCTTGAAATCCCGCCGAACGGTCAGGGGATCACCGCGCAGATCGCTCTTAATATTCTTCAGTATTTTGATCTTGATGTGCTTGATCCGCATGGGGCCTTGCGTTTTCATCTGGAGATGGAGGCTTCGCGTCTTGCCTATGATTTGCGTGACCGGCATGTGGCGGACCCTGCCTTTGTGTCTGTTCCCGTTGACGAGCTTTTGAGTGCAGAGATGGCTGCGAAGCTCGCCGCGCGGATTGATCCGGATCAGGCGTTGACTGATCTTGCTGCCAATCGGGACCCGCTCAACCGGGATACGATCTATCTCACAGTCGTGGACAAGGACCGGAACGCAGTTTCCTTTATTAACTCGCTTTACAAGGGTTTCGGCTCCGGTATTACCGGGCCTGAGAGCGGCATTGTGTTGCACAATCGTGGTGCGGGTTTTGTGTTGAGCGATGGCCATCCCAATTGTCTGCAAGGGGGCAAGCGCCCCCTCCATACGATTATTCCCGGCATGCTGGTGGAGAAGGGACGTGCAACCCTTCCATTTGGTGTGATGGGCGGCGCTTACCAACCGGTAGGTCATGTGCATCTTCTAACGAACATCATTGATTTCGGCATGGACGTGCAGGAGGCGCTTGATAGTCCGCGTGTATTTCCTGGTGCCTATGGAATTGAGGTGGAGAAGGGGATCTCAGCGGAGGTACGTGCTGGCTTGATCGCACGTGGTCATGAGGTGCAAAACGCGTTGCTGCCCTTTGGTGGCGGGCAGTCGATCCATATTGACTGGAAAAATGGTGCTCTGACCGGTGGGTCCGATCCGCGCAAAGACGGCGCGGCGGTCGGCTACTAATTCCGCAGGCTTTTATGCCCGGCGGTTGGTGACTGCGCCACTGGCGGGTTTGTCATCGCGCTTGTCGGTGTTGGCATAGGCGCGAGCGGCATCCTGGCGCGCCTGAACGCGGGCAACCGGGTTGCGGGGCCATGGCCAATGTTGATCCACATATTGTGCAAGGAAAGGTGTGGTCGGGCCAGAGCGTGCCGAAATGCGACGGTTTGCTGCTGTATGTGCATTGGGGTTAATGACGCGCGTTTCTTCGGCCCGAGGCTTGTCGTCTGCCGGACTTTTCTTGGCAGGGCGTGAGGCCTGATGTGGGAAGGCCGAGCCCGATATGGGAACGATGCGTGTCATAGGCCTGACGGAGCAAAAAGCCCGCCAGTTCAAGTGATCCGATTTGGCACAGGTTCGCCCTGTTTAACCATGTTGATTAGGAGAGCGTTGGTAATGTTCCTTGGCCCTTTTTTAAGGGGCGATGTGAATAATGAGGTCACGGCTTCCAAAGGGGTGATGGAAAGCCCGGTGTAAGCGTATCTATTGTTGGGGTCTAATTTGTCGCGGGACAGGCGTTTTTGGCGAGGACAAGAAGGGGATATTGAGAGCCCTTCGAGTTTGACAAACGAAGCAGAACAAAACGTTCAAGCCGAAGTGCCTTCTGCTTCACTGAGCGCGGAAGCGCTTGGCCACGTGGGGGACGCGTATTATGAGTGGACGCTTGAGCATGACGCGCTGACATGGGCTCCGCATGCAGGTGAGCTTCTCGGTATTTCAGCTGAACAATCTCTTTCGACCGGGCGCGCTTATGCCGCTCGTGTTGTGCCACGCAAGGGGACAACACGATTTGAGGAAATTGTATCGGGTGGTAGGCGCGATAATGGGCAAGGGGTTGCGTATCAGATCGAATATGTGGTGCGTGATGATCAGGGCGAAGAGCGCTGGGTCGAAGACCGAGGACGCTGGTTTGGTAACGCTGAAGGGCGTCCAAAGCGCGCTGTCGGTCTTGTCCGGATTGTCACCCATCGGCGCCAGCGCGATGAAGAGCTCACCTATCTAGCGTCTTATGATGAATTGACAGGTCACTTGAACCGTCTCAGGTTGAGAGATGTGTTGAGCGATAGTCTGGGCGACTTGCGACGGTTTGGACGGCAGGGGGCCTATTTTGTCGTCGCCATCGACAATCTCTCTCTCATCAACGAGGCTTATGGCTTTGATGTTGCAGACAGGCTCATCGTCGAGGTGGGTCGCCGCCTCCTCGGTCAGCTTCGCAGCTCAGATGTTATTGGCCGGACCTCAGGCAACAAGTTC
>JAVKCY010000086.1:0-6859 GCA_040223265.1 Parvibaculum sp. | reverse complement strand
AGCCACCGCTCCGTCTCATCAACACTAATCCCCTTGCGCGCGGCATAGTCGACCACCTGATCTTTTTCCACCCGCCCGACGCCGAAATAATAGCTTTTCGGGTGCGAGAAATAGAGACCGGAGACAGACGAGCCCGGCCACATGGCACAACTCTCGGTGAGTGTGATGCCGGTGCGCCGTTCCGCGTCCAACAGGCGGAAGAGCGTACGTTTCTCCGTATGGTCAGGTTGCGCGGGGTAGCCCGGCGCCGGACGAATGCCCTGATATTGCTCCCCGATCAGATCAGCCGGGGTAAGCGTGCTTTCATCCGCATAGCCCCAATAATCACGGCGCACACGGGCATGCAGATATTCCGCAAACGCTTCGGCAAACCGGTCGGCAAGTGACTGCAACAAGATCTTACTGTAATCATCCTTCGCCGCGTCAAAACGCGCAATATGCTCATCTTCGCCATGCCCAGCGGTAACGGCAAAGCCACCCACATAATCATGCAGGCCGGGGTCTGCAACAAAGTCAGCCAGCGCCACATGCGCGCGGTCATTCTTGCGCGCCATCTGTTGCCTGAGCGTATGGAAGAGACCCAGCCGATGCTCGCGCGTGTCATCGGTATAAAGCTCGATATCATCTTCCGAAATACGGTTGGCCGGCCAGAATCCAACGACCCCCTTTGGCTGCAACCAATTGCCCTTGACCATTTCTTCCAGCAGCGCCTGCGCGTCGGCAAACAATTGCGTTGCGGCCTCACCCATCTTGTCATCGGTGAGAATGCGCGGATACGTTCCCTTCATCTCCCAGGTGGAAAAGAAAGGCGTCCAGTCAATGTAAGGCACCAGATCGCTCAGGGACACATCATCAATTGTCTTGAGTCCCAAAAAGCTTGGCTTGGGCGGTTGGTAGTCTGAAAAATCAAGCGCGAAACGGTTAGCTCGCGCGGAAGCCAAGCTCAGTCTCTCGCCCTTTGACTGCCCGCGCGCATGAGCCTCCGCCATCTGTGTGTACTCAGCCGCAATACCGTCCATATATTGACGGCTCTGCGTTTCGGAAAGGAGCGAATTGCAGACACCCACAGCACGGCTCGCATCTGGCACATAGACCGCTTGGCCCTTTTTGTAATTCGGGTGGATCTTCACCGCCGTATGCACACGGCTGGTCGTCGCCCCGCCAATCAGAAGCGGCACATGGAAATCGAGCCGCTCCATCTCAGCCGCGACGTGACACATCTCGTCAAGACTTGGCGTAATCAGGCCCGATAGCCCGATAATATCCGCCTTCTCTGCCTTGGCCGCTTCTAAAATTTTCGCCGCAGGCACCATCACACCAAGGTCAACAACTTTGTAATTGTTGCACTGAAGAACAACACCGACAATGTTCTTGCCAATGTCGTGAACGTCGCCTTTGACGGTCGCCATCAGGATGGTGCCGTTGGAACTGTCCTCGGTGATGCCAAGCTCTTCCTTTTCCTTTTCCATGAAGGGCATGAGATAGGCCACAGCCTGCTTCATCACGCGAGCGGATTTCACCACCTGCGGCAGGAACATTTTGCCCGCCCCAAACAAGTCCCCCACCACATTCATGCCGTCCATCAACGGCCCTTCAATGACGTGAAGCGGTCGCTCGACACTGAGGCGCGCTTCTTCCGTGTCCTCCTCAATATAGGCAGTAATACCGTTCACGAGTGCATGGCGAAGCCGCTCAGCAACCGGCACTTCCCGCCAGGACAGGTCCTCAACACGTTTTTTCGCACCATCTCCCTTGAACTGTGCGGCAATGTCGACAAGCTTTTCTGTTGCCTCGTCATTCCGGTTCAAGATCACGTCTTCCACCGCGTCACGCAGCTCCCGCGGGATGTCTTCATAAATCGCGAGCTGACCGGCATTCACAATACCCATATCCATGCCAGCCTTGATGGCATGGTAGAGAAAGACGGAATGCATCGCTTCGCGCACAGCCTCGTTGCCACGGAAGGAGAACGAGACATTGGATACCCCGCCCGACACGTGTGCATGCGGCAGGTTTTCTTTGATGCGCCTCGTGCCCTCAATAAAGGCATTGGCATAATCATTATGCTCTTCGATACCGGTCGCCACAGCGAAGATGTTCGGATCGAAAATAATGTCTTCCGGCGGCAACCCGACCTTCTTCGTCAGAAGGTCATAAGACCGCTTGCAAATCTCAAACTTGCGGTCCGCCGTATCCGCCTGCCCCTCCGTGTCAAAGGCCATCACGACAACAGCCGCACCATAGGCTTTCACCTTGCGCGCCTGCTCCAGGAAAGGTTCCTCCCCCTCCTTCAGCGAAATCGAATTCACAATCGCCTTGCCTTGCACGCATTTAAGGCCTGCTTCGATCACGTTCCATTTGGACGAGTCGATCATCACAGGCACACGGGCAATATCAGGCTCGGACGCAATGAGATTGAGGAAGCGCACCATCGCCGCCTCACTATCCAGCATCCCCTCATCCATATTGACGTCGATGATCTGTGCACCGTTCTCGACCTGTTGCCGGGCAACGGCCAAAGCCTCGTCATAGTCGCCCGCAAGGATGAGTTTCTTGAACTTGGCCGAGCCGGTCACATTGGTGCGTTCACCCACATTGATGAAGGTGGCGGTCTGGTCAGACATTGATCTCATTCCTATCCGTGGACGAAGGGCTCAAGCCCCGACAGTCGCATTCTCGTTTCAATAACCGGCAGGTCACGCGGTGCAGCCGACGCAACAGCCTCCGCAACTGCCGCAATATGATCCGGTGTCGAACCACAGCAGCCGCCGACAATATTCACCAGACCGCTTGTCGCATATTCGCCGACAAGGTCTGCCATCTGGGCGGGTGTCTGGTCATATTCACCAAACTCGTTGGGCAAGCCCGCATTCGGGTGCGCGGACACATACACATCTGAAATGCGCGACAGCTCATCCACATATTGACGAAGCTGCTCTGCACCCAACGCGCAATTGAGGCCGATCGAAAACGGCCTCACATGACGAACGGAATACCAGAAGGCTTCAACCGTCTGACCGGACAAAAGCCGCCCGGACGCATCGGTGATCGTGCCGGAAATCATCACAGGCAATTCAATCCCTGTTTCAGCAAACACGTTCTGAATGGCCACAAGTGCGGCTTTCGCATTGAGGGTGTCAAAGATGGTTTCAACCATCAGTGTATCCGCACCGCCGACAATCAGACCGCGCACTGCCTCTGAGTATGCCTCTTCAAGCGCATCAAAAGTAATATTCCGAAAGCCTGGATCATTTACATCCGGTGAAAGCGATGCCGTGCGCGGTGTCGGCCCCAATGTGCCAATCACATAACGTGTGCGACCATCCTCGGCTTCGGCAATGTCAGCAGCTTCACGCGCAACCTTGGCGCTCTCAACATTCATCTCGTAAGACAGGCGTTCAAGCTCATAATCGCCCTGCGCGACCGTGTTCGCCCCAAACGTATTCGTTTCAGCAAAATCCGCTCCTGAACGATAATAGTTCAGATGAATTTCGCGGATCACATCAGGCCGTGTCAGCGAAAGCAGTTCATTGTCACCTTTCACATCCACATGATGGTTTTTCAGAATATCACCGCGATAATCGGCTTCCGTCAGGCCATAACCCTGAATGAGCGAACCCATGCCGCCATCAAGCACGAGCACGCGTTCCTTCACGGTGCGATGGAGTTCTGCAATTCGGTCTTCTCTGCTCTTGCTCATGAACGCACCTCGCTTTGGGCCACGGGGGCCGGCTTATATCCGAGAATGTGACAGATCGCATAAGTGAGATCCGCCTGATTAAGTGTGTAAAGATGGAAGTCACGAAAGCCCAATCGCTCCAGATCATGCACCTGCTCGGCGGCAACGGTTGCTGCAATCAGACGCCGTGTCGCCAGATCATCGTCTAGGCCATCATAATAAGCACGCAACCAGTCTGGCACCGTCGCACCACATCGTGCCGACATTCTCTCCACACCTTTGAAATTCGTTGTCGGCATAATGCCCGGCACAATCGGTATTTTGATCCCGGCTTTAGCAACTCGCTCCAGCAAGCGCTCATAATGCTCGGTTTCAAAAGCAAACTGCGCAATGGCGCGTGTCGCCCCAGCGTCAATCTTGGCTTTCAAAAGATCCAGATCATGCTCAAAGCCTTTGCTCTCCGGATGCCGCTCCGGATAGATCGAAACCGAGACCTCAAATTCACCGATGGCCCGAATGCCCGTCACCAGTTCCGCCGTCGACTGATAGCCGTCTGCGTGCGGGCGATAAGTGCCTTCCATATCCGGCATGTCACCACGAATGGCCACGATATGGCGAACGCCAACATCCCAATAGCCCTGGATCACTTTGTCAATTTGCGGCTTTGATGCCCCGACACAGGTAAGATGCGCGGCGGGCTTCATATCTGTTTCTTGCACAATCCGCTTCACCGTCGCGTGCGTGCGCTCGCGCGTACTCCCGCCCGCACCATAGGTGACAGACACAAAGGCCGGTTGAAGCGGCGCCAACCTCTCAATGGCTTCCCACAACTTGATCTCTGCATCATCCGTCCGTGGGGGCGAAAACTCGAACGACACACGCACGCGGTCACCACCGCGAAAACGATCTCCCAATGAAATCATGCCGCGACTCCTTTACTTTTATTGCCATCTAGCGATGGCTTTTCAGCCGACCAAATAAGAACTGTCAATTTTTCATCTACCCCATCCGGCGGCAACGACTGCATGGACTGCACAACAAGCCCGGCACCCTCACACCATTGACGAACATCTTCCGCCGCAAACCCAAGCCTGCGATGAGCCTGCTCGTCTCGCAGGAAATCAAGCTCGTGCGGCGCAAAATCCACAATGAGCAACCGCCCCCCCGGCGCCAGCACCCGCGCTGCCTCAATAATGCAGGCAACAGGATCATCCAGGTAGTGCAGCACCTGATGGACACACACGAGGTCAAACTCCCCATCACTGAAAGTCAGATCAAAAATGTCTCCCTGCCGCACATGCGCATGCGAGAGACCAGACGCATCAAGCCGTGCCCGCGCGAACGCCAGCATTTCAGGACTGAGATCCACACCTTCGAGCCGGGCAGCACGATCTGCAAATATTTCCAGCATCCGGCCGGTTCCTGTTCCCAGGTCCAACACCGCGCCCATAGACCCTTCCGGTGCCAACACCCGCAGCTGTTCTTCCACCTTGGCCTCCGGAACATAAAGAGAGCGAATACGGTCCCACTCGTCCGCATTTTCCCGGAAGAAAGTGGCAGCCCGCTCCGCCCGCGCATCCCGAACGGCTTTCAGGCGCTCCTGATCCCGCGCGATCGTCGGATCATCTTTTGCCAGGGACGCCACGAGGAAGGCATTTAGGCTCCCCCCAATGCCGCGATCCACGAGGCGATAAAACACCCAACTGCCCTCCCGGAAGCGGTCCAGCAAGTCAGCTTCACAAAGAAGTTTGAGGTGTCGGCTCACCCGTGGCTGGCTTTGCCGCAAAATCTGCGTAAGTTCCGTCACCGTCAGCTCGTTTTGGGCAAGCAGGATCAGAAGCCGAAGACGGGTCGGCTCCCCCGCTGCACGCAACCCTGCTAACAAAGCGTCCAAAACAAACCCTCACCTGGAACACACGGCTTCCGCGGAAAATAAGACAGATCAGATATATACATATCTTTATATGAATAGCCAAAGAAATTCTAAATGCCGCCACAAATTACCTGCAGAAACCCACAAGCGACATTTCGGCAACATATGCCATATACCTATTCAGTCTCTCGTCGCAAAGCTGGTTAAAACGCCGGTGCTCATGTTAGCTAAGATCGAAAGAGTTAAGGGTGAGTCTCGTAAAATGCGCAAAAATCCGCCTGTTCGCCGAGCGAATTCATCGGGAATTAAGGTAGCGTAGCTTATCAATGTTTTGGGTCGGCCATCCGTTCTCAACACTGACCACGTCTAGACGGTGTCTGCCGAATAAAACCGGACAGACCTCCAAAGTGTAGGATCACAATGAAAAGCGAAATCGTTCAGGGAGTTCGTGGCGTTTGGGTTGCAACACTCGGCATGACCATCTTGGTCGCTGGCTGTGCAACGCGTCCAGACGCGGCAGACACCGCCGCCGTTGCAGCCTATGAGGAAGCCAACGACCCTATCGAGCCGTTGAACCGATATTTCTTCGAGCTCAATAATTTCTTCGACATTATTCTTCTACGGCCATCAGCAGAGATTTACGATGGGATCGTACCCGCGCTTGCAAAAGATGGCGTGCGGAACTTCCTCGACAATCTTCGCTCCCCGGTCATCCTTGCAAATGACATTCTTCAAGGCGAGTGGGAACGTGCGGGCACGACGACGACCCGTTTCGGCATCAACACAACTGCCGGTGTCCTCGGCCTCGGCGACCCCGCTTCCGGTTGGGGCTATGCGCGCCATGGGGAAGATTTCGGACAGACCCTTGCCGTCTACGGTGTTGGCGAAGGCCCCTATTTCTACGCACCGCTTCTGGGTCCAGCTCCACCCCGTGACCTAGCAGGCTTTGGCGTCGATATGTTCTTCGATCCGCTCACTTATATTTTCTGGGATGACGGCTACACCGTCCCCGTCACACGCTTTCTTGTAAACGGGATCGACATTCGCGCCCGCAACCTGGAAACACTGGACGAAATCGAACGGACATCGGTTGATTATTACGCTGCCATTCGCTCGCTCTACCGCCAGAGCCGCAAGGACGAGATCGCCAACGGCATAACCGACCTTGATACACTGCCCGATATTTCAAATGTCAACTTTTCGTTGGATGAGTAAAAAACTCATCTGACACTATGTTAAGGACATCCCCCACAGCGATGTTTGTCCATGACACCTCGCCTCAGCTTGGAAAAAAAGATGATACAGAA
>JAVKCY010000084.1:0-14195 GCA_040223265.1 Parvibaculum sp. | reverse complement strand
ATAGTTTGAAAACTTTGCCCCACCCGTTTCCGCAAGAACTTTCGTAATCGCCGCTGTCAGCGTCGTCTTACCATGGTCAACGTGACCAATCGTTCCAATGTTACAATGCGGCTTATTGCGCTCGAATTTCTCTTTGGCCATCGTAAGGCTCCCTCAGAACTGTCTGTTCTATCGTTTAACTTTAAGCGAGTTTCGCTTTGATCTCGTCAGAGACCGCCTGCGGTACCTGCTCATAATGGTCGAACTGCATCGTGTACTGCGCGCGACCCTGTGACATTGACCGCAGCGTGTTCACATAACCAAACATGTTGGCCAATGGAACCATTGCAGCGATCGCTGTCGCAACACCGCGAGACTCTGTCCCGCTAATCTGACCCCGGCGACTGTTCAGGTCACCGATGACATCGCCCATATACTCTTCCGGCGTAACGACTTCGACCTTCATAATAGGCTCAAGAAGTTTTGCACCAGCCTGCGGCGCTACTTCGCGCATTGCAGCACGAGCTGCGATTTCGAAGGCAAGAACGCTGGAGTCAACGTCATGGTACGAGCCGTCGATAAGGCGAACCTTGAAGTCGATAACCGGGAAACCGGCAAGCACACCATTATCAGCAACGCTGCGGACACCCTTTTCGACGCCAGGGATATATTCCCGCGGGACCGAACCACCAACGATTTCACTGACAAACACGACGCCTGAACCAACTTCACCAGGCTCAATCACGAGCTTGATTTTAGCGAACTGACCAGAACCACCGGATTGCTTCTTGTGCGTGTAGTCAACATCAGCAACCTTCGTGAACGTCTCACGATAAGCAACCTGAGGTGCACCCACATTGGCCTCAACCTTGAACTCGCGACGCATGCGGTCAACAAGAATATCGAGGTGAAGCTCGCCCATACCGGCGATAATCGTCTGGCCACTTTCTTCATCAGAAGACACACGGAACGAAGGATCTTCCTGTGCAAGGCGTGCGAGCGCCATGCCCATCTTTTCCTGGTCACCCTTCGTCTTCGGTTCAACAGCAACCTCGATCACTGGCTCAGGGAATACCATGCGCTCCAGAATAACAGGCTTGTTTGGATCACAAAGCGTGTCACCTGTCGTTGTATCCTTCAAACCAGCGAAAGCAACAATGTCGCCAGCCGACGCTTCTTTGATCTCTTCGCGCGAGTTGGCATGCATCAACAACATACGGCCAATACGCTCACGCTTGTCTTTAACAGTATTCAAAACACCGGAGCCGGCTGTAAACGTGCCCGAGTAAATGCGAGCAAATGTCAGCGAGCCAACGAATGGGTCATTCATAATCTTGAAGGCGAGCGCAGAAGCTGGCTCATCATCCGAAGACCTGCGAATAATCTCTTCTTCCGTCTTTGGATCAATACCACGAATAGCAGGCACATCCAGCGGCGATGGCATGTAGTCGATCACAGCATCAAGCAAAGGCTGCACACCCTTGTTCTTGAACGCGGTACCGTTAAGAACCGGCACAAACGCCTGAGCCAACGTGCCCTTACGAATGCAACGCTTCAGCGAGGCTTCGTCTGGCTCCGTACCCTCCAGATAGGCCTCCAACACGGCATCATCCTGCTCTACCGCAGTTTCAACCAGCTTGGCCCGGTACTCGTCAGCCTGATCTTTCAGAGAGTCGCGAATATCGCGGTATTCAAACTCAGCGCCAAGGTTTTCATCTTTCCAGATGATTTCCTTCATCCGCACCAGGTCGATCAAGCCCTCATACTCGGCTTCCGAACCGATCGGCAGCTGGCACACGAGTGGCGTCGCACCAAGCCGGTCAACAATCATGTCAACGCAACGGAAGAAGTTGGCACCCATACGGTCCATCTTGTTCACAAAACACATGCGCGGCACACGGTAGCGGTCAGCCTGACGCCACACTGTTTCAGACTGAGGCTCAACACCAGCCACCGAGTCAAAAACAGCAACAGCGCCGTCAAGTACGCGAAGCGAGCGCTCTACTTCAATCGTGAAGTCAACGTGACCCGGCGTATCGATGATGTTGATACGCTTTTCGTTCCAGAAACATGTCGTCGCAGCAGAGGTGATCGTGATTCCACGCTCCTGCTCCTGCTCCATCCAGTCCATCGTCGCAGCGCCGTCATGCACTTCGCCGATTTTGTGGCTCTTGCCTGTGTAGTACAGAATACGCTCTGTCGTCGTGGTCTTACCGGCGTCAATATGGGCCATGATGCCGATATTGCGGTAGTCCTCAAGTTTGGTCTGGCGTGACATTTTCGTAAACCTCTAAGCGCTCTGCTCTACTTACCAGCGATAGTGCGAGAACGCGCGGTTCGCGTCCGCCATGCGGTGTGTGTCTTCACGTTTCTTGACGGCTGTTCCACGATTGTTGGACGCATCAAGGATCTCACCGGAGAGACGCTCAACCATCGTGTTTTCGTTCCGACCACGCGCTGCGTTAATCAACCAGCGGATAGCCAGTGCCCGACGACGCTCTGGACGAACTTCAACCGGCACCTGATATGTTGCACCACCAACGCGGCGCGAACGCACTTCAAGGGTCGGCATAACGTTCTCAAGAGCTTCATGGAAAGCGCGCAGCGGATCAGCCACACCCTTCGTGCTCATGCGGTCAAAGGCTCCATAAACAATGCGCTCTGCCGTGGACTTTTTACCGTCCCGCATAAGGCTGTTCATGAACTTCGTCAGCACCAGATCACCAAATTTGGCGTCCGGAATAACTTCGCGTTTCTCTGCGCTGTGACGTCTCGACATCGCTCGGTTCCCTTACTTCGGACGCTTCGCGCCGTATTTCGAACGGCGTTGCTTGCGGTCTTTGACACCCTGTGTATCGAGCACACCACGAATGATGTGGTAGCGAACACCTGGCAAGTCCTTCACACGTCCGCCGCGGATCATCACCACGGAGTGTTCTTGCAAGTTGTGACCTTCACCCGGAATGTAGCTGGTGACCTCAAAACCATTCGTCAAACGCACACGTGCGACCTTACGCAACGCGGAGTTTGGCTTCTTTGGTGTCGTCGTATAGACGCGAGTGCACACACCACGCTTCTGAGGACAAGCCTCCATTGCGGGTACTTTATTACGCTTCACCGGCGATTTGCGCGGATTGCGAATTAGCTGTTGGATCGTTGGCATATTTTAGCTCGACCGTCGCTCTTGTTCATCCAAACATAAAACCGCGTGCACTAGGGAAATGTCCCTCTAGGATGCACACGGCTGTTAGGCACGAGATCATCATCTTGATGTTCGTACCAAACTTGCAGAGGACCCTAGTTTCCCAGGGTCATGCCCCAGTCCTCGTATTCGATTTTTGCTTCAGTGTTTAGCGTTGATGCAACTAGTTGCTGCAGTAGGACTACGACCTGAAGAGAAGTTGGCGGAACCTACCGTTGGCCCCCGGGGGCGTCAACCCCACAGATTAAGAAAATGAAAGAATTCTGAGCGATTTCGCATTTTCTACCTGATTCAATGCAATCACAGGTGCCAGGCTGGTCCAGATTGCCAAAATCTGCCGGTGCCGGACCAAATTCCGCCCCTCAGGAGGTGTATTATGCCTCGATCTGCCCCGCGAAAACATCCCGAACACACTATAATCACGACTCGCTCCTGATCAAGCCAAGCCATGATTCCCGCTGAATCTCCGCGCATTCATTATATTAGGGTTCTTGCATATTCATATTTACCACTTATATTCCGTATAAATGAAACAGGAGCCCGCCATGCAAGACACCCAGAACACCCGCAAAGCTCAAAGCTCACCAATGGTAAAGGGGCATTTCCATGCCCCCACCAACACGGTGACCTATCTCATATGGGATGCGGCAACAGGCCGCGCCGCCATCATCGACCCCGTTCTCGATTATGATAGCGCCAGCGGTAAAACGGGCACCCAGTCGGCTGACGCGGTCCTGCACGACGTGAACACGGAAAAACTTACCGTCGACTGGATACTTGAGACCCACATCCATGCAGATCATGTGTCCGCAGCCCATTACTTAAAGTCCAAACTTCCGGGCGCGAAAACCGCGGTGAGCGAGCGAATATCAGTGGTGCAGTCAACATTCGCCCCCATTTTCGCCTTCCCCTACCCGTTCGCACCGGACGGGCGCCAGTTTGACCAATTGTTCGGCGACAAAGACACATTCGCACTCGGGGCGATGGAAGCGACCGTCCTCCACACACCAGGCCACACGCCGGCCTGCGTCTCCTACCTTGTGGGCGACGCGGTCTTTGTCGGCGATACACTCTTTATGCCAGATTATGGGACCGCGCGCTGCGACTTCCCCGGAGGGGATGCCGGTACACTCTATGGGTCGATCTCAACCCTTCTAGCGCTGCCTGACGAAACGAGAATGTTCCTCTGCCACGACTACGCACCCAATGGGCGCGCACCGGCCTGGGAAACGACCGTCGGCATCCAGAAGAACGAAAACCTGCACATCGCCGGAAAGAGCAAAGAGGAGTTCGTCACACTTCGCATGGCCCGAGATGAAAAGCTTTCGATGCCAGCCCTCATCCTTCCGTCAATCCAGCTGAACATGCGCGCTGGCGAGCTCCCCCCTGCCGAAGAAAACGGAACGGCCTATCTGCGGATCCCCCTCAATTTCTTTTGACGAGGCGGGCGCATCACTATTCTTTAGCAATAACGGGGCCCCTGCCAACAGCATAGATGCCGGGAGCACCAAACGAAAAAGCCGCGGCGAACCAACACCACGGCTTTCTCACATTTCAGTGTCACCCACACGCGAAGTGCTTACAGATCACTCGCAGAAGGTGCCTCTGGCTCAGCGGTTTCAACAACTGCCTCTTCCACTACCGGGGCTTCCGCTTCAACAACAGCCACGTCACCACTGGCAATCTGTTCCTGCAGGATCACTTCATCGCGCGCCTGAGCTTCACCACGAAGAAGCTCAACCATGCGACCCGTACCAGCAGGGATCAGGCGACCCACGATGATATTCTCTTTCAGGCCGTGCAACTCATCAACTTTGCCATTTACGGCAGCGTCGGTCAGTACGCGCGTGGTTTCCTGGAAGGAAGCAGCCGAGAAGAACGAACGGGTCTGCAGGGAAGCTTTGGTAATGCCGAGCAGGACAGGCTTGCCCGATCCCTCAACTTTTCCTTCCGCCCGCAAACGATCGTTTACCTCATCCAGCTCGTTCCGATCCACCTGCTCACCGGCAAGGTAGGGAGCATCACCTGGATTGTCGATCTCGACCTTCTGCAACATCTGGCGAACAATCACTTCAATGTGCTTGTCGTTAATGCCCACACCCTGCAAACGGTAAACATCCTGGATCTCATTCACGAGATATGATGCGAGTTTTTCGACACCCGAGATCGCAAGAATATCGTGCGGCGCAGGGTGACCATCAAGAAGGTATTCGCCCTTCTCAATAATATCGCCTTCCTGAACCGTGATGTGCTTGCCCTTCGGGATCAGATACTCAAACGGATCCCCACCATCTTCTGGATGGATCAGAATACGGCGCTTGTTCTTGTAGTCACGACCGAACTCAACCTTACCCGTCGCTTCTGCGATGATGGCATGGTCCTTCGGACGGCGCGCTTCAACAAGTTCCGCCACACGCGGCAGACCACCGGTAATGTCACGGGTCTTGGCGCCTTCCGTTGGAATACGGGCTAGCACGTCACCGGCATGCACATCCGCCCCGCCCTCAACGGACAAGATAGCGTCCACAGAGAGCAAGAAGCGAGCATCATTGCCGTTCGACAGTTTCGCGATACCACCACTGCTGTCTTTCACAACAATCGCCGGGCGCAATTCCGAACCGCGTGGGCTCGTACGCCAGTCAATCACAACGCGCTGAGAGATACCCGTAGCTTCGTCCATTACTTCGCGGATGGACATGCCATCAACAAGGTCTTCGAACGCAACCGTACCATTGCCTTCTGTGAGGATAGGCATCGTGTAGGGGTCCCACTCGGCGATACGCTGGCCGCGTTCAATCGTGCTGCCATCGTCAACACGCAAACGCGAACCATAAGTAAGTTTGTGGATAGCCCGCTCGTGACCATGTTCATCAAGAACCTGGATCTGAACGTTACGGCCCATGACCACCAGTACGCCTGCTGAGTCTTTTACGATATTCCGGTTGAGAATTTTCACCTTACCTGAATGGTTGGATTCCAGGAACGATGTATCAACCACCTGCGCCGTACCACCAATGTGGAACGTGCGCATTGTCAGCTGGGTACCCGGCTCACCAATCGACTGTGCTGCGATAACGCCCACGGCTTCGCCCATATTGACCGGCGTACCACGTGCAAGGTCACGACCATAACAAGCCGCACAGATACCATTGCGTGTTTCACAAGTCAGACCGGAACGAATGCGCATCGACTGAACATTGGCATTCTCGATCACATCCACATCAGCCTCATCCAGCAGCGTACCGCGTGGGAAGAGAACTTCCCCCGTTGATGGATGTACAATGTCATCTGCATTCGTCCGACCAAGTACACGCTGGCCGAGCGATACAATGACTTCACCAGACTCAATGACCGGTGCGAGCGTAATGCCGCCTTCGGTACCGCAATCTTCCTCGATAACGATGCAATCCTGAGCAACGTCAACAAGGCGACGTGTGAGGTAACCTGAGTTCGCCGTCTTCAACGCCGTATCAGCAAGGCCCTTACGTGCCCCGTGAGTGGAGTTGAAGTATTCAAGAACGGTCAGACCTTCCTTGAAGTTTGAAATGATCGGCGTTTCGATAATCTCGCCCGATGGCTTGGCCATCAGACCACGCATAGCAGCCAACTGACGCATCTGCGTGGGCGAACCACGCGCACCAGAATGAGCCATCATGTAGATCGAGTTGATCGGCTTCTCACGTTTTGTCTCAGCATCAATCTCGACCGATGAAATCTTGTCCATCATCGTGTCGGCGACTTTGTCCGTACACTTGGCCCAAGCGTCAACAACCTTGTTGTACTTCTCGCCCTGAGTAATGAGACCGTCAATATACTGCTGCTCATATTCTTTGGCGAGCAAACGTGTTTCTTCAACAAGACCTTCCTTCTCGACCGGAATGATCATGTCATCCATACCGAAGGAAATGCCCGCACGACAAGCCTGACGGAAACCAAGACCCATGATCTGGTCACAGAAGATCACCGTCTCCTTCTGGCCACAATGGCGATACACCACATCAATGATGCTCGAAATTTCACGCTTCGTCAGCAAACGGTTGACAAGGTCAAACGGCACTTTGTGATGCCGTGGCAGAACCTGCGCAACCATCATGCGGCCTGGCGTTGAATCAACGACGAGTGAAACAGGGTTGCCCTCTTCGTCTTTCGTAAGCCAGCGCGCCTTGATCTTGGAATGGAGCGTAATCGCACCCTTGTCCAAAGCATGCTCAATCTCGGCAATATCCGTAAAGATCATGCCTTCGCCTGGCTCATTGTCCTTCATCTGAGAGATGTAGTAGAGGCCGAGAATAATGTCCTGCGACGGAACAATGATCGGCGTCCCGTTTGCAGGATGCAGAATATTGTTGGTCGACATCATTAGCACGCGTGCTTCAAGCTGTGCTTCAAGTGACAGCGGCACGTGAACAGCCATCTGGTCACCATCAAAGTCAGCATTGAACGCCGCACAGACGAGCGGGTGAAGCTGAATTGCCTTGCCTTCGATCAGGATAGGTTCAAAAGCCTGAATGCCGAGGCGGTGAAGCGTTGGTGCCCGGTTCAGAAGAACCGGATGCTCGCGGATCACCTCTTCAAGAATGTCCCAGACCTCTGGCCGTTCTTTTTCAACAAGCTTCTTCGCCTGTTTCACAGTGGCACTAAGTCCTTTGGCTTCAAGACGCGAATAGATAAACGGCTTGAAAAGCTCAAGCGCCATCTTCTTCGGCAGGCCGCACTGGTGTAGCTTCAACTCAGGACCAACCACAATCACCGAACGACCGGAATAGTCGACGCGCTTGCCAAGAAGGTTCTGACGGAAGCGCCCCTGCTTGCCCTTCAGCATGTCAGCAAGCGATTTCAACGGACGCTTGTTCGCGCCCGTGATCACACGACCACGACGACCATTGTCAAACAACGCATCAACCGACTCTTGCAGCATCCGCTTTTCGTTACGAATGATGATGTCAGGCGCACGAAGCTCCATCAGGCGCTTCAGACGGTTGTTCCGGTTGATCACACGACGATAAAGATCGTTAAGGTCAGACGTCGCAAACCGGCCACCATCGAGCGGCACAAGCGGACGAAGTTCTGGCGGGATAACCGGCACAACTTTAAGGATCATCCATTCCGGACGATTGCCCGAATGGATAAAGGCCTCAATCACCTTCAGACGCTTGGCAAGCTTCTTAGGTTTGAGTTCGGTCGTTGCCTCTGCAATCTCCACGCGGAGACCTGCAGCGATCGTTTCAAGATCAAGTGCGATGAGCATGTCGCGGATAGCTTCCGCGCCAATACCAGCCGTGAAGCTGTCATCACCATATTGATCTTGCGCATCGAGGAACTCTTCTTCTGACAGAAGCTGTTTCTCTTTGAGCGGCGTCAGACCAGGCTCAATAACGATGTAGTTTTCAAAGTAGAGAACGCGCTCGAGATCCTTCAGCGTCATATCCATCAGAAGGCCGATGCGCGATGGCAACGACTTCAAGAACCAGATATGTGCAACTGGTGCTGCAAGCTCAATATGGCCCATGCGCTCGCGACGAACCTTCGCCAGCGTCACTTCCACACCGCACTTCTCGCAAATAATGCCTTTGTACTTCATGCGCTTATATTTGCCGCACAAGCACTCATAGTCCTTCATCGGACCAAAAATCCGCGAACAGAACAGGCCATCGCGCTCAGGCTTGAACGTACGATAGTTGATCGTTTCGGGCTTCTTGATTTCCCCAAACGACCAGGAAAGAATTCTTTCCGGGCTCGCGAGCGAAATCTGGATCTGCTCAAATGTCTGAGCAGGAGCTGTCGGGTTGAAAAGATTCATGACCTCTTGGTTCATGGACTTCTCCTCGGTTCGGGCCCGTTTTGGCCGTTCGGCCTGTCGGGATGATGGAAATGCAAGCAGGGCCGCCCCGCACTTCCCCCAATTTCAAATTACTTCGCTCCGGCAGGAGCAGCGGGCGGGAACATCAGCTCCCGCCCGTTATTCATCAGCTCGCAGGCCTGTCGATCAATTCGACATTTAGACCCAGTGAACGCATTTCCTTGACCAGAACATTAAAGCTTTCAGGAATACCGGCTTCGAATGTGTCATCACCGCGCACAATGGCTTCATAGACCTTGGTACGACCGGCCACGTCATCCGACTTCACTGTCAGCATTTCTTGGAGCGTGTAAGCCGCACCATAAGCTTCCAGTGCCCAGACTTCCATTTCGCCGAAGCGCTGACCACCAAACTGTGCCTTACCACCCAGCGGCTGCTGCGTAACAAGACTGTATGGACCAATGGAACGTGCGTGGATCTTGTCATCAACAAGGTGATGCAGTTTCAACATGTAGATGTAACCAACGGTCACATCACGGTCGAACTCTTCACCCGTCCGGCCGTCATAGAGACGAACCTGACCGCTGGTACCAAGACCGGCTTTCTCGAGCATATCTACAATGTCAGGCTCATGCGCACCGTCGAAGACAGGCGTTGCGAACGGCACACCGTTACGCAGATTGCCAGCCATCTCGATCATCTGATCCTGATCAAGCGAACGATAGGTCTCATCGTCACCATAGACCTTGTCGAGCGTGTCTTTGAGCATCTCAAGCCGGTTTTCTCGCTGATAGATCTCAAGAGCTTCACTCACCTTGCGGCCAATCCCGTGGGATGCCCAACCAAGATGTGTCTCCAAAATCTGACCCACGTTCATACGGCTTGGCACACCAAGCGGATTGAGCACGATGTCAACCGACGTCCCGTCTTCCAGATGCGGCATGTCTTCAATAGGAACGATGCGGGAGATAACCCCCTTGTTCCCGTGACGACCAGCCATCTTGTCACCTGGCTGCAGCTTGCGCTTCACAGCAACGAAGACTTTGACCATCTTCATCACCCCAGGCGGCAACTCATCACCGCGCTGAAGCTTGTCGACCTTGTCGTCAAAGCGGGCTTCAAGACGAGCTTTGGACTCGTCATACTGACGACGAAGCGCTTCAATCTCACCCATGGACTTTTCGTGGGCCACGGCGATCTGCCACCACTGCCCCTTCGAGAGCGGCGCGAGATCTGAGGCAGAAAGCTTCGCACCTGCTGAAATGCCGTTCGGGCCGGAAGCAGCTTCCTTACCGATCAGGATTTCTTCAAGGCGGCCGTAAACGTTGCGCTCAAGAATAGCGAGCTCATCATCACGGTCCTTTGCAAGACGTTCAATTTCGTCCCGCTCGATCGACATGGCACGCTCATCTTTATCCACGCCATGGCGGTTAAAGACACGAACCTCAACAACCGTACCCGTCACACCAGGTGGCAAACGAAGCGACGTATCACGAACGTCTGACGCCTTCTCACCGAAAATGGCACGCAGAAGTTTTTCTTCTGGCGTCATTGGGCTCTCACCCTTTGGTGTGATCTTGCCGACCAGAATGTCTGCAGGACCAACTTCAGCGCCAATGTAAACGATACCGGCTTCATCCAGATTGCGGAGCGCCTCTTCACCCACGTTTGGAATATCGCGGGTGATTTCTTCAGGGCCCAATTTCGTGTCACGGGCCATCACTTCGAACTCTTCGAGGTGGATGGATGTAAACACGTCATCACGCACAATACGCTCAGAAATCAGGATTGAATCTTCGAAGTTGTAACCGTTCCAGGGCATAAACGCGACGAGCACGTTCCGGCCGAGAGCCAGCTCACCAAGCTCCGTAGACGGACCATCAGCAATAATGTCCCCGCCACTGATCCGGTCACCCACACGCACCAGCGGACGCTGGTTAATACAAGTGTTCTGATTGGAACGCTGGAACTTCCGCAGATTGTAGATATCGACACCAGGCTTGCCGGGGTCTGTCTCTTCGGTTGCGCGGATAACGATACGTGTCGCATCAACCTGATCCACAACACCCGTCCGGCGAGCGGCAATCGCCGCACCGGAATCACGTGCCACAACTTCTTCCATACCGGTTCCAACAAACGGCGCTTCCGCACGTACCAATGGCACGGCCTGACGTTGCATGTTCGAACCCATGAGAGCGCGGTTGGCGTCATCGTTCTCAAGGAAAGGAATGAGAGCTGCAGCAACAGATACGATCTGCTTTGGCGAAACATCGATCAGATCGACCTGCTCCGGCGGCACCATTTCAAAGTCACCATCAATACGACAATTGAGCAACTCATCGAGCAAGGTACCGTCACCCGCGATCTGTGCGTTTGCCTGCGCGACGCGGTAACGAGCTTCTTCCATCGCTGAAAGATAGACAATGTCACTCGTAACCTTGCCGCCTACGACACGGCGGTACGGGCTTTCAATGAACCCATACTTATTCACCCGCGCAAACGTCGCGAGCGAGTTGATCAGACCAATGTTTGGACCTTCGGGCGTTTCAATCGGACAGATACGACCATAATGAGTCGGGTGCACGTCTCGAACTTCAAAGCCTGCCCGCTCGCGGGTCAGACCACCTGGGCCAAGCGCCGAGAGACGACGCTTATGCGTGATCTCGGAAAGCGGATTGGTTTGGTCCATAAACTGCGAAAGCTGTGAGGAACCAAAGAACTCCCGCACGGCAGCCGCAACTGGCTTCGCGTTGATCAGGTCATGCGGCATCACCGTGTCGATATCGACAGAGCTCATCCGTTCCTTGATCGCACGCTCCATACGCAACAGACCGATGCGATACTGGTTCTCCATCAACTCACCGACAGAGCGCACACGACGGTTACCGAGATTATCGATATCGTCGATTTCGCCGCGACCGTCACGCAGGCCAACCAATGTGCGAATGACCTCGATAATGTCTTCCTTACGGAGAACACGCATCGTGTCTTCGACATCGATATTGAGGCGCATATTCATCTTTACGCGACCAACAGCCGAAAGATCGTAACGCTCAGGATCAAAGAACAGGCTGTGGAACAGACCGTCCGCCGTATCAAGGGTTGGTGGCTCACCCGGGCGCATAACCCGGTAAATGTCATAGAGTGCTTGTTCGCGATTGGTCGACTTGTCAGCAGCAAGCGTGTTGCGAATGAACGCGCCCGTGTTCACATGGTCAATATCGAGCGTTGTAACATCGACTGCGCCAGCCTCGACCAGCGTATCAAGAAGCTCTTCTGTGATCTCTTCCCCAGCCTCGGCAAAAATTTCACCGGTTTCGAGGTTCACAAGTTCTTCGGCGATGTATCGGCCAATGACTTCATTGTCCTGCACCAAAAGCTCAGCCAAGCCATCTTCAGCCAGCTTCTTCGCAAGGCGTGGTGTGATTTTGCGACCAGCTTCGACCACGACAGCGCCCGTCTTTGCATCAACAAAATCGAACTCTGGCTTGAAACCACGGTAACGCTCAGGCAGGAAAGGAACCTTCCAACCCTTGTCCGTCTTCTTGTAAACGACGTTCTGATAGAACGTCGCGAGAATGTCTTCGGCGTCGAGACCCAACGCATAAAGCAACGTTGTAACAGGCAACTTGCGGCGACGGTCGATGCGTACAAACACAATGTCTTTGGCATCAAACTCGAAATCGAGCCACGACCCGCGATAAGGGATCACGCGCGCAGCAAACAACAGCTTGCCGGACGAGTGGGTCTTGCCCTTGTCATGGTCAAAGAACACGCCCGGACTACGGTGCATCTGAGACACGATCACACGCTCAGTGCCGTTCACAACGAACGTTCCGTTAGCCGTCATGAAAGGCATGTCGCCCATATAGACGTCTTGTTCTTTGATATCTTTTACAGACTTCGCGCCCGTATCTTCATCCACCTCAAACACAATGAGGCGCATGGTGACTTTGAGTGGCGCCGCGAACGTCATGTCGCGCTGCTGGCACTCTTCTACGTCGTACTTGGGCTCTTCGAATTCGTAATCAACGAATTCAAGCATAGCCGTTTCCGAAAAATCACTAATCGGGAAGACCGAGCTGAAAACCGATTGCAGGCCCTGGTCAAGCCGACCATCGTCGGGCTTTCCCACCTGCAAAAACTGGTCATAGGAATATTTCTGAACCTCGATGAGGTTAGGCATTTCTGCCACTTGCGGAATACGTCCGAATGACTTGCGGACCCGCTTGCGACCAGTGAATGACTGCGTCATTTTTGTTCCTCGCAATCTTCCTTAAACAGAGTGCTGAGCCGGCAAGAAAATTTGCCTATGTCCCCCAGCGAAGACAGGTGGGAGCGACATTGCTGTCGCCCCCAAGTCAATTACTTCAGTTCAACTTTAGCGCCAGCTTCTTCAAGCTTCTTCTTCAGTTCTTCAGCTTCTGCTTTCGGCACGTCACCCTTGACTTCTTTAGGTGCACCTTCAACAAGGTCCTTCGCTTCTTTCAGACCAAGGCCTGTGATCGCGCGGACTTCCTTAATCACGTTGATCTTCTTGTCACCTGCATCGGTGAGAACAACGGAGAAAGCATCCTGCTCTTCAGCAGCAGCCGCAGCAGGTGCCGCAGCCGCAGCAGCCGCAACAGGAGCAGCGGCAGAAACGCCCCACTTCTCTTCGAGAAGCTTTGAAAGCTCAGCAGCTTCCAGGACGGTAAGGTTGGAAAGTTCTTCGACGATTTTTGCTAGATCAGCCATTTTATGTCTCTTCTATTTAGTCAGTTCAAATTTGGTTACTGAGAAACGGCTTATGCCGCCTCGCTCTTGGCGGCTTTTGCACCCATAACGCGCGCAAGCTGACCAGCGGGTGCCTGAAGCACGCCGGCGATCCGCGTAGCTGGTGTGGAGATCATTCCAACCAACTTCGCACGCAACTCGTCCAGCGACGGCAGTTCGGCAAGCGCCTTAACACCGTTCTGATCGAGCAAGGTTTCGCCCATCGCACCCCCAAGGATCACGAAGTTTTCGTATTCCTTGGCAAACGCTGCAGCAATCCGTGGCGCTGCAACCGGGTCATCCGAATAGGCAATAGCCGTTGGGCCCGTAAAATAGTCGGTGATACCGGCTACCGGGGTCCCATCCAGAGCGAGCTTAGCCAGCCGGTTCTTCGTGACCTTCACATTGCCACCCACTTCAGTCATCCGGGCACGCAGCTTTGTCATCTGCGCGACAGAA
>JAVKCY010000132.1:0-19609 GCA_040223265.1 Parvibaculum sp. | reverse complement strand
GTTCCGGGTGACGCGGCCCAAAGGGTTGTGCGCGGGGGAGGTGCGGCCTCTGGGTGCGGAGGGATTGAAGCTTGCGCTTGATCCCGATGCGCCGCACCGTAGCAATCTCCCCCACAAGGTGCCGAAACAGGTTCTGCACGCTTTGCCTGCCTATTGGCGGGGTGCTGATCTTGTTGCGCAGCCGCAGATCGGCTTTTTGGCACCCGGGTGCGAGGTCGCGTTTGAAGCGGTTTTTGTGGGCGGGCGACGCTGATCAGATCGAATTGTCGCGGGGTTGTTTGTTCTTCGGACATGCATTTGGGTGCAATTTCCCGTTCTGGGTCATTTTTTCGCAGAAGTGGCGGCGTTTCACGCAATTCTTTATCTAATTTCTGTGGTTTGATGTGGAACCTGACTGGTAATTCTTTGTTTCAACCCCATCTCTCTATAGACTTAGAACCAGTCCAATTTAGCCGGTTAGCGGACCTCGCGGCTTCGTCCCGGCAAACCAGGAAACGAACGCTTTGTCCAATTTCAAGAATTTCGTCCTCTGGGCCGTTGTGGCGCTTCTTCTCGTTGCGCTTTTCAATCTGTTCCAAAGCCCTGTTGAACGTGCCTCCTCCAATGAGATTACTTTCTCGCAGCTTCTGGCTGATGTCGAAGCGGGGAATGTGCGCGATGTCACGATCGCCGGTGATACGATCAACGGGCATTTTACGGATCAGCGGAGCTTCTTCACCTACAATCCGGGCGATCCCAATCTGGTGGACCGGTTGAGTGCGCGTGGTGTGGAGATTACCGCCAAGCCCAAGGATGACGGTTCCCCGTCGCTGGTTGGTGTTCTGGTTTCCTGGTTCCCGATGTTGCTTCTGATCGGTGTGTGGATTTTCTTCATGCGTCAGATGCAGGGCGGTGGCGGCAAGGCCATGGGCTTTGGCAAGTCGAAGGCGAAGCTGCTGACCGAACGCCATGGCCGCGTGACATTTGAAGATGTGGCGGGCATTGACGAGGCGAAGGACGATCTGGAAGAGATTGTAGACTTTCTGCGTGACCCTTCAAAGTTCCAGCGTCTTGGTGGTCACATCCCCAAGGGCGTGTTGCTGGTTGGACCTCCTGGTACAGGTAAGACATTGCTGGCGCGCGCGATTGCCGGTGAAGCCAATGTGCCGTTCTTCACGATCTCCGGCTCCGACTTTGTTGAAATGTTTGTGGGTGTTGGTGCGAGCCGCGTGCGCGACATGTTTGAGCAGGCGAAGAAGAACGCACCTTGCATTATTTTCATCGACGAAATTGATGCGGTCGGCCGCCATCGTGGTGCCGGACTTGGTGGTGGCAATGATGAGCGCGAACAGACGCTGAACCAGTTGCTGGTGGAGATGGACGGGTTTGAGCCCAATGAGAGCATTATTCTGATTGCGGCCACCAACCGTCCTGATGTGCTTGATCCTGCGCTCTTGCGCCCCGGTCGTTTTGACCGTCAGGTTGTGGTACCAAACCCGGACATTATTGGCCGCGAGAAAATTCTCAAAGTACATATGAAGAAAGTGCCTTTGGCACCGAACGTGGACGTGAAGACGCTTGCGCGCGGCACGCCTGGTTTCTCCGGTGCTGATTTGGCGAACCTTGTGAATGAGGCAGCGCTGCTTGCGGCTCGTCGTGGTCGCAGGTTGGTTACGATGTCTGAATTTGAAGATGCCAAGGACAAGGTGATGATGGGGGCGGAGCGCCGGTCCATGGTCATGTCTGAGGAAGAGAAGACATTGACGGCCTATCATGAAGGCGGTCATGCGCTGATTGCGCTTCACATGGAAGACAGTGACCCTGTGCATAAAGCGACGATTATTCCGCGCGGTCGTGCGCTGGGTATGGTGATGCGTCTGCCGGAGCGGGACCAGCTTTCGGTCACTCGTTCAAAGCTCAAGGCTGATCTTGCCGTTGCGATGGGTGGCCGCGTGGCCGAAGAAATTATCTTCGGGCATGACAAGGTGACGTCCGGTGCTTCGTCCGACATTTCCATGGCGACGAAAATGGCGAAGGCCATGGTGACGCAATGGGGGATGAGCGACAAGCTGGGGCCCCTTGCCTATCAGGATAATGAGGAAGAAGTGTTCCTTGGCCATTCCGTTTCGCGGCATCAAACCATGTCGGAAGACACGGCGCGGATGATTGATGAAGAAGTGAAGCGCATTGTGTCGGAAGGGTATGACAAGGCGCGCGAACTTCTCACCAAGCATATTGATGAGCTGCATACGGTGGCCAAAGGCCTGCTGGAATATGAGACGCTCTCGGGCGATGAGATCAAGGGCCTGCTCAAAGGTGAGGCGCCACACCGTGATAGTGGGGAGCCTGAAGCGCCGAGCGGGCCTTCCTCGTCTGTCCCAAGTTCCGGCGTACCGGTTGGTGGCCTTGACGGGATCAATCCGGAGCCGCAGGGTACGTAACTCTCTTACATTGCATGAGTTTGAAAAGCCTCGCTGGCGACAGCGGGGCTTTTTGTTGGGTGAGGTGCGTGATACTGGTTTGGTATGAATAAGACACCTCTGCTTTTCGGTATTCTCAACATCACGTCGGACTCGTTTTCCGACGGGGGGCGGTATCTTGAGCCTGAGGCAGCTATTGCTCAGGCGCGCGCGCTGATGGACGCGGGCGCGCATGTGCTCGATGTTGGGCCTGCCTCCTCTCACCCTGATAGTCAGCCTGTGAGTGCGGCGGAAGAAATTTCCCGGCTTGGGCCCGTGCTGCCTGCGCTCCGCGCGATGGGGGCGTTGCTCTCCATCGATAGTTTCCAGCGGGAGACGCAACGCTGGGCGCTTGGTCTGGAGGGCGGCGCAGGCGTTGATTATCTCAACGATATTCAAGGCTTTCCCGATGAGGGATTTTATCCGGAGCTTGCCGCCGCGAAGCCCAAGCTCATTGTCATGCATTCCGTGCAAGGGCGCGGGCCCGCAACCCGTGTCGCGCCGCCGCCTGGTGCCATGATTGATCATGTGAGCCGGTTTTTTGAGGCCCGGTTTGCCGCACTCGAAGGGGCGGGGGTCGCCCGTGACCGGCTGATCCTCGACCCTGGCATGGGCTTTTTCCTCGGAAACACGCCTGGTCCCTCGCTTGAAGTGCTGCGGGGCCTGAAACAGCTCAAGGCCCGGTTTGGGACGCCTATTTTGGTATCTGTGTCCCGGAAAAGCTTTTTGCGAAAGCTCACGGGCGCAGAAATTGGCGGATCTGCGGCGGCGACGCTTGCGGCAGAGCTTTTCGCAGTGGAGGCAGGCGCGGATATGATCCGTACACATGATCCGCGACAAATTGCGGATGGATTGGCGGTTTGGCGGGCGCTCCGCTATTAACCTCGTCATGAAATGAAATAAATCTTTAACTCTTTCTCGAACGAGCGGCGTTATACTTCCGCGACTTTGGGACACCTGACTTTGGCAGGGACATCTGTTTGGGGATGGTTTTGGGGACGTGTGAGTAGATGACGCGCAAATATTTTGGCACTGACGGCATTCGTGGGACAGCCAACCGCTCCCACATGACAGCGGAGACTGCGCTGCGTGTTGGCATGGCGGCGGGTCGGTATTTTACGCGCGGTGAACATCGTCACCGTGTGGTGATCGGCAAGGATACGCGCCTGTCAGGCTATATGATCGAAAATGCGCTTGTGGCCGGGTTCACGTCTGTGGGCATGGACGTTGTGCAGTTTGGTCCGCTGCCGACACCGGCAGTTGCCATGTTGACGCGGTCCATGCGGGCGGATTTGGGCGTGATGATATCGGCCTCTCATAATTCCTTTGAAGATAACGGGATCAAACTGTTTGGCCCGGATGGGTACAAACTGTCCGATGATGTTGAGCATGAGATCGAGCGGATGATGGATAATGGTATCCATGACCATCTGGCGAAGCCTGAAATGATTGGCCGCGCGAAGCGGCTGGAAGATGCGCAGGCGCGTTATATCGAGTTTGCCAAACGGACTTTCCCGAAACATCTCAGCCTTGATGGATTGCGTATCGTCGTCGATTGCGCGAACGGGGCGGCCTACAAGGTTGCGCCGACCGCACTTTGGGAGCTGGGTGCGGAAGTGGTGACGGTTGGTGTTGATCCTGATGGGACGAACATCAACGCGCGCTGCGGGTCCACAGCGCCGGAGCGGATGTGCTCGCTGGTGCGCGAGCGGCGTGCCGATATTGGTATTGCGCTTGATGGCGATGCGGACCGTGTGATTGTTTGTGATGAAAATGGTCAGATCATTGATGGGGATCAGATCATGGGGCTTGTTGCCCAATCGTGGAAAGAGATGGGGCTTTTGTCAGCGCCCGGCATCGTTTCGACGGTGATGTCGAACCTCGGGCTTGAACGCTATCTCAAAGATCAAGGGCTTGCGCTTGCCCGCACGCAAGTGGGTGACCGCTATGTGGTGGAGCATATGCGTAGCCACGGTTTCAATGTGGGTGGTGAGCAGTCAGGCCATATTGTCTTGTCAGATTTTGCGACGACAGGTGATGGTTTGGTGGCGGCCCTTCAGGTGCTGGCCGTGTTGCAGACAACCAACAAGCCGGTGAGCGAAGCCTGTTCGCTTTTTGAACCCTTGCCACAGCTTTTGAAGAATGTTCGCTTTCGCTCCGGTGCGCCGCTAGAAAGTGCGCTTGTGATTGAGGCTATCAAGGAAGGTGAGGCACGCCTTGGGGAAGGTGGACGTGTCGTTGTCCGCAAGTCCGGCACAGAGCCGTTGATCCGTGTGATGGCGGAAGGTGATGATGAAAGTCTCGTCACTGCCGTGGTGAACGATATTGCGTCGGCGATTGAGAAAGCTGCTGCCTGACATATGAATGATCCTGAAGCCTTTGATCCCGTCCCTCCCATCAATTCGGTTTTGGGCCGGTTGCTGATTGTTGCCGGGTCAGACAGCGGTGGCGGTGCGGGCATTCAGGCGGATATTAAAACAGCGACCATGTTTGGCACCTATGCCATGACGGCTGTGACGGCGATCACCGTGCAGAACACGCTCGGCGTGCTGGATGTGTTGCCGCTCGATCCATCCTTGATAGTTGCGCAGATGCGGGCCGTGCTCGATGACATTGGCGCTGATGTGGTGAAGACCGGCATGCTGCATTCAACCGCTGTGATTGAAGCGGTTGCCGCGGAACTTGATGCGCGAGACAGTCTGTTGCTTGTTGTGGATCCGGTGATGGTAGCCAAGGGTGGCGCAGCGCTTTTGCAGACGGACGCGATCCAGGCATTGCGGAATTTCCTTGTGCCGCAGGCCACAATCCTCACTCCCAATATGCCGGAGGCAGAAGCGTTGATCGGGCGGCCGGTGCGCACGCTTGAGGATCAGAAACGCGCAGGCGATGCGCTGATCGGCCTTGGACCGCAAGCGGTGCTGGTCAAAGGCGGACATGGCGAAGATGGCGATCAGGTGCATGACGTGCTGGTCACGGCTGAGAGCATCGAAGTCATGTCGAGCCCGCGCATTGACAGTGATCACACGCATGGGACCGGTTGTACGCTTGCCTCAGCCATTGCTGCGCTGCTTGCGCAAGGTGCGCCGACGCGCGATGCGGTTTCGATTGCGCGAGATTATGTGCATGATGCGATCCGCACGGCACCGGGCTTTGGCAAGGGGCATGGTCCCCTCAACCATATGCATCCGTTTCAGGCGCTGGACTGAGCTTTCAGATTGAGCGCTGACCGGTTGTTGCCTGCCCCTGCATCAGTTCCTGAACGAGCTTTAGGCTCGTCGCCAGTTCCGCTCGTGACTTGGCGGCCCCCAATGAGATCCTGATATGGGACATCGTGATGGGGGCAGAACTTTTATCAACGGCGAAATGGCTGGCGGGTGAGGTGAGGAGGCCGCGTGCCTCTGCCGCTGCGACAAGCCCTTCCGCCGTCCAGTGGGCGGGCAATGGCAGCCAGAGGTGCGGTGCATTGCTTTTTGCAATGGTTTTTGTGACGGGACGCAGTAAGTCTGCAGCTATGTCTCGACGGGCTTTGATTTCTGCGGCCTGTGCGCGTGTTAGGCGCGCGGCTGCGCCTGAGCGGATGAGTTCGCTCGCAACCTCCGCCATGGCCCAGGCGGGCCCCATGCCCAACAAGTGCTGAATGTCATTTGTCTGTGCGCGAAAGCGTGGCGGGCACAGCAGATAGCCCACGCGGAAGCCCGGTGCGATCGTCTTGGACAGGGACGAGACATAGAAGCTGATGTCTGGGGCAAGGGTTGAGAGCGCGACCGGCGGCTTTGCGACAAGAGGATCGTAGAGCGCGTCTTCAATGATGGTGACATTGTGCTTCAGCGCGATTTCGACAATCGCCTCCCGCCGTTTTTTTGAAAGGCTTGTACCCGTCGGGTTCTGCAAGGTTGGTGTGAGGAAGCAGGCTTTTGGTTTTTCCCGTTTGCACAGCGCCTCAAAATCGTCGGGGATGATCCCTTCAGCATCGGCTGCGATGCCTTTCACACGCCGGTTCATGAGTTTTGCAGCATCCAGAAAGCCGCCAAAGGTAAAGGGCTCGGTGAGAACCAGATCACCTGCTTTGGTGGCGGTGAGAAGGGCCGCTGTCAGCGCGTGCTGACCGCCTGCGGTGACGATCAGGTTTGCGGGGTTGGCCTTCATACCGCCAAGGGCGAGGTAATGTGCGCCCGCGTCCCTGTCAGCGGCGGCACCGCCGAAGGGGATATAGCCCATGAACTCGCTTGCGGGTCGCCGTGCGAGGACGGAGGCGATCTCCACGCCCTGGCCGATGTCGGCGGGGATATTGACGCGGAGGTTGATGGGGCCAGTGCTTGCTGCATTTTGGTCGCGGACAAAGGTGCCGCGCCCGACGGTCGCCACCAAGTCCCCACGTCGCAAGCAAAGGTCATAGGCGCGAGTGACTGTGCCGATGCTGACACCCAGCTCGTAAGCGAGTTCCCGCTGCGGTGGGAGTTGTGCGCCGCTGGCAAGCCGCCCGGCTGCGATGGCCTGATGGATTTCATCTGCCAATTGCTTGTAGGCGGGTGCGGTGTTGCGTGTCTGCTTCAGAAAAGCCTGCCAAATTGTCATAGTGACAAAAATAACATTGTATCATTCATTTGTCATGCGTAAATCCTTCCTCAGATGGTGATTGGTTCTCTTGTCAGGAGACAGATTTATGGCTGAGTACAGGATTTTTCAGGTGGATGCGTTTGCGGACCGGGCTTTTGAAGGCAATCCGGCGGCGGTGGTGCCGCTTGAAAGCTGGTTGCCGGATGAAGTGCTTCAGGCCATTGCAATGGAGAATAATCTGGCGGAGACGGCCTATTTCGTGCCCAAGGGCGATGCTTATGAGCTGCGCTGGTTTACGCCAAGTGCGGAGGTGCCGCTGTGTGGTCATGCCACGCTTGCGTCCGCGCATGTGCTTTATACGCATCTTGGCTATGGCGCGCCTGCCATTGGTTTTGACACTAAAAGCGGTCGCCTGACGGTCCGGCGGGAGGGGGCACGCTATGCGATGGACTTTCCGACCAATCCCGTGAAGCCAACCATGGCGCTGCCTGCTCTGGAGCAGGCGCTCGGGGCGGCGCCTGCTATGCTCCTAAAAGGCAAAAACTATTTTGCGGTGTTTGAGGATATGCGCGAGGTTGCTGCACTCCGCCCTGATGTTGCACTACTCACGCGCTTCTCTGTTAATGCGGGAGCGGGTGTCATCGCGACGGCCCCCGGCGATGCGACGCTTGGTTGGGATTGTGCGTCCCGCTTCTTTGCACCCCATGTCGGCATACTGGAAGATCCGGTCACGGGCTCTGCACATACGAGCATTGTACCCTTCTGGGCAAAGCGATTGAAGAAGGATGAGATTGTGGCGCGCCAGATTTCCAGGCGCGGGGGTACGCTTTTTTGTTCGCTCAATAGTGACCGTGGGGGTGATCGTGTGATCATGCGCGGGACGGCGGTTGACTATCTGGTTGGTGTAATCACCGTCTGAGCTCTGACAGTGCAATGCCCGCCAGAATGACAGAGAAGCCCAACAGGGTTGCGAGTGTCACTTGTTCATCCAGGAACAATACGCCGATCACCAGAGCAACGATCGGCACAAGATAATTGGTGATCGCCATGAAGGCGGGACCCGCATTTTCGATGATGCGGAAATAGATCACAGTGGCAAAGCCAACGGGCAGGGCACCAAGGGCGATCACCGCCAACCAGGAATTGAGCGAAACAGCTTCAATGTTGAGGGGCGTTTCTGCCCAGGCGAAGGGTAACATGATCAGGCCCGCAAGACCTGTGGTGAGGCAGGCTTTGGTATAGAGCGGGGCTGGTGGCGCGCGCCGCGCAATGATGGCGTTGACGGCGAAGAAGAAGGCCCCACCCAAAACCAGCGCTTCTCCCAGGAGGGGCATCTGCGCTGTGGTGTTTGGCGTGAGAGCGTCAGGCCCGACGATGATGACGAGACCTGTGAGGCCGAGTGCGAAGCCCACCACGCGCAGGACTGTGAAACTCTCTCCTGGCACAAAGATGCGGGCCAATGCCAATGTGAAGAGCGGCATCACGCCAATGAGGACGGCTGCCAACCCCGATGTGACCAGTTCGATCCCTGAGGACAGGAGAAAGAAGGGAATGAGATCCCCGCAGAGTGCCAGAGCGATAAGCCACACCCACATGCGGCTGGTGCGCGGCAGATGTTCGCGGTTGATGATCATGAAGGGGGCGAGGACGGTGGCGGCGATCAACATGCGAATGGCAACAGACCAGGCGGGGCTCATGGTGGATATGGCGATGTCTGTCAGCGCAAAGGAGCCGCCCCAAAGAAACGTCAGGAGAGCCAGATCGCGATAATCCGCCATTGTGTGGCCTTGCTGGTTCATAGATAAGACCTTTGTTTTGCAGGCAAGCTCTCGTGTTTATCGACAAGTTTTCAGGGCTGCAAACAGCCGGTCAATATCTGCGTCATTATTGTAGACGTTGGGTGTGACACGGATGGATGTGCCGCGCTGGCTGACAAAGACGTTGTGCGCATTCAAGTGATCGAGAAGGTTTGCAGGCGGTCCATCCGGGAAACGCAACCCCAGAAAGTGCGGTGCCCGGTTGTCGCGTGCACCGGTTTCCAGTCCCAGATGTATGGCTCGTCTGGCGATGTCGTCCGTCTTTGCGCGCAGGGTGGCTGCAATGTTTTCAACGCCCCAATCGAGCAAGCTCTCCAGTGCGGACTTGGCCATGGGCATGAGCTGAAAATTCGCGCGCTCACCCATGTCGAAGCGGCGGGCACCCGGTTGGTATTCATCTTCATAATCAACCAGCCCCGCAAAATCTGCGCTGTCTTTGCGGTTGAGCCAGTTTTCCTCCAGCGCGCAGCCGTCGCGCCGGCGCGGGGCGACATAGAGAAAACCCAAGGCATAGGGGCCCATCAACCATTTGTAGGTTGGGGCGACGGCAAAGTCCGGCTCGATCTCGCTCATATTGATAGGGAGTGCGCCTGCCGATTGGGCGAGGTCGAGAACAAGGGCTGCGCCAATGGATTTGGCTTTTTGGGAGACCTGCTTCAGATCGATCCATGAACCATCCGTCCAATGGCAGTGAGGCAGAGCGATGATGCGTGTCTTCTGCGTGATGGCGTCAAGGATGGCGGGGGTCCAGGCATCCTTCCAGGAAGTACGCTTGACTGTATGGATGGTGGCGCCGGTCGCTTTTGCCTTGCGGACCCAAGGATAGATGTTGGAAGGAAATTGCTCCGCGAGGACCAGAATTTCGTCACCTGCTGAGAGCGGGAGATTGGCTGCTGCGGTCGAAATGCCATAAGAGGCAGACGGCACGATGGCTATGCCTTCCCGGTCCGCGCCCACAAGTTCTGCAAAAAGGCCGCGAGTGATTTCGCTTTCGGTAAAAAAATCTTTGGCGCTTGTGTGCCAGGGCTGTGCCTTTGCCTTGACGGCGTTGGTGCCTGCTTCAATTGCCGCCCGGGTCAAGGGGGACATGTATGCGCAATTGAGATAGGCGATCTCATCCGGCAGGTCGAACAGATGTCTTTTGCAGGAAAGCAATTCCGGGGAAGGCGGCATCGGGGACGGCGGCATGGAGGCATCCATTAGGTGGAGCGATGGCAGGCGGAGCGGAGGTGGGTGGAGCGGTATCACGCAGAGCGATACCGTTCGTCAATCATGCTTCGTACACTCGCCTGAACCGCGTAGATGCGCAATAGTTTCGCGGCCCGTTTTGTCCCCTGGATTGAGTGAAAATTCGGGTGGATTGATTCAGACGAGCGCTTCCAGCTCTGCATAGGCGGCAGAGACTTCTTTTTCGCCGAGATTAATCCGTAGACCCATCCCCTTGTCTTTGAGTAACCAGGTTTTTCGCCCCGCGCGCGGAATGGGGATGTTATTTTCGATGCAGAAGCGGACGAGAATTTCCACCACATGATGAGATTCGATTTTGAAAGGCACGTGATTTGTTGTGACACCGCCTTTGACGGTGAGGGCAAGTTCGAGCGTCCCGTTCTCGCTCTCCGTCCAATTTTCCACGGCGCCATCGGGAAGAAAGCCCGGGTGGCTACGCCTAAATGACTGGATTGCCAGCCGAAAGTCGGCTTCTGTCAAGATGATGAAACGAAGTTCAGCTGCCATTTTGTTCGTCCTCCTGGCTCGACCGCCGTGGGCCTTCCTGCTTCGGACAAGAATGCCTTTGTTATTTCAGATAGTGGGGCGTGGTTGTTTGCAGGTGGCTTAATTCATTTGAAACAATTGTAGCCAAATCGGAAAAATCTTGAGATTGACAGTGGCCTAAAGGAGGCATATATCGGTTCCGGGCCACCTCCCCCCACCGGGAGGCGACTATCTGTGAGGATAGATACAGATATGACAAAGACACATAAACCGGATACACGTCCGGCAAATCCAAACTTCTCTTCCGGTCCCTGTGCCAAGCGCCCCGGATGGAAACTCCAAAACCTTCAGGATGCTTGCCTCGGGCGGAGCCATCGCTCCAAGCCCGGTAAAGCCAAGCTTGCCGATGCGATTGAACGCACGCGGGCGCTGCTTGGTGTGCCTGCTGATTACATGATCGGTATTGTTCCAGCCTCTGATACGGGCGCTGTCGAGATGGCCATGTGGTCACTTCTGGGCGCACGCGGTATTGATATGCTCGCGTGGGAGAGTTTCGGCTCTGGCTGGGTATCGGATGTGATCAAACAGCTGAAGCTTAGTGATGTGCGCAAGCTGGAGGCAGGCTATGGCGAGCTGCCGGACCTGGGTAAAGTTGATTTTACGCGCGACGTTGTTTTTACCTGGAACGGGACGACATCCGGCGTGCGGGTGCCCAACGGCAAATGGATCGCAGATGATCGCGACGGTCTGACAATCTGCGATGCGACGTCGGCGGCCTTCGCCATGGACCTTCCGTGGAAGAAGCTCGATGTCACGACGTTCTCCTGGCAGAAGGTGATGGGTGGTGAAGCCGCCCACGGGATGATTATCCTGTCACCGCGCGCGGTTGAGCGGTTGGAAACTTATGTGCCAGCTTGGCCGATGCCGAAAATCTTCCTGATGACGAAGGGCGGTAAGCTGATCGACGGTATCTTCAAGGGTGAGACGATTAATACGCCCTCTATGCTGTGTGTTGAGGATTATCTTGATGCGCTGAAATGGGGTGAATCGATTGGTGGATTGCCAAGCCTTATTGGTCGCTCCGACGGTAATCTTGCTATTCTTGCTGACTGGGTCAGCGGTACCGGTTGGGTTGATTTCCTCAATGTCGATGTTGCGACACGGTCATCAACGTCGGTTTGCCTGAAGGTTGTTGACCCTCGTGTTACCAAACTTGATGCGGATACCCAGGAAGCGGTAGCGAAGAAGATCGTCACGCTTCTCGATGGTGAAGGTATTGCCTATGACATTGGCGCGTACCGGGATGCACCGGCCGGTCTTCGGATCTGGGCAGGGGCAACCATTGAAGGTAGCGACCTTAAGGCATTGACGCCGTGGCTCGACTGGGCCTTTGAAACAGCTGTTGCGGAACTTGCCTCCGCATAAGTGGCTTTGAGGGAGCGGTAACGCCGCTCCCCATTTTCCCTTTCAGATATTTATTTCAGGAGGCATTCCCATGCCGAAAGTTCTTATTTCCGACGAATTGAGCCCGGCCGCCGTTCAGATTTTCAAAGATCGCGGCGTCGAGGTTGATGTGATCACGGGCCTTGATCGCGATGAGCTGATCAAGATCATTGATCAATATGATGGCCTGGCGATCCGGTCTGCCACCAAAGTGACACCACCGGTTATTGAAGCCGCGAAGAAATTGAAAGTTGTCGGTCGTGCCGGTATTGGCGTCGACAATGTGGATCTGCCTGCGGCAACCGCTGCCGGTATCATTATCATGAACACGCCTTTCGGCAATTCGATCACAACGGCTGAGCACGCGATTTCGATGATGATGGCGCTCGCCCGCGACATTCCCCAGGCGAATGCCTCAACGCATGCGGGCAAGTGGGAAAAATCCAAGTTCATGGGTGTTGAGCTCACCGCCAAAACGCTGGGTGTGATTGGCTGCGGGAATATTGGCTCAATTGCCGCTGACCGCGCCCTTGGCCTTCGCATGAAAGTGATTGCGTTTGACCCGTTCCTGACGCCGGAACGCGCGGCGGACCTCGGCGTTGAGAAGGTGGAACTGGATGTGCTTTTGAAGCGGGCTGATTTCATCACGCTTCACACACCGCTCACCGACAAGACCCGCAATATTCTTGATGCGAAAGCCTTTGCCAAAATGAAGGACGGTGTGCGTATCATTAACTGCGCGCGCGGTGGCTTAATTGTTGAAGCTGACCTCAAGGTCGCCATTGAAAGCGGCAAGGTTGCCGGTGCGGCCCTTGATGTGTTTGAGGTTGAGCCTGCGAAAGAGAATGCTCTCTTCGGCATGAGTCAGATTATCTGCACACCGCATCTTGGTGCGTCGACGTCTGAAGCGCAGGAGAATGTGGCGCTGCAGGTGGCGGAGCAGATGGCCGACTATCTGCTGAGCGGTGCGGTGACGAACGCGATCAACATGCCATCTATCTCGGCTGAAGAAGCACCGAAGCTTGCACCTTACGTCAAGCTTGCGGAGCAGCTTGGTTCGTTTGCGGGCCAGCTCACCGAGACGGGCATTGAAGCTGTCACGATTGAGTATGAAGGCGAAGTGGCGGGGCTCAACACACGGGCGCTGACGAATGCAGCGCTTTGCGGTCTCCTGAAACCGCTCCTGACTGATGTGAACATGGTGTCGGCACCGGTTATTGCCAAACAGCGTGATATTGAGATCACGGAAGTGAAGCGTGAGGAGCCGCGCGGTGCGTTTGAGACCTATATCCGCCTCACGGTGAAAACCGAACGGCAGGACCGCTCGATTGCGGGCACGATTTTCTCCGGCAATCGCCCGCGGGTGATCCAGGTGAAGGGCATCGACATGGAGGCCGAACTTGGGCCCAACATGCTTTATGTCACGAACGAGGATAAGCCTGGTTTCATCGGTGCACTGGGTATGGCGCTTGGCAATGCAGGTGTGAATATTGCCAATTTCCGGTTGGGTCGTGAAGAAGCGGGCGGCGGTGCCATTGCGCTGGTTGAGACGGATTGTCCGCTTTCTGCGGAGGCGCTAGCGGCTGTTCAGGCGTTGCCACATGTGAAGCAGGCCAAAGCGCTGACGTTCTGAGGCTGAAAATGGGCGGATTTGCTCCCAAGATTGCGTTTGGGCTGGCCTTTTCAGAGCAAACTGCTTAAAACCCTTGAAAGTCCCCTTGGCAAAATGCTCTGGGGGCTTTCTTCATGTCTGGGGCTTAGTAAATCCCCCAAAAATCGGTGATTCTCATGGCGAACGTAGCGGTCGTCGGCTCCCAATGGGGCGACGAAGGCAAAGGCAAGATTGTGGATTGGCTCTCTGAACGCGCGGACGTGGTCGTGCGTTTTCAAGGTGGTCACAATGCGGGCCATACGCTGGTCATTGATGGCGTGACCTACAAATTGTCTCTACTGCCGTCAGGCATTGTGCGGCCCGGAAAGATGTCTGTGCTGGGCAATGGTGTGGTGATTGACCCTTGGGCGCTCCTCACCGAGATCGACAAGCTTGCCGGGCAGGGCATTGCTGTGTCACCGGCCAACCTCAAAATTGCGGAGAACGCGGTTTTGATCCTGCCTGTTCACCAGCAACTGGATGTGATCCGCGAAACGTCGAGCACGGGCACGAGGATCGGCACGACCAAGCGCGGCATTGGCCCGGCCTATGAAGACAAGGTTGGCCGCCGGGCGATCCGTGTGATGGATCTGGCGGATCCCGATACGCTTGCCGACAAGGTCGAGAAGCTGCTTGATCACCACAATGCGCTGCGCCGCGGTCTTGGTGTTGAGGAAATGGAAGCCGCGCCGATTGTGCAGGCTTTGCTTGAGGTGGCACCGCGCATTCTGCCGCACATGGATGTGGTGTGGCGTTTCCTTGCTGATGCCCGCAAGACTGGCAAACGCATCCTGTTTGAAGGGGCGCAGGGGACGCTGCTCGATATCGACCATGGGACGTACCCCTTTGTCACATCGTCTAATGTTGTGTCCGGCCAGGCGGCCACTGGCTCAGGTATGGGACCGTCGGCGGTTGAATATGTGCTCGGCATCACAAAGGCCTATACAACCCGCGTGGGCGAGGGACCGTTCCCGACCGAACTGCATGATGCGGATGGGGACAGGCTCGGCGAGCGGGGTCATGAGTTTGGCACCGTGACGGGGCGTAAGCGCCGTTGCGGCTGGTTTGATGCTGTGCTTGTCAATCAGGCGCTCAAGACAAACGGTATGCAAGGCATTGCGCTCACGAAACTTGATGTGCTTGACGGATTTGAGACACTCAAAATCTGTGTCGCTTATGAGTTGGATGGGAAGCGGATTGACTACCTGCCCGCGACGCCTGCGCTTCAGGCGCGGATCAAGCCTGTCTATGAAGAGATGGAAGGCTGGTCTGAAAGTACCTATGGCGCGCGAAGCTGGGCTGACCTGCCCGCCGCAGCGGTTAAATATGTCCGCTATGTGGAGGAGCTGATCGAGTGCCCGGTGGCGCTTCTGTCCACCTCTCCAGAGCGGGATGATACGATCCTCATGAAGGATCCGTTCGCGGATTGATGGGTGTCCGGCGGTTAGGTCTGGCCAATTCTTTGACGTATTTGGCCGGACTTGTACCCGGTGCCCAGAATGTGTTCTTCTCTCAGGTGGGGGACACAAAGGGTGCTGGAAAGGTATCCGCAATCAGGGAAGGGACGTCATGTCCAATCGTTCATATAAGTTTGCACTTTCACTCGCATTTGCTGGCGTATTGTTGGTTTCTGCTTGTGACAATAAGTCAGAAGAAGAAACAAGTGCCACCGAGCCTGCGGCTGAAGAAAGCACAGGCGCGGCCGGTGCGATGGAATCTGCAACAGAAGCCATGGGTGAGGCGGCGGATGCTGCGGGAGAAGCCGCTGATGCCGCTGTAGAGGCGGTGGAAGAAGCTGTTGATGCCGCAACCGGCGAAGTGGATGCCGATGCTGAAGAAGCCCCGGCTGCAGAATAGGTTCTGTCTGAGCGCACTTTTCGACACTGACAATGGGACCCGGCTATTCTTTGGCCGGGTTTCTTTTTTGCGTATGCCGAAGAGACGGGTGGGAGTATTGACCAATGAGCGGTGTGGTTGAAGTTTACGATCTGCTTTTGATCGCGATGTTTGTCAGCGCTCTTGGGGTTGCGGTGCAGGGGGCGATTTTTCCCAACCCGCTCGGTCGCTATATGGATGTTGGGCGCTGGCGGGCGATCAAGGCACGAACTGGATGGCTCTGGATGGAGATACCGGCGGCACTTGCGTGCTGCGGATTTTATCTATGGTTCGCGCCGGCCTATGTGTGGCCTGCGCTCGCCTGCGTTTTGATGTGGCAGATACATTATGTGCATCGCGGTTTCATCTTCCCGTTTCGGTTGAAGAGCGTGGACAAGCCGTTTCCCCTGATCGCCGTTCCGCTGGCGATTGGCTTTAACACAATGAACGGGTTTGTGAACGGATGGGCGCTTGGGCATGCTGATCATTTACAGTCAATGGTCTGGTTTGGGGATGCGCGCTTCTGGGTAGGTCTCGGGGTGATGATTGGCGGGCTCTATATCAACCTCAAGTCCGACACGATGCTGATGCGGCTCAGGAATGATGGGTCGACGGCCTACAAAATTCCGCGCGGGTTTTTGTTTGAGAAGGTGACGGCGCCGAATTATTTGGGTGAAATGCTGATCTGGGCGGGGTTTGCGTGCATGAGCTGGACGCTTGCCGGACTGTCCTTTGCGCTCTTTACCACTGGCTACATGATCCCGCGGGCGCTGACGCATCACCGCTGGTACAAGGAAAAATTCCCGGACTATCCGGCGACACGCAAAGCAATCATTCCGGGGCTTCTCTAACCAGACAAAGTATTGGCGTTGTATCAAGGCGGCAGGTACCCGCCGCCCTGATGTGCCTTAGATGGCTTGCAGCAGGACCATCACCGTACCTGCAACGCCTGCGAAATAGGCGAGGGTGCGAAGGCCGAGAAAGGTGATGCCGGTTACATAGACGACTGCGTGGGCAATACGTGCCACGAGGAAAATCTGCGCGCCGAGAACGGTCATATCGTTGCTGATGCCCGAAAGGCTGACCGGCAGGAGAATAGCGGCGAAGATCAACAGATTTTCCAAATGGTTCATGTAGGCCCGCTTTGCGCGCGCCCCCCACCCTGGCGGTGTTGCTGCTTCGTCGCGATTGCCCATGGCCCAGCCAAGGCCCATTGACATAATATTGCTATTCGCGGTGATGAGAATAAGAGCGAGCAGCAGGACGCCGCTCCACATGAGCATGGACAGTTCAACTGACATCTGATTTTCTCCCTTTCCTTGGTAAGGGAGAAAGCATGCCTTATTCGGTCCCCCATTGCGAGGCCGATTTGGATGATCGCGGGCCAGAATGGACCCTCTTCCAACCGGCTGCGACGTCAGATCGCAAGTCGTGTCAGCGCGCTGGTGACAAGGTTTTCGATAATCTCTGTGGTTGATTTTTCTTCAGCGCGACAACCCGTCTGACCACTCCACATATTGTGAAAATCGAGCTTGCCCTGCCCAAGAGCTGCTTTCGCCAGGGGCGTGATGAGCGAGCGCTGGGCGGGGAAGGGGGCTGTGAAATCCTCCATATCCTGCCATTCATCCGTCAACCGATTGCGCAAGGCGCGGGCGGGACGCCCGGAGAAAAGGCGGGTGAGGCGTGTCTCGGCATCTCCCCTCGTGGCAAGGGCTTGCCTGTGGAGGGGGTGGGTTGTGGCTTCCGTTGCCCGCATGAAGGCGGTGCCGATCTGCACACCGGATGCGCCGAGCATGAAGGCGGCTGCGATGCCCCGCCCATCAAAAATACCACCTGCTGCGATGATCGGCACACGGACAGCATCAACCAGCAGTGGTACGAGCGCCATGGTGCCCATGTCGTTCAAGTGCGGCTCCCCGATGAAGCTTCCGCGATGGCCGCCAGCCTCCGCTCCTTGGGCGACGATGGCGTCCATGCCACCCACTTCCAGTGCTTTTGCTTCTGCAATTGAGGTTGCACAGCCGATCAGTTTTACGCCCCGTTCCTTCAGCGCGGCCACGACATGGGGTTCGGGCAGCCCGAAATGGAAGCTCACAATCTTGGGCGCGCGGGCGAGGAGGATGTCGAGGGTCGCATCGTTGAAAGCGGCGGCACCGCTTTTGGGCGCGGGCACCGGGCCGAGCCCTGCCTCGTCGTAAGCGGGTTGAAGGTGGGTGCGGATCGCCGTGTCATCAAATGCGGCAAGGTCTGGCTCCTGATGGACAAAGAAATTGAAATTGACGGGGCCATTGGTTCGGGTTGCTACGTCGCGCAGCTGGTTTGCAAGGTCCGGTGCTGGTGTCATTGCGCAGCCAAGGGATCCCATGCATCCGGCATTGGCCGCGGCTATTGCCATATCCGTGCTGGACACGCCTGCCATGGGTGCCTGAATGATCGGGTGCGTGAGGCCAAACAGGTCCAGCAGGCGGGTGTCCGGCCATAGGGGTTTGGGGCTGTCGGGCATGTCGTACTCTCCGCATCATCAAACCAGACAATTGGGCCAGGTAAGGCGATTCTTCAAGTCACGTCACTGCGCATAGGCTTGTCATTCGTATGAAGCTTTGACGCTAGCGGCGGAAAAGTGCACAATTGGGCGCATCCGAGGGGTGTCCTTTCACTGTGGAGGGGCTGAGACGGCCAGTTGGCTAGACCCTTTGAACCTGATCCGGGTCATGCCGGCGAAGGGACGGATTTCCGCCTCTTTTCCGCATCCCGGGGTCCCAACATGTGAGGAGATCCTGGCGATGAATATTCACGCAAAAGCTAATGTCACAACCGGTCCACTGCCTGCGTCGAGCAAGGTTTTTACAACGCCTGACATGGCGAAAGACATCAAGGTGGCGCATCGCGAGATCGAGCTGCATCCGTCTGCGATGGAGCCGCCGGTGCGGGTTTATGATACGTCCGGCCCTTATTCCGATCCAAATGCGGTGATTGACCTGGAGAAGGGCTTGCCGCGCACGCGCACCGCCTGGGTGGAAGAGCGGGGCCATGTCGTCTCCTATGAAGGGCGTGATGTGCGGCCTGAAGACAATGGGTTTTCCGGGGGAAATGTTGGCGAGAAACACCTGGCGCGTGCCTTCCCGATTGTGAACCGCCCTTACAAGGGCGACGGTACCGGGCCGGTCACTCAGTTTGAGTTTGCGCGCGCGGGCATCATCACCAAGGAGATGATCTATATCGCGGAGCGGGAGAATTTGGGTCGCAAACAGGCCGTGGACAATGCGGCTCACAAGCTGGCCGAGGGTGAGAGTTTCGGTGCTGCATTACCTGAATTTGTGACGCCGGAATTTGTGCGTCAACAAGTGGCGGACGGACTTGCGATCATCCCCGCCAACATCAACCATCCGGAGCTGGAGCCGATGATTATCGGCCGGAACTTCCTGGTGAAGATCAATGCGAATATCGGGAACTCGGCTGTCACGTCTTCCGTCGCTGAAGAAGTGGACAAGATGGTCTGGGCGACGCGCTGGGGCGCGGACAATGTGATGGACCTCTCCACCGGGCGGAATATTCACAACACACGGGAATGGATCATCCGCAATTCACCGGTGCCCATTGGCACGGTGCCGATCTATCAGGCACTCGAGAAGGTGGACGGTGTGGCCGAAGACCTGACCTGGGAAGTGTTCCGCGACACGCTGATTGAGCAGGCGGAGCAGGGCGTTGATTATTTCACGATCCATGCGGGTGTGCGGCTCGCCTACGTGCCGATGACGGCAAAGCGCGTTACGGGGATTGTCTCTCGCGGTGGCTCCATCATGGCGAAATGGTGCTTGAGCCACCATAAAGAGAGTTTCCTCTACGAACATTTTGAAGAAATTTGCGACATCATGCGCGCCTATGATGTTTCCTTTTCGCTGGGGGACGGTCTGCGGCCGGGCTCCATTGCGGATGCGAATGACGAGGCGCAATTTGCCGAGCTTGAGACGCTTGGTGAACTTACCAAAATTGCCTGGGCGAAAGGCTGTCAGGTGATGATCGAAGGGCCGGGCCATGTGCCCATGCACAAGATCAAGGTCAATATGGACAAGCAGTTGAAAGAGTGTGGCGGTGCGCCCTTCTATACGCTTGGG
>JAVKCY010000130.1:0-3754 GCA_040223265.1 Parvibaculum sp. | reverse complement strand
TGAAAGTGGGAAACGGACGTACATCATCACCGCAAGGCGGATAATCTCAGGTGATGTTTTGAAATACCGGAATGGATTTGTCATTCAGAAAAGTTAACCAGCTTGAATCGCGAGCTCAAGCGGTTTTCCTCTGACAATGCCGGTCGGTCGAATGGTACCAGCCTAGAGAAAAGTCGATCCGCGCTATGATCAACCATATGTGATTGATGCTCTTTGATGGCGTTGGACATAAGGAGCCTATAAAAAGCAGGGAAGATACGGCTATCGCCAGAAAGGAAAGCCATATGCTTTGTCACAAACTCAAACTGTTGATTGGCAAGAACAGAGACAGCTGCGCGGCATCTTCTGATACTTTGAGCACATCTCACATTGATTGGGCCTCGCCCCCGCAGTCAAAAGTCGCGCCGGCGTCGCCAAATGGTGCTCTCTCGGCCGCCAACCTGACCAAACGAGATACATGACGTAGCGCTAAGCTCCTGTACTTACCGGACTATTCGGAAACGTCTCTAATTCACTTGGTTTGCTTGGGAAGGTTTCGTGGCGCGCGCAGTTTCAAGGGAGTTTTTCTCTACATATTCCCCGATTAACCGGGAAACAAGTGGGATAGGAGGTGATCGTCCTCCGCAAACTATCAATTTTCTAATAACACTTTGCTTTGCGGGTAAAACTTTTGGTAGAAACCGATAAAGTGCGCCGAGCGGTTAAGCTCTTTCTACTTCAGCTTATTAGCTCAGTGCAAAACCAGAATAGCCAGCGGCGGCTGACGCTTCGCAAAGCTCCATATACATTGGCACACTGGGGTAGTTCAGCAATTGCAGTGGCTTTCCGGGAACGTTGGCCCCCATATACCAGGACTTGGCTTTGGGAAAGAGTGTCATTTCAGCTATTTCGCTCATGTGCGCTGTCCAAGCATTCTCCGCTTCGACCGTTGCCTCTATCTGCTCAAAACCGTTATCCCGCAAATATTTCATGCATGACACCACCCACTCCCCCTGCAATTCCGCGCAGGTCGGCCCGTTGCAAAAACCGGCTGGGCTTTGCGGGCCATATAGCATCAGCATGTTAGGAAAGCCTGATGTCGCTATTCCAAACTGAGTACTCGCTCCTTGCGCCCATTTCTCTTTCAGCGACTTTCCGCCAATTCCTCGTATGTCGATCTGGGTAAGACCGCCCGTCGCGGCGTCAAACCCTGTCGCCAGTACCAGAATATCAAGCTCGCAGACCCCTTTTGAGGTTCTAATCCCCTCAGGCACCACCTCCTCAATCGGCGTCTCGCCCACATCAACGAGGCTCACGTTGCTTTGGTTGAAGATTTCATAATACCATTGTTCGAGCGATGGCCGCTTAACGCCAAACGGATGCGGCGGCTCCATGGGCGCCAATTTCTCCGCGATCACCGGGTCCTGAATACGCGCACGCGTTTTGTCCCGCCAGAAATTATAGGCGGTCCGGTTCGCGTCTTCATCAAGAAGAACGTCCTCAAAGGTGCCCGCCCAGAAGTGAAAGCCTCCGAGTTGCCAAAGCCTCTCGTAAGCTGCTTCCCGTTCCTCTTCAGTATAACTGAGAGCCGGTGCATCAATTCTGCTAATATCGAACCCCCCAGAAGTCTCCCGCCGCTTTTGGAATATCTCGGGGTAATCTTTCTTCATCTCCGATTGTGTCTCGGCATCCAACTTTCTCTGCTGCATCGGAATCGCGAGGATAGGGGTACGCTGAAATACCGTCAGATGAGCAGCCGCCCGGCCTGCTTCCTGGGCTACCTGAACGCCACTCGCTCCGGTTCCAATAATACCGACCCGTTTTCCCTTAAGAGAAAGGGCGTTTTGCGGCCAATGACCGGTGTGGTGGCATTCTCCTTTGAAACTCTCCAGACCTTTGATATCTGGAATAAACGCTTTTGACGCAAACCCCGTGCACTGCACGAGAAAGCGCGTCCTCATCGTCTCCCCTTTTTCTGTGCGTATCTCCCAACGATGATTCTCTTCATCAAACTCCGCAGCAGTCATGCGTGTATTGAACTTGATATCCTTGCTGAGCAGAAGTTTTTCATCTGCATACTGAAAGTATCGGCGCAATTCATCCCAGGCCGGGAACTTTTCCGTCCAGTTCCAATCACGCCATAGTTCTTCGATCGAGTATTCATAGACTGGCACATGTGAATCCACACGCGCGCCAGGATAGCAGTTCCAGTGCCAAATGCCGCCGAGATCAGAACCCGCCTCAAGTAGACAAACAGAGAAACCCTCTTGTCGCAGTCGATAGAGTTGGTAGACCCCGTTGAATCCAGCTCCAATTATTGCGACATCAAATTCTTCCATCGTCATGCTTCCCTCTAATAATCACTTTAATACAGAGATGGCAAACGCCGTGTCTGCATCAGCCTTTCCACGGTCACTGGCATCGTCTGAAAATCCAAGATAGTTCTTTCGATAAACGGCACACAGCGTCTCTATGGGAACATCTTCAAAAATTCCGTGGTCTGCCACATATTCCATGTGGCGCTGCCCGTGTGTATCAAACTCATGAAATAGTGCATCGGAGCGTCCATCGAAACAAAGCGACTTGACGCCAAAACGTTCGCAGAGTTCTGAATTGAAAGCAGGTGTCACTTTGTAGGACTTTTCGCCGAGCCAAAGCTGTACGTAACCATGATAGACAAACAGGTCTGTCTTCATCGCGGCTTTAAGTTTTTCGGAATTCAAGTGATTGCGAACGTCAGCAAAGCCGACGGCCGCCGGTATTCCGGCGGCCCGAAGAGACGCCGTCAACAATATCGCTTTGGGTACGCAAAATGCGGCCTCAGCCTCAGCAATGACGCTTGCACGATACTGTTCCGGTTGGACAGAAAAAGCGTACGGATCATAACGGATGCTATCGCGGACGGTATTGAAGAGATGTATAGCTCTTTGTTCATCAGAAGGTTCTTCCAATTTCTGAAGCGCCTCACCAGTAAATCGCTGAACGGCCTCCGAACCGCTGTCTATGAAAACGCCGGGCTTTAGAAGTGCTTCGATTTTCAGACAGGCACAATCCAGAGGTCTTTCCGCTATCAATGACATGTCTACTCCGTTTCATGGTGCGCACGATATGCAAACCCTATTGTTTTGCCCCGCCCACCGGTTGAAAGCACGGCAAAATGAAGTCATCCGCGATACGTTCAAAGCAAACTTCCACGGGCATATCGAGAGCTATGGCGTCAAGCGAACAGTTGACCAGCCGAGATGCCATCCGAACACTCTCCTCTAGCTCAACCACGATGGCGGCGTAGGGGACATCGGCCGCAAAAGCGGGATGGAATGCTTGATGGGTTACCGTCCAAGAAAAAATGCTGCCTCGTCCCGTTGATGGCGCCCACTCAAACTCGAACGAGCCGCATTTTGCGCATGTGTATCGCGGGAGAAACCGCCAGACACTACACGAGGAACATCTCTGAAAATAGAGAGTGCCGTCCTGACACTGGTCCCAAAATTCCTGCTCGATGGGATCTTGCACTTTTGGTTTGGGTCTTTGGATCACCGGCTGTTCCATTACGAAGCCTTTCTCAATATTGCAACGCTTCCGTCGCCAAGGTCTCCCCAGCCACTCACCAGCCCGACTTGGGCACCCTTAACCTGGCGTTCGCCAGCGTCACCTCTGAGCTGACGCACTGCCTCCAACGTATGATTCAACCCCCATACATGTGCCTCACTCAAAAGGCCACCATGGGTGTTGAGCGGAAATTTACCGCCGATCTCAATTTGTCTGTCTTTAACGA
>JAVKCY010000112.1:0-33827 GCA_040223265.1 Parvibaculum sp. | reverse complement strand
CGAAGCTTTGCTCAAACGAAAAGTCGGGGTCAGCGGTCTCAGCCCATTTGGCGAGCGCTGCACCGTGCTGAACCTCTTCCTCACCCCATTGCTTGATCGCGGCCTGCACGTCAGGTCGGTCGGCAAAAACATTGGTGAGGTAAGTCACGTAATCATCCGCATTAGCCTCGACCATGGCAGCCGCCTTGATCGCAGCCAAAAGGTCCGGGTCAACCTTTGACGCGTCAAACTTTTCCCATTCAATATCGTCAAGTGTCCAATGATCACTCATGGCCCGAACCTGCCCCAGTTAGCTTCAGTCTGCCTCAGCCTGCCTTCAACCAGCACTATACCCAACCTTAACCGTCACGGGAATGTCACAACACCCCAAAAAGAAAAGGGCGGCATCTGCACGCCGCCCTCTTAACCGTAATTTTGCCACCCTCAGAGCGCGTTACGCAGCTCTTTGAGCTGATCGAGATGACTTTGCGCCGTGTTGCGCGCATCATCCGTCTTGGCGTCCTGCACGTCTTCCGACGCATTCTTGATCCGCTGATCAAGCTTTGCTGCATCAAGCTCGGCTAAAGGCGTGGCTTCTTCCGCCAGCACTGTGAGCCCTGCAGGCGTCACTTCAGCAAAGCCACCGCGAACGAAAATCCGCGTATCGCCACCTGTACCGCCGGTCACATCGATCACGCCAGAGCGCAATGTTGCCATCACAGGAGAATGACCCGGCATCACACCGAAATCACCTTCTGTACCCGGCACCACGACCATGTCCGCCTCCGTTGAAAGCAGCAGTTTCTCCGGCGCGACCAGATCAAATTTCAACTTCTCAGCCATGTTCTAGGCCTTTATTGCTCGAACCGTTAATCAGGCTGCTTCTGCCGCAAGGCGCTCGGCCTTTTTCATTGCGTCTTCAATGGTGCCAACCATGTAGAACGCAGCTTCTGGCAGATGGTCATAATCACCATCGCACAGACCCTTGAATGCTTTGATCGTGTCTTTAACATCGACCAACACGCCTGGGCTGCCGGTGAAAATTTCCGCAACGAAGAACGGCTGGCTGAGGAAACGCTCGATCTTGCGAGCACGCGCCACAACAAGCTTATCCTCTTCAGAAAGCTCATCCATGCCGAGAATGGCAATAATGTCCTGAAGCGACTTGTACTTCTGCAAGATTTCCTGCACACGCCGCGCTGTGCGGTAATGCTCTTCACCCACAACGCGCGGCTCAAGAATACGGCTGGTCGAATCGAGCGGATCCACAGCAGGGTAAATGCCCTTTTCAGAGATCGCACGGTTCAACACCGTCGTTGCATCCAAGTGAGCAAACGATGCGGCAGGTGCAGGGTCAGTCAAGTCATCTGCAGGCACATAAATCGCCTGCACGGATGTAACTGAACCCTTGGTTGTTGTCGTAATACGTTCCTGCAGCGCACCCATGTCGGTGGCAAGTGTCGGCTGATAGCCCACAGCTGAAGGAATACGGCCGAGAAGCGCGGACACTTCAGAACCAGCCTGCGTAAAGCGGAAAATATTGTCCACGAAGAAGAGAACGTCCTGCCCCTTGTCACGGAAATGCTCCGCAACGGTGAGACCTGTCAACGCAACACGTGCACGTGCCCCTGGAGGCTCGTTCATCTGGCCATACACGAGCGCACATTTGGAGCCCTCGCCGCCGCCTTCTTTGTTCACGCCGCTTTCGATCATCTCGTGATAAAGGTCGTTGCCTTCACGGGTCCGCTCACCAACGCCGGCAAACACAGAATAACCGCCATGTGCTTTCGCAATATTGTTGATGAGTTCCTGAATGAGAACCGTCTTGCCCACACCCGCGCCACCGAAGAGGCCGATCTTACCGCCCTTGGCGTAAGGTGCGAGAAGGTCCACAACCTTAATGCCCGTGACAAGCATTTCTGCTTCCGTTGACTGCTCAACGAAGAGAGGTGCGTCCTGGTGAATACCGCGTGTTTCTTCAAACTTGACGGGTCCCTGCTCATCCACAGGCTCGCCGATCACGTTGATGATACGCCCCAGCGTACCATCGCCAACAGGAACGCGGATCGCATCGCCCGTGTCTGTGACTTCCTGGCCACGCACGAGACCTTCCGTCGCGTCCATAGCAATGGTCCGGACTGTGTTCTGGCCAAGATGCTGCGCCACTTCAAGCACCAGGCGGTTTTCACCGTTTCGTGTCTCAAGCGCATTCAAGATGGCCGGCAGGTGGTCGCCAAATTCAACGTCCACAACAGCGCCGATAACCTGGGTAATTCGTCCGACAGCTTTCGTCATGTGTCTTCCCTCGGGTCGGTCAGCATCTTCACCCTTGAAGATGCGTCCTAGCAAATCTTAGAGCGCCTCGGCGCCCGAAATAATTTCAATCAGTTCTTTAGTGATCTGAGCCTGACGCGAACGGTTATACGTGATCGACAGTTTGTCGATCATGTCGCCCGCATTCCGGGTTGCGCTGTCCATAGCGGACATACGAGCCCCTTGCTCAGATGCAGCATTCTCAAGCAGACCCCGGAAAATCTGGATCGCAATGTTTCGCGGCAGCAAGTCCTTCAGGATCTCTGTTTCTTCCGGTTCGTAATCATAAACCGCGCCGTCAAGATCGAGCCCGCTTGCATCACCAGCTGTCGCCTCAACCTTCGCCGGGATCAACTGCAAGGCAGTCGGGATCTGCGTCATAACGGTCTGAAATTCAGAATAGAAAAGCGTACAGACATCAAACTCACCTGCTTCAAAACGCTCAAGCACGTTTTCAGCGACTTTGTGAGCATGACCAAACTCAATACGCTTTGCTTCCGTATGGTCGACAAAACCGACAAACAGATCGCCATAAAGACGCTTCAGCTGATCGCGACCCTTTTTACCAACGCAAAGGATCTCAACCGTCTTACCCTGGCCTTTGAGGCGGATAATCTCTTCACGTGCACGACGCACGATGGAGGAATTAAAACCACCACACAGACCACGCTCGGCGGTTGCAACAATGAGCAGATGCACATCGTCCTTACCCGTGCCAACCATCAATTTTGGCGCATCTTCCCGGCCATCCATTCCGGCTGAGAGATTTGCCAAAACCCGGCTCATGCTCGCCGCATAAGGACGGGCTGCTTCCGCAGCCTCCTGCGCACGACGCAACTTGGCCGCCGCAACCATCTGCATGGCGCGTGTGATCTTCTGCGTGTTGCGCACGCTGGCGATCCGGTTACGTAACTCTTTGAGGCTAGCCATCAGGCCTTGCTCCCGCTTGTCAGATCAGGCTCAGGCAAATGCCTTGGTGAAAGAAGCAACGATCTCTTTCAACGACGCTTCGGTATCGGCAGACAGAGCCAATTCCTTACGGATCGTGTCAAGGAGGCCCGCATGCTTGTCGCGAACGTTGCGAAGAAGCTCTTCTTCAAAGCGCCCAACATTGCTGATGGCGATCTGATCGAGATACCCGTTCACACCGGCATAGATCACAACGACCTGCTCTTCGATCTTCAGCGGCGAGAACTGCCCCTGTTTCAGAAGCTCAGTCAAACGCGCACCACGGTTCAAGAGACGCTGTGTCGTCACGTCAAGATCGGAACCAAACTGTGCGAAGGCTGCCATTTCGCGGTACTGCGCAAGTTCACCCTTAATCTTGCCTGCAACCTGCTTCATTGCCTTCACCTGCGCGGCGGAACCAACACGGCTCACCGACAGACCCACGTTCACAGCAGGACGAATGCCCTGATAGAAGAGGTCCGTTTCAAGGAAGATCTGACCATCCGTGATCGAGATCACGTTGGTTGGAATGTAAGCAGACACGTCGTTCGCTTGGGTTTCAATGATCGGCAGCGCCGTCAATGAACCTGAGCCATTGTCTTCGTTGAGCTTCGCCGCACGCTCCAGAAGGCGTGAGTGAAGATAGAAAACGTCACCCGGATACGCTTCACGTCCAGGCGGACGGCGAAGCAGAAGCGACATCTGGCGATAAGCAACAGCCTGCTTGGAAAGGTCATCATAAACCACCAGCGCATGCATGCCATTATCACGGAAATATTCACCCATCGCGCAACCGGCAAACGGTGCCAGGAACTGCAAGGGGGCAGGATCGGAAGCGGTCGCCGCAACAACGATCGAATATTCAAGCGCGCCGTTTTCTTCCAGCGTCTTCACGATCTGCGCAACAGTTGAGCGCTTCTGGCCGATAGCCACATAAACGCAATAAAGCTTCTTGTTCTCATCATCGCCTGCATTAAGCGGCTTCTGATTGAGCATCGCGTCAATCGCAACAGCCGTCTTACCTGTCTGGCGGTCACCAATGATAAGTTCGCGCTGGCCACGTCCGATCGGGATCAGGGCATCAATCGCCTTCAGGCCGGTCTGCATGGGCTCATGCACCGACTTGCGCGGGATAATACCAGGGGCCTTCACATCAACACGGCGACGCTCCGCGCCCTCAATCGGGCCCTTGCCGTCCAATGGATTGCCGAGCGGGTCAACCACACGGCCCAGAAGTCCCTTGCCAACCGGCACGTCCACGATGGCGCCGGTCCGCTTGACGGTGTCGCCTTCTTTGATCGCACGGTCAGAGCCGAAAATCACGACGCCGACATTGTCGGTTTCGAGGTTCAAGGCCATGCCACGGGTACCACCCGGGAATTCGACCATCTCACCGGCTTGAACATTGTCCAAACCATAGATACGGGCGATACCGTCACCAACAGAGAGAACTTGTCCGATCTCTGAAACTTCAGCTTCTTGGCCAAAGCCTTTGATCTGCTCCTTGAGGATTGCAGAAATTTCCGCGGCCTGAATGTCCATCAGCCAGCCTCTTTCATCGCAAATTTAAGATTGTTGAGTTTCGTGCGGAGCGAAGAGTCGACCATCCGGCTCCCCACTTTTACAATGAGACCGCCAAGCAGCCCCTTGTCCACGTTTGTTTCGATTTTAACGTCGCGACCCATCGCAGCCTTGAGTGCCTGCTTTAGCTCGTCGATCTGTGCGCCAGCCAGTGCATGCGCACTGGTGACATCTGCCGTTATTTCGCCACGCGAGTTGGCCAGAAGCTGACCGTAGGCACGGGCAACATCGGGAAGCGCAAACAGGCGACGGTTGGAAACAACCACACCGACAAAATTCTGTGTAAGTTTCTGTGCGCCAGCGCGGGACAACAGTGCATCCATCGCACGCCCCTGCTCTTCCGTCGTGAAGACAGGGCTTCTCACCAGACGACGAAGGTCATCTGATTGCGCAATCATAGCCGTGAGGCTCTCCAGGTCGGCTGCGACCTGCTCAAGAGCGCCCGCTTGTTCCGCCAGCTCAAAGAGAGCCGTTGCATAACGCCCGGCTACACCGGCGGCGAGGGGTTGTTCTGATGACACGTGTATGCTCGCAACGCTTGGGTCTACGACGATCGCCACATGATTCCCGACCACGGGAGCAACCGTCTGAAAACATTGAACTTATGGCAAACGAAAACCCGCCCAAAAGAAGGCCGTCCCCGAAACCGCGCGTGTCGTACCATGGGCGGCGGCAGGTGACAACGCCTCAGGTGAGAAAATCGAGCGGGTGCGGCAATTCGGCGTCATTTTTTTGGGGAGAAGTCGCCACAAGCCCGCCTTCGGGCCACGAGAGAACTGAGCCCAGCCATTAGAGAAACGAATACGGGTCCACATCGACAGAAACCCGCACAGCGTTCGGGGTTTTGACCTTTGAGAGCCAGTGCGCCACATAATCCTGAACTGGCGCGCCACGCGCCGCCTTCACAAGGAACCGCACCCGGTGCCGCCCGCGCAAAAGGGCAAGCGGCGCAGGCGCTGGTCCAAAAACAGCGATTCCCTCGGCATTGCCATGGGCACGGCCCAGCTCACGGGCCACCGCGTTCACCTGGGCAGGGTTGGGGCCAGACACCACAATCCCCACAAGACGGCCATAGGGCGGGTATCCGGTCCGTTTCCGCATGCTCGCTTCGCGCTCCAAAAACCCGTCCCGCCGCCCCTCGATCAGGGCCTGCATCACCGGATGTTCCGGCATATAGGTCTGCAAATAGACACGGCCTGGCCGCGCCGCCCGGCCCGCGCGCCCCGCCACCTGATGCAGAAGCTGGAATGTCCGCTCAGACGCCCGCAAATCCCCATTTTCCAGGCCCAAATCCGCATCCACGACGCCCACAACCGTCAACAACGGGAAGTTGTGTCCCTTGGCCACAATCTGGGTGCCGACGATAATATCCACCTCATGATCAACGATCTGCCGGATCGCCTCCTCATGGGCCGCCGGCCCCCGCAAACTGTCCGACGACAAAAGCGCCAGCCGCGCCTGAGGGAATTTCAGCACAATCTCTTCGGCAATCCGCTCCACCCCGGGACCACAGGCGACCAGCGCATCCTCCGCACCGCAGGAGGGGCAGGAGCGCGGCACAGGGGCGGTGTAACCACAATGGTGGCAGGCAAGTTCCCGGCGGAAGCGATGCTCCACCAGCCAGCTGTCACACTCCGGACAGCCGATCCGGTGACCGCAGGTGCGGCACAGGGTGAGCGGCGCGTAGCCCCGGCGGTTGAGGAAGAGCATGGCCTGCTCGCCCTTGGACAGCGCGTCGGCAATTGCCCCTATCAAGGGTGGTGAGACCCATTCCCCTTTTTCCGGCGGATGGGCCCGCATATCAATCGCGCCCACCGCAGGCATCACCGCAGGTCCATGCCGCTCCGGCAGGACAAGATGGTCATATTTGCCAGACCAGACATTGACCATGGTTTCAAGCGAAGGCGTCGCAGACGCAAGCACAACAGGAAAGCCGCCAAGCGAGGCCCTGACCACACTCATGTCCCGCGCATTGTAGGAAACCCCGTCATCCTGCTTGAAGGCCCCTTCATGCTCCTCATCCACAATGATGAGCCCGAGATCTGAATAGGGCAGAAACAGCGCCGACCGTGCCCCCACAACCGCCCGCGCCGACCCGTCAGCGACGGCGCGCCAGACGCGCTTTCTTTCCCGTGGGGAGAGATCAGAGTGCCACTCTGCCGGCCGACAGCCGAAGCGCGCCTCAAACCGCTTGAGGAACTGACCCGTCAAGGCTATTTCTGGCAGAAGAATGAGCGCCTGACGGCCCCGCGAAAGCGCTTCCGCCACCGCTTCAAAATAAACCTCGGTCTTGCCAGATCCGGTTACACCATCAAGCAGATGCGCGGCATAACCACCTTGTGCAACCCGCGCCCGCACCTGCTCTGCCGCAAACCGCTGCTCATCGGACAAGGTCGCGGGATTGAATTGAGGGTCTGGGAGCCGAAACGCCTCGTCAGCGGGCAGGCTTGTCGGTGCCAATGTGCCCGCATCAACCAGCCCACGCACGACAGCCGTTGAAACACCCGCTTCTTCGCCAAGCTCACGCAGGGAGCGTGCAAAACCATCCTCGGAGGCAGCGACAACTTTTTCACGCATCGGCGTCATGCGGCGCGGGCGCTCATCCGTCAGCCTGTAAACCGTTCTTGTGCCTGCAGGTTCAAGCGCACCGGGCGCGCGGATGGCAAGCCGCAACACCGCGCCCGGGGGCGACATCGTATAACTTGCAATCCAGTCAATAAACTGGCGCGCCACACGGGTCATCGGCACCGCATCAATTTTTTCAATAATCGCTTTTAGGCGATTGTGGCCGACCTCGCCTGACGCATCCCCCCAAACAACGCCAACCATTTCGCGTGGCCCCAAAGGCACAATCACAAAATTGCCGTGCTGCACATCCATGCCCTGCGGCACAGAATAATCGTAAGGACCAGGCACACTTAGCGGCAGCAGCACAGAAACAACATTTGTTTTCTGCGGGCCATCATCGTTAAAGAGATCTGCTTTCAATTGTCCCATCGCCATCCATACGAGCTTAACCCTTCACAAAATAGAAGCGCGATAACTCTTATCTCTCCTTGGCAAACAGCTCATAGACGTAGACAATGGGGCCAAGCCATCTCGCAACAAACACGTTTGTGGCAAAAATCTGGCACCAGCTAACACGGGAGAGCAAGGGTCCGGGATCAAGCCGGGCTTTGTCCTCCATCAGGAACATGACATTCCTTCAGGACCTTTGAAAGCACCACATGAAGTTCTTCATTGATACAGCAAATATTGACGAAATCCGCGACCTTGCAACAACGGGCATGCTGGATGGCGTGACCACCAACCCCTCTCTTGTTGCACAATCCGGGCGCGACTTCATCGAAGTCCTGAAAGAAATTTGCACCATCGTCGATGGTCCTGTGAGTGCCGAGGTAACAGCCCTTGATGCTGACGGGATGATCAAGGAAGGTAAAAAGCTCGCCAAGCTTGCAAACAATATTGTGGTCAAGGCACCCTTGACCTGGGACGGCCTAAAAGCCTGTCGCGCTCTTTCGTCTGAGGGCATCGGAGTGAATGTCACCTTGTGCTTCTCCGCCAATCAGGCATTGCTCGCAGCGAAGGCAGGCGCGACATACATTTCTCCATTCGTCGGTCGCCTTGATGACATTCACATTGACGGGATGGACTTGATCGAAGAGATCAGAGCCATCTACGATAATTATCCAAACCTCGAAACCGAAATCCTGGTTGCCTCTATTCGCAATCCTAATCATGTGAAAGATGCAGCCATCATCGGTGCAGATGTGGTAACGATCCCCCCTTCCGTTCTGCGCCAACTTGCTTCCCACCCGCTGACAGACAAGGGGCTTGCCACCTTCATGGCGGATTGGGAAAAAACTGGACAAAAAATCATCAGCTAAGCTGATCAAGACAGAACAAAACCGGGGATCTGAATGGCACGCACCGTCGACACAAATGACAGCGCACTTCGTGCACATGACGCGATTGAAACGATCGAAGATCTTGTAAGAGAATATCTGATCGAAAATCCGTCTTTCGTACTCGACGATGCCGAGATTCTGGCAAGCTTGACCGCACCATCCATCAATGCAGGCAACAATGTCATCGACCTGCAAACGATCATGATCGAGCGCTTGCAACACAAGGTGAGCCAGCTCCGTGAAATTCAATCGGAACTGATTGACGCCGCCTCCATCAACGCGCTGACCCGCGACCGTGTTTTCGCCGCCGTGCTGAAACTGATGGAAGCTAGGAACTTTGAAGAATTGATTGCCTACATCACCAAACCAGATGGGCTGGCAGCCGCACTCGAGCTTGACACGGTAGCCCTTGCCATTGAAAGCAGAGCCGATGCACCGGGTTTGGGCGTGCGCGGCCTTCGCATTCTGGAGGCCGGCGGCACAGATCGCGCAATGGGGTCTGGCAACATTGTTCGCCTGAGCGCGCATATCGAACCCAATCCGGGTCTTTATGGCTCCTCCTCGGGCCATGTTCATTCTGAAGCGCTTGTACGCCTGACTTTCTCGCGGACAACGCCACCTGGACTTCTGGCACTTGGGTCCGCCCATGCAGAACAATTCCACCCGACGCAGGCCGCCGATCTGTTGGAGTTTTTGGGCCGCGTCATTGAACGTGCGGTACGCCAATGGCTGGACCTCCCTCGCACAGTGTGAACAACGACACGGGAACGATCGCGGCCAGCATTGCGACCGCAAGCGATACGCGGCACGCCCTCACAAGCTACTTTACCTATCTCACGAGTGAGAAACGCGCGAGCCCGCGCACCATCGAAAATTATGCCCGTGACCTCACGCGCTTTTTTGAATTTCTGGTGGACCATCTGGGAGACGAGCCAAAGGTCGAAGACCTGATGAGCCTCACCATTGCGGACTTCAGAGCCTTTCTCGCAGCCCGCCGGAACGCGGGGCTGGCCCCGCGAAGCCTCGCCCGCAACCTCTCTTGTCTGAAGAGTTTTTTCCGGCACATGGAAAGAAGCGCCATCGGGGCCAATCACGCGATCAACCGGCTGCGCACCCCCAAAATTCCACACTCCATCCCAAAGCCGGTCAGCGTGCCGGCCGCCCAGGCATTGGTGGACGACGCAGGCAGCACCTCTGAGATCCCATGGGTTTCAGCACGCAACATCGCGATCATCACCCTTCTCTATGGCTGTGGGTTGCGTGTCTCCGAGGCCTTGTCGCTCAACAGAAGTACCCTGCCTTTTGGTCAAAGTCTGCGCATTATAGGCAAAGGCAACAAAGAGCGGATCGTCCCTGTCCTGCCCGTCGTCACAGACGCTGTTGCAGACTACATCCAAAAATGTCCGATGGCCTTGGTGGCCGATGGCCCGCTCTTTGTCGGCATCCGTGGCAAAAGACTGAGCCCGCGAGAAGTGCAAAAGCTGATGGTCAGTTTGCGCGCACAGCTTGGCCTGCCCTCAACGGCGACACCCCATGCGCTCCGCCATTCTTTCGCAACACACCTGCTGGGTGCAGGGGGTGACCTCCGCTCCATCCAGGAATTGCTGGGGCATGCAAGCCTCTCCACCACACAAGTCTATACGGAAGTTGACGCGGCGCGCCTGCGCGAGGTTTACGACAAGGCGCATCCCAGAAGCCGGAAGAGCTGACAGTCCTTACATGTGAAGCGGACGTCCATCCACATCGAGAGCGGCTTCTTTCATCGCTTCTGAAAGCGTCGGGTGGGCATGACACATGCGCGCAATATCTTCCGCCGCACCACCAAACTCCATCACAGCCACAGCCTCGTGGATCATCTCACCGGCTTGCGTCCCGATAATATGAACGCCGAGTACACGGTCTGTCTTCGCATCCGCAAGAATTTTCACAAACCCATCGGTCTGCTGGTTTGCCTTCGCGCGGCCATTCGCCGTGAACGGGAACTTGCCAGCCTTATAAGCAATACCCGCTGCCGTCAGGCCTTCCTCGGTCTGACCAACGGAAGCAACTTCCGGCTGCGTATAGACCACACCGGGGATAACGCCGTAATTCACATGTGGCTTCTGACCCGCAATCATTTCCGCCAGCGCCACGCCTTCTTCCATCGCCTTGTGCGCAAGCATCGGACCGGCGATCACATCACCGATCGCGTAAACACCACCAATATTCGTTTTGTAATGGGCATCCACTTTCACGCGGCCACGCTCGTCCGTTGCGACACCAACTGTTTCAAGGCCAAGCCCGCCCGTATAGGCAACACGGCCAATGGCAACGAGCACAATATCAGCGTCCAGCACTTCGGCTTTCCCGCCTTTAGCGGCTTCAACACTGACCTTGAGACCCTTCGCTGATTTTTCAACGCCGGTCACTTTTGTGCCCAGCTTGAACGTGAATTTCTGTTTTTTTAAAACGCGCTGGAAGGTCTTCGTCACCTCACCGTCCATGCCGGGCAGGATCTGATCGAGGAACTCAACGACCGTTACTTCCGCCCCCAAACGGCTCCAGACAGACCCAAGTTCAAGGCCGATCACACCGCCCCCCACAACAACCATCTTGGACGGCACTTTGGTGAGCTCAAGGGCACCGGTAGACGAGACAATTTGTTTCTCGTCAATCTCAATACCCGGAAGCCGCGCAATATCAGATCCTGTTGCGATCACAATGTCTGACGCTTTGAGGATGCGCGTACCGCCAGCATTAAGCGTGACTTCAACTTCACTGGCACTTTTCAGCGCGCCGGAACCTTGCACCCATTCGATCTTGTTCTTCTTGAACAGATAGGCAATTCCTTGCGTGTTTCCATCAACGGCTTTTTGCTTGAAGCCTATCATCGCAGCCAGATCAAGTTTCGGTTTGCCGACCTTGATCCCCATTGTCTCGAAATGATCGATCTCGGCATAAAGCTCTGACGCATGCAAAAGGGCTTTGGACGGAATGCAGCCAACATTGAGGCATGTACCGCCCAGCGCATCGCGCTTCTCCACACAAGCCACACTCATGCCGAGCTGCGCTGCCCGAATGGCGCACTCATAACCGCCAGGGCCCGCGCCAATGACAACGAGATCAAATGTATCCGACATGGGGCTCACCTTTTCGTCACAAGAAGAAAAGGCAGGAGCTTGGAGCCCCTGCCTTGATCGGGTTAGAGGTCGAGCAGCAGACGCTGCGGATCCTCAAGACATTCTTTGACCCGCACCAGGAACGTGACGGCTTCTTTGCCATCCACAATCCGGTGGTCATAGGAAAGCGCCAGATACATCATCGGGCGGATCTTGATTTCACCCTTGATGACCATGGGCCGTTCCTGAATCTTGTGCATGCCCAGAATACCAGACTGAGGCGCGTTGAGAATAGGCGTCGACATAAGCGAGCCATAAATACCACCATTGGATATGGTGAACGTCCCACCTTGCAGATCAGCAAGCTTCAACGTGCCTTCACGCGCGGAGCGACCATAATCGCCAATCGTTTTCTCAATGCCCGCAAGCGACAGGGTCTGCGCTTCTTTCAGAACGGGAACAACAAGTCCCTTCTCCGTGCCAACAGCGACGCCGATATTGTAATAGTTTTTGTAGACAAGCTCATCGCCATCAATTTCGGCATTCACCGCCGGAATGTCCTGAAGCGCGGTGATACAGGCTTTCACGAAGAAGCTCATGAAGCCGAGCTTCACGCCATGCTTCTTCTCAAACAGATCCTTGTACTGGCTGCGTGCGGCCATGACGGCACTCATATCCACCTCGTTAAACGTGGTGAGCATCGCAGCCGTGTTCTGCGCTTCCTTCAGACGCGTCGCAATGGTTTTGCGCAGCCGCGTCATCCGCACACGCTCTTCGCGCGCGCTCATGTCAGCAGGGGCCGCCACCGCAGCCGGTGCAGCTTGTGCCGCTGACGCAGCCGGTTTTGCGGCAGGCGCTGCAACAGGCGCAGAAGCCGCTGCCCCGCCCTTTGCTTCCAGCACAGCAAGCACATCACCTTTGACAATCCGGCCGTCTTTTCCGCTGCCGGAAATCATCGTCGGATCAAGACCGTTCTCATTAATCAATTTCTGCACAGCCGGCGAGAGCGCCTGACTATCATCAGCGCCAGAAACCGGAGCTGAAGCCGAAGCTGGAACAGGTGCAGGTGCTGGAGCTGGCGTGGCTGCCTTCGCAGGCGTCGCTGCAGCATGAGCAGTCACCGCAGGTGCCGTCGCAGGCTTTGCTTTGACGGTCCCGGTTCCCTCGCCGATCATGCCAAGCAGCGCACCAACCTCCACCGTGTCACCGGTTTGAACGGATATGTCAGAGAGGACACCCGCCGCCGGAGACGGCAATTCAATCGTCACCTTGTCGGTTTCAAGTTCAACCAACGGCTCATCAACAGCAACCGCATCGCCTGGCTGTTTGAACCATTGCGCAACGGTTGCTTCTGTTACGCTTTCACCAAGTGTTGGGACGCGAATTTCAGTGCTCATAATCAGTGCCGCTTTCTCTTAGTCAGTCGACAATCAAAGCTTCGGAAAGAAGCTGGTTGAGTTCTAGAAGATGCTTACTCATAAGACCGGTTGCAGGCGATGCCGCCGCTGGACGGCCCGCATATTTGGCCCGGCGATAACGCGCACCAATATGTGATAGGACCCATTCAATATTGGGTTCCGCAAAGGTCCAGGCACCCATGTTCTTGGGCTCTTCCTGGCACCAGACATATTCAGCGTTCTTGAAACGCCCCAATTCCTTGATCAGGGAACGCGCCGGGAACGGATAGAGCTGCTCAAGACGCATCAGGTACACATCCGTGATGCCACGCGCTTCCCGGTCTTCATAAAGGTCGAAATAGACCTTGCCCGAGCAAAGCACGACACGGCGAATATTTGGATCATCCGCAAGTTTGATCTTTTGGTCTGGCAGAAGTTCCGCATCATCCCACAAGACGCGGTGGAAGGACGACCCTTCACCCATCTCACTTACCTTGGAGACAGCTTTCTTGTGCCGCAGCAGAGACTTGGGCGACATAACGACAAGCGGTTTACGGAAATTGCGATGCATCTGGCGCCGCAACGCATGGAAATAGTTCGACGGCGTCGTGCAATTCACAATCTGCATATTGTCTTCAGCACACAGCTGAAGATATCGCTCAAGCCGCGCCGACGAATGTTCCGGCCCCTGGCCTTCATATCCGTGTGGCAACAACAGAACAAGGCCGCTCATGCGCAACCATTTGCGTTCACCCGACGAGATGAACTGATCGATCACAACCTGCGCACCATTGGCAAAGTCGCCAAACTGCGCTTCCCAAAGCACGAGAGAATTGGGCTCTGCCAAACTGTACCCATACTCAAATCCGAGAACCGCATTTTCAGACAACATGGAGTTGATCACTTCAAACTCCGCATCACCTGACGTCACCGAATTGAGCGGTACATATTTTTCTTCATTCGCCTGGTCGTTCAAAACACTGTGACGATGAACAAATGTCCCGCGCTCAGAGTCCTGGCCGACCAGCCGCACGTTGAAACCTTCGTCCAACAGAGAACCAAAGGCCAAATGCTCCGCCATGCCCCAATCAACGCCCTCACCGCTATCAATCATCTTCCGACGATTGTCGAGAAGGCGTGTGAGCGTTTTATGCACATTGAAGTCGGCAGGCACTTCCGTGATCTTGCGACCAATTTCATCAAGCTTGGCAACAGCAACCGCCGTCTCGCCACGCCGCGCATCGCCTTGTGCAGGGGCCATACCGGCCCACTTGCCATCAAGCCAATCCGCCTTGTTGGGACGGAAACTTTTTGCAGCCAGAAGATCGGTATCGAGCTGCGCACGGAACGACTGAAGCCGCTCATCGACTTCTGCCTGTGTCACGAGCCCTTCATCCACCAGACGCTTGGTATAAATCTCGAGCGTCGTCGGATGCTGCCCGATCTTTTGATACATGATCGGCTGCGTTAGAGACGGATCATCACCTTCATTGTGGCCAAAGCGGCGATAACAGAACATGTCCACCACAACCGGCTTGCCAAACAACTGACGGAACTCGGTCGCAACCTTGGCCGCATGCACCACTGCTTCCGGGTCATCCCCGTTCACATGGAAAATCGGCGCACCCACCATTTTGGCAACGTCAGAAGGGTAGGGCGATGAACGCGAATTGTGCGGCGCTGTCGTAAAGCCGATCTGATTATTGACGATAAAGTGGATCGATCCGCCGGTCCGGTGACCCTTCAGGCCAGAAAGCCCGAGACATTCCGCAACAACACCCTGGCCTGCAAAAGCCGCATCACCATGCAGCAGCAGCGGGATCACCGACCGGCGTTCCCGATCATGATACTGGTCTTGCTTCGCCCGCGCCTTGCCAAGCACAACAGGGTCAACAATTTCCAGATGAGACGGATTGGCTGTCAGTGACAGGTGAACCTTGTTGCCATCAAACTCCCGATCAGACGACGCGCCCAGATGATATTTCACATCGCCGGAGCCTTCAGTGTCTTCAGGGTTTGCGGATCCACCATAAAATTCATGAAAGAGCGCCTGATAGGGCTTGCCCATCACGCTTGTGAGCACATTCAGGCGACCGCGATGCGGCATGCCCATCACGATCTCTTTTGCACCGAGCGCACCACCACGTTTGATGATCTGCTCAAGCGCCGGGATCGTAGCTTCAGCCCCATCAAGCCCGAAGCGTTTCGTGCCGGTATATTTCACCGCCAGAAACTTCTCCAGACCCTCGGCGTGAATGAGCTTGTCAAGAATGGCCAGCCGGCCTTCCTTGGTGAAACTGATTTCCTTATCGCGACCTTCAATCCGCTCCTGGATCCAGGCTTTTTCTTCCGGATCAGAAATATGCATGAACTCAACGGCGAACGTGCCACAATAAGTCCGTCGCAGGATCTCGGTGATCTCGCGAACCGTGGAAGTTTCGAGACCGAGCACAAAGTCGAGGAAGATCGGACGATCCAGATCATCCGGCCCAAAACCATAGCTCTCTGGCTTCAGTTCAGGATGATGGCTCTCACCGCGCATTTTGAGCGGATCAACATCAGCGTCCAGATGCCCACGAATACGGTAAGCGCGGATCATCATGATCGCACGAACGGAATCGAGCGTTGCCGCACGAATACCTTCTTCACCAACATCGGGAGAGCGTTTTTGCAACTTGGTGCGAATGGCGGCTTCATCAGCCGCCGGCCAATTCCCGTCCAGCGCGCTCACCATCTCGCCATTGGCTTGCAGCGGCCAATCAGCGCGCTTCCAAGATGCCGTCCGGGCGGTTGCGCCAGACGCGCCGCTCTCTTCACCAAGTGAAGTAAAAAATGTCCGCCATTCGGCGTCTACTGACTGCGGATCGGTCTGAAACCGGGCAAAAAGCTCTTCAACAAAGCCCGCATTGGTACCCGACAGAAAGGATGTCCGCTCAAGTTCTTCGTTTGAACTGCTCTTGCTCATTTGGCCAGCATGGGGCGCATCGCCCCGCTCCTCTATCACTCCGGCGTTCCGCAAGCTGAACAGAAAACCAAACCGGAGTTTATGGTTAATCCATCAAGTGTGCCACGTAGGTCGTTAACCAGCCATTTAAATTGACGGGAGCAAAACGCAACGGGCACTCAAGCAAAATTGATAGTGCCCGTTACGTGTTAAGGTCTGATTAACCCTTCAGCACTTTCGCAAGGGTCGTCCCAAGCGCGGCTGGTGACGGGGAAACAGTGATCCCGGCAGAGCGCATCGCTTCAATCTTGTCCTCAGCGCCACCCTTGCCACCGGCAATAATGGCGCCCGCATGGCCCATACGGCGGCCAGGAGGGGCGGTCACACCTGCGATAAAGCCAACAACCGGCTTCTTCACCTTGGAGGCTTTCAGGAATTCTGCAGCTTCTTCTTCCGCCGAACCACCAATTTCGCCGATCATGATGATCGACTGGGTCTGCTCATCTCTCAGGAACATATCCAGACAATCGATGAAGTTGGTCCCGTTCACAGGGTCACCACCAATACCGATACAGGTAGACTGGCCAAGGCCAGCCGCCGTTGTCTGCGCCACCGCTTCATAGGTCAGTGTGCCGGAGCGTGAAACAATCCCGACAGAACCCTTTTTGTGAATATGGCCTGGCATGATGCCGATCTTGCAAGCGCCCGGCGTGATCACACCGGGGCAGTTTGGACCGATCAGGCGTGTGTTCGAGCCCGTGAGAGCCCGCTTTACGCGAACCATGTCGAGGACGGGAATGCCTTCCGTAATACAAACGGCAAGTTCAATGCCCGCATCAATAGCCTCGAGAATAGCATCCGCTGCGAATGGCGGCGGCACGTAGATCGCAGATGCTGTGGCACCCGTTGTTTCCACCGCTTCAGCAACCGTATTGAACACAGGCAGGTTCAGGTGCTTTGAGCCGCCTTTACCGGGGCTCACACCACCAACCATTTTGGTGCCATAAGCAATAGCACCCTCAGAGTGGAATGTGCCCTGGTTCCCGGTGAACCCCTGACAAATGACTTTCGTATTTGCGTCAACAAGAACAGCCATTATTTGGCCTCCTTAACAGCTTTGACGATCTTGTCGGCTGCGTCAGCCAGATCCTCTGCGGAGATGATCGGAAGCCCTGAAGCCGCCATGATCGCCTTACCCTGATCCACATTCGTGCCTTCAAGGCGCACAACCAGGGGAACCGAAAGCTTCACTTCTTTTGCCGCAGCAACAACACCTTCAGCCACAACATCACAACGCATGATGCCGCCGAAAATATTGACCAGAATGCCTTCAACGCTTGGGTCGGACAGAATGATCTTGAACGCTGCCGTTACCTTTTCAGTCGTGGCACCGCCGCCAACATCAAGGAAGTTTGCAGGCTCAGCACCATAAAGCTTGATGATGTCCATCGTCGCCATCGCAAGGCCAGCACCGTTCACCATGCAACCGATTGTCCCATCCAGCGTGACGTAATTGAGGTCATACTTGGAGGCTTCAATCTCATGCGGATCTTCTTCGGTGAGGTCGCGAAGCTCGACAATGTCTTTGTGACGATAAAGCGCGTTATCGTCGAAATTGATCTTCGCATCGAGGCAGATCACATCACCCTTGCCGGTCACCACCAAAGGATTGATTTCCAGCATGCTCATGTCTTCGCCGACAAAGGCGTTGTAGAGCTTGGTGATCGCTGAGGTCGCTTGTTTCGCGGTATCGCCGTCCAGGCCAAGTGCGTAGGCAACCTTGCGACCATGAAAACTGGAAATGCCGCTCGCAGGATCGACTTCAAATGTCAGGATCTTTTCAGGCGTCTTGGCCGCAACCTCTTCAATGTCCATACCGCCTTCGGTCGAAGCAATGAACGAGATGCGAGACGTTGCACGGTCAACAAGCGCCGACAGGTAGAGCTCGCGAGCAATATCAGAACCATCTTCGATATAGATACGGCGAACTTCTTTGCCTTCAGGGCCCGTCTGATGTGTGACGAGCGTCATGCCGAGCATCCGCTCCGCTTCCTTGCGCACATCATCAATGGACTTGACCACTTTGACACCGCCGCCCTTGCCGCGGCCACCTGCGTGGATCTGTGCTTTGACAACCCAAACCGGGCCACCCAATTCTTCTGCGGCTTTCACCGCTTCGTCGACAGTGAAGGCCGGCTTACCCGAAGGCACTGGCACACCATACTTTGCGAGCACGGCTTTGGCTTGGTATTCGTGAATATTCATGCGGATCCACCGGTTGGACGGGCACTGAGATTCGCTGGCCCGTTTGGTGCTGAGGAATAACCGGGGCGTTTATAGCACCCTATGAGCGGGTTTCAACTAACAACCGCATCAAAATTACCAAGAAATGAACCCGAATTCACTTCCAGACATATTTGGAAGGAAAATCAGCCCGAAACCGTTGCGTCACGCCCGGCTGCATCAGGACCCGATCACGTCCCGCAACATGGTGCGAACCATCTGGACAGATTGTTCTTTGGTGAGGCATTGAACAGACCGGAGGTGCCTCCAGCTTTCCCAACTCGTCAGCAACTCGATTTTTGGCAAAACTCGGGATACCTGCCGACCAAGCGGCACCTCAAAGCACTCACTCAAGCGCCCGCGATATTTCCCTTCACGAACGGCCTTGTCCTTCATAAGCGACGGCAGGAACCCCTCCCCCGCATCAGCCAACACTCGCAGCTCACCGACCGTCTCGTAATAAGCAGCCCGCAGCTGAACCAGCTCGTCGAGCATCGCACCAAGGTCGGCCACCGCAGGCATCGCCGCTTCAAGCGCCGCATACCTCGCAGCCGACACTGCCTTGATGTCGTCCGCCAACTCATCAAGCCCCGGGTAAATAGCGGTCACCCGCTTGACCGCAAGGCCTGTCCGCTCGGCGATATTCTCTGGCGTCGGGATTTCACGCCCGCGCAGCGCAATCGCCAGGGCGGCATCTATAATCTGCTGCCGGACTTCAACCTCTGATCCGACTTCATTTTTGATACCTATCTCAGCAACTGACATCAAACCCTCCAGACAGCGCCACGAATACGTCCCAGGAAAAGATAGTTCAGCCCCCGAAGAAGGAAAGTATATTTATAGTAATAAATAGATTTTATCATGACACCAGCGTCACTATTCTGTGAACGCTATCAAAATCCAGCTTCTAATTGAGGTTGTTTACAATAGTGGTTTCAGCCCCAACCGGGAGCACAATCTGCATCCCGTCAAAACCAAGCTCAACCCCCGCCGGTCGCACATCAGACACACCGCGAAGAAACATAGCTTCCGCCACACCATTGGGAAGGGGCGGCACGATATGGCTATAGACCAGCAAGCCCGCACCCGCTTCATTGGCGGTCACTGCGGCCTCAACCGGGCTTGCGTGGTAATCGAGTGTATCCCGGATAATCTGCCCGATGCGCGGACGCTGCGCTGATACGTGTGTTGCAAGCACGCTGACCATGTGAGGGGCGAGCGCCTCGTGAACCATCACATCAGCGTCTTTGCCGATCCGCACCATGTTCGGATGCTTCACCGTATCGCCGGAAAAGACGACAGAGCGCCCTTTGTAATCAACGCGGTATCCGTAAGCAGGATCGATAGGCGCATGGTCAACACGAAACGCGGTAATCTTGAGCCCATCCTCGTCATAGAGGATGGAGCTCGTGAGATCATTGGCGACCAGGACGGTCCGCCCCTCCACCAGGCCATTGGCAGGCACAAGCACCTCTTCCGTGTGATTGTGATGAGCGACGCGATACCCGCGATCAAGCGCAAACGCCTCATTAAAACCAGCCTCCAGCCGGTTAACCCCGACCGGCCCGTACAAGGGCAAAGCCTCTTTGCGGCCTGCGACCCAGCTTTGCAGCACAACATCGTAAAGGCCGGAAATATGGTCAGAGTGAAAATGCGTGTAGAGAATACCGATGAGCCGATCCATCGGCACCTGAAGCCCCGCGAGGGTTTCTGCGGCACCGCTTCCCGTGTCCACCAGGAACATCCGATCACCCGCGATCACAGCGACACAAGCCTGCCCTCGGGTTTTGTCCGGCATGGGTGAACCCGTTCCACAAAACACGAGCTGCAAGGCATCCTCTGAAACCGCGCCGGACCAGACGGCATTGACCCGCGCCTCAACCGCCCGGTCAAAAAGCGCGTCCTGCACCGCTGGTATGCGGATCAGAACCATCGCCCCCACAGCCAAAACAAGCCCAATACCGAAAATCCCCAGAACCAGTTTTTTCATGACGTCCCCGACCAAATGGTGTGATCACCCAATGCCTCAATTCATTGGATATTGGCACCAATACTGCCAATTTACAAGCGGGCCTTCTCCGGCCGCATGAGGCTCGAACAAACGCAGGCTCAAAATAAAAGCGGGGCCAAAAGGCCCCGCTCTCACAAACCACACAATCAGAAAGAAAGACTTATTTTGCCGCTTTCTTGGATGAAGCAAGCTTTGCCACCGCCGGATTGATCTTCTTGCACGCATCAACCAGGCCCTTCACGGCCGCAACTGAGCTGTCGAACTGCTTCTTTTCAGTACTGTTCAAGCTGATCTCCACAATACGCTCAATACCACCGGCACCGATCACAGTTGGCACACCCACATACATGTCCTTCAGGCCAAACTCACCGTTCAGGTGGGCGGCGCATGGCAGAACACGCTTCTGATCTTTCAGATAGCTTTCAGCCATCGCAATCGCGGACGCGGCCGGCGCGTAATAGGCAGAACCGGTTTTCAGGAGGCCTACAATTTCTGCTCCGCCATCGCGCGTGCGTTGGATGATCTGGTCAAGCTTCTCTTTCGTCGTCCAGCCCATCTTCACAAGGTCAGGAAGCGGAATACCGGCAACGGTGGAGTAACGCGCAAGCGGCACCATCGTGTCGCCATGACCGCCAAGCACGAATGCGTTCACGTCCTTCACAGAGACATTAAACTCTTCCGCCAGGAAGTGCTGGAAGCGGGCGGAATCGAGAACACCCGCCATGCCCACAACCTTGTTTGCTGGCAGACCTGAGAACTGGCGAAGCGCCCAAACCATCGCATCAAGCGGGTTTGTAATACAGATCACGAAAGCATTCGGAGCATACTTGCCAATGCCCTCGCCAACCTGCTGCATCACTTTGAGGTTGATACCCAAAAGGTCATCGCGGCTCATGCCAGGCTTGCGCGGAACGCCCGCCGTTACGATCACAACATCCGACCCCTTGATATCCTTGTAGGATGTCGTGCCCTTGTAAGCAGCGTCAAAACCGTCAACCGGCGCGCTCTCGGCAATGTCGAGAGCCTTGCCCTGCGGGATACCGTCTGCAATGTCGAAAATAACGACATCGCCAAGTTCTTTGAGACCAACCAAGTGAGCCAGGGTCCCGCCAATTTGTCCGCCGCCAATAAGGGCGATTTTCTTCCGCGCCATCTCAGTGCCTCCGAAGTCACAAGAGGCCGGACGGTACGTGGGAGCACGACCGGCCCTTTAGGGTTAAAGAGAATAAGTCGATGAGCCTAGTAGCCTGAAATCCGCTTCGGAGCAATGTTCAACGGCACTTCTACCCAGCTGTTTGACAAAATAATTGCGTGCAAACCGTTGTTCTGCAATCCAACCGCGCGATTTTTTGAGCGTTTGAGCGAACTTTTGAGCCAGACAGGTTAACCATTCATTGACGGTTTGTTTGACTCACCCCCAGCAAAAGCGCAGTCTAATATGACCTGAAAGCGCGACCAGACGCCAGTTTTCGACCAATGGGTGAAACCGGCATCAGACCCTGAGAGGGAGGGTCAGCGAGAAAGAGACTGCATCCGTCGGGGCACACCGAACAGTTTCTTCGCGGTTTTGAATTCAGGTGGTTTTGGTTTTCCGCAAAGTGTTTTCCAGCGGAGATTGTGACCGGATAGGGATAAAGCGCTAAAAGGCAAAAAGCCATACGAGCGCTTGATCCTGAAACAAAAGGGGGAGGCCTTTTGATCCGGAAACGAAGTAGCTTGAGTGGGGTAGGCGAAATGTCAAAAAATATGCAGGCGATAATTGATCATCGAAACACGAGCGATCATCGAAACACGGTCATAGCAACCAATCAGTCCAAAAAACCGGCCAGAAAAACCATGGGTGTTGGTTTGGCGGTAGCCGCAGGGCTTCTTCTGTCTGGCTGTTCCGGCCCGGTGGTCGGCGCGCTGAGCATTGGTGAGATCGCCTCCATTGCCAATCTCGTTTCCACCTTCATGTCTGGTCGCGACCTGTCGGAAAATGCACTCGCCGCCGCAAACGATGAGAACTGCCAAGCACTTGAGGGCGTCCTGCGCCCGGAGCGCGGCTTCTGTGAAAACGAAAGCGCAAAAGCCGGAGAGTTCCGGGGTATTTTTGCTCTGCTGGACGGGCAATCAAACATCGCAATGGCACAAGCCGATATTGAAGTCCGCCGTGTCACAGATCCGGTGGCCCTGGGTTTCGCGCCCATTGATCGCCGCGTCGCGGTTGATGCTTTCTCCCTCGACATCGTACATGAACAAACATCAAGCCGTCAGGGTCGGCGCATTGCCTTTGGCATGCTGCAAGCCTCATACGGGCAGTCCTGGTCCTATGAGCTGACAACAAGGCGCTCCGCCGAACAAGTGGCAAGCGCAGGCCCGGTTGCCCTGCCCGCAACACGCACCGACGGCGCCATCATCAGCCCGGTTCCCGTCGTCAATTAGCCAAGCGTGCGACAGCATTGAATACAAAAAGGGCGGTCCGACTGGATCGCCCTTTTTTTAGGGTAATTTGCTTAGGGTGATGCGCTCTCACTCAGACGCGCGCGAACTGCTGCCGCAACCAGCGGTACATAGCGCGCGTCCATACCGATCTGGGAATGATTAGCCGCGTCAAGGAAATGAAACCGACTTCGGCGTGAGAAATCGGCAAGCTCCCGCTGCATCGCGGTCCAGCTCGGCATCATTTCCGGTGGCCAACCACCCACCATGAACACATCAAGAGGCAGATCACCAAAACCATGGCCGCGCGCAACGCGGGCTGCCACCGCGCTCCGTTCCCAGCCTCGCGCCTCTTCACCCGTCGCGATCATATGAGAGACGCTGTTAAGCTGCGCGAGCGAGCGGTCAAAATCCTTCCCCTCAAGTCCGTCAATCGCGGGCTCGAACAGGCCAACGCCACGCGGAAGACCAAACCGGTTGAGAAGAGCGGCCAATTGAAACCCCGTCAGCAGGTCACGAAAACCTTCCTGCGCAAAAGGCGGAAACCGCTCTCCCATATCTTCGTGAGAGGAATCCAGCAGCACGAGGCCACTGACGCGGTCTGGAAACCGGTCCGCAAATACACGTGCAACCAAAGCGCCATATGAATGACCAAGCAACATCACCGGCCCCTCAATCTCCGCCACATCAAGGAGACGGGCAAGCCTCTGAGAGGCGACACCTGCATCACGCGGAAGGCCACTGTCTTCGCTCCAGCCGAGGCCATCCCGGTCATAGGCACAAACCCGCACATAAGGATGAAGCTCGCGCGCCAGCGGGTCAAAACTTGCAACCGGATTTCCCATGCCTGAAAGGAAGATGAGGGTCTGGGACCCTTGCCCTTCGCAATACATATGCAGACGAACATCACCAACATCGTAATAGGTTCCCGGCGCAGGAAACGCCGCCATGTCACGATTTTCAGCGATCTGCTGGAAAACAACCCCGCAAGCCGCAACAAGAACAGCAAGACCCACGAGGAGCCCAAGCCCCCTCACCATCCAGAAACCCAACGACCTTGAACGCTCAACCATTTCCACCTCCACCAGCAAGAAGGCGGATATGTGCATGAAGAAACCCATTGACGAGTGCCGGGAGGAACCAATCACCAAACTGGCAAAGGGTCCATCAGCAACAATTGAGGATCATAGGTTCAATAAAGCGCTGCGTGCGCATCCAGATAGTCAGCACTCTGCATCTCCATCAACCGGGAGACCGTGCGCTGAAATTCAAAATGACCATCACCCGCAGCATAAAGCGCGTCGGGAGCCACCGCCGCAGACGCAACAAGCCGCACTTTACGCTCGTAAAAGGCATCGATCATCGTGACAAACCGCTTGGCTTCATTGCGGTTCGCGGCACTCAATTGAGGAATATGATCCACAAAAACCGTGTGGAACGTCTCGGCAATTTTCAGATAATCAGACGCACCCAAGGGCTTCGCACATAGATCAACGAATGAAAACCGCGCCACATCATGCACCGCACACGGCACATCGACCGCCCGCCCCTTCACCGCAAGGATTTTGGCCTTGGGCGGAAGTCCGTCCGTGAGCGCTGCAAAACAGGCATCCATCTCTGCGTTAGCCGGTGCCCCGAGCGGCGAGTGATAGACCGCCATGCCCCGCACCCGGTCGAGGCGATAATCCTTGTCGCTGTCGAGCGGCACGACCTCCATCGCATTTTCCACAAGCTGAATGAAAGGCAAGAACCGGTGACGGTTGAGCCCCCCTTCATAAAGCGCGGAGGGCGCGCGGTTGGATGTCGCCACCACAACAACACCGAGCTCAAACAATTGGGTGAACAAGCGCCCCAGGATCGACGCATCTGCGATATCGTGAACCTGAAACTCATCAAAGCATAGAAGGGTCGCCTCCCGGGCGATCTGGGCGGCAACAGCCGGTATCGGATCAGCCGACTTTGATGGCTGCCCCTTTTCCTTCTGACGAAAGGCGAAGATCCGCTCATGCGCCTCCGCCATAAACTCGTGAAAATGAATGCGCCGTTTGGGTGAAACCGGTGCCCCGTCAAAAAACAGGTCCATCAACATGGATTTGCCCCGACCGACATCTCCCCAGAGATAAACACCTTCCGGTGGCGACACCGCGCGACCAAGCCCCAACAGCCGAAGCCGCCCGGTTTTAAGCCCCGGCTTCCAGTCACCAAGCGCATCATGCAGCCGCTGCAAATGCATGACGGCACGTTCCTGCGCGAGATCATGCGCGATTTCCGGCCCCTTGGCCAAAACACGATAGCGATGAAGAGGCCCGTCGTTCATGAAGCTTGCAGGTCCGAAAAGACAAGTTCGAGATAAGTGTCACGCCCCACCATACCCGATGGGCATCCACACTCATAACCCGCGCCAACCATTTTGAACAGGCCACTCAGTGACCTGACCTTGGAAGCAGAAATTTACCGCAACAAAGTGGCTAAATCACCGTACGCCGACACATCATTGGCTTATGCACAACCGATCCCATACGAATGCCTGCTGGCCACAGAATACGATCTATTATTCATCGAGAATTTGGGGTCGTTTCTCACATGATCCGGCAGCGCTTTCTCGCCACTTTCGGTTGTCTATGCAGGGGCTTGGATAAACCGCTCCAGGCTGGCGCGCTCCGCCGCCCCTTCAACTATCAGATCAAAATGACGGCTGAGAAGCTCCACCATCTGATCCACGCTTTCGATCATCGTGATCTGTTGTTCTTCACCAAGCCTGCGCTCAACGAACATATTGTTGAAGATCATCCGGCGCATGCCCTCCGAGGGCCGCTCCACAATCAGATTGTTGGTGAAGAGCGAGTCCGGGTGCGTGCTCGTGTACCAGCTGCCCAGTTCGTAATCGACGCCAGAGGCAGGCTCCAGCGTAAACTGCACAACATTGGTCCAGTTCTCGCCTTTGCAGACCGAGAGATCGGCTTGCACCGTGTATTGAATACCGTCCTTCACAAGACGATGGTTCTCGTGGCGCGTTTCCTGAACAAGGTCAGGCTCCAACTTCAAAAGACCCGTCAGGCGAATGCCGCCAAAACCGCCATCGTAAATGTAGGACGCATCGTCGAAATCGACACGGACAAGCATATGGGTGAGCGGTGCGGCCACATCATCCGGTGCCATCCAGCGCACACGGCCGATCAGGCCGGACGCATTGAACCCCAATTGCTTGAGCGCCGCGAGCGCCAATCCATTCTGCTCAAAGCAATAACCACCCCGCGCTTCACCCACGATCTTCTGTCGAAGCGTTTCAAGATCAAGCTTCACACCCTTGCCAAAGATAATGTGCAAATTCTCGAAAGGAATGGAGGTCGCATGTGCAAACTGGATATCTCGCAGCACGTCGAGCGTCGGCATGCGGGGGCCCTCATAGCCAATGCGCGCAAAATACGCATCAAGATCAATCAATTCACCGCCCATGGTCTCTCCTGCGTTCCTTGTCTCTTCAGCATGCATCTTTCCATATCAGTTGGGGAGAGCCAATTTTCAATCTTCTGCTCTCTTGTCTCCCATAGAAAAAGGCGCCACTGGGGCGCCTTCACTACCAACCTGCGACCAGCCCTACTTCATCGTGGGGATGACAAAGCTTGAACCTTCTTTCACACCCGTTGGCCAGCGCGACGTCACCGTCTTCACCTTCGTGTAAAACTTCACACCCTCGGTGCCATGCTGGTTGGTGTCACCAAAGGACGAGCGCTTCCAACCGCCAAACGAATGATACGCGAGCGGCACAGGGATCGGCACATTGATACCCACCATGCCAACATCAACTTTCGCGGCAAAGCTGCGCGCAGCGTCACCATCGCGGGTGAAGATCGCAACGCCATTGCCATACTGATGCTCAGTGGGGAGTTTCGCCGCCTCTTCAAACGTGTCAGCGCGCACGATGGAAAGCACAGGACCAAAAATCTCTTCTTTGTAAATGTCCATGTCCGTCGTCACATTGTCGAACAATGACCCACCGATAAAGAAGCCACCTTCATAACCCTGCAGCTCGAAGCCACGGCCATCGACCAGAAGGTCCGCACCCTGCTCCACACCACGGTCAATCCAGCCCGTCACCTTGTCGCGCTGCTCTTTCGTCACCATCGGACCATAGTCTGCATCCGTATCCGTTGAGAGACCGACTTTAAGGCTCTCAACCCGCGGAATGAGCTTCTCAACCAGGCGGTCAGCTGTCTCTTTGCCGACGGGCACTGCGACCGAGATCGCCATGCAGCGCTCACCGGCGGAACCATAGCCCGCACCGATCAAATCATCAACAACCCGGTCAAGATCCGCATCCGGCATGATGATCGCATGGTTCTTTGCGCCACCCATAGCTTGCACACGCTTGCCATGTGCAGCACCAGTTGCATAAATATATTCCGCAATGGCAGACGAGCCGACAAAGCTTACAGCTTCAATTGCAGGATCAGTGAGGATCGTATCAACGGCGACCTTGTCACCATTGATAACATTGAGCACACCGGCGGGCGCGCCTGCCTCCATCATCAGTTCTGCCAGGCGAAGTGGCACGCTCGGGTCTTTTTCAGATGGCTTGCACACGAATGTATTGCCACATGCAATCGACACACCAAACATCCACATCGGGATCATGGCTGGAAAGTTGAACGGCGTAATACCCGCACACACGCCCAAAGGCTGACGCATGGAATACATGTCAATGCCGGGCCCTGCCCCTTCTGTAAACTCGCCCTTCTGAAGATGCGGAATACCACAGGCAAACTCGATCACTTCGAGCCCGCGCTGAACATCACCCTTGCTGTCGGCAATCACTTTGCCATGCTCGGACGAAAGCATCTCGGCAAGCTCGTTCATATTGTCTTCAAGCAGGCGTTTGAACTCAAACATCACCCGCGCGCGACGCTGCGGATTAACCGCCGACCATTCAGGAAACGCCGCAGCGGACGAGGCGATGGCAGCGCGCACTTCGTCTGCCGTTGCAAGCGGCGTTCTTGCCGTCACTTCGCCTGTGTTCGGATTATAGACATCCAGCGTGCGGCCACTTTTGCCCGCAACTTTTTGGCCATTGATGAAGTGATAAAGGTCTTTCGCCATGCTCACATATGCAGCCGCTTACCGGCCCATCTCCCTTGCTCGGAACAGAAGCTCGTCCATAGCGCTCAGCGAGCTGTTGCGCAAGTTCGTTTTACGTTTTTGAACTACGCAAAATGAACTTGCCGATGAACATGTCAAACACCGCCGCCGCATTGCGCCCCGGTAAGTCGAGCATGACGCAGCGGAATGCATCGCCCATTGTGGAAATGGCCCTCAGCTTTTGAACCATTTTTCTCTGAGCCAAAGAGCAACGCTCACTAAAGCGATCAGCACAGGCACTTCCACCAATGGCCCGATAATCGTGGCAAAGGCGACAGGCGACGCAAGACCAAAGGCTGCAATCGCGACAGCAATCGCCAGTTCAAAATTGTTGGACGCCGCGGTGAAGGACAAGGACGTGGTCCGCTCATAATCAGCGCCCAGGAGCTTGCCCATGGCGAAACTGATCATGAACATGATGACAAAATAGAGCGCGAGCGGGACAGCAATGCGCAATGCATCAAGCGGCAGCGCCAGGACGCTCTCCCCTTTGAAAGCAAACATGGCGGCAATCGTGAACAACAGAGCCACGAGAGTGATGGGGCCTATGCGGGGAAGAAAAACCTCTTCATACCAATCGTTCCCCATGCGCTGACGCAATATTTTGCGCGTCAGATAGCCCGCGAAGAACGGTAGCCCCAGATAGATCAGCACAGCCATGGCAAGCGTTGAAAAGTCGACATCGAGAACCTGCCCCTCCAGGCCAATCAGGGGCGGAAGAACGGACAGAAAGAACCATGCATAGACGCCGAAGAAGAGGAGCTGAAAGACAGAATTGAAAGCCACAAGGCCCGCGACATATTCATTACTGCCGCGCGCAAGCTGGTTCCACACGATCACCATCGCGATGCAGCGCGCAAGGCCGATAATGATGAGCCCCGTCATGTAGGCAGGCTGATCCGACAAAAAAATCACCGCCAGCGTGAACATGAGAACCGGGCCAACCAACCAGTTCTGGATGAGTGAAAGGAGCAAGACCTTTCGGTCAGAAAAGACCTGCGGCAGCTCCTCATATTTTACCCGCGCAAGCGGCGGATACATCATCAACACCAGCCCGATCGCAATAGGCAAATTGGTGGAGCCGATGGACATACTGTCCAAGACCGCAGGGACACCAGGCACCAAGCTGCCCAACGCCGTGCCAACGGCCATGGCAAGGAAAATCCAGAGCGTCAGATACCGATCAAGAAAAGAAAGCCTGCGGTCTAAGGAACGTGTCATATGAATTGTCTCACTGAGAAATTTGGGGCGCATCTAGCGGCAGATCGCCAATCGCACGGATTGCGAGCACGCCACTTTCGCCCGCAAGCTCTGCATCACACAGGTTCACCAGCGCATCAATTCGCGCACGGATATGGGCAAACACCTCGCTAAAATGGGCAAGCGTCGCAGCCTCTGGCCCTTTGTGCGCAGCAGGATCAGGAAAGGGCCAATGCGCGCTTGTTGGGCGCCCCGGCCAGATCGGGCACACTTCGCCCGCTGCATTGTCGCAAACGGTGATGATGATATCCATCTTCGGTGCGTCCGCGCACGCAAACTCATCCCAGGATTTGGAGCGCAATCCCTCCACACTGAACCCCGCCCCCCTAAGGGTTTTAAGTGCATAAGGATTCGGCGTACCGGTGGGAAAGCTCCCGGCGCTAAACGCCCTGAAGCGATCACCGCCGCACGCATTGAGATAGGCTTCCGCCAAAAGACTGCGGGCGGAATTGCCCGTACAAAGAAACAAGACGTTCAGCAACAGCCAGTCCCCGCACAGCTCGCGCCAATTTTTGGCGTAACGGGAACGGGCGCAGCACTCACTTCACGGTCAGCGGTGCTGTAGCCACGCTCCTCCGTCTGGTGATGGGTATAGAACGCCTCCCATGCCACACCGTCCGGATCAGACGTCCAGCTTTTCTCAGACTTGTGATAACAGCAGGTCGTCGTACCTTCAGGCAGATAGGGGCCTTCGGCTTTTTTCATTTGCTCGAAGACAGACTGCAATTCCTCTTCGCTTTCCACCTGGATACCTGCATGGGTAAAGCCCATCCGGTCATGCACACCGCCTTCGAGCACAAAATTCATACGCGGATCGTCAAGCATCCACTTCGCATAATCATCGCGCCGCACTGTTGGTTCTGCGCCAAACAGCTGGGAATAGAAAGCAACTGACTTTTCAAGATCAGCCACGTTAAAGCTCACATGCAATCTTTTCATCAACAACACTCCTCTAGGGAAATAGAGCAGGCACCCTGACAACAATCTTCGATGAGATAGGCTGTCAGTGCCCGCATGGTTGCAAAATTGGCAGTGTAGATTATCGAGCGCCCATCCCTGCGGGAGGCGAGCAAACCGGCATGCGTCAATTCCTTCAGATGGAAGGAGAGGGTTGGCGCAGCGACGCCCAATTGGGTCGCCAACGCCCCTGCAGACAACCCGGCCTCTTCAGACCGGGGCGAATGTGCCCGGACCAGAGCCCGAAATATCTCAAGCCGTGTGTCCTGGGCAAGGGCGGCAAGCGCCTCTATAGCTGTATTCATTTCCATACTTTGATAAATATAGAAATATATGAGAATTTCAAGCCCCAAAATGCCCTGCGACCAAAATTCTTTGAGGTGGAGGCCCCGGACGCCCTAGAGTCTCACTCTATCAGGCCCAAGCACAAAGGATGTCCCATGATCGTCATAACCGGTAAAGCGATGATAGAGGAGAAGAACCGTGAAGCGTTCCATCCGGTGGTGCTCCGCCAGGTGACACTCTCAAGAACGGAACCTGGCTGTCTTGACTATGGCTGCTACGAAGACGCGCTGGCGCCCGGCACGTTCCTTTTCTATGAGGAATGGAAGGATCAAGCGGCCGTCGATTTTCATTTTCAGCAGACCTATTGCCATGAGTTCATGGAGGCCGCAAACCGCCTCTCGAGCTCCAAGCCCATCGTCACCATCCGGCACGTGTCGCAGACACAGTCCATCAGTTAGACCAAACAAAAAGGGGGCCCGAGTGAGCGCCCTTTCAACACGGAAATTATTTTTCCCAACCAATCAGGTCTTCGAACTTCTCAACCGTCTGCTCGAATGTGGCAACGGTGTTGATGAAATTCACGTCTGAGATACCACCTTCCAGCGTCACCCATTGCTCGATAACGGGATCATCCTCATTGTCGATATAGGCCTGGCTGAAACGCTCGCCCGCGTTGAAATCATTAATGGCTTTGAAACTAGGCCGACTGTCGGTTGCCCAGCCCACATAAAGCTGCAGAAACTCGCACGCCTTGCCCGTCTTGCCACATTCATAGAAATAGATGACAGCTTTTGAATCACCCAAAGTGAAATTCAAAACCGGCAAATCCTCATTATCGCGATCTGCAACGCGGGCATCTTCATACCCATTATCCTTCAACATCTGAAGAATATTATCCGGCTCAACAGTGCCGATATATTCGGCCGCCTGCGCAATTGTTCCGGAAAACATAAAGGCGGCAGAGATTGCGCCCAGCGCCATACGGTGAAATGTCCCGTTCAATTTTCTGTTCCTTCTCTTACAACTTGAGCCAAAACCTTACCCTAATAGCGGGATGGCGTCCTGCCAACCGCAAGAGGCCGTTTTTGCAAGATCATCACACGATCCCTGGCGCAGGATCGCGTGACAAATCGTCCAAAAACAGGGCTGCCAAGTCACAAAAGGCCGAGTCACAAAAAAGCCGCCCACGGAGCAATCCGGGGCGGCCATTTGAAACGTCAGTGCAAAGGATCAGATCGTGCGTTCAACCATCATCTTTTTAACCTCGGCAATCGCCTTGGCGGGCGAGAGACCTTTGGGGCAAGCTTTCGCGCAATTCATGATTGTGTGGCAACGATAGAGCCGGAACGGATCTTCCAGATTATCAAGTCGTTCGCCGGTTGCCTCATCCCGGCTGTCAATGAGCCAGCGATAGGCTTGCAACAGCACGGCAGGACCGAGATAGCGATCCCCGTTCCACCAATAGCTGGGGCACGATGTCGAACAACAGGCACACAGAATGCACTCGTAAAGCCCATCAAGCTTTTCACGATCACCGACCGACTGCTTCCACTCTTTTTCCGGCTCGACAGACTTGGTTTGCAGCCAGGGTTCAATGGACGCGTGCTGCGCATAAAAATGCGTCAGGTCCGGCACCAGATCCTTCACGACCTCCATGCTCGGCAGAGGATAAATCTTCACCTCGCCCTTCACCTCATCAATGCCCTTGGTGCAGGCCAGCGTATTGGTGCCGTCAATATTCATCGCACAAGACCCGCAAATCCCTTCACGGCACGACCGGCGGAAGGTGAGCGTCGAATCCATCTCATTCTTGATCTTGATGAGCGCGTCCAGCACCATCGGTCCGCAACTGTCCAGATCAACCTCATACGTGTCGATACTTGGATTGGCGGTCTCATCCGGATTGTAGCGATAGACCTTGAAAGCGCGGATGTTCTTCGCACCCGCCGGTGCCTTATAGGTCTTGCCTTTTGTCGGCGCAGAGCCTTTTGGCAGAGATAATTGAACCATGGATCTTCTCTCCTCGCCGCGTCAGTAAACGCGCTCTTTGGGCGCGATATAGTCGACTTCATCCGACATCGTGTAATCGTGAACCGGCCGATAGGTGAGTTTCACCTCTCTCGCCTCATTGATCCAGGACAAGGTGTGCTTCATCCAGTTTTCATCATCGCGCGATGAGAAATCTTCCCGCGCATGACCGCCCCGGCTTTCCTTGCGCGCGTCCGCACCGTTCATCGTCGCACGCGCCTGGATGATCAGATTATCAAACTCTAGCGTCTCGATAAGGTCCGAGTTCCAGATGAGGGAGCGGTCCGTCACGCCGATATCATCGATACCCGCATGCACCTTCTCCATCAGCTTCACGCCTTCTTCCAGCACGTCACCGGTACGGTAAACCGCACAATTGTTTTGCATCACCCGCTGCATTGAGAGACGAAGCTCCGCCGTGGGTGTGCCGCCCTTGGCATGGCGGAACCCGTCCAGACGGGCGATAGAGTTTTCGCCCGCATTCTTCGGCAAGGGTTTGGTGGGACCGCCCGCCTTCAGTTTTTCACCAGCCCGCAAACCTGCCGCACGGCCAAACACCACAAGGTCGATAAGTGAGTTGGAACCAAGACGGTTTGCCCCATGCACAGACACACAAGCCGCCTCGCCAATCGCCATCAGGCCAGGCACCGTCTTTTCCGGATCGTTCGGATCACCGGCAATCACTTCGCCATGATAATTGGTAGGAATACCGCCCATATTATAATGAACCGTCGGGATCACCGGGATCGGCTCGCGCGTCACATCAACGCCGGCAAAAATTCGCGCTGATTCTGAAATACCCGGCAGGCGCGCCGCCAGAATTTCCGGATCAAGATGATCGAGATGCAGGAAGATGTGATCCTTCGCAGCGCCCACACCGCGGCCTTCACGAATTTCCATCGTCATGGAGCGGGACACCACGTCGCGCGAGGCCAGGTCTTTGGCGGAGGGTGCATAGCGCTCCATAAAGCGCTCACCTTCGGAGTTAACAAGATACCCGCCCTCACCACGCGACCCTTCGGTGATGAGACAACCAGACCCGTAAATGCCCGTCGGATGGAATTGCACAAACTCCATATCCTGCAACGGCAGACCCGCGCGAAGCGCCATCGCGTTCCCGTCGCCTGTGCAGGTATGGGCAGACGTGGCCGAGAAATAGGCCCGTCCGTAACCGCCTGTTGCCAGGATTGTCTCGTTGGAGTGGAAACGATGCAACGTACCGTCATCCATTTTCAACGCAACAACACCGACACATTCGCCTTCATCATTCATGATGAG
>JAVKCY010000111.1:0-41145 GCA_040223265.1 Parvibaculum sp. | reverse complement strand
TTTCGCCACGGACTTGCGAAAGCAGGGGTCACACTGCCGCCAGCGCGGGAAGACGCCATTGTCGAAACCATTCTGGGCGCGCTGTCGGCGCTGACCGATCTTGCGCTCCTTCTTGACGATGTCGAAGCGCGCGAAACACGGCGCTATGAAATGGCCCATATGACAGAGCTCTATCTCGCGGATGCTATTGAAGTGCCGTGAGCGGTCTTGAGCGATTACGCAGGCCGCACAATCTCGCATAGCCGTGCGTAATCCCCATAGAGTGAGGTAAGGCGCTCGCCACCCATCCGGGCAAGGGCTGGTTCAAGCATGGCGCGAGGTTCCACGTGGAACAAGGCAAGCCACCAGGAAAGCAGCCGCCGGAACCAGTGCGGCAGCTGTTGTTGCTCCCCGAAATCGACAATAATCAGCCGTCCGCCCTGCGCCGTTGTTTCATAACCCCGTGCAATGGCAGTCTCCCAATCCGGGATCATGGAGAGGGAGTACGAAAAGAACACCCGATCAAACTGGGCCCTGTTGAACAGCGTCATCGCGTCAAAGTCCGAGGCATCCGCCTTGGCAACGCGCACCCGGTCCGATAGTCCGGCGCGTGCGATCTTTGCCCGCGCCGTGGTCAACATTTCCGCGGAAATATCGAGACCATAAAACAGCGCATAGGGATATTTTCTTGCGGCCTTGACGAGGTTGCGCCCGGTGCCGCACCCGATTTCCAGCACCGTACCTCCCTGAGGTGGTGCGAGCTCACCGATCAGCCGATCGCGACCCAGCAGATAGTAACGGCGCGTCACGTCATAGATGTGGCGTTGATATTTGTAGATATTGTCCATCAGCATGCCGGTGGAGGTCATGGAAAATGTCTCCTTCACATGGGCTCTGATCGTTCAAAAGTGTAGAGATGCACACCGCCATAAATGGCAGACCGGTCCCGCTTGGTGAAGTCCAGACTCGCACCGGCATGATAAGTCCATTGATCGAGAATGGCGTCACTCACGCGGCCCGGCAGAATGGTGTTGCTGCCCGCCGTGCGGAATACGACCCGTGCGCCCGGTTCCGCTGTGCGGGTGATCTCTGCCCAAAGCTCGTTCAATTGCGCATCTGTCATCCAGTCCTGAGCATCCAGAAGCACATAGGCGTCAAATGCGGCCTCCGGCTCGCCCTGCAATTGCTCCGTCACCGAACAATGGTTGACCCGCACACGGTCCGCACGGGTACGCACTTCACGAAAATGGACGGGCTTCAAATAAGGAGGCAGCGGTCCCGTCGGCCCGCTGGGGGTTGAGGAGGCATAGCCCCGCCCGAAGGCCTGCCAGGCGAAGTAATTGTCCGCCAGGGGAAAACCGCACGCGAGCTTTTCCAGCCTGCCTTTCAGCACGAGGGCCATGTCACCACCGCCGTCGGCGGCGAGCGCTTCATATTGGGCAGGCGGTATCCCCAGACCATAGAGCGAGCTTTTCTTCGACGTCATCCAGCGCACGACGCGGCGATCAAAAAGCGGGGCGAGCGTCGTGTCAAAAAACGTGCGCTGCTCCGCGAGGGTCTTTGCCTTCACCAGATCAGCCGGGTCAACACCCAATCGCTTCGCGACAAAATGCGCCGCGCCGATGAAATAGCCCAAAAGCCCATGCTGATAGAGATCACGGGAAAAGAGTGTGATGCGGCGATGCCCCATCAGGTCCCGCCCTTCCCAGTAACGACGGCTCTCCGGGTCAAGCTCATTGCTGAGAAAACGGTAATAGGCGTTCACATTGGTTTTCGCATCCGCTTCCCCGAAGAAACGATAGAAGCTCTCATAGTCCGGCAGGAATTTTGCCGCGGCGAGCTTCAAGCGTGTCAGGGCAAGGTGTGCCCGATTCAGATCCACCGCAACAATCTCGCGTGGATCCGCCGTGAGGTAGGAGAGAACATTGCACCCGCCGGACGTGATGGTGAGCACGCGCGAGGATGGTTTCAGCTTCAGCGCCTCCATATCCACTTGCGGGTCTTCCCAGATTTGCGGGTAGACAAGCCCTTTGAAGAGGAACGTAAAAAAGCGCTCCGTGAGCCCGGCGCGGGAGGCTGCCTTGTTCTGGTGGACAGCAGACTTCAATCGCCGGGATGTTTCACGAACGGCGCTCGGACGGGTGTTAGAAGTCAAATTGACGGAGGACGACAAATTGGGGGAAGAAGACGCATTGGGGGAAGAAGACATGGGTCAGCTGCCTTTCAAGGAGATCAATCCGGGGCAGGCAGAATCTCGTGGTGCCCGACCTTTCGCTCTCTAATAGCAACGGACAGGTGACAAGATGATGATGGACACGTGACGGAGATGTGACGAGGCGATCTGTCAAAGAAACCTGTGCCCAGCGCATCACGCCAGGCACAGGTTCCCTCCTATCGCGAAGGTCATTTTCTATTCAGCGGCGGCCAAGGTCTCCACCGTCTGAGGACCGCGAATGAGACCACCCGGGCGATTGTCCGTCACCTTGCCACCCTTGAAGGTCACCTGTCCGGACTTGACGGTATAGTCATAGCCATCGGCCTTTTGCAGCAGTCGTTTGCCACCAGCGGGAAGGTCGAAGGCAAGCCACGGCTTTCCGAGCTTGATCCTGTCGAGATCAATCACGTTCACATCAGCCAAATATCCTGGCTTCAACACACCCCGGTCATTCAAACCATACAGGCGAGCTGTATCATGGCACTGACGCTTGATCGCGTTCTCCAGCGTGATGGTTCCGCGGCTTCGGTTTTTCACCCAATGCTCCAGCATGAAGGTCGGGCTTGCCGCATCGCAAATCGTGCCGCAATGTGCGCCACCATCGGACAGGCTGTTCACTGTGTCGTCTGCCTGTTGCAGGTCCACCAGAAAATCGAGATTGCCGTCGATATAGTTGAGGATCGGCAGATAGATGAAACCCTTTCCGTCATCCGCCATCATCAGGTCATAGGCGTACTCCGCACCGGACTTGCCGGCCGCTGCCGCCCGCGCCGCCACGCTCTCATCGGCCTGCGGCTCGTAATTGAAGTCTTCGTCCATCTCGAATTGTGCTGCCCATCCGCCTGTGATGATTGCAAAGATCGGACCGAGATCAACATTCTCCGGCACCATCGGCTTCTCGCTCAGCAATTGCGCTTTGAAGGCGGGGTCTTTCAGCTTCGCAAATTGCTCTTCCCACGGAAGGATGCTGATTGCAGCCCAGCTCGGATGAGAGATAAAAGGATGCACGGTGCCGCGCCATGCCATCACAATGCCGTTTCCGCGAAGTGCAATTTGGGCGACGATGTTGGCACCTTTTGCATTTTCAGCACGCATCCGGGCGATCTGCTCGTCCAGCGGGAAAGCCTTTGCGATGGATTGCAGGGCGGCGAAAGTGACCGGCATGCCGGTTTCGCGGCTCAGGTCGCCCATCCATTCGAACTCTTTCCATTCGGGATTAAGGTCTGACGCCATTTCAAAGACGCCATAGCCGACGCGGCCCATAGCACGGCCAATGCCGATCAATTCTTCCTTTGTTGCGGTCGTGCCCGGCACAAGCTCCCCGTCGACGGAACGATGGAGAATGGTCCGCGAGGTAGAGAAGCCCAGCGCGCCTGCGCGCAACCCGTCTTCCACGATCCGCGACATTTGCTCGATGTCTTCGTCCGTGGGTACAGCGCCCGGCTTCTCCCGCTCGCCCAGAACGTAAGCGCGCACAGCGCCATGGGGCACGTGTGTTGCCACATCGACCGTGCGCGGCAGGCCTTCCAGCGCATCCAGATATTCCGGGAATGTTTCCCAGTTCCAGGGCAGGCCTTCAGCAAGCGCCGTGCCCGGAATATCTTCCACTCCTTCCATCAGGCCGATGAGCCAATCATGCTTGTCCGGTTTGGCGGGGGCAAAACCAACACCGCAATTGCCCATCACCACCGTGGTGACGCCATGCCAGCTGGACGGTGCCATTTCGTCATCCCAGGTCGCCTGACCGTCATAGTGGGTGTGCACATCCACGAAACCCGGCGTGACGATTTTGCCGGTCGCGTCAATCTCTTCGCGGCCTGCTGCTTTCACGTCGCCCACGAGCGAGACACGGTCGCCGTCAATGGCCACATCGGCGATGAAAGGCGCGCTGCCCGTGCCATCAACGATTGTCCCGCCACGAATAACCAGATCATGCATTGTCGTTCCTCCCGCTTGTTCCAATGACTAATTATCATCAGCGTATCAGGTTCAACAGGATGATCAAATTTGGCGGCCGTGAAACTCCGTAAGTACGTCAGAACAATAGACCCGATTTTGAAGGTCGAAGGCTTTTACGCAGCGGAAACTTCTCCTTGGTCGCGGCACAAAGACGAAACGGATTTAGGTCGCACAGGTCACGACGGTTTCATCACCGAGGTGTGTATATGCGATAACGAGCGCAACGTTCGCAAAATGCGCAACCGCAAAACACTACAAGCGAACCGACGCCCTAATAGTCACCATGAAGTTTTTTTCCCGTGTCCAACGGCATCCTCATTAGCCCCTCAAGAAGGCCCTTACCATAATGCGCGCGCATCCTATCCACAAAATCCGGTTCAACATCCGACGCGAATGCTAACAGACCCCGTAGTTGAGTCTTTTCCGTTTCGTTGAACTCGCCGCACGAGCATCTGTGGAGCATCGCACGAATTAGACGCTTGCGCTCCCTACCCAAAGATACCTTTCCATCATTGGATAAAACCAATCCTGTGACACGCCTCGAGTGTTTCTTGGAAACAAAAACAGTCTTACGGTCGTTGAGGGAGAGCCTAGGGTATTCAATTTCCGAAAGGAGGGTATCCAAGTATGATTTGACAGCCAAAAGTGAGTTCTTGTCGTTTGATGAAAACGTCAAATCGTCTGCATAACGAGTATATATGACGTCCAAATTCTCACAGCGACCGTTTAGCTTGGTGTCCAAATCAAAAAGAATAGTATTTGAAATGACGGGAGACGCGGGACCCCCTATGCTCAATCTGAAGTCACCACCACTCTTGGGCTTCCAGAAGACTATATTCGCGGCGGCGACCAAATCTTGTTCCGCGACAGGCAGAGGCCAATGCTTCTTCACATGGCTGAAAAAGTCCTGCGGTTCAATTGAGGGAAAAAACTGCCTGAAATCTACCTTTAAGAGAAAACTGCTACTTGAGTGAACCGAAGCATTGTCCTTGATTCCTTTGCCCTTTACGTACGCAGTGCAGGAACTATGCACTGGAAAATTCACTAGCCATTCGTCGACCAACCAGCGCTGAAGCCTTTTTGTTTCTCTTGAAGGCTGAGCGATGCGGCGTAATCCGCCATCCTTCTTGCGAACTTCAAATTCTTTGTACCGATAAGGGGAGGAGCGAACGATGGTTAGGAGTTGCCATACGTCCATTCCGAAATCTTCAGCAATTTTCTCGACAAGAGTCTGACCTATCATAATGCCATCCCCCGCTTTTTGCCTTTGCGATATAGGCTTATCGCGTTCCAGTGGCGTGTCCCACCCTCCCTATGAGCATTGGCAATCTCAACAACAACACGACTGCGGTCCTTCATCCAAGAATCTGCGCCATCTTTCAAACGAAATTTAATAAAACCCGATTGTCTCGTGCCAAAATAGAATGGCTCATGTCCGTATTCGAACCTCTCAACAAGACCAAGCTTTTCAGAGGCAAACAAATGTCGCCGAACCTCCTTAGTTGATGCCCGGATTCCCAGCGACTTTAACGCAGCCTCTATTTCTCCAAGCTTCAAAGTTGTTGCAATCGACAGTAGTTCACAGACAAGAAGCGTGACATGACCAGGATCAGAGCCTGAGAACGTCGCTGTGCGTCTTCCTTTCTCCAGATGAGTTTTCAGGTCTGAAATTACTTGCTCGAGGATTGCTTCAACATCCTCGGTTTTCGGAATCCAATGCGGCCCACCGACGGGATTTTTTTCCGAACCCCATGGATATATGTAAACAAGGTCATGCCTATCGCGCAAAAATTTTATTGGACCAAGTTCTATGAATGAGTTCGACTGAGCATACTCCCCATTCATCAATACGAAGAGCTTTTCAGCAATACTGGGCATCAATGCGAATGCACCTAACTCCGCTATGGCCCCAGGACTTTCTAGGACCAAAACTACTGTATGAGCTAAGTGAGAAAGATGATTTTCAAAATCGAGCAAGTCACCAAAATGCGCGTCCTTGTACCAATCGTTGATTTGCTCCGCCAACACGACCCGTCTGGCCAAGCTTGGTGACGAAGTGAATAAACGATCAAGTATGAATTGCCTGACAGAATACTTGCATTCATCTGCCTTGTCATTAATTGGGCCACCGCACAAAAAGACAAAATCAGGAAATTGCTTCACCTGCAATTCTTGTTGCTCAATCTGAGCTAAATAGCTCTCGAGCAACTTCATCTAATCGCTTTTCTCTTTACCCCAGGGAAAGGCAGGTGTGAGGTGATTTCCATTTTCAAGACGATATCGGCTTGATGAGGGAAATTGCCTCATACCTGCCGATAAAAGTATCCAATCAAATTTGGTCTGGCGAAACGCCCGACGCTTCAAAACCTAGAAGAAGGTTCTGTTTTGAAACACGTAAAGAGGTCCATATGCTAAGAGAAATTCTGGTTTTATGTCAATAGGCCACGGACTAAACGACGTAACTACAGCTACCGCACCAACGCACCTGCCGTTTTCGCCTCGTTCTTCGCGTAGGTACGGAAGGCCTTGAAGACACCCATTTTTGTATCAGGGTCCTGCCCTGCCCCCATGCGCAGGAGCTGCAAGCAGAACCAGCCCTGCTGCCCCCAACCGTTCAGGCCTTTTATCAGCGCGATGGGTGAGTGAGGCCCGAGCCAGCCGGGCCCAATCTGCAATGTCTTTTCAAAGGCCGGAGTTGTGGTCATGGTGCCCGAGAGCAATTTGTTGGGCACGTCTGCATCCACGCAGAGCGGACGCCCGAGGCCCACCATGTCCATGGAGCCGGAGGCGAGTGCTGCATTCATGCCTTCCGTGGAGCGGAAGCCCCCTGTCACCATGAGCGGCATGGTGGTGACTTTGCGAATGTCTTTTGCATATTCAAGAAAGTAGGCTTCGCGGGCGATCGTGCTCTCCGCCCGCTTCTCCGAGCGGTCCGGGTTCAGCGTCATGTCATCATAGCCGCCCATACGCGGCTGTTCGTAGGTACCGCCGGAGATTTCCAACAGGTCAACACTCTCATCGTTCAGCCATTTGGCAACTTGCAAAGAATCTTCGTGCGAGAAGCCGCCGCGCTGAAAATCTGCCGAATTGAGTTTGACGGAGACCGGAAAGTCTGGCCCCACAGCCTTGCGGACGGCGCGCACAATTTCCAGCAGCAGGCGGGCGCGGTTTTCCAGCGAGCCACCCCACTCGTCGTCCCTCGTGTTCACATCGGGCGACAGAAATTCGGAGATGAGATAGCCATGGGCGCCATGCACCTGCACGCCGGTAAAGCCCGTGTCGCGGGCGATCTTTGCTGCATGGGCAAAACGCTGGATCACATCTTCAATCTCCGCGCCGGTGAGTGCGCGGGGTTTGCCGAACTGGCTACCCGGCATTTGCAGCGCAATGTCTGACGGGCCCACAGGCTCTTTCGCCACCGAGGACGGGGTCTGGCGACCGGCATGGCTGATCTGCATCCACAGATGCGTATTGTTGGCTGTGCCTGCCTGGGCAAAGGTACGAAGAGCGGCAATGGCCTCATTCGATTGAGGGCCGTCGATTGCCACATTGCCCGGCCGCTCCATGTAGCGGCGGTCCACCTGCACATTGCCGGTGAGCAGCATGGCGGCACCGCCCTCCGCCCAGCGGCGGTAGAGGTTTGTATGACCCTTGGTTGCACGATTATTGGGATCACCCAGACCTTCCGTCATGGCGGCCTTTGACAGGCGGTTTTTCAGCACGGCGCCACAGGGCAAGGTCAGCGTGTCGTTGATGGTCGCGGTCATGATGGTCTCCCGAAAATCGGTGGTGAATGGCGATTGGGAGAGCATAGGGGAAAATGGTCGCGCTGTAACACGCGTTCTGTATCCCGCCCCTCCCCGGTGTACACTTCCCTTTGATTCGCGTCCCTCTCCCTCCGAGAGGGCATTCCCACACTTTATTTCCTCGAGTATTCATGCCCGCGCCCAAAAAATCAGCTGCTCGTAAAACCGCCGCGTCTTCGTCTGACGAAGACCTGTTCGCTGCGTCACCCAAGGCCAGTGCGAAACCTGCGCCCAAATCGGTGGCGGCAAGTGCGGGCAAGCCCGCTGCAAAGAAGACTTATTCTGCGAAAGACATTGAAGTTCTGGAGGGGCTTGAGCCCGTTCGGCGGCGGCCCGGCATGTATATTGGTGGCACGGATGAGCGCGCGCTCCACCATTTGTTTGCCGAAGTGCTCGACAATTCGATGGATGAAGCGGTTGCCGGTCATGCGAGCTGGATTGACGTTGAGCTGATGGCTGACGGCTCCCTTCGTGTGGCGGACAATGGTCGCGGCATCCCCATCGACCCACATCCCAAATTCAAAAACAAATCCGCGCTTGAAGTCATCATGACGACGCTCCATGCGGGGGGAAAGTTTGGTGGCGACGCCTACGAGACCTCCGGTGGTCTCCACGGTGTGGGCGTGTCGGTTGTGAACGCGCTGTCGGACGAACTTATTGTTGAGGTCGCCCGCGATCAGCAGCTTTATGAGCAACGCTTTTCCAAAGGTCTGCCCAAGGGCGGGTTGAAGAAAAAGGGTGAGGTGAAAAACCGGCGCGGCACTGCCGTGACTTTCCATCCCGATCCTGAGATTTTTGGGCCCGATGCGCGCTTCAAGCCTGCGCGGCTCTACAAGATGGCGCGCTCCAAAGCCTATCTTTATGGCGGTGTGGAAATTCGCTGGTCGTGCGAACCGACGCTGGTTGGCGGCAAGGATGCGACGCCTGAAAAAGATGTGCTGCATTTTCCAAACGGGCTCGTTGATTTTCTGGCAGCCTCGACCGAGGGTCTCACGTCAGTTACGGCGGACCCGTTCACCGGTCGTGTGAAGAAAGAGAATGGCGGTCATGGCACGGTTGAATGGGCGGTCGGCTGGTACAATACGGACGGCTTCTGCTCATCTTATTGCAACACTGTACCGACGCCGGAAGGCGGGACGCACGAAGCGGGATTGCGCGCTGCGCTGACCAAGGGTCTCAAAGCCTATGGCGAGCTTATCAACAATAAGAAAGCCTCCCAGATCACCGCGGATGATGTGATGACATCGTCGGGTGCGTTACTGTCGGTCTTCATTCGGGAGCCGGAGTTTCAGGGGCAGACAAAAGACAAGCTGGCAACCGTCTCCGCCCAGAAGCTGACGGAAAGTGCTATCCGGGACCATTTCGACCATTGGCTCACCGCCCAACCACAGCAGGCCGCACGGCTGCTCGACTGGGTGGTGGACCGGGCGGACGAGCGGCTCAAGCGTCGGCAGGAAAAAGAAGTCAATCGACAGACGGCAACCCGCAAGCTCCGCCTGCCGGGCAAGCTCGCTGACTGCTCCCAGTCTGGCGCGCTCGGCTCTGAATTGTTCATCGTTGAGGGGGACAGCGCTGGCGGCTCCGCCAAACAGGCGCGCGATCGCAAGACACAGGCGATCCTGCCGCTGCGCGGTAAAATCCTGAACGTTGCCAGCGCCACCTCTGGCAAGCTTGCTGCCAATCAGCAGATCAGCGACCTTATTCAGGCGCTCGGCGTGCGAACAGGTTCGAGCTACCGGGATGAAGATTTACGCTATGAGAAGGTCATCATCATGACCGATGCAGACGTAGATGGCGCGCATATCGCCTCCCTTCTCATCACCTTCTTCTATCAGGAGATGCGGGACCTGATCCGTCAGGGACACCTTTATCTCGCGGTGCCGCCGCTCTACAAGCTCGCCCAGGGCGGCAAGACGGCTTATGCCCGCGATGATGCGCACAAGGATGCGGTGTTGATGGGGGTGTTCTGTGGCCGGGGCATGGTGGATATCAGCCTATTTAAGGGTCTGGGAGAAATGCTCGCGTCGCAGCTTAAAGAAACGACCATGAACCGGGGCAAGCGGACCCTGCTCAAGGTGATCATCCCTGATGACGAGGTAAAGGCGACCGCCGACTCGATCCACAAGCTGATGGGTAACAAGCCGGAGCTGCGCTTCCAATTCATTCAGGAACATGCTGCTTTCGCGACGGATCTGGACATTTAGGGCTCGTTTCGGCCTTTTCTGCACCTATATCGGCCCAATATTCACCTTGTTCACCAGTTGTTGCCGGAATGCAACGTGCATTGTGGCGGATTTGTTGACAATCCTCGCACAGGCGATAATGTCCGCCGCAATCCGTTGGCAGCGCCGACATAGAGCTGCCTTCTGCTGGTTTGAACGGACGCCATTCGGGCGTCCTCGACCGGCTCTTTTGAAATGGCAGACTGAAACATATGACAGCAGATGATTTGGGCACGACGCCCAACGTTACCTTCGACGACCTTGGCCTGGACCCAAAGGTGCTCCAAGCCGTGAAGGACACTGGCTACACAACCCCGACGCCGATCCAGGCACAGGCTATTCCTGAAGTGCTGAAAGGCCGAGACATTCTCGGTATCGCACAAACAGGCACCGGCAAGACCGCTTCTTTTACCCTCCCCATGATCCACATGCTCTCGCGTGGCCGCGCTCGCGCCCGCATGCCGCGCTCGCTGATCATGGAGCCGACGCGCGAACTCGCCGCGCAGGTCGCCGAAAATTTTGAGATCTATGGCAAGAACAACAAGCTGACAATGGCGCTGCTCATTGGCGGTGTTTCATTTGCCGATCAGGAAAAGAAGCTCGACCGTGGCGTGGATGTTCTCATCGCTACACCGGGTCGCCTGCTGGATCATTTCGAGCGTGGCAAAGTTCTGCTTAACGGTGTGCAGACATTGGTGATTGACGAAGCTGACCGCATGCTCGACATGGGCTTCATTCCAGACATTGAGCGCATCTGCAAACTAATCCCGGGCAAGCGCCAAACACTGTTTTTCTCGGCAACGATGGCACCTGAAATTCAGCGCCTGACCAAGGCGTTTCTGAAAGATCCTGTCCGCATTGAGATTGAGCGCGCGTCAACGACGGCAACCACGGTGACGCAACGCCTGGTCCCAACGCAGAAGCTCGAAAAGAAGGATGTGCTTTGCAACATCCTCGAAACAGAGCCTGTAAAAAACGCGATCATCTTCTGCAATCGCAAGCGTGACATTGGCGTCGTTCATCGTTCGCTTGTAAAACATGGATTTTCCGCCGGTTGCCTGCACGGGGACCTGGACCAGTCCACCCGCATGAAAACGCTTGAGGCGTTCAAGAAAAACGAAATCCAGATGCTGGTCGCCAGTGACGTTGCCGCCCGGGGCCTCGACATTCCTGCGGTCAGCCATGTCATAAATTTTGACGTGCCAAGCCATGCGGAAGATTATGTGCACCGGATTGGCCGTACAGGCCGTGCTGGCCGCGAAGGTGCTGCCTTCACGATCTCGACCAAAGAAGATTCCAAATATCTTTCCGCGATTGAGAAACTGATCGAGCGAAAAATCGAATTGGATCCGGTCTACGGAAAAAAAGGTGCAAAACCTGTTGTGGCTGACGTTAGCGCCGAGACACCGAAAGATGCAGTTGCCGACGAAGCGAAGGCAGACAATAAGGCGGACAATGCTGACGCGGCACCGAAGAAGCCACGTTCACGCGGTCGCCGGAAGGCCAGCACAACCAAGACCGAAGCTAGCTCTGACGTGCAGACAAATGTGCGGGCTAAAGCTCAAACCGAGAGCGTGACTGAGGCCCCAGAGGCTGAAGAGACCGCACCGGCAAAGCCCGCGTCCCGTCGCACGCGCGCCAAAGCCAGGACCGCAAAACCCGTACCAAAGCAGGCCGAAACGGCGAACGTTCCCGACGCACCGAACCACGCGCCCCGCAAAGGCGGCAAAGCGCATGACCCGTTCGAGGGCCATATGCCCGCCTTCATGGCGCGGCCCTTACCGCAACAAACAGCGGAAACAGAAGACGCCTGATCAAAGGCCGGTCAACAGACCGGCCTTTTTAGTGCCTGCACCTGTCTGATTTTTCATTTGATCCGTCTCCCTTTTTGCGACACTCTCCATGTAGTAATTTTTCATTACTATCTTGGGAGGGCAAAATGGCAGGACACAAGTATAAAATAGTCGCGGCGATTGCGGGCGCTGCGCTTTTGGCCGGGCCGGCACAGGCAGACGTTCCAGCGGCACAAGCCGCTCGGCTAGGCAATGACCTCACGCCCGTTGGTGCGGAGAAGGCTGGCAATGCCGATGGCTCCATCCCTGCGTGGACAGGGGGCCTTTCCCAACCACCTTCGAATGTGACCTATCAGGTTGGCATGCATCATCCGGACCCGTTTGCGAGCGACCCTCGCCTCCTCACCATCACATCGCAAAATGCCGCTCAACATGCCGACAAGCTGACCGGGGCAAACAAAGCATTGCTTGATATTTATGGCAGCTCCTATGTGATGCACGTTTACCAGGCGCGGCGGACCTGCACCTTTCCGGAGAATGTTTTTGCAGCGGCGCGCAACAATGCGACGGTCGGCACGCTTGCGGATGGTGGCAATGGCGTCAATGGCGCCATCATGTCCAAGCCCTTCCCCATCCCCAACAATGCGCTTGAGATCATCTGGAACCAGATGTTGCCCTTCATCAACTTTAAGGCAACTCGACAGTTCGCCGCCGCCATCCCGACAGAGAGCGGTGACTACTCGCTCTACACCGTTCAAGATGAGGCGATTGTTTCCTGGAATGACCCCACCAAATCGAAGGCTGAAGATCTCGACAATATCTGGGCGAGATATATTGCCCACACGGTTGCGCCCGCGCGTCGCGCTGGCAATGTGACGCTTGTGCATGAAACGATTAATGCCGCCGCCCAAACACGCCTTGCCTGGCAATACAGTCCTGGCACACGCCGTGTGCGCCGCGCGCCGGACATTGCCTACGATAATCCGGGTGTCAATTCAGACGGCATGACAACGGTTGACAGTCTCGGCGGATATAATGGTTCACCGGATCGCTATGACTGGACCGTTATCGGGAAAGGTGAATATTACCTACCCAATAATAATTACCAACTCGGTTCAGACGCGCTGAAGTATGATCAGATCGTCACCCCGCGCCACATCAACCAGGAATATGTTCGGTATGAACAACAACGCGCTTGGGTGATTGAAGCAAACCTTAAACCCGCCACACGCCATGTTTACGGGCGTCGCCGCTTTTACCTTCAAGAAGACAGTTGGGGCATTGTCGCGGCGGAGCTCTACGACACGAGAGGTCAATTGTGGCGCGTTCAGGAAGGCTACCCGATGACCGCCTATGAAGTCCCCTTGTGCGCCGGTATCGGCATGTCTTTCAACGACCTGTCCAACGGTCGCTACCTTGTCGGGGGTCTCATCAACGAAGAACCCGCCATCAATTTCTATGCAAGTGAACTTCAAGAAGACCGGTATACGCCCGCCGCCATTCGTCGGCTCGGTGTCCGCTAATCACGTCGCACAAAAATCAAGGGCGGCACTGATCTCTCATGCCGCCCTTTTTGTTGCCCGTAAACCTGAGCTTATTTCTTGATCTGGCTTGCCAACCGTTTGCGCGTCGTTGCGCCATAAGGCGCACGGAACATTTCCGCCACCATCTTGGATTTGGCCTGGGTGTAGATCGCCTTGGTGTGGCTGAACTCTTTAAACCCATCCACACCGTGATAGGCCCCCATACCCGATGGGCCAACGCCGCCAAATGGCAGGTCTTCCATGGAAATGTGCATGATCACATCGTTGACGGTAACGCCACCTGATGTCGTGTTCGACAGGACCTTGTTTTCCTCAGCCTTGTCTTCACCGAAATAATAAAGCCCCAAAGGCCGATCATTGGCATTGATATAATCGATCGTCTCGTCCGTATCCTTGTAGGTTTTAACCGGCAGAAGCGGACCAAAAATCTCGTCCTGCATGATCTTCATATCTTCTGTCGGATTGAGCACAAGGGTCGGCGCAATCTTGTGGTAAGGCTGCTGCGAGAAATCCTCATTTGCAGGGTTGATCTCAACAATCTTTGCACCCTTTGCCCGTGCATCATCGATGTAGGAATTAAGGCGGTCGAAGTGACGCTGGTTCACTATGGATGTGTAATCCGGATTGTCCTTGAGCGTCGGGTACATTTTCTTCACGGACTTCTGCGCAGCGGCAACAAATGCATCGACTTTGCTTTCCGGCAGGAAAACATAATCGGGTGCGAGGCAGATCTGCCCAGCGTTGAGCGTCTTGCCGGTCATAATCTTCGCGGCCGCATCTTCAATCTGTGCGGATTTGGAGACGATCACCGGTGACTTGCCGCCCAGCTCCAACGTCAGTGGAACCAAGTTTTCGGATGCAGCGCGCATCACGTGGTAGGCAATGGAAGTCGCGCCTGTGAACAGGAGGTGGTCGAAGGGCTGGCGGGAAAATGCCTCGCCCACGGCCGGGCCGCCGGTCACTACGGCCACTTCGGTCTCGTCATATGCTTCACGGAACATGCGGGCCATCAGCTCCGACGTTGCCGGGGTGAATTCAGATGGCTTGATAATCGCGCGGTTGCCCGCTGCAAAGATACCTGCCAGCGGCACGAATGTCAGATTGACCGGGAAGTTCCACGGGGAAATAACGCCAACAACACCCTTTGGCTGATACTCCACGCGTGCTTTCGCCCCAAACAGGCCGAGCGGGAACATGACTTTCCGCTTTTCCGGTTTCATCCAGCCGCGAAGATGTTTCTTTGCATGTTTCAGCGGACCGATTGAGCCCATGATGTCGGTCAACAAAGATTGCTCAATGCTGCGATGACCGAAATCGGAGGCCATTGCCTCCGCAATTTCTTTCTGGTTATCGACCAAAAGCGCTATTGACCGGTCGATCCATTCAATGCGTCTCTCGGCGCTGGGTGCACCTTCGCGGATATGTGCTGCGCGCTGGCGCTCAACGATTTCGCGAATTGCCGTTCCCGCTGAGGCGGCGTCTGCGCCCCTATTGTCTTCTGCTACGCTCATTCCGACCTCCCATGGTGGGGTTTCAGCCGCTCTTTTTGGAGCGAACCATAATGTTTTTAGTTCCTGACAGTTTTGCCGCCCTCAGCGAACCACTTTCTCATTTGGGCATAAAGCTAGCATCCCCGCCCTTCCTTCGCCAGAATTTCGAGAATTTCCCACAAATTTCTCAGTTTCCCACACAAAAACGCATATTCTACTCGGTTTATGTCCTTTGGATTTACTCTCGCGTAACAGTCGGTCCGTAGAATTCTCGCGTAAATCAATTTGCGTAGTGCGGGAGACGAGAATTGTCGGCAGAAGGTCAACATTCAGCGGCGGCCAGTTATGGTACAGAAGCCATGCAACTTATGGCCAGTCATGACATTGAACCAACGCCCGTCGCCTACGGCGTCTGGTACGCATATGCATCCGGCCAAAACCCCACGATAAACCAGAAAATTGATGAGCGGATCAGGAATAACCATCCGTTCGACAGCAATTTCCTTGATGAGCTGTATGCAACCGTCAATGTTGCACAGGCTGAGCTTGCGAGTTCTGCCACAGAGGCTGGCGATCAGTTGGTTGGCAAGATGGACAGCGTGTTGGAGATCATCGCGTCCCACAGTGGTGATACGAGCAAGTTTGGCAAAAGCATGCAGGGCGTCAGTGCCGCCCTTTCCAACGAGATTTCGGCAGCTGATCTTAGTCGTGTTGTTGAGACTGTTGTCGCAGCAACCAAGCAGATGGAAAAACGCTCGCGCGCGCTCGAAACCCGGCTCAACCAGTCCAAGCAGGAAGTCGAAGAGCTTCGCACCAACCTTGCCAAGGCGCGCAACGAAGCCATGACCGATCAGCTGACCGGTATTGCGAACCGCAAGGCTTTTGACGAAGTACTGCTCGCGCAGGTGACAGCCGCCGCGCAGAATGATGCGCCGCTCTGTCTTGCCATGGCCGATATCGATTTCTTCAAGAAATTCAATGACACATTTGGCCACCAGGCCGGGGATCAGGTGCTACGCCTGGTCGGGCGCTGCTTCGACAGCAATGTGAAGGGTCAAGACACGCCGGCGCGCTACGGCGGCGAAGAGTTTGCGATGATCCTGCCAAACACATTGGTAAAAGATGCTGTGAAGCTCGCCAATCACATTCGTGAAACCGTTCAATCCCGCGAACTGGTCAAAAAATCGACCGGCGAAAATCTCGGCAAGGTCACAATGTCGCTCGGCGTTACGCAATTTGTTCTGGGAGATAGCCCGCAAACGATGATTGAGCGCGCCGACAAGGCTCTCTACCGTGCCAAGGATGAAGGCAGAAACCGGGTCATTGCGGCAGAGACCGAAGTGTCTGAAGAGGAACGCGCATCAGCCTGATTTCTGTGATCAGCTGACGCAGCGTCTCCCTCACTTTCTCATCGCAGAGCATTGAATTGGGTGAAACCCTTTCATCTGATCTAAAGCCGCACTAATGTCACGCCAACAAAATTGGCGAGGGCAGATGGAAACCATTCTTTATGAAACGGCTGATGGCATAGCGCGGCTTACGCTCAACCGGCCTAAAGTACTCAACAGCATCAACATGCAAATGATTGCCGATGTGAGGGAAGCTATTGCAACCTTCGCAGCCGACAAGGACGCACGTGTCCTGCTCGTCACGGGAAATGGACGCGGCTTCTGCGCTGGTGCTGACCTTGCCGACGGCGTGGTGGGTGATGACACAATGAGCCAGGGCGAGCGCGTTGCTCATGGCATGGACATTGGCTTCAACCCGATGGTGCGTGAACTAGCAGAGGTCGGCAAACCAGTGATCACAGCCGTGAACGGCATGACCGCTGGTGGCGGCGTTGGTCTCGCACTTGCGGGTGATATTGTGATTGCAGCGCGCTCCGCCACTTTCGTTCAGGTTTTCGGGCCTCGGCTTGCCCTCATCCCTGACATGGGGTGCACATGGTTTGTACCTCGCCTGATTGGGCGCGCACGTGCCCGCGCCCTTGCGATGCTTGGCAATAAACTGCCTGCGGAGACCGCTGCCGAGTGGGGCCTTATCTATGAATGCGTGGATGATGACAAGCTCATTGAGCATGCGATGACCTATGCCCGCCAGTTGGCTGATGGGCCTCCCAATGCATTTGGTGAGATTAAAAAGGCGCTCGACATTTCTGCGCACAATTCGCTCTCGACCCAGCTTGACTATGAGCGGGACACGCAAGGCATGCTCGGCGACCATCCCAATTTTCGTGAAGGGGTCATCTCCTTCCTCAAGAAAAAAGAACCAGAATTTACGGCCTGAAAATCGGCTGATCGAAATTAGAAACTCAATCGGGAGACCAAGATGGAATTTGAACGCGTCAAACTCGACATAAATGAAGGACTTGCAACACTCACGCTCAACCACCCTGAGGTGATGAACGCTGTGTCCATGGAAATGCTCAAAGGCCTTGGCGATGCGATGGATGTTGTTGAGGACCCTGCCTCACAGGTCCGTTGCCTGATCATGACGGGTGAAGGTCGCGGGTTTTGCACCGGCGCCAATCTGCAAGGTCGCGGCGATGGTGGTAATGCGCCTGCCCGCCCCGATGCAGGCTCTGCGTTGGAGACTGCCTACCATCCGTTCCTTCGTCGTCTTCGCAATCTGCATGTCCCTTTTGTCACGTCCGTCAACGGTCCTGCCGCTGGCGTGGGCATGAGCTTTGCGCTGATGGGTGACATGGTTCTTTGCGCCAAATCATCCTATTTCCTTCAGGCCTTCCGCCGCATTGGTCTTGTTCCCGATGGCGGATCAACCTGGCTGTTGCCGCGCCTTGTGGGCCGTGCGCGCGCGATGGAACTCTCCCTGATGGGTGAGAAGCTTCCCGCGGAAACCGCATTGCAATGGGGACTAGTCAACCGCGTCTTTGAAGATAACCAGCTGAAGGCAGAGACAGACACGATTGCCCGCGCGCTGGCAGACGGTCCCTACTCGCTCGGCCTTATTCGCAAGCTCTATTGGGAGAGCGATGACAATACATATGAAGAACAGCTCAATCTGGAGCGTCAGCTTCAGCGCGAGGCGGGCCGTAGTGCCGACTTCAAAGAAGGCGTCAAAGCTTTCCTTGAAAAGCGCCCAGCGGCGTTCACTGGCAAGTGAGAGCGTAAAACACACGCAAAGAAAAAGGCCACTCAATCGAGTGGCCTTTTTTTTACTGAGCGTTCGGATCAACTCTTGATGGCGGGTGTGATGGTGAAACTCTCACCGCAACCACATGCGTCTGTCACATTCGGGTTGTTGAACTTGAAGCCTGACGTAAACTTCTCCTGCTCCCAATCCATCTCCGTCCCGATGAGAAAGAGGATCGCCTTGGGGTCGATGAGAATGCGCACGCCCTTGTCTTCAACAATTTCATCAAGTGCTGCCACGTCTTCGGCATAATCCATCGTGTAGGCCATGCCGGCGCACCCGCCCTTCTCCACGCCGATGCGCACACCGACATAGTTCTTCTCGGCATTTGCCATTATGGCTTTCACACGCTCTGCCGCGCGTTCAGTCAATGTGACTGCCTTTGGACGTTCTCTAACTGTCGCCATGTACCTCTCTCCAGTTCAGTACAGTCAACTCAATACATGTTCAGCGCGACCCGCGCTTCATCGGTCATACGACCCGGGTCCCAGGGTGGATCGAATACCAGGTTCACCTCAACATCGCCGACACCATCAACGGACCGGATGGCGTCTGCAACCCAGCCCGGCATTTCCCCCGCAACGGGGCAGCCTGGTGCTGTCAGTGTCATATCCACTTCAACATCGCGGTCGTCAGAAACATCGATCCTGTAGATCAACCCCAATTCATATATATCAACCGGGATTTCAGGATCGTAAACGGTCTTGATGGCGCCGATCAGATCATCGGTCAGGCGCGCGAGCTCGTCTGCCGGAATGGCCGAAACAGCCTTGCTCGGCTCAGCCGATGCTGCGTCCATCTCAGCCACCTCATTCGGCGCTTCATCCACCGGCAGGTTTTCGCTCATCTTGACCACCATTTACCTATCTTGTTGCTCTCGTAAATCACCCGAAAAATTTGATCGCATTTCGGATCGCATCTGCGAGCGCATCAACTTCCGCTTTGGTATTATACATCGAAAATGATGCACGGCATGTACCTGTTACACCAAATCTGTCCATCGCCGGTTGGGCGCAATGATGACCGGCCCGGACCGCGACGCCCGCACGATCAATCACCGTTGATATGTCATGTGGGTGTGCACCCTCGACAATAAAAGAGAGGATCGCGCCCTTGTTTGCGCTTGTCCCTACAAGTTTCAGGGACTTGATGTCTGACAGCTGTTCAGTGCCATAGGTGAGAAGATCCGCCTCGTGGGCGGCAATCGCCTCCATACCGAAGCTTGCTATATAGTCGAGGGCGACCCCCAAACCAATGGCCTGCACGATGGGGGGCGTTCCTGCCTCAAACCGGTGAGGCGGTTCGCCATAGGTCACATTCTCCATTGTCACTTCGCGGATCATTTCGCCGCCGCCGCGATAGGGGCGCATTTTCGCGAGCAAATCGCGCTTCCCATACAAGACGCCAATGCCGCTCGGCCCATAAAGCTTGTGGCCTGTCACCGCCAGAAAATCACAATCAAGATCCTGCACGTCCGTTGGCAGATGCACCGCCCGCTGGCTTGCATCCACCAGCACAGGCACACAATGTTTGTGCGCGGTTGCAATCATCTCCTTGATCGGGGTGACCGTTCCGATCGCGTTTGACATGGCGGTCATCGCGACAATCTTTGTACGGGACGTAAAGAGCTTCTCATACTCTTCAACCAGCAAATCACCCTCATCGCTGACTGGTACCCATTTCAGCACCGCGCCTTTGCGCTCCCGCAGATAATGCCAGGGAACGATATTGGAATGATGCTCAAGGACGGAGAGGATGATCTCATCGCCTGCTTGAATATCCGCACCCAAACTGTCTGCCACAAGGTTGATACTGTCTGTCGCACCGCTGGTGAAGATCACTTCATCGGGTGAGGCGGCGTTCAGAAACCGGCGAACACTCTCCCGCGCATCTTCAAATTTTTGCGTTGCAGCATTGGAAAGGTAATGCAGGCCGCGATGCACGTTTGCATATTCGTTCTCGTAAGTTTCGCGGATCGCGTCCATCACTGCTCGCGGTTTTTGCGCAGACGCGGCATTGTCGAGATAGACCAATGGTTTTCCATAGACCTCCCGCGCGAGGATAGGGAAGTCCTTGCGTATGGCTTCAACATCAAAGGTACGCGTTGCCAGCGTTTTCGGATTGATGGCGTTCATGGTTTTCCACCTTCCTCAGCATCGGTTTCAAACCAGTCCTGTGCGCGGGCGAGGAGTTGATCACGGCCCAATTCTTCCGGAATTTGTTCCAGCACCTCCGCCAGAAATGCGGAAATCAACAGGCGGCGCGCCATTGCCTCTTCAATGCCACGGGAGCGGAGATAAAAGAGGGCATCATCGTCCAGCTCCCCAATGGTGCTGCCATGGGCGCATTGCACATCATCTGCATAAATCTCAAGCTCCGGCTTCGCATTCATCGCCGCGTCGCGGGACAAAAGGAGAGCATTGCTCATTTGGCGCGCATCGCTCCTTTGTGCGCCAGGTGCGACAATTACCTTGCTTTGGAAGACACCGGTCGATTGACCGTCGAGTACGCCTTTTGACTGCGCTGCACTCTCGCAGGCGGGCACGGCATGGTCTGCGACGATTGTCGTGTCTAGATGCTGATCACCGCGCAACAGATAGGCGGTGTTGCTCACCGCGTTCGCGCCCTCGCCCTTGAAACGGATCGCCGTCTGCATGCGCCCGACGCGCCCCCCCAGAGCAAGTGTTGTTGCAAGATAATTGGCGCCTGCCTCTATCTCACCCAACAAGGTTGTCAGATGGACAGCACGAACATCTTCATCCTGCAAACGTACATGGGTGAGCGTCGCACTGTCTTCCAGGCTTACCTGCATAAACCGGTCTGCAAGGTAATGGCCGCCCCAGCCAATCTGCGCTTCGAGCAGCGTCAGGGATGCACCAGCCCCCAGTTCAATCACATGACGAAGGTGAGAGGCCTGCCCCTCCCCCCTGGTTGTGTAGTGGATGAGTTCAACCGGTTTTTCAACGCTCACACCGGGCTTCACCCGAATGACGGCACCATCACGCACGCAAGCCGCATTCAATGCCGCGAGTGGTCCAATTGCCTCCGGCCCCGCCGCGTCAAAAATACTCTCAAATTTTGTTCCGGACGCGAGAGCCTTTCCCAATGAAGTCAGTTCAACACCTGATGGCAAGCCACCAATGTCGGACAGGTCTGCACGGAAGAAGCCATTTACAAAGATGAGCTTCCAGCTTTCAATCCCGCCGAACGGATTGACGCGGCCTTCTGGTGGCAGAATTGCCCCCGTCTCCGGCTCCGCAGCTTTCCACATCGTTTTGTCGAGCAGGCGTGCAAGATCGGTATAGCGCCAGGCTTCGATCCGGCGATGGGGAAACCCTGCATCGGCAAAGCTTGCCCGTGCGGCCTTCCGGCGCATGTCGAGCCATGCGGGGCCGGCTTCGCCAACCCCTACCTCATCCAAATATGCGAGCGCGCGATCCGTCATGCGGCACTCTCACCAATATCGGCATACCCCGTCCGCTCCAGTTCAAGGGCAAGCTCCTTGCCACCGGACCGGATGATCCGTCCGTGAGCCAGAACATGCACATGATCCGGTACGATGTAATCGAGCAGGCGCTGATAATGGGTGATGACAATCATCGAGCGATTGGCCGCGCGCAGTGCATTCACACCTTCTGCCACCACTTTCAGCGCATCAATGTCCAGACCACTGTCTGTTTCATCCAACACCGCGAGCGAGGGTTCAAAGAGTGACATTTGCAATGTCTCGGCGCGCTTCTTTTCCCCACCGGAGAAACCGACATTCAAGGGTCGCTTCAGCATGTCTTCGCTGACATTCAACGCTTTGGCCTTGCCACGCACAAGTTTCAGAAACTCAACCGCATTCAGTTCCGCTTCACCGCGCGCTTTGCGCTGCGCATTCACTGCGGTTTTCAAAAACGTCATGGTGGTGACGCCCGGAATTTCGGTCGGATACTGGAACGCGAGGAAGATGCCTGCGGCTGCCCGCTCTTCAATCGCAAGCTCCGTCAGGTCCTTTCCTTTGTAGAGGATCGTTCCCGACGTGATTTCATAATCTTCGCGACCGGCCAGCACGTTGGACAGCGTGCTTTTTCCAGACCCATTCGGCCCCATGATGGCATGCACTTCACCTTCAGGCACGGTCAGCGAAATCCCTTTCAGGATTTCTTTTCCTTCGCCTTTGATGATGACATGCAGGTCACGAATTTCCAGAAGTGGGGTTGTCATTTTCTTCTCCGTCTCTCGGGCTTTATCTTGCATCAGCCTCTCGTGTCAGCCGACACTGCCTTCAAGTGAAATATTGATGAGTTTCTGACTTTCGACAGCAAACTCCATGGGCAGCTTTTGCAGCACATCACGGCAAAAACCGTTGACGAGGAGCGCGACTGCTTCTTCGGCGTTCAACCCGCGCTGCATACAATAGAAAAGCTGATCGTCGCTCAGTTTGGAGGTGGTTGCTTCGTGCTCCAGAATGGCGGACGGATTTTTGCTTTCAATATAGGGAACTGTATGCGCTGAGCATTTGTCCCCGATGAGCAGGCTGTCACACTGGGTAAAGTTTCGTGCGCCTTCCGCCTTTTTGTGGACGGACACGAGGCCACGATAGGTCGAGGAGGAGTGCCCGGCCGATATGCCCTTGGAAATGATCCGGCTTGATGTGTTCTTGCCCAGATGGATCATCTTGGTGCCGCTATCCACCTGTTGCAGATTGTTCGAAATCGCAATGGAGTAGAATTCGCCAACCGAATTGTCCCCGCGCAGAATGCAGCTTGGATATTTCCACGTCACGGCAGAACCTGTCTCCACCTGGGTCCAGGAAATTTTGGAGTTCACACCACGGCAATCACCGCGCTTGGTCACAAAGTTGAAGATGCCACCGCGGCCCTCTTCATCGCCGGGATACCAGTTTTGCACGGTCGAATATTTGATCTCGGCATCATCAAGCGCAACCAGCTCCACAACAGCTGCGTGCAGCTGGTTTTCATCGCGCATGGGCGCGGTGCAGCCTTCGAGGTAAGAGACGTAAGCGCCTTCCTCAACGATGATCAGTGTGCGCTCAAACTGGCCTGTGTCCTTTTCGTTGATCCGGAAATAAGTGGACAATTCCATCGGGCAACGCACACCCTTTGGCACAAAGACAAAAGACCCATCAGAGAACACGGCTGAATTAAGTGTCGCAAAATAATTGTCTGAAGGCGGAACCACCGTCCCCAGATATTGCTTCACGAGATCAGGATATTCCTGCGCGGCTTCGGAGAAGGAGCAGAAAATAACGCCTGCCTCTTTCAGCTTTGCCTTGAAGGTCGTCGCAACGGATACGCTGTCAAACACAGCGTCCACCGCAACACCCGCGAGCGCCATCTGCTCCACCAGCGGAATGCCGAGCTTGTTGTATGTCTCCAGCAGTTTTGGATCCACTTCATCAAGGCTTTTTGGCCGGTCCGCATCGGTCTTGGGTGCCGCGTAGTAGTACGCGTCCTGATAGTCGATCTTCGGATAATGGACTTTCGCCCATTCCGGCTCTTCCATCGTCAGCCAGCGACGAAAGGCGTCCAGCCGCCATTCCAGCAACCAGGCCGGCTCATTCTTCTTGGCAGAGATGAACCGTACCGTGTCCTCGTTCAGGCCCTTGGGAGCTTTGTCCGATTCGATATCTGTTGAGAAGCCATACTTGTATTTGCCGACAGCCTGGTCGACGGCTTCCACTGTTTCACGGGTTGCAGCCATCACTCATCCTTCCGCTGCGACGGAACGTGTCGCAACTGTGTCCAGCCCATCTTTGTTTGCCAGCCGCGCCCAAGCGTCTGCAAAAAGATCAAGCTCTTCTTCTGTGGTCTCACTTCCAAAGCTCACTCTGAGCGCACCATTGGACAACATCTCTTCCACACCCATGGCCATGAGGACATGAGAGCGGGCCACCTTGCCGGATGAACAGGCAGAGCCCGCGCTGAGAGCAAAGCCCGCGAGATCAAACTGCATAAGCAAAGTCTCTGCCTTGAAGCCGGGCGCTGCAAACGAGACGGTGTTCGGAAGACGCTCCATCGTAGCACCGAAGATAATCGAGCCTTCATGCGCCGCACGAAGCTTCGCCTCAAGAGCTGATCGTCTGACCTGCAAGGTTGCCGCAGACTGAACCAAATTCAGTCGCCTGGCTGCACCAGCGGCCGCACCAAATCCTGCAATGCCGATCAGGTTCTCAGTGCCCGAACGACGCCCGCGTTCCTGCCCGCCACCGGTCTGGCGCGGGGCGATGTGGTCATCGTGTCGTTGAACCAGCGCGCCTGCACCTTGTGGCCCGCCCATCTTGTGCGCCGAAAGTGTCGCCATGTCGACGCCAAGCTGCATCATATCGAAGGGCAGTTTCCCGGCGGACTGGCTGGCGTCTGTATGGAAGATACCACCCGCGCCTCTCACGCGTGATGCCATTTCCGCTATTGGCTGAAGGACACCCGTCTCATTGTTGGATGACATGATCGAAACAAAGGGGCGTGTGCCCGACTGACCCAACATCTGGTCGAACGCGATCAGATCGACCATGCCATCGCCCGTCACCGGAATGGTGAGAAGCGGCAGGCCTGTCTCTTTGGCCGCGCGCTTTGCCGCCTCCATTAGCGCCAGATGCTCAATCGCTGATATGAGGATCGCGGTTGCACCCCTTGGCCCCGCTTGTGCGAGCGCCAAATGGTTTGCTTCCGTGCCACCACTCGTAAAGGTCACGCCGTCAGCTTTCACCCCAACAAGGGCCGCAATTTCATTGCGCGCAGTTTCGATGATTGCGCGCGCACGGCGCCCTTCGCCATGCACAGACGATGCGTTGCCCGTTTCGTCGAGCACAGCGCGCATAGCGTCCCGTGCCTCCGCCCTTAGGGGAGCGGTTGCATTGTGGTCCAGATATATGCGCTTGTTGGCCATCGAGTTATGGGCCCCTATCGCTTCGTGGAACAATGTCGTTTCGCGGCTTTACTGTCGGCACCCGATTATCTTTGGGCGGTCAACAATCGTGCGGTTTCTTCTAGTCGCCTTAAGGCCTTAGGACCAGAGGTCAATCCGCCACATCAAGGAAATTTGCACCAACGTTTGGTACAGTTTCACGCTGACGGCGCACACGACCGGCCATGACATCGCCCAGCGAGACCTGGCTCAGGAAAAGCTGGATTTGATTGCCCAGCTCGTCCCAAAGATCATGAGTGAGGCAGCGGGACCCGTCGGACAGGCACCCATTGGCAGACCCGGTCTTGCAGCGGGTCGCAACCATGGGTTCATCAACTGCCAGAATAATGTCTGAAACTCTCGTTTCGTCCAATTCACGGGCGAGAAGATAGCCGCCACCGGGGCCACGCACTGACTTTACAAGCCCTGCGCGCCGAAGCCGGGCAAAAAGCTGTTCCAGATAGGACAGCGAAATCTCTTGTCGTGACGCTATATCTGCCAGAGATACTGGCTTTCCATCCGCAAACTTCGACAAATCAGCCATAGCCATGACTGCGTAACGGCCTTTTGTGGTCAATCTCACGATTTATTCCTTCCGCTTTCCTCTTCAGGATGGAGCCTTCACGCTCCATCTCCACCAGCCTGAACCTGTCGCCTTCTCTCCCGGCCATTAGTCTTCAGACCAATCTCCGGCAGAGATCACTCGCTCAATGACCATTTTCTTGCGCAAATCGCGACCTACTGTGGTAAGTAACCGTCCATTCCAGTGGGCCAAGCCGCACGTGGGACAGGGATTACCAAGGTCGGCTGCGCGTTTGTAACGAGCGACTATCTCCGAGTTAGGTAGTCAAGTATTAGACTTTTTCAACCGTTTTGTCAGCAAAAATAGCCGACAAATTTACTTGGGCTTTGAAGCAGTCATCATTTTTGGCAGTTTTCTGCCAATGTTTGTGTTTGAGGAATTAGGACAAAGATGCCGGAAGTCATTTTTAACGGCCCTGCCGGACGGCTTGAAGGTCGTTACCACATCAGCCAGAAGAAGAATGCGCCGCTCGCCCTTGTGCTGCATCCGCATCCGCAGTTTGGCGGGACGATGAACAATCCGGTAGCGTTTGCGCTCTACCAGCTGTTTGTTGATCGTGGGTTCTCTGTGCTTCGCTTCAATTTCCGTGGCGTGGGTCGCAGCCAAGGCGCGTTTGACGGTGGCATTGGCGAATTGTCCGACGCGGCGACCGCGCTTGACTGGTTGCAGTCACAGCATGTTGAAGCGCCCCAGTGCTGGATTGCCGGTGTCTCTTTCGGTGCGTGGATCGGTATGCAGGTGCTGATGCGCCGGCCTGAGATTGACGGTTTCATCTCCGTCGCACCGCCCGCCAATATGTATGACTTCTCCTTCCTCGCGCCCTGCCCGTCTTCGGGCCTCATCGTGTCTGGCAGCGTGGATCAGGTGGCACCGGAAGCAGACGTGCTACGACTGGTTGAGCGCCTTAAAACGCAAAAAGGCATTGTCATCGAGCATCAGTCGGTGATGGGGGCAAACCATTTCTATGATGACAAGATCGAAGATCTGAGTGGCACTGTCGGCACCTATCTCGATAAGCGCATTGCAGCCGTTACTGAAGCTAAAGCCGGTTAAAAATTACGCTTTGCGGGCGGCGGCAAATACGCCGCCCAATTGCGGTTCAGGGACACCGGTTGTGCCCGGCACGCTCAGCGGCAGACCCCGTTTGGAGCGCACGGCGAGATAGGCAAATGCCTCCGCCTCAATATCATCCCCCCGCCAGCCGACGGTTTCAGCCGCCTCCACCCGCGCGCCAAGGCGTTCTTGAAGCTCGCGCATCAGGGTCGGGTTCTTGCGACCACCGCCGCAGACGATCCATTGTGCTGGCTTTGACGCAAGGTGTTCGCACGCCCGCGCCACGCAGGCGGCGGTAAAGGCTGTGAGCGTTGCCGCGCCGTCTGCCAGTGAGAGACCGCGAACGGGTTCCAGCACAAAATCAAGTCGGTCCAACGACTTAGGCGGCATTACTTCAAAGAATGGTTGATCAAGCATTGTCGCCAAAATTGCGTCATTCACCTGACCGGAGGCGGCGATGCGCCCTCCCTCGTCATAATGACCTGCGCCATGCTCGCCCACCCAATCATCGATGAGCCCGTTTGCGGGGCCTGTGTCGAACGCGAGAATCTCCCCTGCTGCACCCAACCAGGTGACGTTCCCCACACCACCCAAATTCAAAATTGCGAGGGGCTTTGTACCCGTGAGGCTCGCCGCCAGCGCCCGGTGATAGAGCGGCGCGAGCGGCGCGCCCTCCCCGCCAGCGGCTACGTCGGCTGCGCGAAAATCAAAGACCACGTCGATGCCGACACGATTTGCCAGATCATGTCCTTTACCCAGTTGCACGGTGCGGCGACGCTCCGGCTGGTGCAGCACGGTCTGGCCATGAAAGCCGATCAGATCTACATGCCCATGGTCAAGCTTCTGGGCCGCCATGAAATGCTCAATCGCCGCTCCATGTGCGTCGGTGATATGTGCTTCGGCGATTGAGACGGCCTCCGGCACGGAGGTGCCGGGCTGCCATCCGGCGGCGGCGTCCAGCGCGCGGCGCAAAAGCGCTCGGTCTTCGGCTGAATAAGCAAAGGCGTGGGAGGGGCCCGGCCGGACAATATCTTCCCCATCGGTTTCGATCAGCGCGACGTCGATCCCATCCATGGATGTGCCGCTCATCAGCCCGATTGCCCGCATCAACTCTGCCATAATGCCCTTTGCCCCCACCGCGAGACCTTGATCTTTTGGTCTCAATCCGTGATACACCCTCTTTGGTCCGCACCCAAGCGGCAGTGTTGCGACAATTATTGGCCGGTTTAATGAGCAGTTACAAATCCGATTTTCTGAACGTGATGGAAGAGCGCGGCTTTATCGCCCAGTGCTCCGATTTCGAGGCGCTGGACAAGCAACTGTCTGACGGCACCGTCACGGGTTATATCGGATTTGATTGCACCGCGCCGAGCCTGCATGCGGGCAGCCTCATCCAGATCATGATGTTGCGCTGGCTGCAAAAGACCGGGCACCGCCCTATCGCGCTGATGGGCGGGGGCACAACCCGGATCGGCGATCCCTCGTTCAAGGACGAGGCCCGCCCGCTCCTGACCGACGAGATGATCGAGCAAAACCTCGCAGGCATCCGGTCGGTGTTTGACCGGTTCCTGAGTTTTGGCGACGGTCCCAAAGACGCGATCATGGTCAATAATCGCGACTGGCTTGATGAGCTTCAGTACATTGAGTTTCTGCGCGATTATGGTCGCCATTTCTCCGTCAACCGCATGCTCTCGTTTGACAGCGTGAAGCTCCGGCTCGACCGGGAGCAATCGCTCTCTTTCCTAGAATTCAATTACATGATCTTGCAGGCCTATGATTTTGTAGAGCTGAACAAGCGTTTTGGCTGCGCCTTGCAAATGGGCGGTTCGGACCAGTGGGGCAATATCGTCAACGGTATTGAGCTTGGTCGCCGCGCAGAAGGCGCATCGCTCATCGGCCTCACCACCAATCTGTTGACGACATCGTCCGGTGGCAAAATGGGCAAGACCGCGAACGGCGCGGTCTGGGTGAATGCCGACATGCTCTCGCCATATGATTACTGGCAGTACTGGCGGAATACGGAAGACGCGGACGTCGGCAAGTTCCTCCGCCTGTTTACTGAATTGCCTATGGATGAGGTCGCGCGGCTTGAAGCACTTGAAGGCGCGGAGCTTAATGACGCGAAGAAAGTCCTCGCGACCGAGGCCACAGCCATGGCCCATGGACGGGCAGAGGCAGAGAAAGCGGCAGAGACCGCCCGCGTTGCTTTTGAGCAAGGAGCGATCAGCGCTGACCTGCCAACCGTGGAAGTCCCCATGGCGGACCTCACGGCAGGCTTTGGTGTGCTGAACGCGTTCGTCACCGCCGGGCTTTGCGCCTCCAACGGCGATGCCCGTCGCCAGATCAAAGGGGGCGGCGCGCGGGTGAATGATGTCGCTGTTGCAGATGAACGTGCCACTCTCTCCAAGAGTGACATGACCAGCGATGGGGTGATCAAACTCTCACTCGGCAAGAAGAAGCATGTGCTGCTGAAGGGCGTGTGAAGCAGAAAGCCGACCGCAAATAATTGCCCGTCACCCTCGGACCTGTTCCGAGGGTCCAAGGCCGTATGCAAAAGCCTGATGACGCGATTCTGGATTGCCGGAACAAGTCCGGCAATGACAGTGAGCGGGAGTTTGAAGGCACGAAACGACGCCCCACACCTTCCTGACATCTCCTGTCAGCAGAGAGCGTGGCCACTGCTGGTACCGCGGGAAAAGCTCTCTATCTTCCGATCAGTGACGGTCAATAGAGATTTCGCAGGAGGAAAATATGTCAGACGAAAACCCAAGCATCATGTCCCATGTCTCGGTGGGCACGAATGATTTCGACAAGGCGATTGCCTTCTACGACACGGTGCTTGCTACGATTGGGGCGAAGCGGATCATGGAACATCCCGGCGCCGTCGCCTATGGCAAGTTCTTTCCTGAGTTCTGGGTTCATCCGCCGCACAATGGTGGCAAGGCGAACACAGCCAATGGCGTCCATTTTGGTTTCATGGCGCGGTCCAAAGCTGAAGTGGACAAATTCCACAAAGTCGCCCTTGCCGCGGGTGCAACCAATGACGGTGATGCCGGCCCCCGCAGTGACTACGGTCCCGGCTATTATGGATGTTTTGTCTATGATCTGGACGGCCACAAGATTGAAGCCATGTATTGGGATGACGCCGCCGTGTGAGACAAAGCCCGGGGGTATCCGCCGGGCTTACGTCTTTCTCAATCATCCCGCCAATGGGCTTTATCCTTTTTGGCGCGCTTGACCATCTTGTCAAACTTGCGTCCCTGCACCCGTCGCTCAGCCAACGTCGTTGTATTGCGCGTGTCCTCGGCTCTCAGTTTTTCCCACCGTTTGTAGCGCGTTTCTTCGAGTGTGCCCGATGCAATGGCTGCCTGCACGGCACAGCCTGGTTCTGTCTGGTGCTGACAATCGCTGAAGCGACATTCCGCCGCCAGATCCACAAGGTCGGCGAAGACTTCTTCAATCCCGGCTTCCACTTCCGATAATTGCAGCTCCCGCATGCCGGGCGTATCAACCAGCCAGCCGCCGCCCGGCAAACGATAAAGCGTTCGCCCTGTTGTGGTGTGGCGTCCCTTCGCATCATCTTCGCGGATGGCACCGGTCGCGATCTCTTCCCCGCCCTTCAGGCTGTTGATGAGGGTTGATTTTCCCACGCCTGATGAACCGACAAAGGCCACTGTCTGCCCCCGGCTGCACCAGGGCTCCAGACATTTCACGGCGTCCTTGTCTCTTGCGTCCAGCACTTCGACGATCAGCCCGCGCTCCATATCGCGCGCGGCGCCCACATAGGCCTCCACACCGCCCTCCGCCAAATCTGCTTTGGTGAGCACCAGAACCGGGGTGACGCCTGCTTCATGTGCCAGTGCCAGATAGCGCTCAAGCCGCGCCACGTTGAAGTCCATGTTGCAGGAGGTCACGACAAACAATGTATCAATGTTTGCCGCAATCAATTGCTCCGTTGCGGCCTTGCCCACAGCGCGGCGCTTGACGAGACTTTTTCGCTCCAGAAGGTGCAATGGGCGAAATGTCTCAACATCGAGGAGCAACCAGTCACCTACGGTCACCGGCGTCAGCTCCCCCTCGTTTGGTGAAAAGGGCGGCACCATTTGGTCAAAACCAACACCGATCACTTCCAGCCGGTTGCGATGAACGGATTTCACCCGCGCGGGCGTCAGGCCCATCAGTTCGTCTGACATAAGTTGTGAGGTGAAAAAATTGCTCCAGCCGAATTCTGCCAGACTGGAAACTTGATGGGGCGTTTGATCAGAAATTTGATTTGTCATCTTGTATCACCAGCTTCTGCCAGAGTGTGCTAATGCATCACCGGGCAGATTAAACATTGCCGGATACTTTGCCACCGCTGAGGGGAAACTCAACGCGCAGCCGACATCCGACTTTCCACTGATGTTGAACGGACGAGATGTTGCTGGAGAAACCTTGCTCCAATTTACGCAACATTTGGCTCGTCTAACAGCGAACACCAGCTAGCTGATACCCAAGAACAATCACAAATTTCTCCATCCGGTTGATATATCAAGCCTTAAGGCAGGCATGGCAGCATACCGCGTTCGCGGGCCAAGCTCCAGCGTTTGATCGCGCTCAGGGCTGCGTCGCGCCCTCTGGTGCGGGAGCGGGGCCCAGAGCCGGATCGGGAGCCGGATCGGGAGCCGGAGCTGGCTCATCTGACTTTCCTTCCGGTGGCAACGTGTCACCAAACTCAAACAGGCGACGCAGAAAGCCCGGCGCGAGGGCGGCCAGCGGATTGACAGTGGTTGTGGGTGCGGCGGTTGGGCCACGCATGGCATAGGTTGCCGCGAAGATGCCCTCTCCCTCGCGACCCACAATAATGTCACCAAGGATCGGCACATTGCCGAGCAGTGAATTGATCGTATAGGCGGGGACCACGGTACCGTTCAGATCCATAATGTTTTCGTTGAGGTCAATCTGGCCCTTCACCGTCAGTCCGAAAGCCGGGCCGCTCATATGTGCATCGTTCACCTGGAACCGGTCTTCTGTCATCGTGAAGGGCATGTCGAGCTTCACAAAACGGATCCCTTCGCCTTGCAACGTATCTGCAATACCGGTGAGGGAGCCGACGGTGAGCAAGTTCGCCAATGCCGGAGCATCAACAACCCGGAAATTCATGATCTCCAACTGACCATTGAGGGGCTTTCCTTCGGCGAGATCGTCGAACGTGCCTGCTATCGCGAGCTTGCCTTCACGCATATCTGAGAAGAGATCAACCGCCCTGAGCGTGCTGCCCGCGTCGCTGGACATTACAGCAAGGTCTCTGCGGCCTTCTGCGTTGGGCGTAATGCGAGCGGAGAAAGCATGCTCTGGTCCGATTCTGCCGGTGACAATCATCCGCTGAGCTTCGCCCTTGATCATCAAAAGATCCACATCGACATTCTGCATGCGGACACCGCCATGTGTGAGAACGGAGGGAAACCGCGCGGTCAGCGCGGTATCCGTATCGTCTTCATCCTCTGGGGTTGCTGCATCTTCGCCCGGTATCTCTGGACCACCACCAAAGACATTGAGAAGCACGCCACGTCCATCGAAGCGCGCACCCTCCGCATGCATCTCCAGCACATTGTTTTCCAGCCGTCGCGCCGTGAAACTCGCCGACGTTTCGGTTCCCAATATGATTTGAGGGAGATTTGCCTCCAGCACATCTCCTTGCGGGGTGAGCAGCACCATGCCGTTCAGAATAATTTCTTCGCCCACCAGATTGATATTCTTGAGCCGCACGCGGCCTTCCTCTTCAAAACCGAGCCCCAACCGCACTTCCGCCTGCGTGCCTTCCGGCTTCTGCCAACCGATCGTACCCTGACGCAGGACGGCATTTGTCAATTCCGCATAGACCTTCCCACTCACAAGGTTGGGACCGGAGCCGATCACCGTGACGGTTGACTGGACGGGTCCGTTGACCAACGAGGACAGATCAAGCCCCAATGCCTTGCGATCTTCATCATCGGTATTGCTTGTCAGTTCAAAACTTGAGGAGGGTCTGTTGCCACTTTCAAAAACCTCCCCCCACTTGAGGTGGGTCTCGACACCGTTCAGCGTCACTTCACCGGCGGCCGTCAGCCCATTGCGCGTCACATCAATCACCAACGCGCCGCCATCCAGCGAGACATCATCAATCACATTGGGCAGAATAATATCGCGGGCAACAGCCCGGCCTGAAAAACCGACATCGTCCATCGTGACCGATTTGCGAAGCGGTAAGGTCAGTTTGGCGTTCACCTCTCCGTATCCGCCAACGATTGCCGGGTCCATTCCGAAGCGGGAGATAAAGCCGAGAGGCTCCTTGTCCAGCAGCGCAAGAACAGTTTTCGTGGCGCCTGTTACTTTCATTGTAATTTCACCCGGGCCGCCAACGATATGCAGCGCGGTCGCAGCAAAATGGCCGGCATTCAGCTGCAGCCTGTCATTGGCGATTTCCACATAGGCTGCATCCACCCAGGTGTCGAACCGATCACCACGAAGGTGCCCCCGACCTGACAGGCGCTGGAGCGGTGGCAGCCCGTCGAGGTAATTGACCGTCGCACCCGACATTTTGAACGTCACGTGCATGGCATTGTCCGGCAATTTTTCATCCCGGTCCGCCATGGCGATCATACCGCCCTCAAACTCGAGTGCGACCTTGGCCTCGGTGATGGTGCCGGTTGAGACATTCTCAAAGAACCATTCACGAGCGCCCTTGGCGAGTGGCTTCGGCCAGATATGCGCAAGCCGTTCAACGGAGATATTGGAGGCTTCCCCTTGCGCAAAAACCAGAGGACTATCGGGTTCATCTTTCAAGCGCCCGGACAGCGCCAAAAGCCCGTCACCGACGCGAATGGTGAGTGCACTGATGTCTGCACTCATCTCATCAAAGTCGAGACGCCCGGCAAACGTAATGGAGTCGATTTCCGACAGGCCATCCGTGAAACCTGCAACATTCAGCGCCAGATCATCCACGGCCAATGCGGCCGTCGCGCCTGCAATATGAAAACCATCAGGCTGATCATAGGTAAGATCGCCGCTGACACGGCCCTTGTTTTCACCTGCCGCAAAGGTGAGAGAGCGAAGCAGCAGATGGTTGCTAACCGGGTTGAGGGTGAGGTCTGCTTCCAGACCTGTCACTGCCACCGGCTCGTCGCCCAGGGGGGGGAAATGGGCGAAGCCTTCACCCGCAGTCAATTTCAACTCGGCACCCAGCCATATGCCTTCGCGCCCGATTGTCACCTTCCCCGCGCCGGAGAGCGGCGCGTCAAGCACACTGAAATCGGAGAAGAGCGGCGCAGCGCGGGCCAGATCTGCCGGGACAAAGCCGCTGCCGGTCACATCAAAGACGATCCTGTCGGCTTTTGCCGCCGCGCTCCCGCGCATTTCCAGATCGAGATGCGCCTCGCCCAGGCGCACATCCGCGTCGAACAGTGCGGCCACGCCCTTTGGATCACGCGAAAGGGTCAATGTCGCATCATCGGCCCACCATTCGACATCGTTCACCTTGTCGATAAAACGCAGGTTCGCGTGGCGCATACCAAAACTCTGCAAACCGCCCAGCAGGCTGTTCGGATCCCCGTCGGGTTCAGCGAGTTGCGTCAGCAGCTCTTCCAGATCGATACTGGTCTCAACATCTGGCGAGAGCTCGTTTTCCACAAGGGAAAGTTCAATGCCTGTATCGGGACGCCGCACGATGGACGCTTCAACACCCACCAACTGGACATTCTGAAGGGCAACAATGCCTTGAAGGAGCGAGCGCATGCGAAGATCGACACGCACCTCCGGGATCAGGACCATCGACGTGCCGGCACCGTCTAACAGTTCGGCGCCCTGCACCCCGATCACCAGGCTGCGATCCTCAGGTACCCAAAGAAGCTGCGTATCCACAAGCGCGAAAGAGCCCGTCGCCAGTTCCTCGTTCGCGTAGGTCAGAATGGTTTCATTGAGAAAGGAAAGCGAAACGGGCCCCGCCCCGACACGCCATACCAGCAGCCCCGCCATCAGCGTGACTGCGACCATGAGGAGGCCCAGAGCTTCCAATCCAAATTTGATTGCGGGCCGGATCACTGTTTCGACTTTTCCACTACCTATCGTGCTGCTGTCCACTGCCGGTATTGCTGGCGGCGCTCTGTGCTCAGACCCCTGGGCAACACATTTCAATTTCAGATCCGGAAAACGCCCAAAAGCCCGCACTCAAACAGGGGTACGAAGCCCTCCTGCCCGGATCGGCTTCCAGCCCATTCGGTGTTTCCCCAATTTGTCTCATAAATGTGGCACCAAGGTGTTGAAATTCTTCAAATTCCGCTAGTTTCTCGCAGATATTTTTGCCCGCCACACGAGAGGAGTTCCGCTATGACCGTTACGCTGAAAGAAGGACAAAAAGCCCCTGCCTTCTCGCTTCCCACTGATGGAGGCGGCAAAGTACGGCTGGCGGACTTGAAGGGACAAAATGTCGTTGTGTATTTCTATCCCAAAGACATGACACCCGGCTGCACAACACAGGCCATTGATTTCAGCGCTCTTGCGCCCTCCTTCAAAAAGGCAAACACCATCATTATCGGTGTGTCAAAAGACAACGTGGACCGGCACGACAAGTTCAAGGCCAAACATGACCTCACCATCACGCTCGCGTCCGACGAAGCCGGTGTAATGCTGGAGAAATACGGCATTTGGCAGGAAAAGAAGCTCTACGGCAAAACCTTCATGGGCATCGTTCGCTCCACCTTTCTCATTGATGCAGAGGGCAAAATCGCGAAAATCTGGCCGAAAGTGAAGGTAAAGGGCCATGCGGAAGACGTTCTCGGTGTTGCCCAAACCCTGTGATGTCACCAAAAATGCAAAATGAAGCCCCAAATGCTGATGCAGTGACTGATCGCAGCACACTGGCTTTTTCCGACATTGGGTCGGCGGCCGTTGCCGTGTTGATGACCGCCAACGCGACAGACAAGGCCGCGCTCGCTCAGGCCGTCGGCGCGGCCTGGGGTGGGGGTGGGGATGAGCTTTCTTTTGCGTTTGACGCCACACCGCCGGATCGGCCTGCCCGGCCCGCAAAGCCCGCGCTCCTGTTGCCACGAAACATGCCCCGGCGACGGGCTGGTGGTGCCAAAGGGCGCTTTGCCCTCCTCCATGCACTCTCTCATATTGAGCTGAATGCCATCGATCTGGCGTTCGATATGGTCGCCCGGTTTGGCCCTGTCTGCCCCCGCGCCTTCACTGACGACTGGGTTCGAGTCGGCATGGAAGAAGGTAAGCATTTCAACCTCTTAAGCGAGCGACTTCACTTGTTTTCCGGGCAATATGGGGACCTTCCCGCCCATGACGGGTTGTGGGATGCGGCCTTTTCCACACGGGATAATCTGCTCGCACGCCTTGCCGTGGTTCCCCTCGTTCTGGAGGCACGCGGCCTCGACGTTACACCTGCAATGATCGACAAGCTGGAGCGGGTTGGTGACACAGGCGCGGCCGATGTTTTACGAATTATTTATGAAGACGAAAAAGGCCATGTTGCAGTGGGCAGCCGCTGGTTTTCGTATGAGGTCGAAAAACACAATCTGGCGCCGGCGGAGACGTTTCACACCCTTGTCCGCGAACATTTCAGGGGCGATCTGAAGCGGCCTTTCAACGATGTCGCCCGCCTTTCAGCCGGTTTACCCACAGAATTTTATGAGCCGCTTGCAGAAGATTACCAAACTGTAAATAAAGACACTTGAAACCGAGGCCCAAGCCGGACAAGAATGCAAGCACTGGGGGGCGATGGACCTTGTGGAAAACTCAAATTTGTCGCATGGCAATTAAGGTTAATACTATATGTTAAGGTCCATCTGTTGAAATATTGTGCGATTTAGGGTGAGATTGACTTTCTCCGATGTCGGGGAAATACGGGGGAGTACTGAGGGGCATGCATCACACCATCAAACGAGCGATGGACCGACTGCTAGGCGCGCTAGCGCACTTGTATGCTGAGCGCCAGATTTATCTGCGCAGCCACGGTCATGTGCAGTTTGTCTCGCTGTCCCCCCTGACGCAGATTTGCATGGCGACTGTTGCTGCCGGTTTTCTTTCCTGGGTCGCATTTACGTCAGTGAATGTCGTTTTCAAGGAACAGATTATTGCGTCGAAAGATCGACGTTTCGTTAAAGTGCAGTCAGCTTACGAAGAACGCATCGCACAGATGCAAGCTTCATACGATGACCTCAATGGTCAGCTCATCATTGCGCAGGAACGCTTCATTGCAACGACGCAGGAGCTTGAAGCCAAGCACCAACAGATTAGCGATGTGCTGTCTCACCGTGAAACCGCCGTCCAGGGACTGGAAAGCCTTCGCACCCGCCTTGCCGACGTCCGCCCTGAGCGAGCATCCGATGAGCGTGAAAACAATGTTCTGATGGCTTTGTCTGATGCGCCGGGCGCGCAGCGCGTTTCTCGCGCAGCGCCGCAGGCAGCAATTGAAGCTGCTGTGCGCGGACAGAGCCTTTTTGAGGTCCTGTCCGCAGAAACGCCGCTCACCTTCGGTGGGCTGCTTCGTGGCTCGGTTCTTGGCAACGACACGGCGGTTGATATTGACACACGTCTTGCAGCCCTGGATCGGTCGCAGCGCGGTCTCATCAATGCGATGGAAGAAACAACCGATCGTGAAATCGAAGAGCTTGAGCGCATCATCGCTATGACCGGTGTGACCTCGCCGCAAGCCTTTATGGAGCGCGTGGACGCTCAGCAGGCTGCCAGTGGCGGTCCCTATATCGACCTTGCCGGTGGTGATGATCTGGCTGGGGCAATTGCCGGGACGAATTTCACACGGCAGGTCGGTCGTGTCGCGCAGAACCTTGATCATCTTGCAGCGCTTAATTATGCCGTCGGTTTCCTTCCGCTGGCATCACCGCTCGAAGATTTCCGTATCACAAGCAATTTCGGTCCTCGCATGGATCCGTTCAAGCGCCGCATGGCCTTCCACTCTGGCTATGATATGGCTGCCGCTTATAACACGCCTGTTTACGCCCCTTCATCGGGTGTTGTTGTCTATGCAGAACGACGCGGGCCGTATGGCCGGATGGTCGAGATCGACCACGGTAACGGCTTTCGCACACGCTATGCCCACCTCAACAAGATTGACGTTCGCGTCGGTCAAGAAGTGGGATTTCAAGACCTGATCGGCAAAGTCGGATCGTCTGGCAGGTCTTCCGGTCCACACTTGCATTATGAAGTGTGGTTTGACGACCAAGTAAGGGATCCGTCAAAGTTCATTGAGGCAGGAAAGTATGTTTTCACGCAACAAGGATAACGAAAAAGCCACCGCTAGCGGCAGCCCGTCAACCACGGCACCTGCACCTGCGCGTCGCTCTAATGCCCGCCTGACACCTTCGATCATTTCGAATGATCTTGTGGTGCATGGCAATCTCGTCGCTGGCGGCGATATTCAGATCGATGGCACGATCGAAGGGGATATCCGGTCATCATCCGTGACGATCGGAGAGCAGGCTCATATTTCCGGCGAAGTCGTCGCCGATGATATTGTGATCCGTGGTCGTGTGATGGGCGGCATCCGTGGACGCCGCGTTCAGCTCTGCGCAACGTGTCATGTTGAAGGTGACATCCTTCACGAGGCACTCGCGGTTGAGACGGGTGCGTTCTTCGAAGGGAATTGCCGTCACTCGGACGACCCACTTGCTGAGAATGCTCAGGCGAGCGAGCCACGCCGTCCGCAGTCGCAGCCACAGCCTGCACCGGCACCCGCAGCATCCGCCAAGGTTGCACGTCCGTTGGCTGCGCCCTCTGACAGCCCGGTTGTTGTTCGCGATGGCAGCGTTGTTGTAAAGCGCCCGGCGGCTGAATAAATTTCAGATCGGCATTCAAAAAAAGGCCCTGAAGCTAATACTTCAGGGCCTTTTTTATTGCCACGACAAAGATCAGTCCAGGTCTTCGACTTCCGCCGTCGTCCCTTCAACACGCGCAGCAAGTGCGGCGGCGAGGAACGCGTCGATATCGCCTCCCAAGATTGCGTCCGGATTGCCCGATTCCACCCCTGTCCGCAGATCCTTCACCATCTGATAGGGCTGCAGAACATAAGAGCGGATCTGATGTCCCCATCCGATCTCGGTTTTGCTCGCAGCTTCGGCATTTGCCGCCTCTTCCCGCTTCTGCAATTCCAGTTCGTAGAGGCGTGCGCGCAGCATGTCCCAGGCTGTCGCCCGGTTCTTGTGCTGTGATCGCTCGTTCTGGCATTGCACCACGATACCGGTCGGTTCGTGCGTGATGCGCACGGCGCTATCGGTCGTGTTCACGTGCTGCCCCCCTGCACCACTCGCGCGGTAGGTATCGATGCGGCAATCGCTTTCATTCACTTCAATGTCGATCGTGTCATCTACAACCGGGAAAATCCAAACAGACGCAAAGCTTGTATGGCGACGTGCATTGCTGTCATAGGGCGAGATACGTACAAGCCGGTGAACACCGCTTTCAGTTTTCAACCAACCGTAAGCGTCCTCGCCTTTCACATGTATTGTCGCCGACTTGATGCCAGCTTCTTCACCGTCATGGCGCTCAATCAATTCGACCTTGTGACCCTTTGATTCCGCCCAGCGCGTGTACATGCGCAACAGCATGGATGCCCAATCCTGGCTCTCCGTCCCGCCAGCACCAGAGTGAACCTCAACATAGGCTTCGTTGCTATCGGCTTCGCCGGACAGCAACGTCACTACGCGCTGACGCGCGGCTTCTGCACGCGCTGCCGCCAGCGACTTTTCAGCTTCTGCAATAATCTCAGTGTCGCCCTCGGCTTCGCCAAGTTCGATCAGTTCCAGATTGTCATCCAGAGAGGCTTCGAGAGAAAGATAGGTATTGATTGCATCATCGAGCTTGGTACGCTCACGCATCAGGGCCTGCGCCTTTTGGGGATTATCCCACAGGCTGGGGTCTTCAGCTTTTGCGTTCAGTTCGTCCATTCTTTTCTGGGCGGTATCCCAGTCAAAGATGCCTCCTCAGCAACGCCAACGAGTCTCTAATCTCGTCAGCGATTACTTGCGTTTCAGCGCGCATGCGTATCGTCTCCATTCGTTTGAACGGGAAAATAGGCGCTGACCCCCGGAAATGCAAAGGCCAATCGCACCTGTGACCAGTTTAGGCGATTAGTAGAGTCCGCCCGTCCCGGTTCCCAGGCTTGGAGCGGTGTTGGTCGTGGTGATGGGTTCACCGTCTGGACCAATAGCGCCGCCCAGCGTCGGCGTCTCATTGAAGATCGGCTCGTCTGCCAGGTGCGGTTCCGTGCCCTCGCGGAAGGCCTCCAGAATGACATCGCTATCGTTCGCCCCGGCAACAAGCCCCGTTTTCGAGTTCACGCGAACAAGATTGATGCCTGAGGGAATACGGAAGGGAACGGGAGGTGACCCTGCCAGTGCCGCCGCCATGAAGTCCCGGAAGATAGGCGCAGCGACACTCCCACCGGTTTCGCCACGGCCCATCGCACGCGGTTCATCAAAGCCGACGAACACACCCACCGCGAGGTCGGGCGCGAAACCGACAAACCATGCATCGCGTTCATCATTCGACGTACCGGTCTTGCCCGCAAGCGGACGACCAACTGAGCGAATAGTTGCACCGGTGCCGCGCTCCACAACGCCCTCGAGCATTGAGACCATCTGGTAGGCAGTCTGCGGGCTCAAGACTTGTGCCCGCGTATCCGGCAGTTCCGGAATCGCCTGACCTTCCCACTGGGTCACCGCACAAGCATCGCAAGTACGCTCATCATGCCGGAAGACGGTCGCGCCACGGCGATCCTGAATACGGTCAATCAGCGTCGGTGTAATCTGCTTGCCACCATTTACGAACATGGCGTAGCCCGCCGTGATCCGCAGAAGGGTCGTTTCCCCCGCGCCGAGCGCCATTGAGAGAACAGGCGGCAGATTATCGTTGATGCCAAATCGGCGGGCATAGTCGCGCACGACACCCATGCCGATGTTCTGCGCGAGCCTGACAGTCATCACATTCCGTGACTTTTCAATCCCCAGCCGCAGTGTCGAGGGACCGTAAAACTGATTGCTGTAATTATCAGGCTTCCAGAGCGCGAGGCCCGGCCCCTGATCCATCACGAAGGGCGCATCCAATACCAGACTTGAAGGCGTGAAGCCCCTGTCCAGTGCAGCTGCATATACAAATGGCTTAAACGATGAACCCGGCTGGCGTGTTGCCTGGCTCGCACGGTTAAATTCTGAAATGTCGAAAGAGAAACCACCCTGCATCGCCAAGACGCGGCCTGTGTGCGGGTCGAGCGCGACGATGGCACCGTTCACGCCCGGAACTTGCCGCAATGCATAATGCTTGACCGTGCCATCATCTGCGTTGATAGGCTCAACATAAACAACGTCGCCAATAGCCAGCACGTCAGCTGGCTGCTTCAACACCGGCCCGAGGTAGCGATCATTGATAATGGTCCGTGCCCATTTCATTTCTGAC
>JAVKCY010000102.1:0-13784 GCA_040223265.1 Parvibaculum sp. | reverse complement strand
AGGGACATGACCTGCAATCGTTTTCCAGGAGGCCGTGCGAAAATTTCAAGACCAGCTTCAAGCGGGTCATCTGATTCCGTCAGTTTCAGATGCGCCGTACCACCGCCAAAGAGATGCGTGAAGAGGCGGGTGAAATTCTCGTTCACCGTCTCGAAAGCATCGAGCATCCGCTGGCGGCCTTCCTTGTTCAGGCTGGCAATACCCTGACGGAGTTTGGCAATCGCGTTTTCAAGGTCTTCACGTTCGCGCAGCAATGTTTCCATCTGCTCAGTCAGTTCCTGCGCTTCTTCGTCAGCGCGCAGATTGACGCCGCCCAGGCTTTCGCGTTCGCGTTTCAGTTTCTCAAGCTTGCCTTCAATGTCATCAAGAGCCGGAAGATCTTCACCTTCGCCAAGCTCCGCAAGGGCAAGAGCTTCACCCGGTGCACATTCAAGCACTTCACGAATGCGTGCTTCCGCATCCCGTTTGCGCTCGCGCCCGCCATCAACCAGCCCGTCAATCCGGGCTCGTTCTTCCCGTGTGCCGGAAAGCGCGTTCTGCGTTTCGCGCGCGATCTTGTCACATTCGGAGAGATTGTTTTCTGCTGCCTGCAACTCATCCGCCGCTGATTTACGGGCGGTTTCGGCTTGGCCAATCTGCGTGAGAAGCGTGCTTCGCTTGCCTTCAATTTCGGCAGGGACACCTTTCAGCACTTCTAGCTGTTCGGTGCTTTCCGTGTTCCGTTCTTCAAGGGTCGAAATCTGTTTGGTGGCGTTCGCAGAGCGCAGTTCCCATGCACCGCGTTCTTGTGTAATCGCTTGCAGACGACGTGTTCTCGCCTGCGCATCCCGGTTCAAGCCTTCAAGCGCTGCCCGTGCCTCAGAAAGCGCAAGGCGCAAAGCGCTGACCGCGTCACGGGCAGAGGTTACACGCTCTTGCAGCTCATCGCCCGGACGAAGCCCGGCAAAGGATGTCCGTGATTCTTCAAGCAGCTTGGTCGCGTCGGTCAGATCACCCGTCAGACGGGTTTCCGCTTCCGCAAGCGCTGCAAGTCGCGACAATTGTGCAGACGCCTGACGCTCGGCATCCGACAGGGCTTTGCGAAGGTCTGCTTCAGCGGTCTGTGCCGTGCGCAGTGCCTGACGCAGTTCCCGGTCATGGGCCGCAGCTTCTTCGACTTTTACCCGCGCGGCCTCAAACGCATCACGCAGATCGCGCATATGCGCTTTGGCTGTTTCAATTTCAGCTTCAAGGTCAGCCAGGCGGTTGCGTTGTTCAAGTCGCTTGGCCGCAGCCGTTGGCGCGTCTGCCGCCGCCGTATAGCCATCCCACCGCCAAAGATCACCCGCAACAGAGACGAGGCGCTGACCGGGCTTCAACTGAGCTTGCAATGCTTTGCCCTGTTCTGGCGTCACAAGGCCGATTTGTGCAAGGCGCCGTGCCATGGCAGCAGGGCCTTTTACAACGGACGACAGTGCGCGCGCCGCGTCAGGAAGGGCCGCATCGTCGCTCGCATTCACCACATCCCAGTGAATGGGGGCGGCTCTATCCATGGGGACAGAGAGATCCTCACCAAGGGCGGCACCCAGTGCCTTTTCATAGCCGGGCTCAACTGTGACTGCGTCAATCAGCGGTGGCCAAAGGCTTTTCTCATCAACCGAGAGCATGTTGGACAGCGTCTTTGCCTCAGCTGCAAGTCGGGCAAGTTCACGTTCCGCACTTTGCATCGGGTCGCGTTTCGCCGCCTCGTCAGCACGGGCTGCCCGGAGTGCTTCTTCAGCTGCGAGCGCGGCAGCCGACGCGCTTTCTGTATGGGCATGGGCTAGCTCAAGCTCTTCACCCTGCTGGGCGATGGCGGCTTTCTTCTCTTCTGCGTCAGCAAGTGTCGCGCGTTCACGCACAATTTGCTCAAGCTGTTGACCAAGCTTGGCAATGCGTTCTTCGCCATGAGAAATTGCGCGCTCAAGGCTTTGCCGTTCGGCCGAGAGCGCCGCAGCTTCGCGGGAAAGGGCGTCAAGCTCGTCTTCGCGTGCCTGAAGCGCTTCACTTGTCTCGGAGACTTTTGCCTGGGCGGTTTCGTGAAGTTCCGTCTGTGAGGCGTTTTGTTCGTTAAGCTCAGCCTCTTCAGTGCCCAAGCGCTCAAGAGCGGTGCTCGTATCGGTCATCAGCTCGCGCTCGCGCGCAATGTCCTGCGAAATCTGGTGCAACCGCGCAGTAAGCTGTGCCGCCTGCTCGCGGGCACGCCGTTCTTCGGCGTCCAGGTTTTCACGTTCAACGGTGAGGCGATGAAGGCCGGCTGCAGCCCGCGCTTCTGTGTTACGAAGCTCCGGAATGCTTTCAGAGGCTTGCGCCTGTGCGGTGCTGGCAGCGGCTGCAAGTTGCGTCAGCTCCGCCACTCTTGCATCGGTCTCCGTCAGGCGTTGTTCTTCGCGCGCAAGCGTGTCCGTTGCGTTCGACCATTTCATATGGAGAACGGTCGCCTCTGCCCGGCGGATATGGCCGGAGAGGTTGCGATAGCGCGTTGCCTGCCGGGCCTGACGTTTCAGACTGGAGAGCTGGCTCTCGATCTGCGAAACCACATCATCAAGGCGTGTGAGGTTGGTTTCCGCCGCTTTCAACCGAAGCTCAGCTTCATGTCGGCGGGTATAGAGACCGGTAATCCCGGCCGCTTCCTCCAGAATGCGACGGCGATTAACCGGCTTTGATGAGATCAGCTGGCCGATCTGGCCTTGGCGCACCAGGGCAGGGGAATGGGAACCGGTTGACGCATCCGCAAACAAAAGCTGTACGTCACGCGCACGGACTTCCTTGCCATTGATCCGGTAAGTTGAGCCCTGATCGCGCTCAATCCGGCGGGAAACTTCGATCTCATCCTGGTCATTATAAGCGGCAGGCGCCGTGCGGTCCGAATTCTCGATGGTGAGAACCACTTCTGCGTGGTTGCGCGATGGGCGTCCGGCGGTCCCCGCAAAAATCACGTCTTCCATGCCCGAACCGCGCATGTTCTTGAACGAGTTTTCACCCATGACCCAGCGCATGGCTTCCAGAAGGTTGGACTTGCCACACCCATTTGGACCCACAACGCCGGTCAGGCCTGGTTCGATAAGTAGGTCGGTCGTGTCCACGAAGGATTTAAAACCGGCAAGGCGAAGACGAGAAAACTGCACGTGACTATCCGTCGAATTAGAGGTTCAGGTAACCCGGTCTGAAACAAATGACCAACCAGGCAGGTTCACGGGATGAAGCGTTACGGTAGATGCTTCTGAATGACTTCTTCAAAGTCTTCAAAAGGTAGTGCCCCTTCAACCTTCTCACCATTTACGAAGAATGAGGGGGTGGACCGAACACCGTGCACTTCCTGTGCCCTGACCTGTACAGCGCGTACATGGTCGAAAATCTCCTGATTCTCAAGGCAGGCCTTATAGGCATCACTCGAAAAGCCGCCTTGCTTGGCAATTGCTTCCAGGTTTTCGCCGGGATTGCCGGTGAAAGCCCATTGCTGCTGCTGTTCAAACAGGACATCGAGAAAATTGTAATACCGGTCTGGTCCTGAGCAGCGGGCAAGCATGACAGCGGCCGTTGCTGCAGGATCAAAAGGAAAAGCCCGGATCACCCAGCGCACCTGGCCGGTCTCAATGTATTTTTCCTTGATCTGGGGGAAGCTCTGGAGATGGAATGCCGCGCAATGGTTGCAGGTAAGTGACGCATACTCGTATACCGTGACGGGTGCGTCTGGCGAGCCAAGGGCATAATCTCCCATCGGACCTTCCTCGGCGAGTGCCACTCCTGACGCTGGATCAGCCGTAGCGCCGGACGCCACAGCCTCGCCATTGTCGGAATTGCCGACATTCAAGTACCCCAAAACGCCCAGGATGACCGCCAGCACGACCCCGCCAGCAATCAGCAAATTGCGCTTATTTTGTTCCATTTCTCAAGGCCCCCACTAAATGTAGCGTGATTATAGGTAAGTTGGCGTCTCTCTCAACCGATCCTTTCGCTTGCGCGGAAGTGAGAATCGGACTTAGGGGCGCGGTCCGGGCTTTCCGACCGTCTTTGTCCCGAGCCCCGCCTTCTTGGTGCCGAGAATTCGCCGACCCAGTGTTTCAAGTGCTGAACGCAGCGCGTCAGACTGAATGCTCGCCGTTTCCGCTTGCAAAGCGGCCTCTTCTTGCGCATTGAGCGCCGCAATGCGCCGGGCCTTCTCGCGGGGTGGCAAGGGCAATGGCGCTTGCAGGAGCTTGATCCGCGTGACCGCCCGGTAGCCATAATAACCATTGATCCGCTCAAGGATCTGCGGCTCCTGATGGGTAAATTCCAGTGCGCCCGGCCCATCCACCCGAACAGTGAGGGTCGCCCCTTCAGCGCGCCGCATGCCAACACCCGCAGATTGCTTGGGAAACACCAGCTTTTCAGGCTTGGACATGTCCGCTAGCGAAAGCCCCACAATTTCCGGCCAATGGCGCAAAATATGGTCCTGCTGAAAGCCGCGTGCCTTGAAAATGGCGCGGGCGGTCGCAGCAATGTCGCCGGCAATCGGCGCGGGGGATTTTGAACGGCGTGTGGACATGCGCCCAGTTTGCCCCAAATTGGGGGGAAAGGCGACACTGAGTCGCTCCCGCCATGATCAAAAAGGTTCCCGCGAAGGCCATGGGGAAAAACCAACCAAAAGCGAGCGATTTGCTTGCCTGGTATGACGTGCATGCCCGCCATCTGCCATGGCGCGCGCGTGGCGGCAGGACACCAGACCCATACGCTGTTTGGCTTTCAGAGATCATGTTGCAGCAAACAACTGTCGCAACCGTTGGGCCTTATTTCCGGGCCTTCCTCGACAAGTGGCCGACGGTGAAGGCGTTGGGGGCAGCTGACATTGATGAGGTCATGCATGCCTGGGCAGGGCTTGGCTATTACAGCCGTGCGCGCAATCTCCATGCTTGTGCATGCCACGTGGCAACGGAGCTGAACGGTGTCTTTCCGGACACGGAGGAAGAACTGATGCGCCTGCCGGGCATCGGGCCATATACGGCAGCAGCTGTTGCAGCGATTGCGTTTGACCGACCTGCAACCGTTGTCGATGGAAATGTTGAACGCGTGGTGGCACGCCTCTTTCAGATCGAAGAGATGATGCCTGCTGCCAAAAAAATCATTCGGGAGAAAGCCGCGACACTGACGCCTGAAAAACGTCCCGGTGATTTTGCACAAGCCATGATGGATTTAGGCGCAACGCTTTGTTCGCCGAGAAACCCGACTTGCACCCGCTGCCCATGGGAAAAACCATGCAAGGCGACGAAGGCAGGGAACCCTGATGCCTTGCCGCGCCGCGCGCCAAAAAAAGAACGACCCACACGATATGGCACAGCGTTTTGGGCCGTGCGGAGCGATGGCGCAGTGCTCTTGCGCAAACGCCCGCCCAAAGGATTGTTGGGCGGCATGATGGAAGTGCCGTCGAGTGACTGGGTGGAGGGAACATCTTTGCAAGAAGCAGACTTGGCGCACGCCGCGCCCGTGAAAGCCAAATGGGAAAAACGTGTCGGGCGCGTTGAACACACGTTCACACACTTCCATCTGATCCTTGAGCTGGTGGAAGCACGCGTAGCAAAATCGACAAAGGCCCCAACGCCCGACTGCGTATGGGTCCTGCCCGAAGATCTTGGTAAGTACGCACTCCCCACCGTCATGAAAAAGATTGTGACATTGGTGCTAGGCGAAACAGAAAAACCCGGGCCGCCAATCAAAGCAACCCGGGCATAATCCTTCACGCGATCTGATAGAAATCAGTTCGGATGCATTTCTTTGCGAACTTGCTGACGCAGAAGATCAATCGGACGAAGCTTGCCGCTCTTCTTGTAATGCCAGAACGTCCAGCCATTGCAGGCTTCAGCGCCTTGCACATGCGCGCCGATCTTGTGAATGGAGCCGGTTGCGTCCTTGCAGGAAAGTGTGCCGTCCGCGCGCACGCGCGCCGCGTGGCGGCTTGCCGGATCATAAAGAACCGTACCAGGCTGCAAGAGACCCCGTTCCACAATCGTGCCAAAAGGCACCCGTGGCTCAGACTTTTTCGACTGGGTCACTTCAATGTCTTCAGCCTTGGCAATCGGTGTCGCCTTAATGCGGGCCTTGGCAGCCTTGATATAGGCAGTTTCGCGCTCAATACCGATGAAATTGCGACCTAGCTTTTTGGCAACCGCACCCGTCGTACCGGTGCCGAAAAACGGGTCGAGGATCACATCGCCCGGATTGGTGGTTGAGAGAATGACGCGGTGGAGAAGGCTCTCAGGCTTTTGAGTTGGATGTGCTTTGGAACCGTCTTCGGTCTTCAGGCGCTCGCCGCCTGTGCAGATTGGCAGCACCCAATCAGAGCGCATTTGCACATCTTCATTGAGCGCCTTCATGGCATCATAATTGAACGTGTATTTCTTTTGGTCGGCAGATTTCGTTGCCCAGATCAGGGTTTCATGCGCATTGGTAAACCGTGTGCCACGGAAGTTCGGCATCGGGTTCGTTTTGCGCCAGATCACATCATTCATGATCCAGTAGCCAAGATCCTGCATTGTTGCGCCGACACGGAAGACATTGTGATAAGAGCCGATCACCCAGATCGCGCCATTATCTTTCAGGATGCGGCGCGCGGCACTCATCCAGTCGCGGGTGAACTGGTCGTAGACTTCAAAGCTTGCAAACTTGTCCCAGGCATCGGTGACACCATCAACCTTGCTCTGGTCAGGCCGGGTCAGTTCCCCTTGAAGCTGAAGATTGTAAGGCGGGTCGGCGAAAATCAGATCAACTGACTTTTCAGGCAGCGCGTTCATCCATTCGATGCAATCGCCCTGAAGAATTTCATTTGCCGGAAGTCTGCTGATTTGACCTTTACGCGCCACGCTCACTGCCCCTACCCATTGGTGTCCATGAAGGAGCGGCATCATGAGTCTTTGATGGTTAACGGTCAATTAATTTTGTTGAATCAAGGGCTTAGAGGGCAGTCTTCACTAAATAGAGTCACTTCGCTCGGTGGAGACCCAAGATGTTGCGTATCGGCTTGTAAGAACGCCGGTGATGTGGCGTGACCCCAAATCGCTCTAGTGCTGATTTGTGCACAGGGACGCCATAGCCCGCATTCGCATCCCACCCATAATCGGGAAAATCTTTTGCAAGCGATTGCATGATCCGGTCCCGCGTGACCTTGGCGATGATGGAGGCGGCAGCGATGGAAAGGGCACGCGCATCACCGCCAATCACGGCCTCCGTCTCGCAGGAAAGCAGTGGACACCGGTTTCCGTCAATGAGCGCGACATCCACAGGCCTTTCCAACGCCTGCACGGCGATACGCATCGCATCCATTGTCGCATTGAGGACGTTGCGCACTTCAATCTCTTCGACGGAGCCAACCCCTACACCAACTTCCGCCTGCGCCATGATTTGATCGAACAGGAGATCGCGTTTTTTGCGCGAGAGTTTCTTGGAATCATTGAGGCCAGCGGGAATGTGCGCAGGGTCGAGAACAACAGCGGCGGCCACCAGGGGTCCGGCCCATGCACCGCGTCCAGCTTCATCCACGCCCGCAACGCGCAGGCGCGGTGCACCAGCGCGTTTTTCCAGACTGAAGTCCGGTCCGTCAAAGAGGGCAGGGGCCACTTTCTTCATACACACGATCCTGATTGAAGATCGCTCTTTTAAGAGCTTTGATCCTCACTGTGGATCAAAGTGTGCACTCGAACGCAGCCGAAAACAAATGCCGCCTAAAACAAACTACCGGTACAAAAATCAGAGCAAACTCATCTGATCTCCGGGGCGGGGCGGCACCTGAAAGGCTGTGCAATCCAGCCTTCCACCCAAAGCACTGTCTTGGATGTTGGCTGAGCCACCATGGGAACTTCGCGCTGTGCGCAGTCCCAACTTCTCGGCGGCAAGGTCAAAGCGCCGTTGGATCGTCCAGGCATAAGGCCCGTCCCCTCTCATCCGCTTGCCCCATTCCGCGTCATAATCTTTGCCACCGCGTGTATCGCGGATGAGCTTCAGCACTTTGGAGGCTTTGTCGGGCGCGGCCTCAGACAGCCACTCGCGAAACAGATCTTTGATTTCGCGCGGCATGCGCAAGAGGATAAAGCCCGCCTGGCGCGCGCCCGCATAATGCGCCCCGCGCAAAATCTTCTCTATCTCATGATCGTTCAAACCGGGAATGACGGGTGCCACCATCACACCCGTGGGCACACCGGCGGCAGAGAGGATCTCAAGTGCTGCCATGCGCTTGGTCGGTACGCTGGCACGGGGTTCCATCGCGCGCGCGAGTTTTGCATCCAGCGTTGTGATGGATAGCGCCACACGCACCAGATTGCGTTTCGCCATGGACGAAAGAATGTCGAGATCGCGTGTGACAAGTGCGGACTTGGTGACAATTGTCACGGGATGATTGTAAGCGTCCAGCACCTCCAATATTTGCCGCATGATCCTGTAACGGCGTTCAATGGGCTGATAAGGGTCAGTGTTGGTGCCGATCGCAATAGGGCGTACCTCGTACCCGGGCGTTGCCAACTCCTTTTCAAGCAGCGCACTCGCGTTCGGCTTGGCAAAGAGCTTGCTCTCAAAATCTAGCCCTGCTGAAAGGCCCATATAGGCGTGGGTTGGCCGCGCAAAACAATAGACACACCCATGCTCGCAGCCCCGATAGGGGTTGATCGAGCGATCAAACGGAATATCGGGTGATGTGTTCCGCGTGATGATCCGCCGGGGTGTCTCCAGCGTGACGCTCGTCTTCAGCGGTGTCACACTTTCAATCGTCTCCCAACCATCATCAAACTGGGCATAGCGGATCGGCTCATACCGACCGCTTTCGTTGGAGCGCGCGCCCCGGCCACGGCGGCCAGGGGGAGGAAGCAGGGCGGACCCGGGCCCATACTCAGGGCCTGACCCATATTTTGGGCCTGACAGAGAGGATGAGGGGGCATCCTGTGTCATATGGGGCATCGCAAGCAACCTCCAGGGGACGGGGGCCAACCGGACCGCTCGGGGGGAAGCGGTGGGCCAGGGCACGCGTTTGCGGTTCATGTATTCGTTCGTGTTCGACAAAAATAGAATAGGAATATTTTCAGAACAAAACAAGAACATTTTTCATGGGCTGGCGATTTTTTTGCGGGTCGCTATAGTCCGCGTCCATGTTAAGTGTCGTTATTCCAACCTTGAACGCGGAAGCAGGGCTTCCCGCCTGTCTGACGGCGCTGGTGCCAGCGACGGTACGTGGCCTTGTGCGCGAGGTCATCATTTCGGATGGGGGCTCGACGGACAAAACGGTGGAACTGGCGGAGATGGCCGGGGCCACCATCGTCGCCGGCGAGAAGGGAAGAGGGACACAGCTCCGTCATGGGGCGGCGGAAACCAAATGCGACTGGCTTTTGTTCCTGCACGGCGACACCGTTTTGGCGCCGGGGTGGGAAGATGAGGTCACAAAATTTTTGGAGCAGGTGGAGACAGGCCGCTTTGGCGGGAAGAAAGTTGCAGCCGCCTTCCGCTTTCAGCTGGATGATTTTGGAGGGGCCGCTCGGTTCCTCGAAACCATGGTCGCCCTTCGCTGTGCGCTCTTTCACCTTCCCTATGGTGATCAGGCGCTCTTGATCCACAAGCGTTTCTACAATGAGTTGGGTGGCTACCCGGATGTGCCTTTGATGGAAGATGTGTCGCTGGTTCGCAAGATCGGCTGGCGGCGCATGGTCATGTTGAGAAGCGCTGCCCTTACAAGCCCATCGCGCTATCAACGCGATGGCTATCTGAAACGCTCGTTAAAGAATTTGGGCCTGCTTGCGCTCTTCTATCTGTTCGTGCCACCTCGCGTCCTCGCAAAGCTATACGGATGAGCCGGCAGAACTGGCTTGTCGTCATGTCGAAGGCGCCCCGCCTGGGGCGTGTAAAAACACGGCTTGCGAAAGACATTGGTGCTGTCGAAGCCCTTCGTTTCTATCGCACCAACACGCGAGCATTGCTCGCTCGCCTCGGAGGTGATCCACGCTGGCAGACGGTGATCGCGGTGGCACCCGACACAAGTCTCGACGAGACCGGTTTCTGGCCGGACCATTTGCCCCGCGTGCCGCAGGGTGAGGGTGATCTGGGTGCGCGCATGGACAATATGATGCGCGCCATGCCGCCGGGCCGTGTGGTTCTGATCGGGTGCGATATTCCAGCGCTCACAGCGGCACATGTCGCAGACGCATTCAAGGTTTTGGGTTCGCATGATGCGGTTTTTGGCCCCGCCGATGACGGCGGCTATTGGCTGGTTGGCCTCTCCCGCACCCGCAAAACGGAAAGTATTTTCGGGCAGGTGCGCTGGTCGAGTGAGCATGCATTGCGCGACACGATGAAAAATCTTGGCGGCAAAAGAGTGGCCCTCCTAGAAACCCTGTTGGACATTGATACCGGCGCGGACCTGGCGCGTTGGAACGAGACACGCCAGAATTTGGTGCATTTGAATGAGACACGAAAGGGTGGCTGAAATGGAGACAGATCCCTTCCGCGTCTTTCTGGATATGCAATTGCGGCTGAAGCGAAATGCGCCGGGCGGTGATCGCGCGACGGCACATGTTCTCTCACTGCTTGGCCCCTTGCCGACAGAACCGGAAATTCTTGTCATGGGTTGCGGGCAGGGGAGCGAAGTCCTGACCCTGTTGCGGAAAACCGATGCCCGCGTGTCGGCTGTCGACATCATGAAACCATTTATCGCAAAACTGGAAGAAAGAGCGGAGGCGGAAGCAATAACCGGCGAGCGTCTCCTCACCATCTGTTCGGATTTCGAAGCGCTGGACCTGCCGTCCAACTATTTTGATCTCATCTGGTCGGAAGGGGCAATCTATTCCATTGGTTTTGAAGAAGGTCTCAACGACTGGAAGAGATATCTAAAACCCTCAAGCTTTCTTGTGGCCTCGGAACTGAGCTGGATGACAGCAACGCCAGACGAGGCCGCACGTACCTTCTGGGAGAAAGATTATCCCGACATGGCAGGCGTGGAGGAAAACATTGCACGCGCCGCAAGGGCAGGTTTTGATTGCGTCGCGACCTATCAATTGCCGGACGAAGACTGGTGGACCGATTACTACCAGCCTCTCGTGCCCTTGATCGAAGGTGCGCGTCGTCGCCATGCCGGTGATGCAGGCGTTGAGAACATGCTCGATGAACAAGAGGCAGAAATCCGTCTCTTTGAGCGGTGTGCAAACGACTATGCCTATATCTTCTACGTGCTGCAGTTGCGGGCCTAAAAAGCCCAGCCGTTAACCGAACCGAAAATCGGACGTCACTTCCGCTTGTGTTCTTCCAACCGTGGCATGATCTCGACGAAATTGCACGGCAGGTAGCGATAGTCGAGCTGGTATTGCAGGATTTCATCCCAGCCATCTTTCACCGCGCCCGTGGAACCTGGCAACGCGAAGAGATAGGTGCCGCCCGCGACGCCTGCTGTCGCGCGAGACTGGATCGTCGACATGCCAATCTTCTCGTACGACACTTTGTGGAAGAGGACAGAAAAGCCATCAATCTCTTTTTCATAGACGGAGTGAAAAGCCTCAGGCGTTACGTCCCGGCCCGTCAGGCCGGTTCCGCCAGTGGAGATCACCACATCAATTTCCTTGTCGGCGATCCAATGGGCAAGCTGCGCAGTAATGGCAGCAATCTCATCTTTCACAATCACGCGATCAGCAAGCAAATGTCCGGCACTCTCAAGCCGTGCGACCAGCGTCGCGCCAGACGTATCATCTTCCATCGTTCGCGTGTCCGATACGGTCATCACCGCAATGCGCACGGGAACAAAGGGGCGTGAAGAATCGATACCAGGCATGAAGCGTCCTTTCATTTGTTTGTTGAAAGGTAATGGATGCCATGAGATCTACAAGGCCGCTATCGGTCGCAGGCCTTGATCTGGTGGGCCGGTCACAAGGGCGGTTCAGCGTTGCGCGAACGAGTTTCCATCTTCCTGGGAGGAATAGATCGGCCATTCGCCTTGGGCCGCAGCCGCCAGCGACGGTGTTTCTTGGCCCAACCGGTCCCTGTAGATCCAGTAATTGGTAAGCACACGCTCGATATAGCCGCGTGTTTCAGGGGCCGGAATGCTTTCGATAAACAAAAGCGGATCATCGCGATAGTCGGTGCTTTTCAGCCAGCGATTGAGATTGCCCGGTCCACCATTATAGGCTGTCACCATCATGTAGAGATTGCCGTGCGGCTCTCCGCCGCCCATCAGTTCTTCAATATATTGCTGGGCAAGCGTCAGATTGAAAGACGGGTCAAACAGGCGGTCGCGCCCGTTCGCGCCTGAACGGCGAAGCGAGCGGTCGCGCGTAATGTAAGACGCCGTCGCCGGCATGATTTGCATCAGGCCGCGCGCACCAGCATGGGAGCGGGCCTGCGGGCGGAATTTGCTTTCCTGACGCATCAGCGCAAACACGAGTGCGCGGTCAACGCGGTAACCGTCCTCCGGTTGATAATTCGGCACGGGGAAGAGGCCCGCATTCATCACAAACTGGTCCGGGCCATAGGTCGCGGGCACATAAGCAGCGTTTGCGACCTGCAATTGCGCGGCGGGCAGATTGAGCCGGGCGGCAAGCGCGATCAACGCATGATCGAGTGACGCATCCAACCGGCCATGGGCGCGTGTGAGCTCACGTTCGGCATCATCTGATCGGCCAAGCTGGGCAAGTGCAATGGCGCGCCGCACACCATTGTTGGTCATCAGGAGGGAAAGCCCGGCCTGATCGAGCGGTGGTTTGACCCAGTGAAAATTGATATCGCGTCCAAGCTGTGCGGAGGCAAGGAGGCCGTAGAACGTAGCACCAGTGCTTGCCGCCGTTTCAAGCATTGGTGCTGCTCGCTCCGGTGTGCGCATCGCAACAAAAGACCGTGCAGCCCAGAAGCCACCGGCAGCGCGCGTCCAGTCAGAGGCGTTTGGCGCTTTGGCGACATAAGAGAAATGCTCAGCCGCTTTCGCAAAATTACCAAGCCGCCACGAGGCAAGACCCGCAATCCAGTCCGCGAGCGGGACACCCGTCCGACTGCGGGCAGCAGCTTTCGCAGCTTCTTCATAGGCGCGGTCGTCGCGGTGCTCAATATAATAAGAAGTCGCAATGCGCGAAAGCAGCGTGTCGAACTCAACAGCGGTTAGCGGTCGCCGGACACTTGCCTGCGAAATGTGATTGAGAGCTTGCGTTGGACGTTCCCGGCGTAGAAGCGAGCGCACTTTCCGCGCTGCCGTGCGGAAGGAGCGGGAGAAATCCATGCGTGGCCCTTCGGCAACTGCATATTGGCGGTGTGCAACCGTGCGGTAGCTCCGACGCTCAGGTCTGGTCGGGTGAGATGCGTTGGAAGGACGGCGCTTCACCGCGAGTTTATAAATGTCTGATGCTTCCGCCATGTCAGCGTAGGCATCCAGCCAGTCTTTCAGCTCATTATAGCGAGAGCGATAGGCAGTCGGATGCATGTAGCGCTGAAACTGCACATATCCCATCAACACACGATCATCGAGCGCCGCAATGAGCCTGTCAGCTGTTTGCCAGTCGCCACGTTCCTGCACCGCGAAAATGCGGGTATAGCGATCCTGATCCTGCTGAGACAAAATGCTCGGCGTTTCGGCACCAAGCCCATAGATGCTTTCAGTACCGTATGAAGAGCGAGCCTTGATTCGTAAATTACCCGCTGTAGAAACCTTGGGTTCGGTAACCACGATTTGTTCAGACAAAACCGGTACCCTCACCCAAAATCGGATGACGGTTACTTGCCTCACTACCACCACTAACGGTTACCAAGTCAATTTGTTGACGGTAATAATCCACACTCTTGAC
>JAVKCY010000101.1:0-50119 GCA_040223265.1 Parvibaculum sp. | reverse complement strand
TATCGACCGGGAAGCGATTGGATCCCATGAGGGAGCCCTGGATTTTCTTTTCCGCCAGAAAATCTGCCCCGTGCAGCTCGATATTCGTCCCGAGCGGGATCATGCCGATGATGGTTGCGGTGCCGCCACGACGCAGCATGCGGAAGGCTTGCTCCGTCGTTGCCTTGAGCCCGATTGCCTCCAGTGCGTGATGAACGCCGCCACCGGTCAGTTCCATCACCTGGGCAACAGGGTCGCCGTCTTTCGCGTTCACAACGTCGGTCGCGCCAAATTCTTTTGCCAGGTTCAATTTGGAGCCTTGGGTGTCCACGGCGATGATGCGTCCGGCGCCTGCAATCGCGGCACCGTTAATCGCGGCAAGCCCAACACCGCCGCAGCCGATGACGGCAACAGTTTCACCCGGTTCAACGCGGGCTGTGTTGGTGATGGCGCCAATGCCGGTCGTGACTGAGCAGCCGATCAGGGCGGCAACGTCCATCGGCATGTCTTTACGGATTTTTGTGCAGGCATGTTCGTGGATCAACATCTGCTCTGCGAAGGAGGAGAGGTTGAGGAACTGGAACATCGGATCCGTTCCCTTGGAGAGGCGTGGTTCGTCCTCCGGTCCGCGCTTGGTGTCGGCGCCGTCGCAGCGGGACATGTGGCCCGTCAGGCAATGGTCGCAATGGCCGCAAAAAGCGGAGAGACAGGTAATGACGTGATCGCCGACCGCCACTGTGCGGACTTCGGACCCGATCTGCTCGACAATGCCAGCGCTTTCGTGGCCGAGAACAGCCGGCAGCGGATAGGGATACGTGCCGTTCACAAAATGCAGATCGGAATGGCAGACGCCCGCTGCTTTGGTGCGGATCAGTACCTCATGGGGCCCAGGCTTGTTGATCTGAACATCTTCGATCAGAAGTGGTTTACCCACTTCGCGGAGGACGGCGGCTTTCATGGACTTCTCCCTGTTTGTTTACTTTGTTTGGGTGAATGTTGACGCGTGCGTCAGGCTACGTCAATGCTGCTAACGGTGCGGATGGGGATTTTCTGCCCTATTGGTGCCACATCGTTTCAGATATATTCAGCGCCATGATGTACTCAAAATTGATTTCTCAGATTCTCAGTAGCGCCTTTTTTTCCGCCGTTTTTCTCCTCATCTCGCCGGTTGGGGCGTCTGCCGATTTCGATCGCGGCATGTCGCTTTACCAGCAGGGCGATAGGGCTGGGGCTGCTGCCGAGTGGAAGCAGGATGCCGAAGCCGGTCATCCGATGGCGGCATTTCTTGTGGGCCATATGCACAGGTCCGGGAACGGGCTTCCTCAGTCGAGCGGGCTTGCGTTTCCCTATTTCATGCAGGCGGCTGTTGCCGGCAATCCGGCAGCTCAGGTGCAGGTTGCGCATTACTATTATTCGGGCGACGAGCGCGCAAACATAGAACAGGACTATCGGGAGGCCATCAGCTGGTTTGAGAAAGCGGCATTGCAGCTTTCAGCGGAGGCACAATATTTTCTGGGTGTGATGCACCGGTCCGGCCAGGGCGTAACGCGGGACCGTGCCGAAGGGCTCCGCTGGTTGTATCTCGCCGAGATCAAAGCCTATGTGCCGGCATTCCTGTTGCTTGCTGAGATACATGCCCGTGGCGACGGTGTGGTGGAAAACCCTGTGAAGGCGGCCATGTATCTTGACCTCGCGCGTCGTTATGTTGACCCGTCTGCGGCCGCGCCGGTCAATGCAAAGATGGATGAACTCAACAAATTTATTAGTGCGGACGAACGGGCTGAAGGATTGTTGCAGGCAGACCTTTGGGCTCGCGCGCACGAAAGATAAGTGGATGGGCGGCAACGGGATTCAGACAGGAATGCGCCCATGAAAATCGCCGTTGGCGGCTTTCAGCACGAAACGAATACGTTTGCACCTTCAAAAGCGGATCTTGCTGCCTTTGAACAAGCGGATAGCTGGCCTGCGCTCCAGGCGGGCCCGGCGCTGCTTACTGCCTTTCCTGGGATGAATATCCCCGTGTCCGGGTTCATCGCTCGCGCTCAGGCTCTTGGGGCGACGCTTTTACCATTGGTCTGGTGCTCTGCCACGCCGTCAGCACATGTGACGCGGGACGCGTATGAGACAATCTCCGGTCGGCTGCTCGATGCGCTCAGCGCGCTGAAGGGGGAGGTGGATGCGGTCTATCTCGACCTGCATGGCGCAATGGTTTGCGAACATCTGGAAGATGGTGAGGGCGCATTGCTGGAGGCTGTTCGGGCGCTTGTCGGGCCGGACGTGCTGGTCGTAGCAAGCCTTGATCTCCACGCTAATGTTACCTCAACAATGGTTGAGGCTGCCGACTATCTCACTGCCTATCGGACCTATCCGCATGTGGATATGGGGGCAACGGGTGCGCGGGCGGCGGAGATGTTGTTTCAGCTTTCAAAACTCAAAGCCCGACCGGCCAAGGCTTTCCGTAAACTCGATTTCCTTATCCCTTTGCCTGGCAGTTGCACGCTGGTTGAACCTGTGTCCACGGTCTACCGGGCGGTCGCGGCTCATGATGAGATGGGGAGCCGTTTGGGTGCTTCTTTCGCCACCGGGTTTTCGCCTGCTGATATTGCGGCTTGTGGCCCCAGCGTGATTGCGTATGGCAAAACGCAAGGGGAAGCGGATGAAATGGCGGACGGGCTTTTGACCCTCATTCTTTCGCATGAGCGCGGGTTTGCCGGTGCCGTTAAAACACCGCAAGACGCGATTGCCGAAGCTCGCAATTATGCGACGAATGGCAAGCCTGTTGTGCTTGCAGATACGCAGGATAATCCCGGTGCCGGTGGCAATGGCGACACTGTCGGGCTGCTGAAAGCGCTCGTTGCCGCTGATGTTCAAAACGCAGCTATTGGTGTGCTCTTTGACCCGGACTGTGCAGCCGCCGCTCACAAGGCGGGCAAGGGCTCCACCGCCTCTTTGACACTCGGGGCGAAAACGGGCGGTGCGCCCGGTGAGACGTCGCTTGACGCTGAATTTGAAATTGTCGCCCTGTCAGATGGTGATGTTCGAGCGACCGGCCCGTTTTATGATGGCGCGCGCCTGTCGCTCGGCGCATCCGCATGGCTGCGCCTCGGCGGTGTCAATATCATTGTGGCTTCAAAGAAAGTGCAAGGGGCCGATCAGGCGATGTTCTCGCATCTGGGGCTTGAGCCCAAATCCTGCTCAATCGTTGCGGTTAAAAGTTCTGTTCATTTCCGTGCGGATTTTGGCCCGATTGCTGCAAAGGTGATTGTGGTCGCGAGTCCGGGTCCTAACCCTGCCGATCACCGCGCGCTTTCCTACCGGCATCTTCGCAAGGGTGTGCGGCTGATGCCGGGCTCGGTTGAAACGACCTGACCTAGATATCCAGTTCAATCCAGACAGGTGTGTGGTCGGACGGTTTTTCGCGGCCCCGTGGTGCCTTGTCTATGTCACAGGCGGCAAGGCGGTCTGCGGCTTGCGGAGAAAGCAAAAGATGGTCAATGCGAATGCCATTGTCCTTCTGCCAGGCGCCACGCTGATAGTCCCAGAAGGAATAGCGATTGGGTTGTGTGTGGCAGGCGCGGAAAGCATCGGTGAGCCCCAGATTCATCAGCTCATAGAATTTCGCACGGGTTTCCGGTTTGAAGAGAGCATCGTCCGCCCAGGCTTTGGGATCGTAACAATCGTCGGCATGGGGGATCACGTTATAGTCGCCTGCGAGCACCAGCATTTCTTCATGGGCGAGCAGCGTTTTTGCGTGCGCGGTCAAGCGGTCCATCCAGCCAAGCTTATAGGGATACTTGTCTGTGTCGACCGGATTGCCGTTGGGCAGGTACAGCCCGCCAATGCGGAGCGCGCCCTTGTTTGTTGACACCACGGCCTCAATGTAGCGCGCTTGGTCGTCGCTCTCGTCACCAGGCAGGCCGCGCGTCACATCTTCCAGCGGAAATTTGGAGAGAAGGGCGACACCATTATAGGTCTTTTGCCCATGGGTTTCGACATGGTAGCCAAGCGCTTCAATCTCTTCGCGCGGAAAGGCGTCGTCCACGCATTTCAACTCTTGCAGACAAACAATGTCGGGGCTTGCTTCCTGCAACCACTGAACCAGATTGGCCTGGCGGGCTTTGACGGAGTTGACGTTGAATGTTGCGATCTTCATGAGGCCGGTCCCTTTTTTTCAGGCCATACCTAGCATGAGGGCCTGGTATGAGTGCAAGGGGAGGTCCGCTCAAAAATGGGACCGCGTTGATCAGACCGAAAAGGAGGTGCCGCAGCCGCAATTGGCGGTCGCGTTCGGATTGTTGATTTTGAACGCCTGGCCGATCAGGTCATCTGCAAAATCAACTTCGGCCCCGCCCAAATACATCTGGCTTACACTGTCGATGAGAACGGTGGCGCCGCTCTTCTCCAGCACAAGATCATCGTCCTGGCGCGTGTCGTCCAACGTGAAGGCATATTGGAAACCGGAGCAACCGCCACCATTGACCGCAACGCGGAGCATGGTGCCTGGGCTTTCGCCCGTCATGATCTCGGCGATCCGCTTTGCCGCCCGGTCAGACAGGGTGATCGGTTTGCCAAGGCCCGGAAGCTCGATGTCAGCAGTTTCGCTCAACGCAATGCCCTTTTTCAATTAGGGTTAGTTTGGAAGCATTATAACAAATTCAGGTTACTCATGTAAGTATGCGTGGATGATTGTCAAACCCTGTTATGGCCTGATAGGCAGGGCTGACACAAATCTGAGGGGTCAATTTTGAGTATTTCGAACCCGGCGGCCATTGCCTCCTTCGCTTCCAAGGCAGAACTGAGCCGTGGACGGCTTTATGATGAGCCTGAGAGTGCGACGCGCTCCGCTTTTCAGCGGGATCGGGACCGTATTATTCATTGTGGCGCCTTTCGGCGGTTGAAATACAAGACCCAGGTCTTCGTTTATCACGAAGGGGACTATTTCCGGACGCGGCTCACCCATTCGCTTGAAGTTGCTCAGATCGCGCGGTCGGTCGCACGGGTGCTTGGGCTGGATGAGGACCTTGCTGAGGTTCTGGCGCTTGCACATGACCTCGGGCACACGCCCTTTGGCCATGCGGGGGAGAAGGCGCTTGATGCCTGCATGAGTGCCTATGGTGGATTTGATCACAATGCGCAGACGCTCCGGATCGTCACCAAGCTTGAAGAGCGATATGCCGCATTTGATGGGCTCAACCTCACCTGGGAGACGCTCGAAGGGATTGTGAAACATAACGGGCCGCTCATTACGGCCGCCCGAACGGTGGATGAGCTGCCGCGGGCGATATCAGAATATGCCGAGAAGCAGGATCTTGAGCTTCACACTTTTGCGTCAGCGGAGGCGCAGGTCGCGGCACTCGCGGACGATATTGCCTACAATAATCACGATATTGACGACGGGTTGCGGGCGGGGCTTTTCACCATTGATGACCTGCTGTCGGTGCCGCTGGTCGGGGATGTTTTCCGCGAGGTGATTGACAGTGCGCCGCTGGCAGAAGAGGGACGTCTTATCGCAGAGGCGGTGCGCAGCCTGATCGGGCGGATGGTGACGGACCTGCTGGATGAGAGCCGTGTAAGGCTCGCCGCCAGTGGTGTCGAGACCGCGGCAGACATCAGGCATTACACAAAGCCGGTGATCGCCTTCTCACCGGGCATGGTGGAGAATGACGCGAGCCTCAAAGCCTTCCTCTTCAAACGCATGTATCGGCATTACCGGGTCAACCGGATGACGAGCAAGGCAAGACGCATCGTCGAGGATCTGTTCCATCTTTTGCACGAGGAACCGGAATTGCTGCCCAATGAATGGCAGATGGGCTGTGATGGCGCGAGCGGGTTCAAGACCGCGCGGCGGGTTTGTGATTTCATTGCCGGTATGACCGACCGCTTTGCCATTCTGGAGCATCGGCGATTGTTCGACCTTCACTCGGACGTCTGACCGCACGGGATACCGGCATAATCTGGCATGTTAGTGAGGGAAAGGGCTGGAATGGGCTGGGGCCAGCCGGTATGGTGCGCCGCTTCCGCCACTAACCTGATGATTTGCCCCTAACTTGATGACTTGAAAGCCAAGATGAATATTTTCCGCCATTTTGAGGACATTGTTGCTGAGGTGCTGAAAGCATTGCAGCAGGACGGGACGCTTGGCGGTGATCTCGATCTTTCCCGTGTGGGTGTGGAGCCACCGCGGGAGGCGTCGCATGGCGATATCTCGACGAATGCGGCGATGGTTCTCGCCAAACCGGCAGGCCTGAAACCGCGTGATCTGGCGGACAAGATTGCAGCTGGGCTCAACGCGTCCGGGCATTTTGTGTCGGTCGATATTGCCGGACCCGGTTTTATCAACATGACGCTTCGGGACAGTTTTTGGCAGACGCGGCTTTCTGCCATTTTGAGCGCTGGGATCAGTTATGGATCGAGTGACGTTGGCCGTGGTGAGAAGGTCAATGTTGAATATGTGTCGGCAAACCCGACCGGCCCCATGCATGTTGGGCATACGCGCGGCGCGGTCTTTGGGGACGCTCTGGCGAACCTGCTTGTCAAAGCAGGCTTTGAGGTCTGCCGGGAATATTACATTAATGATGCGGGCGGGCAGATCGGCGTTTTGAGCGAGAGCGCCTTCTTGCGTTACCGGGAGGCGCTGGGTGAAGAGATTGGCGATATTCCGGCGGGGCTTTATCCGGGTGATTATCTGGTGCCCGTCGGCAAGGCGCTTGCGGCGGACTATGGCGATAGTCTTCTGGCAAAAGGCCGGGACGAGGCACTCGCGATTGTTCGCGATGCCGCCGTTGAGGCGATGATGGATCTTATCCGTGGTGATCTTGCAGCGCTTGGGATTGAGCATGAGGTCTTCTTCTCGGAGCGCGCGCTCCATGAGACGGGAGAGATTGAGGCTACGCTTAAGAAGCTGGAAGACAAGGGCCTCATCTATGTGGGCGTGCTTGAGCCGCCCAAAGGCAAGACGCTGGAAGATTGGGAGGCCAAGCCGCAAACGCTTTTCCGTTCCACCGAGTTTGGCGACGATGTTGACCGGGCCCTGAAAAAGTCAGATGGCAGCTGGACATATTTCGCGCCGGACATTGCCTACCATCTGCACAAGTTTGAACGCGGCTATACGCATCTGATTGATGTGTGGGGCGCGGACCATGGCGGATATGTGAAGCGGATGCATTCCGCCGTGAAAGCGGTGACGGGTGGCGGAGCCGAGCTTGATGTCAAAATCTGTCAGCTTGTCCGCCTCATGAGAAATGGTGAGCCGGTCAAAATGTCCAAGCGGGCCGGGACCTTCATCACCCTTCGTGAGGTTGTGGATGAAGTTGGCAGGGACGCCGTCCGTTTCATGATGCTTTACCGGAAAAATGATGCCTCGCTCGACTTTGACTTTGCCAAGGTGACGGAGCAGTCGAAAGATAATGCGGTTTTCTATGTTCAATACGCCCATGCGCGCATTCATTCTGTCCTGCGGAATGCGGCTGCTGATGATAGCTTGTCGGGCGTTGATCTGAGTGATGCTTCGCTTCATGCGACCCTGGGCCGGGCTGATCTCACCTGCCTGACCGACGAGTCGGAACTTGGGCTGATCAAGCTGATGTTGCAATTTCCCCGCTTGGTGGAGACGGCGGCGAGCGCTCATGAGCCTCACCGGGTGGCGTTTTACCTCTATGACCTTGCATCTGCCTTCCATGCGCTGTGGAATAAGGGCAAGGATGATCCGTCGCTTCGGTTTATCGTAAATGACCAAAGAAATGTTACCCTTGCTCGTCTCGCTTTGATTCGCGCGGCGGGGAACGTGATTGCTTCCGGCCTTGGTATTCTGGGGGTGGAGCCTATCGAGGAAATGCGCTGAATGCCGACTTTGGGGCGAGACGAGGACGAGCATTATGAGCTTGAGGCCTCAGACGAATTCCATACCTATGACGCGACAGAGCAGGGTGGCGGTGGCCGCGTTCTGCTGATCCTTGTCGGGATTTTTGTGATTGTAGGGCTCTTTGGCAGCGTTCTTTTTCTTGCCTACCAACAGGGCATGAAAGAGGGGAGTCGCAATGCTCCGCCGCTGATCGAGGCGGATAACAGCCCGATCAAAATTGTGCCGGATGATCCAGGTGGGCTTGAAGTCCCCAATACCGACAAGCTGATTTATGACCGCCTTAATGGCCGGGAGGCAACGCCTGATGGCGTTGAGCAGCTGTTGCCGCAGGCTGAGGAGCCTATGCGTATTGAGGCGCAGCCCGCGCCCGCACGGCCGACGGCTCCAGTGGTTCCCGCGACCCCCCGTGACCGGATTGAGGTTTTGCCCCCGCCTGTTTCCATTACGCCAGATCCGGAAACGCAAGTGCCTGCACCTGCGGGGGCTACGCCGGTCCCCGGCGTTCCTGTTCCCATTGTTCCTACACGTCCAGACCCTGAAGTTTTACCGACCGTGCGCACGGTGCCTGTCGTTCCCGCGCAACCGGTGGCGCCCGCTGCAACCAGTGGCGCGACCGGGGGAAACTTTGTGGTTCAAATTGCGGCATTCCGTGATCTGCGTCAGGCGGAAGGCGAGTTTGACAAGCTGCGGGCGGCACATCCTGAATTGATGACAGGGCTGGTGCGTGATGTGCAGAGAGCCAATCTCGGCGCACAGGGGATTTATTACCGGCTCCGCGTTGGCTGGTTTGAGACGAATGATGCCGCCAAATCCTTGTGTGCGCGGCTCCAAGCCAAAGGTCAGGACTGTATCGTCCGGCCCAAGTAGGAATTCCATGGTTTCTGCAGCAATTTATGGCTGTGAGGGCCTGAGCCTCACGGAGGCGGAGAAGCGCTTTTTTTCCGAGTGCAGCCCTTGGGGCTTTATTGTTTTCGCACGCAATATCGAGACGCCGGATCAGGTTCGGGCTCTGTGTGCAGAATTGCGCTCAACTGTCGGCTGGAAGGCACCTATTCTGATTGATCAGGAAGGGGGGCGCGTGGCGCGGCTCAGGCCACCGGTTTGGCATGCGTTCCCGACTGGCAGGCGGTTTGGGGAGATTTATGCCATTGATCCTGCTCGGGGGCTTGAGGCCACCCGGCTTGGGGCACAATTGATTGGCGCTGAGTTGTACGATCTGGGGATTGATGTTGACTGTCTGCCGGTGCTTGATGTGCCGGTACCGGGCGCACATGATGTGATCGGCGATCGGGCCTATGGTGATGAGCCCGGTATCGTCGCGGCGCTTGGCTCTGCTGCGGCTGATGGATTGCTTGCTGCTGGCGTTTTGCCTGTCATCAAGCATATTCCCGGGCATGGGCGGGCAGGTGTGGACAGTCATGAGCGTCTGCCGGTTGTCAATACGGATCGGGCGGTGCTCGCGGCCACCGATTTTCAGTCCTTTCATGCCTTGAAAGATGCACCGCTCGCGATGACGGCGCATGTGATCTACAGTGCATTTGACCCGGACCAGCCGGCAACCACGTCTTCCACTGTGATTAGTGAGATTATCCGCGGGGAGATTGGGTTTTCCGGCTGTCTCATGTCTGATGATCTGTCAATGCAGGCGCTTTCCGGGGCACTTGGGGAGCGTACACGGGCATCAATCGCTGCCGGATGCGATTTGGTTCTCCATTGCAATGGCAAGATGGATGAGATGCTTGCAGTTGCGGGAGAGACGCCTATCCTTGGCGGAGAGGCATTGATACGGGCGGAGGCAGCGCTTGCGGCGCGACGTGCACCGGAAACCTTCGATTTCAGTGAAGGTTGGGAGCGTTTTTTGAGCCTGCTTGATGTTTAAATCTGCCCTTTGGAAGAAAGAATCGGCTTAATCTAGCTTTTTGTCGGTCTCGAGGGCTTCTTTCCCTCGGGCGCTGGCATCTGGCTCCTGGATTTGTGTTTGGACCCTGATGACTGAGACCCATCTCAATGAAGCGCAACATGATAATGCGTCAGCAGGTAATGCTGTTGTGGCTCAGACTGTTGACCTACGGCCAGGTGGGCAAGGTGACTTTGAAGAGGGTGTAGCCCACACAAGTCCAGCCCATGGCATTGATGCGCTTATTATTGATATTGACGGGTTTGAAGGTCCGCTCGACGTGCTGCTTGCCCTCGCGCGGAACCAGAAGGTCGATCTGGCCAAGATTGCGATCCTTCCGCTGGCTGAGCAGTACCTTGAATTTGTCAACAAAGCCCGTCACTTAGAGCTTGATCTTGCAGCTGATTATCTGGTGATGGCTGCCTGGTTGGCCTTTTTGAAATCGAAGCTTTTACTGCCGCCACCGGAGGAAGAAGGCACGCCAAGTGGTGAGGAGTTAGCGGCGCGTCTTGCTTTCCAGCTTCGCCGTTTGGAGGCGATGCGGAATGCCTCGGCTGACTTGCAGAAGCGGTTGCGGATGGGCGTTCAGGTCTTTCAGCGCGGTGCGCCAGAGGGTATTCGGGTAAACAGAACAAGTGTTTACGTGGGAACTCTCTATGATCTTCTGAAGGCATATTCGGAAGAGCGCATTCGGGCACTGAAGCCCACCCATATGACGATTAAGAAGCAAGCGGTCTTCTCCATCGAGGAGGCACGGCACCGGTTGCAAAAGATGCTGGGCATCATGATCGACTGGGGCACGATTGAGGCCTTTTTGCCGGAAGGCTATGCGACACCGAAAGAGCGGCGTACTGCGCTTGCCAGCACGTTCAGTGCCTCGCTTGAATTTATCCGTGACGGTCATTTGGAAGTTCAGCAGGGCAACGCCTTTGAGCCGATCTTCGTTCGGCGGCGGGCGACACCCCGGATCGATCTTGCGGACGATTTCGAGAATGATAATGACCAGATCGTGCAAGCTGAAGAAAATGATGACGAAGAGCCTGGTAATAGGCGGGAAGCCTCGTTTGAGGAGAGTGACGACACATGACAAATGAGCAAACTGCCAATGCCACTGAACAAGAAGAGATGGCTGATGATTTGCCTGATGAGCCCCAAGAGGTTCAAGAGGCAGAGCTGGCGGCAGAGGAAGGTGCGGACGCCGATGAGGCGGGTTCGGCTGAAGCTGAGCCCAGCAATGTGACGCAATTCCCGGGCGTGTTTGACCATGCGGCCCAGCTTCGCATGTTGGAGGCTCTCCTGTTTGCGGCGGCGGAACCGCTCGACATTGACTCGATTGCTGCCCGCCTGCCGGAAGGGGCGGATGTTGGCGCGCTGATCGAAGACCTTCAGTCTCTCTACAGCGAGCGCGGGGTCAATCTCGTTCGGTTGGCTAACAAGTGGATGTTCCGCACGGCGGAAGATCTGTCGTTCCTGATGGAGCGGGAGGCCGTACAGCAGAAGAAACTGTCTCGTGCGGCGCTTGAGACACTCGCTATCATTGCTTATCACCAGCCTGTGACGCGGGCGGAGATTGAAGAAATTCGCGGCGTGTCGGTGTCCAAGGGCACGATTGATGTCCTTATGGAAACGGGTTGGGTGCGTCTTCGCGGGCGGCGAAAGACGCCAGGGCGCCCTGTCACCTATGGCACGACCGAAGAGTTCCTCGTTCATTACGGCCTTGAGGGCATTGGCGATTTGCCGGGTCATGAAGAGCTTAAGGCTGCCGGTCTTCTGGAGGCTAACCTGCCGACTGACTTTGACGTTCCAACCCCCTCTTCTGAAGGGGGTGACGGGGATGGTGACTTCAGCGAGGACGAGCCGGAAGAATATGGCGCGGCGTTGGACCAGCATTTGGATGGCGGCATTGAGGAAGAGGCTGAGGCAGAAGAGGAAAACGCCTGAGCCTGCCGTGTGGGCTATCCGGCGCGTTTGCCTCAATTTCTGTTCTCTTGAATTTCAGGCCTGCACTCCCATTTCCGATATTCCGGTCAAGCCTGACCATTCTATGATGATGGTCGCCTAAGGCATTGATAGAACGCGATAAATCTGAGATGCTCTGAGAAACCCGATGTTAAGAGAAGTCAGTCGGTTTTTGAAATTCGACTTCTTGACCTGATTTTATGTTTTGGAGATTACGAATGGGACAGATCGGTCCGTGGCAGATCATCATTGTGTTGGTTCTTGTGGTGCTGCTTTTTGGGCGGGGCAAGATCTCAGAGCTGATGGGAGATGTGGCGAAGGGCATTCGCAGCTTCCGCAAAGGCATGGCAGACGACGAAGCCACGCCTGGCGCTGACCCAAAGAGCCTTGGCACCGCTCAACCGAGCGAAGAAGCCACAAAAGACAAAACAACGACAAGCTGAGTACCGGCACACGCTGATACCCGGGTTTTCAACACCCGTGTGAGGTTCTGACTTTCATGTTTGACATTGGCTGGAGCGAGCTTCTGCTTTTAGGTGTGCTGGCCATCCTTGTGGTAGGCCCCAAGGACCTGCCGCGCATGATGCGGACGATTGGCCAATATACCGCCAAGATCAAAGCCGCCGCGCGGGAGTTCCAGCGCAGCTTTGATGAGATGGCGCGCGAAAGCGAGCTTGACGAACTTCGCCAGCAAATTGCCGATGCGAAAGCTAGTAATCCTCTCGCTCAGGTCAAAGAAGCGATGTCTCACCCGCTGGACGTTGTTGGCCGTGCGCTGAAGGAGCCTGAGGCTCCAAAGCCCGACTTGCCCACAACCACAAAGACTGGGGAGATCGCGGTTGATGATGCGCCGCCACCGGTTACGGGCCCGGAAAACTCCATCGGTGCGGGCGCTGCTTCAGCCCCCAAAGCGGTTGAAAGCTCTGTTGAACCGGCGCCGAAGGATGCCGCTCAATGAGCGAAAATGACGTTGAATCTTCGCGGGCACCCTTGCTTTCGCATCTGATTGAGCTTCGCCAGCGGTTGCTCTATTCGATGATCGCGATCGCAATCGGCTTTGTGATCTGTTTCTATTTTGCCGATGTGATCTTCAACGTGTTGCTGGACCCCTATGAATGGGCAGCGGGCGACAAGCCTGAACTGAAGCTGATTTACACAGCGCCTCAAGAGTTCTTTTTCACGCAATTGAAACTGGCGTTGTTTGGCGCCTTGTTCATTGCCTTTCCGGTGCTTGCCTCGCAGATCTACATGTTTGTGGCACCCGGCCTTTACAAGAATGAGCAAGGCGCGTTTCTGCCCTTTTTGTTTGCGACGCCAATACTTTTCCTGATGGGGGCGTCGCTTGTCTATTTCCTGATCATGCCGCTTGCGATGCAGTTCTTCCTTTCGCAGGAACAGGTTGGCGGGGACGGCGTGGCCGCGATCGAGCTTGTGGCCAAGGTTAGTGAATATCTCGGCCTGATCATGACACTGATCTTCGCTTTCGGCTTTTGCTTCCAGCTGCCGGTGCTGATGACGCTTCTGGGCCGCGCTGGTCTGGTGAATGCCGATCAGCTCCGCAAGGGGCGCAAGTATGCGGTGGTGATTGTTTTCGGGGTTGCCGCCGTACTCACCCCACCCGACATTGTGAGCCAGGTGGGACTTGGTGTGCCGACCTTGCTGCTCTATGAGATTTCGATCCTGTCGGTTGCGCTGATCGAGCGCAAGCGGAAGGCGCGCGAAGAGGCAGAAGAGCAGGACGATGATCTTATGGGGTCTGGTCCCAGCTCCCTCTAAAACCTCACGATTTCGTTTTCCGACCCGTATCTGGCTTAAAATAGCCCGTCGTCTGGACGGTCTGCGACCATCCGCGTATACAGACGCGAGCTGGCGTCGGGTTTGGAAATGCCTGATTCGCTAGGTCCTGTGACCGTTACCCGTTACCCGTTACCCGTTGATTGATCTCAAGGTTCCTCCATGTTCGACATAAAGCTCATCCGTGACAATCCAGACCGCTTTGATGCAGGGCTTGCCCGCCGGGGCATGGTGGCGCAGTCATCGATCATTCTGGAGCTGGATGCGAAGCGCCGTGAGATTGTCGCCGCCGTGCAGGATGCACAAGGCCGACGCAATGCGGCGTCAAAGCAGATTGGCGCGGCAAAGGGCAAAGGCGATAACGTCGCGGCTGACGCACTGATGGCGGAAGTTGCGGAACTCAAGACGAAAATTCAAGTCGGGGAAGATGCGGAGCGGCGTATTGATGCTGAGCTTCATGATCTGCTGGCCGTCATTCCGAACCTGCCTCTGGAAGAGGTGCCGGATGGTCCAGATGAAGCCGCCAATGTTGTGCGCCATACTGTTGGGACGCCACGGGAGCTGAACTTCGAGCCTAAAGAGCATTTTGATGTGGGTGAGGGGCTCGGTCTTATGGACTTTGAGACCGCCGCCAAACTTTCAGGTTCGCGCTTTGTGATCCTGAAGCGACATCTGGCGCGGCTGGAGCGGGCCATTGGCAATTTTATGCTGGACCTGCACACGACAGAGTTTGGCTATCAGGAAATGTCACCGCCTCTGCTTGTGCGCGACGAGGCGATGTTTGGCACCAATCAATTGCCCAAATTTGCCGAGGATGCTTTTCGGACGGAGAACGGTTTCTGGCTGATCCCGACGGCTGAGGTGCCTCTCACCAATACGGTGCGCGAAGCCATTCTCTCGGAAGAAGAATTGCCGCTGCGCATGACAGCCTTCACGGCCTGCTTTCGCTCTGAAGCCGGGTCTGCCGGCCGCGACACGCGCGGTATGATCCGTCAACACCAGTTCTCCAAAGTTGAGCTGGTGAGCATTACGACGCCTGAACAATCAGCGGCGGAACATGAGCGCATGCTCTCTTGTGCTGAGGAAGTGTTGAAGCGGCTCGACCTGCCGTTCCGCACCATGGTTCTGTCTACCGGGGATATGGGCTTTGGCGCGCAGAAGACATATGACATTGAGGTCTGGTTACCGGGCCAGAAAGCTTATCGCGAGATTTCCAGCTGTTCGGCTTGTGGAGATTTTCAGGCGCGCCGGATGAATGCGCGCTACCGACCCAAGGATGAGAAGAGCACGCGGTTCGTCAACACGCTGAATGGATCCGGTCTTGCTGTTGGGCGTACGCTGGTTGCCATTCTTGAGAATTATCAGCAGGTCGACGGGTCGGTTGCTGTCCCTGCCGTTTTGCAGCCCTATCTTGGTGGGCTTGAGGTGATTACAGCTGATGGCTAAATCGTCCAAAAAGAAACTCCCGCTCGACGGCATGCGTATTCTGCTTTCGAATGATGATGGGATCCACGCACCCGGCCTTAAAGTGCTGGAGAAGATTGCGCGAAAGCTTTCATCTGATATCTGGGTTGTGGCGCCTGAGAGCGAGCAGAGCGGGGCGGGGCATTCGCTCACTCTTTCTGATCCGCTGCGATTGCGGAAAATCTCAGCCAGAAAGTATGCGGTGTCTGGCACGCCGACCGACTGCGTTTTGATGGCGATTAAACATATTATGATCAATGATCAGCCGGACCTTGTTCTGTCTGGCGTTAATCGCGGGCAGAACGTGGCGGATGACGTCACCTATTCCGGTACGATTGCGGCGGCGATGGAAGGGACAGTGCTGGGTGTTCCCTCTATCGCGCTCAGTCAGGCTTATGGCTTTGACGGAAAGCAGAATGTGCATTGGGCAACGGCGGAGGAGCATGCGGCGCCCATCATTGAAAAACTTGTCATCACTGGCTGGCAGTCTGATGTGCTGATGAATGTGAATTTTCCCGATGTGCCGCCGCATCTTGTTGGTGGCATTGATGTGACGCGGCAGGGCAAGCGCGATCAGTCCCTCGTCAAGATTGAAGAGCGGGTGGACGGGCGCGCGAACCCCTATTACTGGACCGGGTTTCAACGTATTCCCTCAAATCCACCGCAAGGGACGGACCTTCGGTCGATATATGACAGGCGGATCAGTATCACGCCTTTGCATCTTGATCTCACCCATGGGGCCGCGCGCAAGAAGCTTGACGCTGCCTTTTCGTCCCAATAGGGCGCGCCGGTGAGTGTGTTCCAAAATGGTAATACTGAAGACGGCGAAGAGCTGGAGGCGGGCAAAATCAAGCTCGTCATGACACTTCGGCGTCAAGGTATTCGCTCAAATGACGTATTAGCGGCCATAGAACGGGTGCCTCGTGAAATTTTTGTGACCGGATCTTTCCGGGAGCAGGCCTATGATGATCATGCCCTCCCGATTGAGTGCGGACAGACGATTTCACAGCCCTATATCGTCGCATATATGACAGAAAAGCTGGAGATTGGAGACCGGATGAAGGTTCTCGAAGTCGGGACCGGGTCCGGTTATCAGGCAGCGGTTCTGGCTCAGTTATGCCGCCGGGTTTACACAATTGAGCGATATCGGACACTTCTTGCTGACGCCGTTAAGCGTTTTGAAATTCTTGGTTTCCACAATATTACCGCCAAGGTAGGCGATGGGAATAAAGGGTGGCCTGAACAGGCGCCTTTTGACCGTATTATCGTGACTGCAGCGGCACCGGAAGTTCCAATGGGTCTCGCCGACCAGCTTAAAATTGGCGGGATTATGGTGGTTCCGGTCGATGTGGATAGCGGACAGCAAGGACAATTACTTGTTCGCCTGACACGGGAAGAGGATGGATTTAAAAAGGAAGAGCTTCTTCCGGTGCGATTCGTTCCCCTGGTTGCCGGGGTCGCACGGGAAGGCTGAAAGGGCGGACCCGATGTCCCAGAATTTGTTCGATCGTAGAATGCTCCGGCTTGTTGCCGATGTTTGCAGTATTGCGTTCCGTCGACTGCGTCTCGTCGCCGCTTTCTCAGCCGTATTTGTTGTTGCGGCTTGTTCCGGCCAGTCAGACCCCTGGTGGGATACGCAATATGAGTATCGCTCCGGGTCCAATGTTTCTGCTGGCGATGTCGGGCGGCCACGCGCCCGGCCCGATGACATCAGAACGACGAGCCGTTCAACACCCAACATGCGTCCGTCACGTAATGCCGGGCCAACGCCTGCGGACAGGCCGACAGCCGCTAATGGCTCGGGTGCCGGATATTATGTTGTTCGTCGCGGGGACACTGTTTACAGCATTTCCACCCAGCACCGTGTGAAGCAAGATGACCTTCGCGCGGCCAACAATATCGGCGCGGATAATTCTCTCTATGTCGGGCAACGCTTGCGCATTCCCGGTGGGGAGGGTGCTGGTCAAAACCAGGTTGTCGATGCCAATGGTGCGCCGCGGCCGATGGAGAAACCAGCACTTGATACGCCGCCACCTGCGACGGGTGAATTTATCTGGCCTGCCGAAGGGCGGATCATCTCACGCTTTGGCCCGAAGGCTGATGGTCTTCACAATGACGGGATTAACATTGCAGTGCCGGAGGGGACGCCAGTGAAGGTTGCCCAATCTGGCGTTGTCGCCTATGCAGGCAACGAACTTCGCGGCTATGGCAACCTGCTTCTGGTTCGGCATGAGAACGGGTGGATGACGGCATACGCTCACAATGGCGAATTGTTGGTGCAACGTGGTGCAACGGTGACCAAGGGTCAGACGATTGCGCTTGCCGGCCGCACTGGCAGCGTTCAAACGTCGCAAATCCATTTTGAGATACGCCGTGGCTCGCAGGCTATGGATCCGATGAAAGTGATGAGCAGCTAGGCGTCGCCCAATTGCTGACCGAGCCTGCCTGCAACGTCCTGAATATATTGCCAGGCAACACGACCGGAGCGTGCGCCCCGCGTTGCCGTCCATTCAATGGCGCCTGCCCGCAGATCTTCATTTGAGATTTTGAGATTATGTTGCGCGGCGTAGGCACCCACCATTTCCAGATATTCGTCCTGGCTGCATTTGTGAAAGCCGAGCCATAGCCCGAACCTGTCTGACAGGGAGACGCGTTCCTCCACTGCTTCGGAAGGATTGATGGCGGTTGAGCGCTCATTCTCCATCATGTCGCGGGGCATCAGGTGGCGGCGGTTTGACGTTGCATAGAAAAGCACATTGGCGGGCCGCCCTTCGATGCCGCCTTCAAGCACGGCTTTGAGGGATTTGTAACTTGTCTCGTCCTTGTCGAAGGAGAGGTCGTCACAAAAAATAATGGTCTGGCGTTTTGCGTGACGAAGGGCGCTCATGAGGGCGGGCAGGCTCTCGATATCTTCCCGATGTATTTCAATGAGGGCGAGGCTCCCCGGTGTCGCCTGATTGAGGGATGCATGTACTGCCTTGACGAGGGAGCTTTTGCCCATGCCGCGCGCGCCCCAAAGGAGCGCGTTATTGGCGGGGAGGCCTTTCGCAAACCGGGTTGTGTTTTCAAGGAGCGCGTCCCGTGTCCGATCGATGCCTTTTAGAAGGCTGATGTCGACCCGTGAGACATGAGGGACGGCGATGAGCGCTGCATCCTGCCCGGACCACAGGAATGCGTCGGCGGAAGTCAGATCAACGGTCGGAGCCGGTGGGGGTGCCAGCCGGTCGAGCGCGTCGGCGATGCGGCTCAAAAATGGCAGAAGGGCAGATGGATTTTTGGTGGGGCCGTCTGTCATTTGTCTTGTTCCACTTAAGGTTTTGCCACTCAAGTTGGGGCGGCGCGTGACCCGCTTTGCCACGCGCGCGGACCCTAGCATTTGCGTCCTACCGGTCAATCCTTAACCAGGCGCCGCGCCCAAGGTCGATTTTGACCTCAATTTCGGCTCTAAGTCTCAGAAAACAAAGGGCTCTTGTTTGCAAAGGAGGCCGGGCCCGGTATAGTCCCGCGGTTCATATCGGGCAGGGTGATTTGCCCTGACCCACATTCTGTTTGGCCAGTTTCGGAGAAATACATGTTCATTACGCCCGCTTTTGCTAACACCGCCGCCGCGGGCGGGGGGGATTTTCTCACATCGCTCTTTGTGCCTCTGATTGCCATGGCAGCGATTTTCTATTTCCTGATTATCCGCCCGCAACAGCAGCGGACGAAGCAGCATCAGGAAATGGTCAATAATGTACGCCGTGGAGATACGGTTGTGACGGCTGGCGGTCTGCTTGGCAAAGTGTCCAAGGTACCAGACGGTGAAGAGGTTGAAGTTGAGATTGCCGATGGCGTGAAGGTTCGCGTTCTGAAAGCAACGCTCACGTCCGTTCGATCCAAAACGCAGCCAGCGCCGACACCTGCCAATTCCAACAAGGACGACTGACGGGGTCAGCTCGCTGCGGATCTTCGACTTCGGTCCCCGGCATCACTCTCCGCCATCTCTCAAAGGCACTTTTCATGCTTCGATTCTCGCCCTGGAAGATTACGCTCATCGCATTGGTGGGTCTTGCCGGTTTCATATATACGGCACCGAACTTCTTTTCTGCTGAAACGCTCAAAGACCTGCCGGGCTGGGTCCCGCAGAGACAGATTGTGCTTGGCCTGGATCTGCAGGGTGGGTCCTACTTGCTCCTGGAAGTAGAGACAGCGGCTGTACAGCGCGAGCGGTTGGAGACGATTGTCGATGATGTAAGGCAGTCGCTGCGTGAAAAGCGCATCGGCTATACGGGGCTTGGCATGTCGCAGGGTGCCGTGAGTGTGCGGATTAGGGATGCAGCTGATGTTGCGTCAGCGCAGGAAACACTGGACGGGCTTGTTAATACGGTTAGTGCCAATCTCTTTTCCGGCCTGCCGGAGGCCGACCTTCTTGTTGTGGCAGACGGAACACATTTCACGCTGACGCCAACAGAAGCGTCGCAACGGGAACGGGCACGTCTGGCTGTTGAACAATCGATTGAAATTGTTCGCCGCCGTATTGACGAATTGGGCACGACGGAACCCACTATTCAGCGTCAGGGTGACAATCGCATCGTGCTGGAAGTACCAGGTCTGGATGATCCTGCACGCTTGAAGGCGTTGCTCGGGAAAACAGCGAAGCTCAGTTTCCGCCTGGTTGATCAAAGCATGACGGCGCAGCAAGCGCTTGCCACGCGTCCGCCGCAGGGGACGGAGATTATCTATTCAAATGAGTTTGATCCTCCACAACCCGTCCTCGTTCAAAAGCGTGTGATGGTTGGCGGCGAGGACCTGACCGATGCTCAACCGGGGTTTGACCAGCAGACCAATGAGCCGATTATTTCCTTCCAGTTTGATACGTCTGGTGCCCGCCGATTTGGCGAGGTCACGAGCAAGAATGTTGGCCGTCCCTTCGCCATCGTTCTGGATAATGAGGTGATTGCTGCGCCGGTCATTCGCGAACCTATTCTGGGTGGGCGTGGACAGATATCCGGGTCTTACACTGTGCAGACAGCGAATGATCTGGCGGTGCTGCTGCGCGCAGGTGCGCTTCCTGCGCCGCTCAATATTCTGGAAGAACGGACGGTTGGCCCGGGGCTTGGGGCGGATAGTGTGGCCGCAGGCAAGATTGCGGCAATGATCGGTTTTTCTGCGGTTATCCTCTACATTGTCGCGACGTATGGCTTGTTCGGAATTTTTGCCAATACAGCGCTGATTGTGAACGTGGCGCTGATCGCTGCGGCCCTGTCTGTCTTGCAGGCAACGCTGACCCTGCCGGGGATCGCCGGGATTGTGCTCACCATCGGTATGGCTGTTGATGCCAATGTCCTTGTCTTTGAGCGTATTCGCGAAGAATTGCGAAATGGGAAGACGCCCATCAATGCCATTGAGCTTGGCTATAACAAGGCGCTCACCGCGATTTTGGATGCAAACATCACAACCTTCATCGCGGCCGCCATTCTGTTCCAGCTTGGGTCGGGGCCGGTCCGGGGTTTCTCCGTGACGTTGGGGATCGGGATTATCACGTCGGTCTTTACAGCTTTTGTTGTGACACGTTTGATGGTTGCACTTTGGTTCCGCTTCCGGCGGCCAAAGGAACTGGTTCTTTAAAGGATAGATATGATGTTCCGTTTGAAACTGGTTCCAGACCAAACCTCGTTCGGCTTTATTGGCCTTCGCAAGATCGCCTATGCAATTTCAATTTTGGGCGTTCTCGCCTCTATCGCTCTCTTCTCCACGAAGGGGCTCAATTACGGTATCGACTTTCAAGGCGGTACGATGATTGAGATTGCGACAGAAGGTCCGGCGGACATCGCGGATATTCGCAGCCGGTTGTCGGCTCTGAATTTGGGTGATGTGCAGGTGCAGACCTTTGGTGCCCCCAATGATGTGCTGATCCGTGTGGAGCAACAAGGTGAGGCCGCCGGAAACGATCTCAGTGCGGTAGACAAGATTAAGGCCGAACTTGGTGACGGTGTTGAGTATCGCCGGGTTGAGGTGGTGGGCCCCAAGGTCAGTGGTGAGCTGGTGGAGGCTGGTACTCTGGCTATTACCATGGCGATCTTCCTGATGCTTCTCTACATCTGGTTCCGTTTCGAGTGGCAGTTTGGCGTTGGCTCGGTGATCGCTCTGGCGCACGATGTGCTTTTGACTATCGGCATTTTCTCGCTGTTTGAGCTGGAGTTTAATCTCTCCATCATTGCCGCGATTTTGACCATTGTCGGTTATTCGATGAATGACACAGTGATTGTTTATGACCGGATCCGGGAAGATTTGCGCAAGTACAAGAAAATGGATATCGGAGAGCTTCTCAACCTCTCGATCAACGGCACCTTGTCCCGTACAACGATGACCTCATTGACAACCGTTATTGCGCTTGCGGCGCTTTATATTTTTGGCGGTGAAGTTATTCGCGGGTTTGCATTTGCGATGATCTGGGGTGTGTTTGTGGGCACATATTCTTCCATTTTTGTGGCGGCACCGTTGCTGATGATCCTTGGTGTCAAGCGTGACTGGAGTGTCGGTGCTGACAGTGCGGCGGGTGCGAAACCTTAAGGCGCATGGGTTATGGAGTTCTCAAGCACGCCTTATGGGTCCCAGCCGCCGATTGAAGCTTATGGCGATGGCGGTTTCCGGCTCGACAAGAAGCGGGTTTCAGGCTCGATGATCCTGCTGCCTGACGAGGGTATGTTCCCTTGGCATGTGGTTTCAGCCGAGGCGTTGTGTCTTGCAGATCTCCAGCGTTTTGTTGATATCGCGGAACAGCTTGACCTTGTTCTGGTGGGGACGGGCGAACGGCTTCTGTTTTTGCCACGTGAGCTGAAGCAAGCTTTGGCGGATATCCCTCTGCATGTTGAGGTTATGGACACTGGCGCTGCCTGCAGGACGTATAATGTTCTGCTGGGCGAGGGTCGCAGGGTCGCCGCCGCTCTCGTTGCGGTTGTATAGAGAGTGCTGATGTTCCGGAAAGGGTGTTTGCGCGGAATGTAAACGCGGATTACTTGGCTTTTTGTCCTGAAACTTTTAGAATCTCTCTATTCGAATTACCGACTCGTGCATGCGAGGCGGATTTTGCGCTGTTTTCTGCTGGAGGAGAGTGGCGCCTCCCGTGCGGGCTGATCTTGAGGCCCGCATGTGACACTTAAAGGGGGACACTTGATGTCTGCAATTCTAGATTCCATTCGGAACACGGTGATTGCCGGTTTCGTACTTACAGCCGTGCTTCTGGCCATGTACCTCAATTGGGGTGGCACGATTGATCATGCATTCGGCACGTTTATTTTCCGCTGGCTGCATGTCATCAGCGGTGTGATGTGGATTGGTCTACTCTGGTATTTCAACTTCGTTCAGATCCCCAACATGGGCAAAATTCCTGACGAGCAGAAGCCAGCCATTTCTAAAGTTATCGCACCTGAGGCACTGTTCTGGTTCCGTTGGGGGGCGATGGCCACAATCGTTACGGGCATTATTCTCGCCGCGATGAACGGCTATCTGATTGATGCATTTACTCTGGGTGCGGCAAGCGGTTTTGCTGTTGAGAAGAACATTGCCATCGGTATTGGCATGTGGCTCGGCACCATTATGTGGTTCAACGTCTGGTTTATCATTTGGCCAAACCAGAAGATCGCACTTGGCATGGTTGAAGCAGACGCCGCTGCAAAGGCAAAGGCAGGGGCAACGGCGAAGATGTTCTCGCGCACCAACACGCTGCTTTCGATCCCGATGCTGTTTGCCATGGTGTCGGCACAGAACCTCTACTAAGCCTTGATTTGGCAAGGTCAGGATTGACGGTGTTCGCCGTCGCCCGCAGATTGACGGGGCCGCTTCGATAAGCGGTCCCGTTTTCGTTTGAAAGAAGAGCGCGTGACACCGGAACTGTTTCGATATTGCCTGGACCAGTTGAAGCGGTTTGATCATGACTGCTATCTCGCTGTTCTTTTGGCACCGGTTGAGATGCGGGCGCCGCTTGCAGCGCTTTACGCTTTTGAGGCGGAGCTTGTCCGCATCCCGCAAACCGTGAGCGAACCCATGTTGGGAGAAATTCGCTATCAATGGTGGCGAGACACGCTCGATCACATGACACCGGCCAGCCGGGTTGGACATGAGGGGGCGGACGCCCTCGCGCAAACATTGTTTGATACCGGTCTTGCGCCGTCCGACCTTCTGCCGCTTATTGATTTTTATGCGGAGCAATTAACTGAAGAGCATTGCCCAACGCAGGAATTATTTGTTCGCCAGGCAGAGCGACATGCAGAATTGATGTTTCGCACACAGCTTGCATTGTTGGGATGTGATGTTGTGCTCGACAAAAAGATGCTCGGTGCCGTCACCGGTATGATTCTGGTACGTCGATTGAGGTATTTGCCTTTTGACGCAGGCGCGCAGCGGCTGACTTTGCCGCTTGATCTCATGGGCGCGTATGATGTGGATCCGCATGATGTGTTTGACGGGTTGGCGCGGCCGGGGCTCAAAATCCTTGTCGGCGCATTGCTGAAAATCGCTGCGGAGAAATATGCGATTGCACGTGGTTTGCGTGTGGCAGAAAGCGCGGTGCTACATTCTCTCTTGCCAAGTGTGCTCGTGCCACTTTATGTGCGGAAGATGAGTGCGCGTGACTTTGACCCGCTTCGTCACGGATCTGATGTACCCGCGTTTCGACGTCAGTTCCGGTTGCTGCGGGTGCTTATCACCAAGCATTTATAACCGCGACCGTGTTTGCGAAAGTTATTCCGTGTTCTTGTCAGTTTTGCTGTCGCCAAGCCATTTCTGCAGGTCATTGATTGCGCGATGCGACAGGGATTGTTTGCGGGCGCGACCGCGGGCCTTGCCGCGAATGCTTTTACCCTCGGGCGTTGTTGGCGCTTCGATCGGCGGAAAGAGGCCGTAGTTTACATTCATGGGTTGGAAGGTTGCAGCCTCTGCCCCGCCGGTGATGTGAGAGATCAGCGCTCCGAAGGCCGTGGTCGCCGGTGGCGGGATGGCTTTATCGCCCAAGGCTTCCGCTGCGGTGAAACGGCCAGCCATGAGACCCATTGCTGCGCTTTCAACATACCCTTCAACGCCGGTGATCTGACCTGCAAAGCGCAGGTGAGGCAAAGTTTTCAGCCGCATTGTTTCATCCAGCAGTTTTGGCGAGTTGAGGAACGTGTTGCGGTGCAGGCCGCCCAGCCGCGCGAACTCTGCTCTTTGCAGGCCGGGGATCATTTGGAAAATGCGCTTCTGCTCTCCATGGCGAAGCTTCGTTTGAAAACCCACGATGTTGTAGAGGGTGGCGAGAGCATTGTCCTGACGCAGCTGCACAATGGCGTAGGGTTTCACGGTTGGGTTATTCGGGTTGGTCAGACCGACGGGTTTCAAGGGGCCAAAGCGCAGGGTTTCACGTCCACGTGAGACCATCACTTCGATCGGGAGACAGCCTTCAAAATAGGGTGTGTTTTCCTCCCACTCTTTAAAGTCGGTTTTGTCCCCTTCGATGAGCGCGTCAAGGAAGGCGTCATATTCCTCTTTCGTCATCGGGCAGTTGATATAATCCTTGCCTGTACCGCCGGGGCCCACCTTGTCGTAGCGGGACTGATACCAGCAAATGTCAAAGTCGATACTGTCCTTGTAGACAATCGGTGCGATGGCATCGAAGAAGGCAAGTTCGTCTTTTCCGGTCGCCTCCCCGATGGCGTTGCCCAATGCTTGCGACGTTAGTGGGCCCGTTGCAATGATACTGGTTCCCCATTCCGACGGAGGAAGGTTGGTGAGTTCGCCCCGCTCGATGGTGATCAGCGGCTCCGCCTCAAGCGCCTCGGTCACGAGGTTTGAAAATATCTCGCGGTCCACGGCGAGGGCACTGCCGGCAGGAACTTGCGCCTTGGCTGCCATATTCATGATGATGGAATTGCAGTGGCGCATCTCTTCGTGGAGGAGGCCGACGGCATTGTTTTCCCAATCATCGGAGCGGAAGGAATTTGAGCAGACAAGTTCTGCCAAGCCATCCGTCTGATGGGCTTCGGTCGTCCGCAAGGGCCGCATTTCATGCAAAATGACGGGGACACCGGCTTGTGAAAGCTGCCACGCGGCCTCGGACCCGGCCATGCCGCCGCCGATTACGTGGACCGGTACGAGGGCTGGTTTTGATATATTTTCTGTCATGGCGGGAGAGGTAGCAGGCTTGCCGCTCTCCGGCAATAGGGGCTTAGGACCAGACCGGTGGCCGCTTGTCTTTCCAAGGATGCTCTTTCTCAAGCTGTCCTGCAAGGCGGAACAATGTGGCTTCATCGGCATATTTGGCCGTGAACATCATGCCGAGCGGCAAACCGGTTTTGCTCCAATGGAGAGGAAGGGAGAGCGATGGCTGGCCAGTGAAATTGAAAGGCGGCGTGAAGGGAAAGGATTTCCCTTGCCGCTTGTTCACTTCTCTGGGGTCGAGCCGGACGGGATCAATGACACCAACCTCTGGTGGCGGCGTTCCCATGACGGGACAGAGGAAGACGTCAAACTCCTCAAACAGTGAAAGTATCTGCCGGTTGAGAAGGCGGAGCGTCTGCCAGCCATACATGGCTTGTTCGCCGGTGATCTTCCCTCCATTGCGGTAGGCGGCCCAGGTGAGAGGTTCCAACTCTTCCTCGTGGGGCTCGCGGCCTATGGCTTCGACGCGCCGTCGCATACCCGCGGCAAAGTTGCCTGCACCCACCATGCCTTGGGCGCGGTAGAGCGCGCGATAGTCCACCGGCAGGCCTTGCTCAATCAACTCATGGCCCAGCCCCTTCAAGAGTGAGATGGTTTCCTCAAACGCTTTTTGCACTTCAGGATCAATCGGTTTGCCGCCCGGCGTTTCTGACGAGAAGGCGATGCGCAATTTGCCGGGGCTGCGCTCGATCTCTTCCATATAGGGTCGTTCTTTTGCGGGGTAGGCAAAGGGAGAGGCTTTTTCCGGATAACCAATCGCGTCCAGCATGGCGGCGCTGTCACGGACTGTGCGGGACACGACATGATCGACGCTGAAGCCAATGGCGCGGTCATAATCATTTTGGCCGTTCGGGTTTCGGTCCCTTGTGGTCTTCATGCCGACCAGACCACAACAGGCCGCCGGAATGCGGATGGAGCCGAGGCCGTCGCTCGCATGGGCGAGGGGAACAATGCCTGCACCAACGGCCGCCGCCGCCCCACCGGACGAACCGCCGGAAATGTGATTGGGGTTCCAGGGATTGCGACAGGGGCCGAGAAGCGCGCTTTCCGTCGTGCCGGTAATCCCATATTCCGGCGTATTGGTTTTGCCTAGCAGCACGACGCCTGTGTCGCGGAAGCGTTTGACCAGTTCGCTGTCCTTATCGTCGACGACATTCGCGACAAAGCGACTGCCGCTTGTGCGCGGCCAACCTTTGACCTCCGCACCAAGATCCTTGATCAGAAAGGGAACGCCCTTGAAGGGTCCGTCGGGCAAATCTGATTTGGATGCTGCACGCGCCTCATCATAGGCCTTGTGGACCACGGCGTTGAGTGTGCCATTGTGCGCTTCGATACGCTCAATGGCTGCCTCAATCAATTCCGACGGCGCGACTTCGCCCTTGCCTACAAGGTTGGCGAGGCCGAGCCCGTCATAATCTGCATATTCTTTCAGTCCCATTTGGTCCTCCCCAGTACCTTTGGGAGCATGATAGGCAGAGAATGACGGTGCTGTCACGGATTGCAGTGCGGATCAGGCGAAGGGGAAGGGTGGTGTTCCTTCAAATATCGGTGTGCCGAGGGATGGTGTGCTGCCATCTGCCCAACTTGCGACCTGAAAAGTTGTGCGGCGCAACACGGATTGACCTTCGGGCCCTGCCTTACCGGCGATGGAGCCGACATTGACCAGCGTCATGGTCGCGCCCTCAGCAGAAAGCGTTGCAAGGCCGTACCCGTGCGCATTGCTGTCCAGGTATTCGAGACCGGGGCTTGCACTTGCCGTTGCGAACAGGCCCGCGAGCCAGGCACTGCCCGTGTAATTCGCCACGAGGCCACTGCGCACGCCATTCACGACGGTGTTGTTGAAATTCTCAATCAGCTTGTCACCGCTTTGGTAGGTAACAAAGGGCCGGAAGGCGTCTCCCTCTTTCAAGGCGCTTTCCGCACCCATGAAGAGATTGCCGGAGCTGATGCTTGTGGTGGCGAAATCGACAGCCACAAACTCAGGTTCATCCGCATCAAGATCAACGGCGAGACGGCCCGCAGCGTGGGTGTGATAGTCGCCGGAACAGCTTACCAGATTTGTAATGCTTTCCTGTTTCACGAAGCCCATTAGCTCCGCCAGCTCTCCGGGGAAACCCTGCCATGCATCGATTCCCAAATAGCTATCCTCCAGATCGACGGAGGGGACTTGCGAAAGATTAAGCCGCATAGCGACGGCAGGAATGGAGTTTGCCCAGACACGCCATTTGGCGTTCGAGGCTTTGAGCGTGTTCTTGAACCATTGCTTCTGCGCGGCACCCATGCAGGTGCCCATGGGCGAGGTAAGGCGCGGATTGTCGATGGTGCGGTCCTGAAAGGTGAGGGTCTTGTTTGGTTCGCCATTGTTGGCGGTGCGCCCCGCATCAAGCTCCTTGATGATGCGGATGACATTGATCCGCGATGACCCGCCCAGCAGCTCCTTGACCGGTTCATTGACGACAGGTGGGCTGCGGTAGGAGCGAAGGTCGGTCACGACCATGTCCAGCATTTTGCCAAATGAAAGCGCGCGATAGATGGTCATCGATGCGAGGGCTGACAGATTGTCCCTGTTGGTGTTGAGGAGCGCGTCGTCATAGGCCCCATAGGCCGAGTTGCTCACTGATGCGCGCTTGAAGTCGCTGGCCTGGTTTGCAACATCGCCGATGGATTGTGCGTCTGACAGGATCGCCGGAATGAATTCAAACCAGGCCTGGTTGGCGGCGAGCTTTCGCGTTTGGGCGGGCTTCCCATCATCGAAATACGTGTCGTGAGCCTGCCAGCAATCATTGGTGAACTCATGATCGTCCCAGGTGCAGATGAAGGGGAAGCGGGCGCGGGCGGCCTGCAAGTCCGGATCGGACAGATAGGTTTTGTAGAGATGGCGATAATCATCCAGCGTTACAGCCCAGGTGGCACCCGGCGTCCAATAGGGTTTGGTGCCATCGGGTACCCAAGGTTCCGATCCGTCCGGGAAAGGGGGTATCTTGCGCGATGCATCCACGCCCGCGGGCACATCGCCGATGACCTCATAAATGAAATCGCCAAGGTGAAGCACGAAGTCGAGTTGATCGTCTTCTGTTGCGGCCATGTCGTCAGCGACAAGACGGGACCAGGCACCGTAAAAGCCACGCTCAAAATTCTGGCAGGATGTAAAGGCATAGCGGATGGTGCGTTCACTGTCGGGCGCGGGAGCAGTGCGGGTGCGGCCTGTGTGCCGGCTTACTTCGCCGTTTGCGATGAAGCGGTAGAAATAGCGAGTGTCGGGCGCAAGACCTTCGACAAAGACGCGGGCTGTGAAATCGCTTGTCGCGTCGAGCGTGAGGGCGCGCTCCACGATGAGAGAGGTGAACTCTTCATCGAGTGCAACCTGGGCTGTGACAGCTATGTCACCTGCTGGCATGTTCGGTGTGGCGCGGGTCCAGAGCATGATGGCGTCTGACTGCGGATCGCCGGAGGCGAGACCTTGGGGGAAGCGGGCAGGGTTCACACTTATCCCCTCCGCGTAGGCAGGTGTGAAGGGCAGAGAGGCTGAAAAAGCGAAGCAACCTGCGACCGCGGTAAAGCTTTTCAGAAAATCACGCCGGTTAAGTTCCGCCATCTTATCCCCCTCGTTTGACCTGCGTGTTAGAAACGCTGATGTCAATGTAAAAGACTTGTTCCATTATGGATGTTGTTGGCTAGTCTAACAATGAATCGCGACAGGAACAGGTCGCAGTTTTGTGAAGGGGGGACGAATGAAAAAGCTGCCGGTAGCGGAGACTGTGATTGAGAGTTTCAAATTTCCAATCACGCATTTCAAAGCGTTGATGAAGAGGACGGGAATTGCCATGCTAGTGCTGCTGGCTAGCCTGGTTTTAACCGTCTTTATTGTTTCTACGGCCGTCGCCGCTTCATCGCCGGGCTTGGCAGTGACGCTGGCTATTCCTCTGTTTTTGCTGATACTTCTGCCCTTTGCGATGCTCAGTAATGGAGCGATACAAGTGGCTCTCGGTGATCCGCTTGGAAGAAATTGGTTCTCGCTTGGGACGAGGGAATTCAGATTCTATCTCTTTGTTCCGATACATATTGTCATTGTTTTCATTGTCTCTTTGTTGTTGGGCACCAGTTTTGCAATCGGCGGTCTCATGGCAGGCGGGAATGGCGGAACTAATTGGATTGGGATTGCGATTGGTATTCCGCTGGCATTTGCTTTTTCGGTTTTTGTCGGATTTCGGCTCACTCCACTTTACGGATACATCGCGATTGATAATCGTTTTGCGCTTAGTGACACGTGGGATGCATCAAGAGGTAATTTCTGGCGCATATTTGGTGCGATGATGCTTGTCGCGATTGGCACTTCCGTCATTTCTTCCATCCTGTCTCTGATTGCGGGTTTAATAGCGCCCATTAATCCTGCAGCCTTGGAGGCGGTGCGATCGTCAGGAGGAGGAGAAGCTGTCTCGCCGGAGGCCATGCTGGCCGGCTTCGCGGTTGCGGCTATAATTCAGATACCGTTCTTTGTTTACACGATATTTGCCGGTTTGGGTGTCTACGCTTACGTCTACAAATTCCTGGTTCAAAAAGGATCGCTGGAGACTGACGGCACTCCCGAGGCAGTTGTTCAATGGTTGATGCTCACTCCGCGGCCTGACGGGATGAGCGTTTAGGTGTGACTTTCTTTTTTGAGGCTGCCTTCTTTTTCGAGGAGGTGGCCGGTTTCTGGGGCGCAGATTTTTTGGGTGCCGCCTTTTTCTTGGCGGCTGGTTTCGGCTTAGCTTCCGGTGCTGGCGGTACCGTGACCGCGAGCCTCTTCTTCGTGGCAGGTTTTGCCGGGGCGCGACCTGAGCGCTTCAGCAGTGCACGGAGATAGTGGCCAGTATAGGAGCGAGGCTCTTCGGCTACATCCTCTGGTCGCCCTATGGCGACAATCTCCCCGCCGCCATCGCCGCCCTCGGGACCCAGGTCCAGGATCCAATCCGCCGTTTTGATGACCTCGAGATTATGCTCAATCACGACAACCGTGTTGCCGGTGTCCACCAGCTCGTGCAGCACTTCCAGCAGCTTCTTCACATCGTGGAAGTGAAGGCCGGTTGTTGGCTCGTCCAGAATGTAGATGGTTTTGCCTGTGGCACGGCGTGACAATTCTTTTGCGAGTTTGACGCGCTGCGCTTCACCGCCTGAAAGTGTTGTCGCCTGCTGGCCGACCTTGATGTAGCCGAGCCCTACACGCTGGAGCACGTCCATTTTCTCCCTGACCGTGGGGACGGCCTTGAAGAAGCTCTGAGCCTCGTCCACCGTCATGTCCAGCACGTCGGCGATGGACTTGTCCTTGAACTTCACTTCGAGCGTTTCGCGATTGTAGCGTTTGCCATGGCAGGCATCACATTCGACATAGACATCTGGCAGGAAGTGCATCTCGATCTTGATGACGCCGTCGCCCTGACAAGCCTCGCAGCGCCCGCCCTTGACGTTGAAGGAGAAGCGGCCGGGCTTGTAGCCGCGCGCCTTGGCCTCCGGCAGGCCGGCAAACCAGTCCCGAATGTGGGTGAAGGAGCCGGTATAGGTGGCGGGGTTGGAGCGTGGCGTGCGACCGATGGGGGATTGATCAATGTCGATAATTTTGTCGAGAAATTCCAGCCCCTCGATCTGGTCAAATGCCGCGGGATGGAGGCGTGAATTGTTCAACCGCCGCGAGATTGCCTTGTAGATGGTCTCGATCAGCAGGGTTGATTTGCCGCCCCCGGACACGCCAGTGACGCAGGTGAATGTGCCAAGTGGAATTTCTGCACTGACATTTTTCAGATTGTTGCCGGTAGCCCCTGTGATTTTGATTTTGCGCTTGTCGGAGATCGGGCGGCGCTCAGCGGGCAGATGGATCTGCTCCATGCCGGTGAGGTACTTGCCGGTCAGGCTGTTAGGGTTGGCCATGACTTCCGTGGGTGTGCCTTCGGCCACAATCTCACCGCCATGCACGCCGGCACCAGGGCCGATGTCGACCACATAGTCTGCGGTGCGAATGGCATCCTCATCATGCTCCACCACGATCACGGTGTTGCCGAGATCGCGCAGGCGCCGGAGTGTGGCGAGGAGGCGGTCATTGTCGCGCTGGTGGAGACCGATGGAGGGCTCGTCCAGTACATAGAGCACACCAGTGAGGCCCGAACCGATTTGCGAGGCGAGGCGAATGCGCTGGCTTTCCCCGCCGGACAGGGTGCCGGAATTGCGGGAGAGGCTCAAATAGTCGAGGCCGACATTGTTGAGGAAGTGAAGGCGTTCGCGGATTTCCTTCAGTACGCGGCCAGCAATCTCGTTCTGCTTTGGCGTCAATTGCTGGTCGATGGTGGCGAACCATTGGTCCGCGTCCTTGATGGAAAGCTGTGCGATCTCGCTGATATGGGCGCTGCCGACCTTGACGGCGAGTGCCTCCGGCTTCAGGCGGAAGCCCTTGCAGGCGTCACAATCTGTGACATCCTGAAATTTCTCTATCTCTTCGCGCGCCCAAGCACTGTCGGTTTCCCGCCAGCGACGTTCAAGGTTCGGAATGACGCCTTCAAACGGTTTGGATGTTTTGTAGGAGCGGAGACCGTCATCATAGGCGAAGCTGATTTTCTCATCGCCCGAGCCATGCAGAATAACCTGTTGCGCTTTTTTTGGCAGCTCGCTCCACGGGACATTGGTTGAGAATTTGTAGTGTTTCGCGATGCTGTCCAGGGTTTGCGTGTAGTAGGGCGATGTTGATTTGGACCAGGGCGCGACGGCACCTTTGCGGAGTGAGAGACCGTGGTCAGGAACAATGAGGTCCGGGTCGATGAAGAATTGCGTGCCAAGTCCATCGCAAGACGGGCAAGCGCCAAATGGATTGTTGAATGAGAAGAGGCGAGGCTCGATCTCTTCAATCGTGAAGCCGGAGACGGGGCAGGCAAAGCGCGCGGAGAACACGATGCGCTCTGGCTCGCTCTCGCCATCCTTCATGTCTGCCATTTCGGCAATGGCAAGACCGTCTGCCAATTGGAGTGCCATTTCAAAGGAGTCAGCCAGACGGTTTCCCAGATCGTCCCGCACGACGATACGGTCTACCACGACATCAATATCGTGTTTAAACTTCTTGTCGAGCGTGGGCACATCATCAAGATCGTAGAATTGGCCATCGACCTTGACGCGCTGAAAGCCCTTTTTCAGGAGCTCTGCAAACTCTTTCCGGTATTCGCCTTTGCGACCACGCACAATGGGGGCGAGAAGGTAGAGACGGGTTCCCTCTTCCAGGGTCATGACGCGGTCCACCATCTGGGTCACGGTTTGGCTCTCGATCGGCAGGCCGGTAGCAGGTGAATAGGGGATGCCGACGCGCGCCCAGAGAAGGCGCATATAGTCATAGATCTCGGTCACCGTGCCGACCGTTGAACGCGGGTTACGCGACGTGGTTTTCTGCTCGATGGAGATCGCGGGCGACAAGCCGTCGATCTGGTCCACATCTGGCTTTTGCATCATCTCCAGGAACTGACGCGCATAGGCCGACAGGCTCTCCACATAACGGCGTTGGCCCTCTGCATAAATCGTGTCGAAAGCGAGGGAGGATTTGCCGGAGCCTGAAAGGCCGGTGATGACGATCAGCTTGTCGCGCGGTAATTCGATAGAGATGTTCTTGAGATTGTGTTCGCGTGCGCCGGTGACGGTGATGTTTTTTTGCATTTTTCTATAGCTACTTCTGGGGGCTACTTGATCGACAATTAATGGGAGCGGTTCAGATAATCAGGCTGATTGAGTGCGAAATAATTATGAAGCAGGTCAGCTTTCATCAGGTCTTTAACGTAAGGCAGTCCCAGTTTTTTCATGACGGATTGGGACGGATGATTGTCGGGCAGGACCACCGCGACAATGCGGGGCAGGTTCAAGTTTCGAAAGCCGTGGTCCAACAAACACCTGGTCGCTTCTGTTGCATAGCCTTTTCCTTGTGCCGCCACGTGAAAGTGATATCCGATTTCGGGTTCCCCGGTTTCTGGCAGTGGTTGAAGAATGCATTGACCGACAAAAGCGCCACTTTTCCGCTCAAACACCCCCCACGCGCCCATGCCCGTCTCGTCATAATGACGAGATGTCCTGGCGAGCAAGCTTTCCGCCTCCGCCAGGGTACCGGGCTCCTTCCGCCAGAAATAGACACGCAGATCCCCGATCAGCGACTGCAAGAGGGGTGCGTCGTCAGCTTTATAGGGGCGCAGCTGAAGGCGTTCTGTCAGGAGTGATGTCATGTGTGATGTTATGTGTGATGTTATGTGTGATGTTATGGGGTAGTGGCTCAGATAGAATTTGAGTCTCGGCGGAGGGCGGCTTGACCTTCTCTGTCTGCGAGAACAATATAAGAACAAGTGGCACTTGTCGCCGATTCTGGCAAGGCGGCTAACAGGATCTTTATCTTGCCGGGCTGATGACCGCTTGTTCAAAGGCGATTATGAAGGGCGTAGCGGTCTCAGGCCAGTTGCGTTAGGTTCCGGACCAAATTAAGTCGATTGGTACATTCGATAAGAAATAAGGGACGTCAAATATGGCCGGTAGCGTCAATAAAGTCATTCTCATTGGAAACCTGGGCGCTGACCCCGAAATTCGCAGCATGCAGGACGGACGTCCGGTCTGTAATTTGCGCATTGCCACGTCAGAGACCTGGCGGGACAAGAATTCAGGCGAACGCAAGGAGCGGACAGAGTGGCACCGCGTTGTCATTTTCAACGAAGGTCTGTGCCGCGTGGCAGAGCAGTATTTGAAAAAAGGTGCCAAGGTTTATATCGAAGGCCAAATCCAGACCCGCAAATGGCAGGACCAATCCGGCCAGGATAAATATTCAACAGAGATTGTGCTGCAGGGCTTCAATTCAACGCTGACCATGCTCGACGGACGTAGCGGCGGGGGTTCTGGTGGAGGCGGTGACTGGGGTGGATCTTCCGGTGGTTCTGGTGGTCGTGATGACGGTTATTCCGGCGGCGGCTCTGGTGGGGGCGGGGGTGCCCCGATTGATGATGAAATCCCGTTCTGAGATAGGCCTCAGCGCACTGTCTGATTGATGCCAAATGAGGGGTTAAATTTCTCTTTAACTTCAAGGTGTTACAGGCTTATTTTCATGCCCTTTGCGGTTTGCGTGGGCGCGGTCTAAATGCTATCTTTTTATGGCTGCACAAGAGGGGATTCGGGCCAAACCGGAGCCCCTTTTTTCTGATGGTACGTCAATCTTTCCTGGAGCGGTGCGCGCAGCCTCGATCGTCTCCCAAAAGGTCAATTATTTGTCCGATACGCACGATACAGACACGCCGGAAGAAGAACCTGGAGAGGGCGGCGGCAGTTCCGGTGGGACGGGCTCAGGCGGCCATGTGACGGTGATCTCTATCGAAGAGGAGATGAGCCGGTCCTATCTCGATTATGCGATGAGCGTGATCGTGAGCCGCGCGCTGCCGGATGTGCGTGACGGGTTGAAGCCGGTGCATCGGCGCATTCTCTACTCGATGCACGAAAGTGGCTATGAGTGGAACAAGCCCTATCGCAAGTCGGCCCGTATTGTCGGCGACGTGATGGGTAAATATCATCCGCATGGTGACAGCGCGATTTATGACGCGCTTGTGCGTATGGCGCAGGACTTCTCGCTGCGACTTCCGCTGCTTGACGGGCAGGGCAATTTCGGTTCGGTTGACGGCGATCCGCCGGCTGCGATGCGTTACACCGAAGTGCGCATGGGTAAGTCCGCGCATTCGCTGTTGCAGGACATCGAAAAAGACACCGTCAATTATCGCGACAATTACGACAATTCCGAGCGCGAACCTGAGGTTCTGCCTGCTGCCTTTCCGAACCTGCTGGTCAATGGGGCAGGCGGTATTGCGGTTGGGATGGCGACCAACATTCCGCCGCACAATCTTGGCGAGACCATTGATGCGTGCCTTGCCATTCTTGATGATCCCGATATCGGGATTGAACGCCTGATTGATATTATTCCGGGGCCTGATTTCCCAACAGGCGGGATTATTCTTGGCCGTCAGGGCATCCGATCAGCTTATCACACGGGTCGCGGTTCTGTTTTGATGCGGGGTCGCACCGAGATTGAAGAATTCCGCAAAGATCGCGAAGCCATTATCATCACGGAAATTCCGTATCAGGTGAACAAGGCTTCGATGATTGAAAAAATCGCGGAACTTGTGCGCGAAAAGCGGATCGAAGGCATTTCGGATATTCGCGACGAGAGTTCGCGTCTGGGTATGCGGGTGGTTATTGAGCTGAAGAAGGATGTCGTTGCGGATGTCATTCTCAATCAGCTTTACCGGTTCTCGCCGCTACAGACTTCGTTTGGCGCGAACATGGTGGCGCTGGATTATGGCCGCCCCTTGCAGATGAACATCAAGCAGATGCTTGTTGCTTTCCTGTCTTTCCGCGAAGAGGTTGTGGCCCGCCGGACGAAGTTTGAACTGAACAAGGCACGCGACCGTGCCCATGTGTTGGTTGGTCTGGCGATTGCCGTTGCCAATATTGACGAAGTGATCAATCTCATTCGCACCGCGCCCGATCCATCGACTGCGCGCGAGCGTTTAATGGAACGGCATTGGCCTGCGCGGGAGATTGCGCCGATCATTGAGTTGATTGATGATCCGCGTCACAAGATTGCTGATGATGGCACGTATCGTCTTTCGGAAACTCAGGCGCGCGCCATTCTAGACCTCAGGTTGCAACGCCTGACAGCGCTTGGGCGCGATGAAATTGGCGATGAGGTTAAAATCCTCGGTAGGAAGATTGCTGACTATCTGGATATTCTGCGGTCACGGGCGCGTGTTCTCACTATCATTCGCGAAGAACTTGGCACGGTCCGCGATGAGTTTGCGACCCCACGCCGGACAAGCATTGCCGAGGCGATTGATGAGGTCGAAGACGAAGACTTGATCCAGCGCGAAGACATGGTGGTGACGGTCAGTCATCAGGGCTATATCAAGCGTGTGCCGCTTTCGACTTACCGTGCGCAGCGGCGTGGCGGCAAGGGTCGCTCGGGCATGGCGACGAAAGATGAGGATTTTGTTTCCCGTATTTTCGTGGCCAACACGCATACGCCGGTTCTCTTCTTCTCATCCACGGGAATGGTCTACAAGATGAAGGTCTGGCGACTGCCGCAGGCAACGCCGCAGTCGCGTGGCAAGGCGATGGTCAATCTGTTGCCGCTTGATGCGGATGAGCGGATCACGACGGTGATGCCATTGCCGGAAGACGAAAAGAGCTGGGACGCGCTCGACATCATGTTCGCAACGCGGACGGGGAATGTGCGCCGTAACAAGCTTTCTGACTTCGTGCAAATCAACCGGAATGGCAAGATCGCCATGAAGCTTGACGAAGGCGACAAGATTATCGGCGTGCAGATTTGTACGGAGAGTGATGATGTGCTGCTGACCAATGCAGCCGGGCGCTGCATTCGCTTTGCGGTATCAGACGTTCGCGTGTTCTCCAGCCGCAATTCGACAGGTGTACGTGGCGTCAAGCTTGATGGTAGTGATGAAACCATTTCCATGACGATCCTGAACCATCTTGATGTGACACCTGCGGAAGCGCGTGCCTATCTCAAGCAATCCAATATGGCGCGACGCGCGGCGGGTGATGACGAAGCGGAAGATGTTGCGGAAGTTTCGGACGATGATGGTGAACTTGATGAGGCCGGTGACGAGACCTCCTTGTCAGCTGAGCGGTATGCCCAGATCGGTGCCCATGAGCAATTTGTGCTCACTGTCAGTGAAAAGGGCTTTGGCAAACGCAGTTCGTCGCTGGAATACCGGACATCGGGTCGCGGCGGCAAAGGCATCATTGCGATGACTGTTTCCGGTCGCAACGGGCCGCTGATTGCGTCTTTCCCCGTGGAGGATGAAGACGAGATCATGCTGGTGACCGATGGCGGGCAGCTGATCCGGTGTCCTGTGCATGATATCCGGGTTGCCGGGCGCTCCACGCAGGGCGTAACAATTTTTAGAACGGGCGCGGATGAGAAAGTCGTATCGGTGGAGCATCTTGGTGACAGCTCCGAAGATGATGAAGAGGGCGTGGTCGCCAATGACGAGGCGCCACAGCAGGATTGAAGATGAAACGTATTGGCCTTTATCCCGGCACATTTGATCCGGTGACGTTCGGACATATCGACATTATTCGCCGAGCGTTTCGGCTGGTCGATCATCTCATTGTGGGTATTGGCATCAATTCCTCAAAAGTGCCGATGTTAAGCTTTGAAGATCGGGCGTCGTTGATTGAGGCGGAAACCAAACCCTTGGGTTCGACGCTTGGTACGACGCTGGAAGTCAGATCGTTCTCCGGGCTCGTGGTAAACGCAGCCGCTGAAATGGGGGCAGGGGTCATTATTCGCGGGCTGCGCGGCGCCGTCGATTTTGAATATGAAAATCAGATGGTCGGCATGAATAGCGCGATGAACCCTGATGTTGAGACGGTGTTTCTGACCGCGACGCCTGAGGTGAGCTTCATCTCGTCAACACTGGTGCGGCAGATTGCCTCGATGGGTGGGGATATTTCAAAGTTTGTCCCGCCGCGCGTCGCCAAAAAGGTGCTGGCGGTTGTAAAATAACCGAATAGTGAGAGCATGATGGGCTGGAATTTGTCGTGCTTTCGATCATCCGATGAGGGAATTTCCAATGTCTCGTTTTTTCGTGTCTCGTTTTTTGGCGGTACTGGCATCCTGTTTTCTAACTGTTTCACTCATGGTTTCATCCGCATCCGCCCAGGATATGGAGAACACTCTTTATCTCGATCTGAAAGATGGCCGCGTGGTGATAGAATTGTTGCCCGAAATTGCGCCACGCCATGTTGAACGCATCAAAAAACTGACGCGCGAAGGCTTTTACGACGGCATTGTGTTTCACCGGGTGATTGAAGGCTTCATGGCCCAGACGGGTGATCCAACCGGCACGGGCATGGGTGGTTCGGACTATCCAGATGTTCGTCGCGAGTTTTCAAGTGAACCGTTTCACAGGGGTGCGATTGGTGCCGCGCGTTCGCAGCATCCAGATAGCGCGAACAGCCAATTCTTCATTTGTCTTGATGATTCCAATTTTCTCGACGGGCAATACACAGTATGGGGCCGCGTCGTGGAAGGCATGGAATTTGTAGACAATATCAAGCGCGGGGAACCGCCGGTTGATCCCGACAAGATCGTCAAGATGCAGGTTGCTGCAGACGTTAGCGAATAATCTATTCTGAACCTATCAAGGAAAACTACTGATGACCGATATCAAAGACCCTGAAAACACATTGCTCCTGGACATTACGCATGGTCGGGTAACGATTGAACTTCGTCCTGACCTGGCGCCTGGGCATGTGATCCGCATCAAGCAGTTGGCGCGGGATGGTTTTTATGATGGGGTCGTGTTTCACCGCGTGATTGAGGGTTTCATGGCGCAGGGGGGTGATCCAACCGGTACGGGTATGGGTGGATCGGGTGAACATCTCCGTGCTGAGTTCTCTAAAGAGCCGCATGTACGCGGTGTCTGTTCAATGGCACGGGCGCAAGATCCAAACAGTGCCGACAGCCAGTTCTTCATCTGTTTTGGTGATGCACGTTTCCTTGATGGCCAGTACACGGTTTGGGGCAAGGTGATTGACGGCATGGAGCATGTCGATGCGATCAAGCGCGGCGAGCCCGTGCAGGATCCGGACAAGATTGTGAAGATGCAGGTTGCTGCTGACGCCTGATCAGGCGTTCTAATCACGGACATTCCCATGCGCGTGGACGCATTTGATTTTGACTTGCCGGACGCGCGGATTGCGCTCCGGCCGGCAAAACCGCGTGATGCCGCGCGCATGCTTGTGGTTGGGCCCGCGCCCTATCGCCTGGAAGACGCTATCGTTGGTGATCTTGCTTCTTTTCTTGAAGCGGGGGATCTTCTCGTTTTTAACGATACGAAGGTGATCCCGGCGCGACTGTCCGGCACGCGAAGGCGTGGTGATGCTATCGCCAATATCGAGATTACGCTTCACCAACGATTATCGCCATCCGAATGGCTTTCGTTCGCAAAGCCAGCAAAACGATTGTTGCCGGATGACCGAATTGTCTTCACCGACGCGCTCTATGCTGACGTGGTGAGCCGCGATGGCGCGGAGGTGCATCTGCTTTTCCCGCTGGAGGGCGCTCACCTGGACGCGGCGATTGCGGCTGCCGGTATAATGCCTTTGCCCCCCTATATTGCGAGCAAGCGGGCGACTGATGCGGCAGACCTGGATGACTATCAAACCCTTTTTGCCAAAGAGCCTGGCGCGGTTGCCGCGCCTACGGCGGGACTGCATTTTACACCCGGCATGCTGGCGAGCCTTGATGCAAAAGGTATTGAGAGTGCCCGCGTGACTTTGCATGTAGGTGCAGGGACGTTTCTACCGGTGACAGCGGACGAAACCTCTGATCACAAGATGCATTCAGAGATCGGGTTTGTCAGTGAAGAGACGGCTTCAAAGATCGCGGCGACAAGGAAGCGTGGAGGGCGCGTTGTAGCTGTGGGCACAACCTCGTCGCGTCTGCTGGAGGCCGCAGCAGCTGCAACAGGTAGCGTGGAGCCCTGGGAAGGGGCGACGGACATTTTCATCACGCCCGGCTATTCCTTTAAAGCGGTTGATATTCTGCTGACCAATTTTCACTTGCCTAAATCGACGCTCTTTATGCTTGTCTCAGCGTTTCGTTCTCTTGATGAGATGCAGTCCGCCTACCTGCATGCTGTGACACATGAATACCGGTTCTATTCCTACGGCGATGCCTGTCTGATCTTTGGGAGAAAATAAAGTTGGCCGAATTTTCTTACGAGCTTCAGGGGACAGACGGGGCAGCGCGTCGCGGTGTCATTCATACGCCGCGCGGCGATATCCAGACACCAGCGTTCATGCCTGTCGGCACCGCGGGAACTGTGAAGGCGCTTTACACCGATCAGGTGAAAGAAACAGGTGCCGATATTGTGCTCGGCAACACCTATCATCTGATGCTTCGTCCCGGTGCGGAGGAAGTGGCCGCTCTTGGGGGCCTGCATAATTTCATGCGCTGGCAAGGCCCCATCCTGACGGATAGTGGTGGGTTCCAGGTGATGTCACTTTCGCAACTCCGCAAAATGACTGAGAACGGAGTGACGTTTCAAAGCCATATTGATGGGCGCGCCTACGAACTCTCCCCGGAGCGAAGCATTGAAATTCAGTGTTTGCTTGGGGCTGACATTCAGATGGTGCTGGATGAATGTACGCCCTTTCCGGCAACCCATGCGGAAGCGGACAAGTCCATGCAATTGTCGACCCGCTGGGCCAAACGCTCGAAAGATGCTTTTCTTTCTCAGAAGCTTCGGGCAGAAGGCCAAGCCCTTTTTGGCATTGTGCAGGGAAGTACCTATGAGGATCTGCGGCGGACCAGTGCTGCGGCCCTTATTGATATTGGGTTTGACGGGTATGCCGTCGGGGGTCTTGCCGTGGGTGAGGGACAGGCAGAGATGTTGCGTGTCCTTGACTTTACGGCGCCTCTGCTTCCGGCAGAACGCCCCCGCTATCTGATGGGCGTCGGCACGCCGGATGATCTTGTAGAGGCCGTGTCACGTGGCATTGATATGTTTGATTGTGTGATGCCAACGCGGTCTGGTCGGCATGGCCAAGTGTTTACGCGATATGGCAAGATCAATATCAAAAATGCGCGCCATGCGCATGATCCGCGACCGCTTGATGAAACAAGTTCATGTCCTGCAGCGCGTGATTATTCGCGTGCGTATCTTCATCACTTGATCAAGAATGGTGAAATTTTGGGGATGATGTTGCTCTCCTGGAATAATATAGCGTATTATCAAACTCTCATGGCTGACATGCGGGCGGCGATTGTCGAAGGTCGATTTGAGGCTTTCAAGAAGGCGTTCAAGGAAGCTCAGGCAGCCGGAGATATTGATCCGCTCTGACATAATACCGCGTGGGTTAACCTCTCATTTACCAAAATCATAGCCAATGGATCTCTGAATTTAGGGAGAAAACATGGCGACGCTCAAAGGCTCCATTGCAGGGCACCCAGACTTTGAACTTGGTATTCCGCGCACGGTGCCCGTGGAATATCGAGCTGAAGTGCCAGAGAACGGCCCCGCCGATGGGCTGGTCTTCATCGTTCCAGGGTTTGGTGGCGATAAAGACGAGGCGTTGCTCACGCTAACGCGGCGGCACATTGCCGCGACCTATAATCTTGTTGCCGTTTCGGTGCGTCCACACTGCTATCACTGCCGTCCCAGCTCCATGCTTCCTAAGGGCGTAGATGTCAATATTGAGATTGATCCCTGGTCCATTGCCAGGGCGATTGGAGCATTGGTTCTTCAAGGGGACGATCTATCGGGGCTTACGTCTGCTGAACAAAGTGCGACGCTGCCATTTTTGAAGAGCCGCTGGGAACATGCCTTTGAGCTCAAAGGAACGATTATTCCGCCAGGAGATGATTACCAGAACTTTGGCGTTTTGGCTGCGCTTGATCATCTCATGGTGTTGGCGGACTTGAGAAAACGAGACGTGGCATTTGAAAATTCCAATGTGATTTGCCTCGGTACGTCACATGGCGGTTATATTTCGCATCTCATCCACAAGTTTGCCCCCAATACTGTTTCGGCGGTGATTGAATGTTCCGCCTATTTGCAGTTTATGCCGAATTATGTGGGTTTTGGCGCTGCCGATGAATTGCATTCGATTGATGGTAATATCACCCTGGTTAGCGCGACCAGAAGCGCGTGGCAGATGGAGAGGGCCGGCGCGCCCGACTATTTCGGTACGGATGCCATGATGATCCGGGAGGTGGCGTTACCGTCCCACCAAGCGGTTCTTTCAAAAGCCGCTCCTGACCGAGCGCTCCAGTGCCGAATGCTTCATTCGCTCAAAGACCGCTTGGTACCCATTGAGCTTAAAAGAGGCTATTTGTCTGTTTTGCGCGCCTTTGACCATGATGTTCAGCTGGATGAGATGGGTGAGGCGGAGCTGGATGGAAAGTTCATCACGACGCTTGAGCATGGTATGGGGGTGAGCCTCGCCAAACTGTTTGATCGGTTCTATCCCTCCCTTCAGCCGTCGAAGGGGGCTGCGGATGCCGACCTCGGGACGCGTCTTAACTATCCATGTGGGGTGCAAAACTACGTGGTTCAGCATGGAGCTGAGGGTCCAGTCGCGGAGCGAGTGGCCTGGAATGCCGAGGCTACAGGCGGACCCAATGCCACCGCGACGAAATAGTCCAAGTTTTGAGCCAAAAGGCGGCTAAATCAGTTGACCGGGGAGACTATGGCTACTAGTTTCCGCCCGTCCAATTCGGCTTGTCCGATTCAGACGGGCCCATAGCTCAGCTGGTAGAGCAACTGACTTTTAATCAGTAGGTCACAGGTTCGAATCCTGTTGGGCTCACCATTCTTTTTACCAGAAAAATCAATGACTTGACCGCACTGCCTGAGATCATTATCAGGCAGAGGGGCTGCCCTTTACATTGGGCGCGTTGAGGAGCATTCGGGGAGAGAACGTATGAGTGTGTCAGTGTCGGAAGAAGCTTTGGCCATTGGGGACCTGGTTGAGCAGTTTGTGCGGAGCGTTGTGGCACCTTATGAGCAAGATCCCCGTGCAGGCCATCACGGCCCCAGTGAAGAACTGGTTGTTGAGATGCGCGTCAAAGCGCGGGACGCAGGCGTTCTGACCCCTCACATACGGGATGATGGTTCGCACTTGAGCCAGCTGGATACTGCGCACGTCCTCAAAAAATCCGGCCTATCACCGCTGGGCCCCGTTGCGTGCAACACAATGGCGCCTGACGAGGGCAATATGTTCCTTCTTGGCAAGGTGGCCAATGCGCGGCAGAAAGAGCGCTTTCTCGACCCGCTGATCGCTGGCGATGCACGTTCTGCATTCTTTATGACCGAGCCTGCGGCCGACAATGGCGCAGGATCGGATCCATCCATGATGCAGACCGAGGCGCGGCTTGAGGGTGACGAGTGGGTCATCAATGGCAAGAAGACCTTCATTACCGGTGCGGAGGGGGCCAAGGTCGGGATCATTATGGCGAAGTCCGAGCAGGGGGCGTCGCTCTTTCTGGTTGATTTGCCTGACCCTGCTATCCGGATTGTGCGTGTTCTGGAGACAATCGACAGCTCCATGCCCGGCGGGCATGCGGAGATAGCGATTGAAAACCTGCGCGTGCCGGCTGAACAGATTTTGGGTGAAGCGGGCAATGGATTTCGCTACGCGCAGATCCGCCTTGCGCCGGCGCGTCTTTCCCATTGCATGCGCTGGCACGGGGTGGCGACACGTGCGCAAGAAATTGCGACCCTTTATGCCTGCAAACGTGAAGCCTTTGGCAAACTGCTGATTGACCATGAAGGGGTGGGGTTCATGCTCGCCGAGAACAAGATCGATCTGAAACAGTCCGAGTTGATGATTGACTGGTGTGCTGAAGCTCTTGATCGAGGCGAAGACGGCAATGTCGAAAGCTCGATGACCAAAGTTGCTGTCTCCGAGGCGCTTTTCCGTGTTGCTGATCGCTGTGTGCAGGTGATGGGCGGTTTGGGTGTTTCCGGTGACACAATTGTTGAACAGCTGTTCCGTGAGGTGCGAGCCTTCCGGATTTATGACGGTCCGACGGAAGTTCATAAATGGTCCCTCGCCAAGAAAATCAAAAAGCAGACGCTTTCCTGACATTCTTTGCACTTTCTAACCTGAAATAGTGGCTAGGCACCCGGATCTTTACGGGAAATTTACCCTGTTTCGTCTGAAATAGGTCTGAGTTTCCGTATTCTGACGGGGTTGCCCATGGCATTGATTTCATTTTGGAAAAAGTCCGAGCGAGACACGGCGTTGTCGCGCATTCTCGGCCATGTTGAGCAAACACCGCACCGCCTGTTCGCGCGGATCGTCGTGAACGGTGAAGCAACAGCAATCAGCTATTCTGCATTGGCAGCTTCTGCTGCTCCCTATGCTGCGGCTTGTCAGGCGCAGGGGATAGAAAAGGGTGACCGGGTTATCATCCTTTTTGATCACGGACCTGAGCTTATATTCTCGTTCTTCGGTGCGATGTTCGCTGGTGCCGTTCCAACGATGATGTCGCCGCCCAGTCCGCGCCAGGAGCCTGGGCATTTCTGGGCCGGTCAACGCCAGGTTATCCAACGTATCGGCGCGAAGGCTATCATGACGACGGATCGGCTGCGTGCTGCGCTTGAAAGCGTTATGCCGCATCATGGTACGCGCATCATCACGCCGCGTGAGCTGCCAACGACGGATCAAATACCCGATGTGGATTTCGCTGCGCATGATATTGCGTTCCTGCAGCACAGCTCCGGTACGACCGGAACCAAAAAGGGTGTGATGATTTCACATGAAGCGTTGCTTCATCAGGTTGATGCCTATGCGAAGGCGCTTGAGATTACACAGAATGATCGCATTGTCAGCTGGTTGCCGCTCTACCATGACATGGGGTTTATCGCCTGTTTCTTGTTGCCCGTAATCAAAGGCGTGCCGGTGACACTGCTTAGTCCGTTTGAATGGGTCATCAGACCCACAATGCTGTTTGACTATTTTGATAAAACAAAAGCGACACTGACATGGCAGCCCAATTTCGGCTTTCAGCATCTGGTGAATTGCACGAAAAGCGATGATCGTTGGGATTTGTCGAGTATGCGCGCATTTGTCAATTGTTCAGAGCGATGCCGCCCGGAAACCATTGACGGATTTGTTTCGGCGTTTGTAGACATGGGCGTCTCCAAAGGCTCGATGCTGACCTGTTATGCGATGGCAGAAACGGTGTTTGCCGCAACCCAAAGCGAGCCTGGAATTGCGCCGCGTGTCGAGACGATTGATACGGCCGCACTTGTTGATGAAGGTATTGCTCGTCCGACACTTGCAACGCACAGTCCAACAATGCAGGTGCAGTCGTGTGGCAAGAAGATTGATGGCCTCAATGTTCTGATCATGGATGAGGAAGGCAATCGCCTTCCGGATCGGCGTATCGGGGAAGTTTGTATTTCGGGTCCGAGCCTCTCACGTGGCTATGACCAACAACCGGAGAAGACCGAGGCAGTGTTTCGCGAAGGTTGGTACCATTCCGGTGATCTTGGTTACCTTGCAAACGGTGAGCTGTTTGTCACAGGTCGGAAAGATGATCTGCTTATTCTCAACGGTCGCAATCATTATGCACATGATCTTGAGTTCTGCTTGCGGGATGTGCCGGGCATTATCCCCGGGCGATTGATGGCGATGAGTGATTACCGACCTGAAATCGGGAGTGATGCGCTCATTATTTTGGCTGAGACGCGCGAGACCAATCCGGCGGGGGTCAAGCTCATCAAAAAATCCGTGCGAGATGCAATTGTGGACGAAACAGGTCTTGTGCCGAATGAAGTTCATCTCCTTGAGCCGATGTGGCTTTTGAAGAGCACGAGCGGCAAGATTGCCAGAGCGGCAAATCGTCAAAAATTTTCAGAACTGCAGGAAGCAAGCATTTGACACATTCTGATGTCTTTAGTCGCGTGTCACAGATCATTAGCGACGAGTTGGGGTGTGAGATTTCAGAAGTCCACCTTAAAGCAAGCGCTGATGATATTGATGGTTGGGACTCGCTTGCCCATGCACGTCTTATTTTGAAGATTGAAGATGTGTTCAATCTCAGGTTGCCTGGCGACCGACTTTTCGAGCTCGACAATGTTGGGGATCTTGTCGCACTGGTTTCCGAAGCGCATGTGTGAGGGGCTGACATGAGTGAAGTTAGACTTTCCATTCCGTCGCAGCCTGATTTTGAGTTGGGCATTAACCGGACTAATAATGTCGCGATCATAGCGGAAGTGCCTGAGACGGAAATTGCAGACGGATTGGTCTTTCTCATCCCGGGTATGGGAGGTGAAAACGATGCCAGCTACTCGACCATGCTTCGCCGCTATCTCGCCACCAAACATAATCTTGTCGCGGTGTCTGTAGACGGGCATTGCAATAATTGTCGTCCGCTCAGTTCGCAGGAATTTGGGTCAGTCACCCTCGATATAGAGAAGAACTCAATTATCGATGCATTGGGTAAGTATGTTGTAAACAATCTTGGGCACCCGCTTAAGCTAGAAGTTGAGACACACAATGATGTTTTGGCACTTCTTCAAGGCGATGTCTCGCATCAGTATAGTCTGAAGGCCCACCTCACTCCGCCAGGGAACCAGTATCAGAATTTTGGTGTTCTGGCAGCGCTTGATCATATTGCTGCCCTACATCACCTGATCGACACTGGTTTAGCTTTTGACACGTCAAATGTCCTTTGTCTGGGTAGCTCTCACGGTGGTTATATCGCGCATTTGATGGCCAAGTTCGCCCCAAATACAATCAACGCAGTTATTGATGCGTCGGCTTATACCGAGACGGTGACAAAATTTGTTGATAACGGATTTTGCGAGGCCGCCATATCGGACGGTAACCTGCTTTACGATTGCTCTACTACACAGGGGTGGCAATTTCGCCTACCGGGACGCGATGACTTTTTTGGACCTGATCGCGCCCTTATACGGGATGCGGCCTACCGGGACCATTTGGAGATTGACAAACAGATGGCCGACCGTCGCTGTCAATTTCGTATGATCCATTCTGAAGAGGATAGTGTTTCATCGCCTTTACTCAAGCGAGCGCAGGCTGATCTTCTTCAGTCGAATGGATATGATGCCGTCTTGAAAATTGTTAAACCAACCGACGTGGATGGCAAATTTATCAAGTCGGTGGACCACGGCATGGGCATTGCGCTCAACGCTCTATTTGATCATTTCTACCCGACCATCGAGCGACGTCCTGGCAAGATAGATCGTGAACTCGCGACTGAACTAACGTTCCCGTGTCCGAAGCGCCGTTACGTCTTGAAATATGACCCGGCTTCAATTCACGTCAAAGCTGAGTGTCCACTGCATTCAAATGCACGCGAAGCGGAGCAGGTACGCGCGCTCGCGGGCTAACACCTCGATTTATTGTGTGATGGTCACAACCTGGCACCAGATGCCGCGGTCCTTAAGACTTGCACAACGGCTCTCTGCGACAGCAGGGTCAAGCGGTCCTGCGATCAACCGCTTATAGATCCCATCGCTACCGCTGCGGTAGTCAACGACTTCCAACCCCAAGTCAGACAGAAGGTCCTTGTTACTCGTCTGGAGTTCTGCCCAGCCGCGTTCCACATTTTCTTGATCACGGTATGAGGCGAGATGTATGCCGACTTTCGCGAAGCTGGGTGTAGCAGCAGGCGCCTGATAGGCGGGTGTCTGTGATGCCTGCGGCGAGATCGACGCGGTAACAGGTCCAAATGCACTTTCAATGGCGCTCAGGCGGGCTTCAAGTCCATTTTCGTCGGATACGATCCGTTCCATAGACGGGCGTACAACTGAATAGTCAATCCGTAGATTTGCGAGTTCACGCTCCAGGCGATCAACTCGCTCAGCGAGGGACTCGGCGCCTACACCATTTTCACCATTGGTTGAGGCCGTGCCTTGCGAAGATGTTTCGCAGCCCGCGAGGGACAGGCCACCGAAAAGAATGAAGGCCACCGACGTCAGCAGGCGTTTGGTGGTGCCAGATGGCTTGCTCGATTTTGCGATCATTTTGGCCCCCTTACCTTCAGGTGCAGTCGTCCAAAGCGCAGGAAAACTGGCCCATATTGTGGTTAATCTGAGTCGGTTGCTCGGTCAAACCCTATTGCTGGTCGCTTCCGGCGTTCTTTTAGGCAATGCGCCCAATAACCGGGCTCTTTGCCCCACCTGACGTACAGCTCCCCTCGAAGACTGCCGCAAATGAGCGGGGAATTTTGCCCCGCAGGTTCGGCCCGTCTTTTGCTGTGGCTATCATCGGGCAAGACCTCTCAAGGCTTTCTAAACAGGGCCGGGGTTTTCTAAATACAAAAGGGTAAACAGGGCAAATGATGGAAGTTTTGGAAGAAATCAACGCTTTATCGCCAGAAGCGAGGGCGGCATTTGGGGCATTTGCCTTAGCTCTCCTTTTGCTTGGCATTGTACAGATCGTCAGTTTGGCGCGGCAGGGACACCGAGAGCGGATGACTATACTGACCGAAATACGCGCTTTGGTTGGGGGAGAAGGCCTTCAGGCGCAGAAACGGAGGACGCCGGTTCCACATGTCCATTCGCGGCCTGTGCGCCGGACGGTCACCAAACGGAAATCCACTTTTACGTCCAGGCTGAGCAGGGAGCGGGACCTATACTAAATTTGCTCAGAACACCTTTGTGAGCCTTGCAGTTTTCGGGGAAGAAGCATAACTCTATGTCTAGATGTGAAATAATATTATTTCTCATTTTTTGGAGTTAAATATGTTTCGTCGCTTTTTGGGAAGTAGTTCAGCGGTTGCCGTGATCCAGGAACCGCCTTCGGTGCCGCAATTCTGGTTTCCGGAAAAGATCCTGACTTTTGCTAAAAGCAAACGGGACGTCGAAGCTCTGTGTAGATCGATCCCGGCGCTCGCAAAGGGCCGCGTGGACTTGCACGACCAGACAGACTGGCTGAGGCAGGTTGGATGCCCAGAAGGGGACCCTATTCTTCCTCTTCTGGTGGTCAGTGCGCGGAAGGGCGTATCACCGGATGATCTTGCAAAATTGCGTCTCATCAAGTTTCTGAACCATGAACGGGTTTGCGTCATCATCGAGCAATTCGACGAAATTGCGTTTGACCGAGAACAATTTGAGCTGATGCGGGAAGAGATTGCAGATGCAGCGCGCGAGTGTGCGCTGGATGTCATCGCAATCATTCCAGCTCCATACGATCATGAAAAGACACGCGGATGGTATCCGGAAGCTTTGGAATTTGCACCGATAGTGGAGCGGAAAGAAGTGCCGTGCGGTGCTCGTTTTGTCGTCTCCCGATCTGCGGTAGAGAAAAATGATTGGCAGATTGAGGGACGGCTGCAGTCGGGTGCCATAAGTGCCGGTGACCTGGTGTTGGCTTCCCCGTCCAACAATCAAGCGATTGTTGCAGGTGTCACAAAGGGTGACGTGCCTTCAAGCTTCCGGCTCCGCTTTCGCGAACCTTTTTTTGCCGAACCGGGTGAGGTGATTTCCGCTCCGGAAGGTGCACCTCTTCTGAGCGATGTCGTTTGCGCGCATGTTTTTTGGCAGGGGGCCTCATTGCGGCCGGGTGATGAGGCGGTTGCGCGTTTCTGGTTCGGTGATGTGCCGATGAAGGTCCAGAGTATTTCGCATGCGATTAGAGCGTCTGAACTCACCCTGCTGCGCGATGGCGGACTCGCGTCGAACATTTTTGCAGAGGTCATTTTGCGTGCGGACAGGCTTTTACCTGTTGATCCCTATACGCGCGATGCCCGATGCGGACAGGTCAGCATCGTGGATCAATCTGGTGCAGTGTCCCTAGGCTTTATCGTGACAAAGGGCTACGCAGATCAGCGTCGTCTGCTTTCACGGAAATCCGAGAACCTCACATCGGTTCTGCATTCCATCTCTGACGAAGAACGGCAGGCAAAAAACGGTCACAAAGGCGGGGTCTTGTGGTTCACCGGACTTTCTGGAGCCGGTAAGTCAACTCTCGCTGTCACGCTTGAGAAGCGTCTGTTTGACCTTGGCTTTCAAGTTTTTGTGCTGGACGGTGATAATGTTCGCCAGGGTCTTACAGCCAATCTCGGGTTTTCGCCGGATGATCGCGCGGAAAACATCCGGCGAGTGGGAGAAGTCGCGGCCCTGTTTCGTGAGGCAGGCACAATCATCATCAGTTCGTTCATTTCTCCCTATCGGTCAGATCGCGACAGAGCGCGCCATGCCGCCTTTCCTGATTTTCACGAGATCTTCATCCATGCAGATGTGAAGACCTGCATCGCACGGGACCCGAAGGGGCTTTATCAAAGGGCGCTCAAGGGAGATATTCGCGACTTTACGGGTATCTCAGCACCTTATGAACCTCCGGTTGAGCCTGAGCTGAAGATCGACACGGAGAAATACGATGTGGAGCAGTGCCTAGAGCAACTTGTTAATTACGTGGAGACGAACTTTCGCCTATGATGCTGGGCAAACAAGATG
>JAVKCY010000092.1:0-12630 GCA_040223265.1 Parvibaculum sp. | reverse complement strand
CGCGGCTGTTGGATATGCGAATGACAGTCCGGTTCTCAAAGGCCTTAACCTTCGCATTGACCAGGACGACCGGATTGCGCTGCTGGGCGCAAACGGCAATGGGAAATCGACATTCGCGAAACTTCTGTCGGACAAATTGCGCGTAAGCCAGGGCAGTTTTTTCAAATCGAAAAAGCTGCGCGTCGCCTATTTTGCGCAGCATCAGCTGGACGAGTTGCGACCCGACGAAAGCCCCTATGATCATTTCCGCGATCTGATGCCGGACGCCACACAGGCGCAGGTTCGAGGGCGCGCCGGGTTCTACGGGTTCAGTGCCGACAAGGCGGATACAAAAGCGTCGAACCTTTCGGGTGGTGAGAAGGCGCGTCTCCTCTTTGCCCTTGCGACATTCCACAAACCTCACCTGATGATCCTTGACGAACCGACAAACCATCTGGACATGGAGGCGCGACATGCGCTTGTCATGGCGCTGAACGAGTTTGACGGCGCGGTCATTCTCATCAGCCATGATCGTCATCTGATTGAGATGACGGCGGATCGACTTTGGCTTGTCTCTGATGGATCTGTTCAACGTTGGGATGGTGATCTTGACGATTACCAGAAATGGTTGCTCGATCCTGCGCGTCGAAACGGGCCTATGGTGCATGTGGATGGCGAAGAGGAACTATCGAGCGACGTGCTGGAGATCAACCGTCGGCAACAAAGGCAGGATGCCGCCAAAGCACGTTCACAGCTTGCGCCTCTCAAGAAAGAAGTCGACAAGGCCGCCGCCGAAATGGAAAAGGCGCGCGATTTTATCGGCAAGGTGGACCAGCGTTTGGCAGACGGAAAATTGTTCGTCAACAATCCTGACCGAGCGGCAGAACTTGTCAAAGGCCGCGCCGCCGCTGAGAGAGCGATGGCGCGGGCCGAGGACAAATGGCTTGAGCTTTCAGAGAGATATGAAGCCGCCAGCGAAAAAGCGGACGCCTGACCCCCTTCACACGAAGCAGGTGATCTGATCTCTATTCGATACGATCACCAAGCAGGCCCGCAACAATCTGCGCACGGGTTCTAGGCCCGTCGTGGCCCACAACCACCGCAATTGCTGGGTTGGCCTCTGAAAGCTCTTTCAGGGCTGCCAATTGAGACTGAGTGCGCGGACGATCTTCCCCGAGGAAACCGAGACTCACCGCATTTGGGCGCGGGCGGACCAGATCAATATTGGCGTAATTCCAGGCGACATCACCGACAAAGAAGTATTCCTGTCCGTCGGCACGCTGCACGTAAATGATTTGTGAGCCCGGCGTGTGCCCGGCCGCTTCGATCAGCACAATGCCCGGCGCCAACGCGTGAAGCGTGTCATAGGCAAGCGGCTCGTAATTATCGAGTGCTCCTTCCGGATACTCTACCCCGCCCCATTTACTGAGGTCCGACAATTGCCGCTCGGTAAAACGGACACGGTCCAAAATAGACAGGGCATCGGGGTGAGACACAACACCTCCCAAATGATCTCCGTGTTCGTGGGTAAAGACGATTTGCTTTGCAGACCCCACGGCGCTCATCAAACGATTATAGGCATCCATATCATAGGGGACATCATCCCCCGCCATGACGGCGGCCTGTTCTTTGCTCAACGACGTATCGATCATGATGTGACCGTCAGGATACTCGACCTCATACGCGTAGATCACCATCGGGTTGGCCGCCCAGGCCCAACCTGTCACGACAGCCGCGCCTGGAAAGTCAAACGTCACCGGTGCTTCCGCATTGATTGCTGTTGGCAGCGCGCCCGGCTGTGCAGTCGCCAAATGCCGAATCTCATCCAGATTGATGGAGTAAAGCTCCCGATCTGCACTCCCCATCTGAAGGAACAGGAAATAATAGGCAACGCCTAAAATAGCGGCCAGCGCCACAAGAATGGCTGCAAATTTCTTCATCAAACGCTCCCCCAGTTGCTTTTGCGATCAGGCTTTCTTGACCCAACCACCAGCATCATTCTGCTGCCAATAAGTCACTGCATGCCCTTCTTCGGACAATGTTTTCCAATGTGTCCGTGCCGCGCTCACGGCTTCATCATTACGACCGTCAAACATCAGAACACATCGCTGATAAGTTTCCAAATGGGGAGGCTTTGCACCTTCTACAAGGAAAACAATATCTGCGGCGTTTGGGTTTGCATCATCCGGAACGACGGCCACCGGCTGCTCTTCCAATCTCCCATCGGCAGATGTCCCATGCGGCAGAAAACTATCGTCGCGATAAGTCCAGAGCATTGTGGATAGTGAATCCAGCCGTTCAGGATCGCCGCTTTGCACAACGGCCTTCCAGCCGCGGTCGAGGCTTTTCTCCAGCAAGGATGGCAGCACCTCGTCAAGCGCTGCCATCTGCAAATGATAAAAAAGAACTTCCGTCACTTTTCGTAATGGTCGGCGACAAGGCGGTCGAGCAGACGCACGCCGTAGCCCGAACCCCAGCTTGTATTGATCGCGGATGGCGGTGACGACATAGCCGTGCCCGCTATATCCAGATGCGCCCAAGGCCTGCCGTCGATAAAGCGTAGCAGGAATTGAGCTGCTGTGATGGACCCACCGTAGCGGCTGCCCGTGTTTTTCATATCAGCGAAAGTTGAGTTGATCATCTTGTCATAGCTTTCGCCCATCGGCATGCGCCAGACTTTTTCATCAACGCTCAGACCCGACGCCGTGAGGCGTTCGGATAGCTCATCATTGTTGGAGAAGAGGCCTGCATAATCCTGCCCGAGCGCAACCATGATCGCGCCCGTCAATGTGGCGAGATCAATCACAAATTTCGGATCGAACGTTTTCTGCACGTACCAAAGCGCATCAGCCAGCACGAGACGGCCTTCTGCATCCGTATTGATGATTTCAATTGTTTGACCATCCGCAGCCGTCACGATGTCGCCTGGGCGCTGCGCATTCGCGTCTGGCATATTTTCCACAAGGCCAAGAATGCCGACTACATTGACCTTTGCCTTGCGTGCAGCAAGCGTGTGCATCAGGCCAGTGACGCAGGCGGCACCGCCCATGTCACCCTTCATGTCTTCCATACTCGCACCTGGTTTCAGCGAGATACCGCCAGTGTCGAAACAAACGCCCTTGCCGACGAACGCCACTGGCTTTTCCTTTTGGATCCCGCCGTGCCATTGCATGACGACGAGTTGGCTCTCTCGAACGGAGCCTTGCCCGACCCCCAGAAGGGCGCCCATGCCGAGCTTGGTCATTTCCTTTTCGCCCAGTACCTGAACCTTGACGCCGAGCTTTAATAGCTCCTTCGCCCGCCTGGCGAACTCCACCGGATAAAGCACATTTGCTGGTTCGTTAACGAGATCCCGCGCAAGGCAAACGCCCTCCGCAATTTTTGACAAGGGACCAAAGGCGCGACGGGACTTCGCCGTCTCCAACCCCATGACTGTGAGCTTGGTCAGCCGGATTTTTTCGGCATCCTTTTTCTTTTTCGTTTGGTATTTGTCGAATTTGTAGGCGCGGAGCATTGCACCAAAAGCAAAGTGAGCTGTGGCATTCTCAGCGGACACGCTTCCCATTTTTTCGAGGTCGAGAATGGCGGTCGCCACCTTGTCCGGCGTTTTGGCGAGATGCCCTGTCACGGTGCCACCCAAAGTTTCAAACACGTTCACGGTCAAATCAGCTGGCTTACCCAAACCCACCAGCAGTATGCGATCTGCCGTGACACCCTTCGGGGTGAGAATATCGATGATCTTGCCCTTGGCCCCCTTGAAGTCGCCCGCCTTCATTGCCCGCTTGAGCGCCCCTCCGGTTTTCTTGTCCACCTCTGCCGCCATGGCAGACAAAGGCTTGCCCTCCAGCACAAAAAGCGCCAAAGCACCTGTTTTTGGAAGGGTAATGTCAGCGAAACTCACGTTCATGGGCAGCATTCCTCGATGTTCTCTCGTTTTTGGTCGGAAAGGCGGGTTTTCGCCCCTTCCTCCCAAGGTTAAGATGGATTAACCATTCGTTCTTTGGATGCAAGCTATCCTAGTCTTGTAATGAGGCCTAGGGCACTGCAGAAAAATTTGATGATTTTGGTTGTGTAGACCAATGAAAGGTTAGACGCACATGGTCAGCGGCATCATCCGCTATATTCTCGTTCAGGCTGCCGGTCCGGTGTTGCTCACAACACTCGCACTCACCGGCATCATCTGGCTCACCCAAGCGCTTCGCTTGCTGGACGTGATTATTGGCCAGGGCCAATCGGCCGGGACCTATTTCCTTCTGACCCTGCTTTCTGTTCCGAGCGTCCTTTCGCTCATCCTGCCGATCGCGCTTTTCATCGGCGTGATCTATGCCCTTCATCGTCTCTTTTCTGACAGCGAACTGGTGGTGATGTTTGCCGCCGGGATCAGCCGGTGGCATGTCGCCAAGCCCTTTATCATTCTCACCAGTTTTGTGAGTTTTCTTATGCTGATCATCAATCTGTTTGTGTCCCCCGCGGGTCTTCGCGAGGTGAAACAACGGCTTTATGAAATTCGCGCTGACTTTGCGAGTGCTGTGATCCAGGAAGGGGCGTTCAACAACCCTATTTCAGGTCTCACCGTCTATGTGCGCTCCCGGAATTCTGATGGCACCATTGAGGGCATTCTGGTGCATGACAACCGTATTCCTCTCGAACCCGTTACCTACATGGCTGAGACGGGCACTTTGGTCTTTGCCAACAGCGGCCCACGCTTGGTCATGTTCAACGGAAATATACAACGCGCGAACAAAACTGACGGCGAGTCCGCCATCAGCCTGCTCTATTTTGATAAATACACTTATGATTTGTCCCAATTCGCCTCGGGACCGGAAGACAAGTATTATGAAGGACGGGAGCGGTACCTGAATGACTTGCTTTGGCCCGAACCGGACGACGTTTATGCCGCCAACTACCGCCCACGATTGCTTGCTGAGGCACATGACAGGCTCGCAGGCATTCTCTATCCGTTTATGTTCGTGTTTGTCGCAGTAGCCAGTTTGATTGCGGCAGAATTCAATCGTCGCGGCTATGCCCTGCGCCTGACAATTTCCGGCATCCTCGCGCTCGGTGCCAGAATGGTTTCGCTTATGCTCTTTAATATCACCATCTCATATCCGTCGGCTGCCATCTTGATGTACCTCTTTCCCCTCGCCGTGTGCGGCCTCGCCGCAGCCGTCATTAATGGTGCGCGATTTGACGTCATGGTCGCATCCGTGTGGCACCGCATCCGCGCAGTGGTTCCGAGCCGTGTGAAGGAGTTTTAGGACATGCATATTTCCTGGACATTCACCGGCTATTTCGCACGACAATTTTTGATGGCTGTTAGTTTGGCATTCCTTGTCTGTCTAACGATCATTTTTCTTGCCGATTTTGTTGAGATCATGAGACGGCTTTCCAACAAAGAACATGGCGGAGTTGGGTTAGGTCTCGCCATGACCCTGTTGCGCTTGCCAACGCTCGGATCAGAGGTGATGCCTTTCGCCGTTCTGATTGGTGGGATGGCTTCTTTGCTGAAGCTCAACAGAAATCAGGAACTCGTTGTCGCCCGGGCAGCCGGCGTTTCAGTCTGGCAATTCCTTATGCCTGCCATTGTTGTCTCATTTTTTATCGGTGTCGTCGCCATCACGATCTACAATCCGATTGCCGCGACGCTCATCGGGCGCTATGAGCATATGGAAACACAATACATCAAGGGGCGCGCCAGTCTTTTGTCCGTGCAGCAAACGGGATTCTGGCTCCGGGAATCGACAGACGAGGGGCAGTCGGTTGTGCATGCTCTTCGCGGGAATTCATTGGAAAATATCCACCTGCTCGACGTCATCATTTTCCAGTATTCGCTCGACAATGAGTTTACGCGCCGCATTGACGCACAATCTGCCGTTCTTGTGCCTGGCGCATGGCAACTCACAGACGCATGGATTTCAACAGACGAAGGCCATCCAAGTTTCCAGAAAACCTATTCCATTCCTACCGAACTCCAGCCTGAGCGCGTTCAGGAGAGCTTCAACCGGCCCGAGACGATATCATTCTGGAAACTGCCTGAATTTATTCAGGTCGCGGAAGAAGCCGGGTTCTCTGCGAGGAATCACCGAATTCACTTCTATTCGTTGCTGGCAAATCCAGTCCTCTTCTGCACGATGGTTCTGATCGCAGCGACGTTTTCGATGCGAATCTCTCGTCTCGGCGGCGTCGGGCAGCTGGTCGTGGCCGCAATTTTTGCGGGTTTTATGCTGTTTTTCCTTACACGTCTCTCCCTGGCACTTGGAAATTCGGGCATACTTCCACCGACCCTCGCGGCTTGGGCGCCTGCGCTCATCGCAATGTTGCTTGGACTTTCTGCCCTTTTCCATTTGGAAGATGGCTGATAGACAGGACGATGTGTTATTTCGGCTGTGAAGCTAATCGAGCGGAATACACGAGGCTGTTTTACGGATCGGCGTTAGCTGCGCGATCCAACTAGTGGTTTGGGGGACTTAAATGGCAGGTACGTCGAGGAGTCAGTTTTTGACTGCCGCGCAGACGGCGCTTTCCATTCTATTTGGAGCCGTCGGCACATCGCTCATTCTTCCCGCACCAGCACATGCCGAAGAACCGCGACCTGCAGATCAAGTTCTTATGCAAGCCGATGAGCTCACCTATGATCAGGCAACAAAAACGGTAACAGCCATCGGCAATGTCGAAGTTGCGTTCTCTCAGAGAGTGATGACCGCGAACAAGATGGTTTACTATGAAGAGACCGGTGTCGTGCTCGCGTCAGGCAATGTCGTGCTCGTGGAGCCGACTGGCGAAGTCATATTTTCGGACAATGTTGAACTTAGGGATGAACTTCGCGCAGGTGTTGTCGATACATTGCAAGTTCTGATGATTGATCAGTCCCGCCTTGCAGGGACGGAAGCGCAACGGCGAAATGGCAACATCACCACCATTTATAAGGGCGTCTATAGCCCGTGCGACGTATGTAAAGAAGAGGGGAAGGCAACACCTCTCTGGCAGATCAAAGCCTTTCGCGTCATCCACAACCAAGAAGAGCAGCGGATCATTTATGAGGACGCTTTCTTCGAACTATTTGGTATCCCGATTGCGTACATACCCTTTTTCTCGCACCCGGACCCTACGGTTGAGCGTCAGTCGGGTTTTCTCGCTCCTTCGGTCGGCATCTCAAGTGACCTTGGGACCTCTATTCAAGTTCCCTACTACTGGGTGATTGACGAGAACATTGACGCAACAATCGCGCCGAAATTCATGACAAAAGAGAATATTCTCTATGAAATTGAATATCGACACAGGCTAAATGCCGGGCACATGGAGTTCGATGTTGCTGCAATTTGGCCACAGGACAGCGTAGTAGGCACCCCTGGCGAGGAAAACTTTCGCGGTAGTCTTTTCTCAAAAGCAGATTTCAACATCAACGACAAATGGCGGTGGGGTTTCAGCACTGAACTCACTACCGATGATACATTCCTCCGTCGTTTTAATCTCTCGGATGAAACGGACTTAACAACGACCGCCTTTTTGAGGGCACAGGATGGGCGTAATGAATTTTCGGCGGAGTCGTTTTATTTCCAGGGTCTCCTGAGCACTGACAATGAGCGCACCACACCCGTTATCGCACCGCTCCTGAATTATCATTACGAGTATCCACAAGATGTCGTCGGCGGCACGGCAACGGCAGATGTGAACGTTCTCGCACTCAATCGGAACGATGGTGCGGACTCTCGCCGCATTTCTCTCGACCTCGGCTGGAGCGCGGAGAAAATTGTCTCAACTGGCGAGGTCTATTCGTTCTTCACCAATACTCGGGGCGACATATACCACACGGACAATGTGCCTCTTGCCAATGGCACGCTTTCAGATCCAACAACGGTTGGGCGGGTCCTCCCAACAGTCGGAGCTGAGTGGCGTTGGCCTTTGGTGCGCGCAGGTGGCACAACGCGACAGATTGTTGAGCCGATTGTCCAGCTCATCTATTCCCCCAACACTGGCCAACGGGACGAAATCCCAGACGAAGATTCGCTCAGTTTTGAATTTGATACGACGACGCTTTTCGACCAATCACGATTTGCCGGCCTCGACCGTTGGGAAGGCGGCACGCGTGCGAATGCCGGGTTCAGAACTTCAGTCCATGGCGAGGAAGGTGGCAGCGCCACCTTGGAGCTCGGTCAGACATTTCGCCTGAGGGAAAACACAACATTCAGAGCCAATTCCGGTCTTCGCGACCAAGAGTCTGACTATGTGGGCCGAATTGTCTTAACGCCATCGGAAAGCTTTACGCTGGAACAGCGGTTTCGCGTTGATAAGGACGAGTTCACTTTTCGGCGTAACGAAGTCGACGCCTACGCCACGCTTTGGGACCTCACAGCACTCCTTGGATATGCCTATCTGGATGAAAGCTTTTCTGCCACCAAGAGCGCACGAGAAGAAATTCAAGGCAGCCTTTCCTATAGGCTCACCGAGTTCTGGTCAGCCAACGCCTACACGCGGCATGATCTTCAGCGTGGCGTGACGGTTCAGAACTATATCGGGCTCACCTATCAAGATGAATGCTTAACAGCCGGTCTTGCCTTCAATCAGAACTTCACGCGGGATCGGGATATTGAGCCGGAGAACTCAATCATGTTCACGATTGTTCTTAAAAACCTCGGCGGTACGCAATTTACCTCCGCCCTAAACCCAGCCGAATAGAATGTCGCAAAATTGCCGGATTCAGGCGTTACCGGTATTCTTACTATTTGGCAGGCGTCGGTTGAACAACGCCTCGAAACGAGTATTCTAACTGCCTGTATTCACTGAAAAATCAGGCATTATGCCGGATCATGAGGCCCACCCTGACCACGCTTGCATCAAATACATCCAGAATTCACGGTCTTTGCCCAAACCTTGGCGCGTCACTCCAGAAGCGGTTGAGAATTTTGGGCTCAGTATTCCTCATCGGCTTCATGGTGCCAACTCAGGGTTATGCCGCGAATGATGTTCAAGGCATCGCAGCGATCGTGAATGACGCGATCATTTCCCGCTACGATCTCGACCAGCGGGTTCAGCTTGTAATGGCAACCTCTGGCATCCAAGCAACGCCTGAAAATGTGGAGCGTATCCGTGAACAGGTATTGCGCTCTCTGATTGACGAAAAGCTCCAATTGCAAGAGGCGCAACGTCTGGAGATTAAAGTTGAACAGGAAGAGCTCGATGCAGCTGTCGATGCTATTTCGCAGCGCGCAGGCATGACCAAGGATCAAATTCTTGAGTATTTGGCGAGCAATGGCGTCAACGAAACTGCCCTCTACACGCAGATTCTTGCGGATACGGCCTGGAACAAAGTTATCAGCGCTCGCTTTGCTCCCCTCGTTGAAGTAGGGAAGGATGAAGTTACGGAGGTGATGCACCGCATATCGCAGGATGCCGAGCAGGTTCAATATCAACTCTCGGAGCTTTACCTGGGATTTGACAATCCTGCGCAAGAACGTGAAATGAGTGTCGGGGCACAACGACTTGTCGAGCAGATGCGCGCGGGTGCGCCTTTCTCGGCGGTGGCGCAGCAGTTCAGCCAGGCAGCTTCCGCCGCCAATGGCGGTGATATCGGTTGGGTATCTGAGCGGCAGCTGCCTTCTGAAATAGCAAGCGTGGTGTCCGCCATATCCGTTGGCACCGTATCCGATCCAATCCGCACGCATAATGGTTTTTACGTTATGCAGCTCAGGTCCAAACGTGAAGGCTTGGGACCAAACCCGCTGAATACGCAACTAACCATCATCCAAGTGATTCTTGCACTTTCACCTGAAGCCTCCCAGGCGCAAGCGCAAGCGCGTGCGCAACAAGCCGATCAACTGCGCCAACAATTCAAAACCTGTGCTGGCTTGCCTGATCAGGTCGCAAAAATTCCTGGTGCGGAGGCATCAGCCCCCTCGACGGTGACCGCGGCGCAAATCAGGGATCCCATGCGCACGGAGCTTTTGAAGCATGAGGCAGGCACATTTATTCCCGCCGGGCGGACCCAGCGCGGGATTGAGGCGATTGTAATTTGTGATCGTAAAGACGACCTTGGAAATCAGCCGAATGAAGCTTCGATCGAGAACAACCTTTTCAACCAGGGTGTTTCAATGATGGCCCGGCGTCACCTGCGCGACCTGCGCCGTGATGCTGTCATCGAGATGCGATAAGCGGAAATTTCTGCCCTTTATGATGTTCTCCGATAGGAAACACCATTGCCGACCAGGAGTGATCAATGCCGTCCGAACGCATTTACGCGGTGACTATGGGCGACCCTGCCGGCATTGGTGGCGACATTGCGCTTGCCGCATGGGTCCAGAGAACACTTGTAAAATTGCCGTGCTTTTTCCTTCTGGATGACCCAGATCGGCTCGCGCGTCTGTCTAAGATGCTCGCTCTTGATGTGCCGATCGTCGAGATTTCTGAACCACAGGAAGCTCCAAAATATTTCGAGAAGGCGCTACCCGTGCTCCCCTGCAATCTTCAACAGAGTGCCATACCCGGCAAACTGGATGCCCGAAACGCACCTGCTGTGCTGCGGTCGCTGGAAAAGGCCGTTGCGATGGCCATATCAGGCCAGGTTTCCGGCGTCGTCACCAACCCTATACACAAGAAGACACTTTATGGAGCAGGCTTCGCGCATCCCGGACACACGGAATATCTGGCTGAGGTGACAGGCAGAACACCGGTCATGATGCTGTCCTGCCCGGGCTTGCGGGTGGTTCCAGTGACAATCCACATTCCCGTCTCTGCTGTTGCAGTAAAACTCAACCGGGACACGATTGTGTCGCTTGGGCAGATACTCGCGGCATCGCTCACCCAAGATTTCGGCATTGCTTCGCCGAGGATTGGCGTTGCGGCTCTCAATCCGCATGGTGGCGAAGGTGGTGCACTTGGGCGGGAGGAGCTGGATATTATTGCTCCGGCGGTTGACATTCTCCGTGACCAAGTCATTGACGCCAAAGGCCCTTACCCCGCCGATACGCTGTTTCATGCCGAGGCTAGAACACGATATGACGCGGTCTTGTGCATGTATCATGACCAGGCCCTCATCCCGCTCAAAACCATTGATTTTGATAATGGGGTCAATACCACCCTTGGACTTCCCATTGTGCGTACGTCGCCGGATCACGGCACAGCGCTCGATATTGCCGGAACGGGTATGGCGAACCCTGCGAGCTTTATTGCCGCTCTCAAGCAGGCGGACCTTATCGCCAAAAACCGCACTAGAAACTTGGCGGCGACATGAGTGACATTGATGGGCTTCCTCCCTTGCGGGAGGTTATTGAGACCTATGAGCTCAACGCAAAAAAATCGCTCGGGCAGAACTTCCTGCTCGATCTCAATCTAACCGGACGGATCGCCCGGCGCGCCGGATCGCTTGATGATGTCACGGTTCTGGAAATCGGGCCCGGGCCCGGCGGGCTCACACGCGCGCTTCTTGCCAATGGTGCGAGGAAAGTTGTGGCAATCGAACGGGATCAGCGGTGCCTTGCTGCGCTTGCGGACGTAGCGGCCGCCTATCCCGGGCGCCTGACCGTCATCGAAGGCGATGCGCTTGAGCTTGACCACCGCTCCCTGGTGGACGGCCCTGTGCGGATTGTTGCCAACCTTCCCTACAATATCGCCACGCCTCTTCTCACCGGATGGCTGGAGACGGAACCCTGGCCTGCCTGGTACAAAAGCCTGACGCTGATGTTCCAGAAAGAAGTGGCTGAACGCATTGTGGCACAACCCGGTGGGAAGGTTTACGGGCGGCTTGCCATCCTCGCACAATGGCGGGCGACGGCGGTCAAGGCCTTCGATATTGATCGGCGTGCCTTTACCCCTCCCCCCAAAGTCACGTCCTCAGTGGTTCACCTTGAGCCGAGGGCGGCGCCCCTGGTGGACGCCGACAAGGAGGCCCTTCAGGCCGTGGTGAAGGCGGCCTTTGGCCAACGGCGTAAAATGGTTCGCGCGAGCCTAAAAGGGCTCGGTGTCGATCCTCTCGCTCTGTGCGAAATGGCGGGGATCGACCCGTCTCTTCGCGCAGAGCGCCTGTCGATCGCGGAATTTGGTGCACTGGCACGCGCCTATGTCGTGCTGAAACGGAGTTGAGCCCAAGCGCTCCCCGTGCCACATTGCGCCCCAACAAGATCAGCAAAAAATTGCAGCCAACAGAGGAATTTGCGTCATGAAATCACAGGCCATTGTCGAATATGGAGCGCCTTTGCAGGAAATCCAAAGCGATCTCCCCGTCCTGGAGGGAACGCAGGTTCTGCTCAAAGTCAGCCATTGCGGTGTCTGCCATTCGGACGTTCACCTGCACGATGGGCATTTCGACCTTGGCGGCGGCAACAAGCTGGATGTGAGCCGTGGCCGCAAACTCCCCTTCACGCTTGGTCATGAGATCGAAGGCGAAGTTGTGGCCGTCGGGCCAGACGTTGAAGGCGTTTCCGTCGGTGACAAGCGCGTTGCCTATCCATGGATCGGCTGTGGCGACTGCCCCACCTGCCGTCGTGGTGAAGAAAACCTCTGCAACAAGCCAGCCAATCTCGGCATTCAGGTTGCCGGTGGCTACTCGACCCTCGCTGTGGTACCCCAACCGCGCTATCTCCTGGACTTTTCATGAATCGCTCTGGGTCTTGCGGCATGCTTTTTGTGTTCCGGGGTCAGCGACTTTTCCGCTTTGTA